>CACYQD010000003.1 GCA_902776475.1 uncultured Prevotellaceae bacterium | reverse complement strand
GCGCCTCGGCATGACGCTCAACGAGGCAGCCTTTGCCACCTCGCTCTACTTCATCTTCCGTACCATCGGCTGTCTGACGGGCTCATTCTTCCTGCGTGTGCTGAAGATGCGCACATTCTTCATCATCAGTGTGGTGATGATGGCCCTGTCGATGTGCGGCCTCTTCTTCGGCACGGAGAAATGGGTGCTCTATGCAGCCATTGCCCTCGTGGGCTACGGCAACTCCAACATCTTCTCCATGTGTTTTGCCACCGCACTTGAGTCGATGCCAGCGAAGCAGAACGAAGTCAGCGGTCTGATGATCATGGGCCTTTTCGGCGGCACTGTCTTCCCACTCTTCATGGGACTGCTGAGCGACGCCATGGGACAAGCCGGTGCCGTGCTGGTGATGGCTGTGGGTGTCGTCTATCTTTTCACTTACATCAAACAGCTTAAGACCAAATAATCTGGTTTAAGTTCCCCAAGTTGGGAAAAGACGGCCTGGAAATCGCGAATCAGCGAGAGCAGTTGAAAGATTTACTTTCACTGCGTCGAGCGAAAACGATTTTCAGGCCGTTGCTATGAAGGACTCAGGGAGGCTTCCTCTGATGACCGGTGCTTGGCATAACGGTATAGCAGCCAACTGATGATGGCGTCGGTCAAGAAGGCTATGACGAATATCAAGATGTTGATGGCGACGTAACCCGTCCAGGTGTTTCCCGACATGGTTTTTAGTTCTCCTACACATAGATGGCACGCATCTTCCAGAGTGAGATGGATGTAATGCGACCAGACGGCAATGGTCATGAACAGATTCAGCACGAACCATGTTGCGGAGAGAAGGAGTGGCAGAAACTTGTGTTGATGTCCTCTCATGAAAGAACGGGCACTGACCCAAAGAGCCGGCAAGGCGAAAACAGTAGGAAGAAGAGACTGAAGGTATATGTTTCCCAAAACGCAGAAATCCATATATGTAATCCCTGCCATGAGAGCCATCTCGCACATGATGGCACAGCATACGGCATACAATCCTTCTGTCATATTCAATGGGGAATAAATGCTGACCACGATTCCTACACCGGCAATCAACACCACCCATAATACCACAGCCCACCGTTTCAGCCAAGGATAGAGGGCCAGGAACACGTTCGTCAGCAGGAGAGCCACCCAACCGCCCATGGCAGCAGGATACGCTTTCTCCCGTCCGTAATTTTCTTCGTCATGCAGCATTTTGCATACCTCGTCGTCAATCTGGATACCTGCGTGCCCTATTCCATATCCATAAAGGACGACGCAGAACAGCGCAACCAAGGCAAACAGGAAATGCCGCTTCCAGCAAAGCACGACAAGCGCCACGATGGCAGTGAGGAAATTGAGAACAACTAAATGGCTCATATAAAATGTCATGTTTTTTATCTTTAAAATTGGGTGATATCATATGTCCGTCAGAGAGCCGAACCACCAGAGCAGAGTTTGTACATTTATAACACGCTCCAAACGCTGCAAAGATAACACATTTCTAAATGGAATATAGCTCCTTCAGCATGGTTTTGTACAAAACCTCTGTTTTCTTGTATGAACCATTAAATGATTATACCCCAAAAAACTGCTGTTAATCAGTAAAAGAATGACAATTTAGACCGTCTTTTGGCGTGAAGACTGCTTCATACACATTTTTTGTAAAAAAGCAGCAAGAAATTGCTTGTCTTTCAATAACCCTTTGTATTTTTGTGGTAGAATTGTGAAAAAGGTTGTTTTTTCATGATGAGGTTTCTAATACCTGCCTAAAACAATTACGCTGTTCAAACTAATACCATCAAATAAACAAAATAACATGATTATGAAAAAAGTGATTTTGACCATTTGTGTTATGCTATTGGGGAGCGCCAGTACCATCACTGCGCAAGTGAAGCTGCAGGCTGACAACATTGATGAAGTTCTCAAAGCCATGACTCTTGAGGAGAAAGCCATGCTCGTTGTAGGCGGCAACCGCCAGATATCGACAGCAGGTGACAACAATGGCATGATCGGCGGACACGCCCAACGTGTGCCCGGTGCCGCCGGTGCCACACAGGCCATCCCCCGGCTCGGCATCCCCTCTACTGTCCTCACTGACGGTCCTGCCGGTGTGAGAATCAGTCCGAGACGCGATAATGACACCAACACCTACTTCTGCACGGGCTTCCCGGTAGGTACGGCACTTGCCAGCACCTGGAACACGCAACTCATCGAGGAGGTAGGAAAGTGCATCGGCAACGAGGTGCTGGAATATGGCTGCGACGTGCTGCTCGCACCCGGCATGAACATCCACCGTTCACCGCTCTGTGGCCGTAACTTCGAATACTACTCGGAAGACCCTGTTGTTACGGGCAAAACGGCTGCCGCCTATGTGCGGGGCGTACAGAGTCAGGGCGTGGGAACCTCTATCAAGCACTTCGCCGCCAACTCACAGGAGACCAACCGCATGGGCGTGGATGAGATCATGTCACAACGTGCCCTCCGCGAAATTTACCTGAAGGGTTTTGAGATTGCCGTGCGCGAGTCGGCTCCCTGGACGGTGATGTCGTCCTACAACCGTCTGAACGGTCCTTTCACCCAGGAAAACCGTGAGTTGCTCACCACCATCCTGCGCGATGAATGGGGCTTCGACGGCATCGTGATGACCGACTGGACGGGCATACGCAATACGGCAGCCCAGATTCAGGCAGGCAATGACCTGATGGAACCCGGCAACGACGCACAAATCAAAGATGTCATGGAAAAAGTGAAGAGCGGTGTCCTAAAAGAAGCCGATCTTGACATCTGCGTGAAGCGCATCCTGCAGTATCTCGTCAAGACTCCTGCCTTCCGTGCCTACCAATACTCCAACAAGCCCGACCTGAAAGCCCACGCAGATGTGACACGCCGCAGTGCCACCGAGGGTATGGTACTGCTTAAAAACGAGGGACAGGCATTGCCGATGGACATCACAAAGACCATATCTGTCTTCGGTGTCACCTCCTACGATTTCATTGCCGGCGGCACAGGTTCCGGTGATGTGAACAAAGCCTACACCATTGACCTGATGCAGGGACTCACCGAGGCAGGACTGAAAGTGAATCCCAAACTCGCCGACCTCTACAAGAGTTATCAAAACTATCAGCAGTGTCTGACTGCTGCGGGACCCGCACGAGGCGGTTGGTTCTGGGGCAAGGCCCTTCTGCCGGAGATGGCCGTCAGCCGTCCCATCATCAACGTACAAGCCCAGGAGTCTGACCTCGCCATCATCACCTTAGGCCGTCAGGCCGGTGAGGGTTCAGACCGTCAGGAGGACGGCGACTTCACCCTCAAGGACGTAGAACGCCAGCTCATCACAGATGTGTGCAACGCTTTCCATTTGGTCAACAAGCCCGTAATCGTCGTGCTCAACATGGGCAATGTCATCGAGACAGCCTCCTGGAAATCAATGCCCGATGCCATCCTCCTGGCATGGCAGCCAGGACAAGAGGGCGGCTACTCTGTGGCGGATGTGCTGACAGGCAAGGCTTATCCTTCAGGAAAGCTCACCATGACATGGCCCAACAACCTTATCGACCTGCCATCCAGTGCCAACTTCCCCAACGTGCGTCCTACGCCGGCCGGCCGCAGACGCGGAAACGAAAAAGTGGAATTTCAAGATTACACCAAACACGTGGAAGGCATCAACGTGGGCTACCGTTACTTCACCACAACCCAGAAACCGGTGTCTTATCCCTTCGGTTTCGGTCTGAGCTACACAACCTTCACCTATAGCAAGCCCGTGGTCAAAGCCACCAAGGATGGCCTCACGGCCTCCATCACCGTCACCAACACCGGCAAGAGGGCAGGCAAAGAGGTTGTGGAACTCTATGTCAGCGCTCCTGCCGGCGGTCTGGAGAAACCTGCCTGCGAACTGAAGGCTTTTGCCAAGACACGTGAGCTGCAACCCAAGCAGAGCGAGACGCTCACCATGAAAATCTCACTCTACGACTTGGCATCCTATAACGAAGCCACCCAGGCCTGGGAGACCGCTCCCGGAAAATACACCATCGGTTTCGGAGCCAACGTGGAGGACATCCGTGCCACAGCATCATACCAGCTCTCCAAGCAGAACACGGTGAAGTGTCACGATGTGATGAAGCCCAACATGTAGGATGTCGGGGATGATTACTTTTTGAACGGATCGCCTTGGGGATCACGGCTTACAATCCACCGGAAAGCATTGACGAAAAGCAACTGCTGGGTGGCATCGATGAAGCCCTGATCCCCATGGCCCATATTGAGATATACCATACGGTATTTCTTATTGGTCCACACGATGGGGAAATCGCCGAATTTCACCACGTCCTTCAATCCGAAAGGATACATCTTTTGTGAGATGCTGAGCAGCACCTCTACATCTTTATTCAGACGGGGTGAAGGTTGCCACTGATAGAACTCACTTGCTGGAACGACAAATTGCCCGGGCAGGGTGACGGTGACGGGATGGTTGGGTGCATCACACTCCACAAGAGCCGGTTGTGGGGGCCAGTTGTTGCAATAGAATTGTCCGCACCCCAGAAATTGGTTCAGCCAAGGCCAATGCGTGTTGCGGTCGTTGTAGGCAGATGCGTGAAATCCCATCCAACCTCCACCATTGTCCATGTATTTCTCAAACGCTTCCCTTTGCATCTTTCCTCCCGGCAAGGCATTCAGGCAAACAATCACACTGTATTCCTTGAGTCGTTCGTAGGGATAATCCTCCAAGGATGTGGTCACGTCCATGATCCACCCCTCCCCATAAGTCAGTTTGTGGAAAAAGTCTATGGCTTGTTTGTCAAACTGCACATGTGCCTCCTCAGCTCCCGGCTCCCAGAAGACCAACGCCTTGAACCGAGGTGCCCTGGCATAGTTGGCAGCATATTCCCCTTCGTTCTGTGCATCGACGGAGAGGCATACGAAGGCTACCATCACCATCAACAATAACAATCTTTTCATTTGCATACTATTTTAAATTACTGATATTCAGCTAACAAAGAAAGAAATTTGGCCGCCGACGTGACCCAGACCTCCTTGTAACAGGCATTGTTGGTGTGAGGCCAATAAGGCACGTCGTCATCCGCCCATGAACGTATGCCAACCGGTATTTCACCCATTATCTCACCCGAAGAGAAACTGTCCATAGACGGGTAGCGGCATCCCTCCCCATAAATGAGCGACTGGCAGAACGGATTCTTGCCCACGGTCCAGTAGAGTTGTTCTCTTCCAATCTGCAAGAGTTTGTCATCGTGAAGGAAACGGCCGCATAAAGCCGCAGCTTTTCCCGCCGACAGGATGATGGCCTCATTGCCGTTGAAGATGCCAAACCACACGGGGAAACGCCTCAGATAGAGGCTGTCGTCGATTCTCACGCCATGCCTCAGTTGCACATCATAGCGCTCGTGTGCATTTTCGGGTGAGAAAAGATGAAGGGAATGGAATCCTGTGGAGTCGGAATATTCCCCGGTCTTGTATATGCCGGAAGGAGCCATACCATAAGGTTGGGTATAACGCTGGATTTCCTTCAGATAGTCTCCGTACAACTGTATGCAACGTTTCCACCGTCCGTAATCCTTATGCTTCGGTTGACTCTCGCACAAGTTCACCAAAGCCTGAGCAAACAATTGTTCTCTCGACTGGTGGATGAAATGGACGATGGAGCGCCGTGTCGTGTCACGATAGAAATATCCTGGGCATGAGCCGCCCACCTCCTGACATTCCAAGACATATCTGATGCTTCGGGCAGCCGTCTCGGCATAGTGCTCCTTTCCTGTCAGCAAAAAGAGTTGTGATGCCGCCCAACTGACAGTGGCCTGAAATTGCGCATGCGAGGTGTTGTAGGTATGTTCCATGATGTGAGGGAACCTGTCGTAGCCATCGCTCCCGAATTTGCTGATGGCAAATTGGAAGTCCTCGACGGCAGCCTTCGCCAGACTGTCACGCAAGGGTGAAGCCGGCATGGTCCTCGCAGCGAATGCCTCGCAGGCGGCATAGATGAAATTGTCGTAGGCCACATTCTGTGAGCGCACAGTGTGAATATCGTCGTCTGTTCCCACGATGCCGTCGGTCCAGTGCAGCAGTCCGATGCTGCTTGCATGGAAGCCATTTCCCAACCGGCACCGCAGCACAAACCGATAGCCCCATACCAACTCGTCGAGAAGCCGCCGGGCAAGCACTGACTCCTTGTCGGGTGTTTTGTTCCACATCTCAAGCAGAGCATGGGCCGTTTCGCAGGTCTGCAATGTCTGTTGCGACAGGTCACCTGCATCATGCCATCCCCCTCCGTAGGATACCTGCTGACCATTGGAGGAGCAGAACACGTCGCGGTGGCAAATGCCATGGATGCCCGGCACCTCATAACCACATCGTTGACAATAAATGAAGTTGAGCAACAGTTGCTCCGCATGGCTGAATACATCGCCGCCAATATGGAAGGAGGCTGTTTGCATGCCTCTGCATTCCAGTCGATAGTCCCCAGACTTAGTAAAGGAAGAGAAGTCGAGGACGCCGAATGTTCCGATGGTTGTCGTTTGGAGCTGCACTTTGCCAGCGAACATGACGGACCCGCTTTTGGCATCGACAAGCCGGAATTGGCAGTCTTCGTCCATCGGGAAGCCGTTTTCTTTCTCAGGAAGTCTGATGACAGCCGTTTTGTCCCCTTGTGCAAAATATCCCGATGAGGAATAGGCGATGTGGCCTGGTTGTGGATTCCATCCCGTCTCGATGTCGGAGCGTGCGGCACGTTCAAGACGAATGTTTCTGACCAAGTACAGGAAGGAGTCGCACCTGGCCTGATTGCGTCCTTTCAGGTCGGTATAGATGTCGAGGCTCTGAACGTTATTCCGCCTGACGCCGGAGATGTCGTATATCACCCTGTTCCACTGGTTGTTGTGCAGGTTGACCAGATGAGCTCCGAGGTCATTTGCCGGGAGATTGTTCAGAAAGATATTGAGGTTCATGATGGCAGTACCCTCACACTGAGGATACACCTCCATGGTGATGCGGTTGTATTCCTCCAGATTTCGGCCATGAAGGCGGCAGGCCACCGTTGCCCTTCCGAAGGTGGCATAGTCAGGATCGTCGGCAGGACCTTGAGCCCGCAACCCAGTATTGACCGGGATGCTGAGTCTGAATTGCCGGTCGTCGCAGAAGGACAACTTGCCAAGGCCCTGATGCTGCCAACGGGAGGAGCCGGGCACGATGTCGAGCCGCTCGCTTCCAAGCACCTCTACTTGCCGTTGTTGTGCCTCCAACGAGTTGACCGTGTCCATCGGCCATGGCACCTGGGCCATAGCATTCAAGCCGAGAGACAGGAAGAGCAGAGCGACATATCGGTTCATTCCTCCATCAAGGTCCATTTAAGCGCGTTCTCGAACAACCTGATGAAGACAGGATTGTCGAACAGCAATTTGCTGTGTCCGAACTGGAAATACACGTTACGTGCCCCCTTGGAAGGATTTGTCCAGACCACGGGATGGTCGCCCATCTTGATATTGGTCTTGATGGTATAGCTGGCCTCATCGACATGCGCCAGTACGTGGACATTGGGGCGGGGGTCTTTATTGTATGTGTACCATTCGTCGTCTTCGATGACAAAGGTGCCGGGAACGTCGTTCATCACAGGATGCTGTCTGTCCTCCACCTGTACGGTGCCATCGCACTTCTCGGCAATGTAGTTCTGGTAACGTACTCCTCCCATGAAGTCGGAGAACCACTGCCACATGCCGTACCCGTCGAATTCGCCGAGCAGTGAAGCATGATGGAATCCGATGTAATTGCCTATTCCGAGGTTGATGTAACGCTGGAAATCCTGTTGCGATTCCTTGCTCCAAGCATACGGCGGATGATTCAGCTGGAGGACAAGATGGTATTTGTCCAACTCGCCCTGTGGGATGTTCTCAGCCGTGCTGAGCACGACAAGTTGCATGTTGAACCGCTCTTTGTTGTCTTCGAGCCATTGCAGTCCGGTGGCTGAGAAAGGCTCATGGAGTCCGCCCCTCTCGGCGAGTACGAGCACCTTGCGGGGCGGCAAGGTGGCCTTTTTGTTTTTGAGGAGCGACAGATAGAGTGTTGTCCGCTCATCGCCCTGGCTGTTGTCGCTCGCATAATCCCAGTACATCCCGCCGCGCAGATGGTGGTCGAGAATGAACTGGCATTTTTCGGCCAGCGACCTGCTGTTGTCATATCCTCGGACCAGTTCACCCTTTTCGTTGGCGATGTAGGGCACTTTTCCAACATCATCCCATCGTTTTTCATACCCCTTCGGCAATATCCCGGTCCGGTCGTATTCTTTCAATCCGCTGTCCTCACGGTTTCCCCTTCCGTAGAACGGCATCCCCATGACCAGTTTGCTGGCAGGCACGCCGGCTTTCAGATGTTCTTCCACAGCTTGGGAGGCCGTAATGTGGCTGGAGACAGGCGACGGGAATAGTGCGGCATGATGCCGTGGCGGGTTTCCCATGTCGTAGGCCATGACGTTGACAAAATCCATGTACTGGACACAAGAGCGGAAGTCGATGTATTTGGCGTCACAAACCGTGGCGGCTGTCAGGAGTTTCTTATTGCCCAAGGCACGGCGCAGGTCGCGCATGAGCAGCGTGAAATTGCCGGTGTCGTCGGGAGAGGATGAGATGCCTGCCGATGACTGGGTGGGATATTCCCAATCGATGTCGATGCCATCGAGTTTGAAATCGCCCACGACTTTGCGGCAATCTTTGACGAAAGCCTTTCTGTTTTTTTCCGAGGCTGCCATCTCGCTGAACCGTCCGCTGCCCCACCCTCCTATGCTGAGCATGACTTTCAGACCGGGGTTTTTCTCTTTCAGGCCTACGATCATCCGCAACCGCTCAGGATTGTCTATCCTCACGCCATCGAAAGAGTCGTTGACATGGCCGAAAGCGTAGTTGATATGGGTCATTGTCGCCGGGTCGGGAATCTCCTGCGTCCAAGAGGTAACGTAAGCCACCACCACCATGTTGTCTGCTCTCACCTGTCTGGCCATCAACGATGCTGTCGCAAACACGGCCAATGCCATTGATAGGATGATTCTTGTCTTCTGCATAAGTATTTTGCGTATTAAATAAGTATGATTCGTCATAAAGGATTATCTTACCACTTTCCTGCCATCGACTATGATGATTTGCTTGGGGTTTTGTCCGTTGGTCTTCGGAGCCATGCTACCCACTCTCCTGCCCATGAGGTCAAAACAAGCGCCTTTTCGGTCCGTGGAGACAGACGGCACGTCGTCCATGCCCGTTGTGATGTTCTCTGTCGACAGGATGACATGCGAGGTGTCGCTCGTGTCGATGGTGAAGACATAGATGTCGCCCGGGGTCAGTGTCTTTCCGGAGCGGAGTTTCACGTTGCCGCAGTCGGGTGTGTTGAAGTTGACATAAAAGACATCGCTGGTGGTCGTGATTTTGGGGTCGGTGAAAGGAGTGAACTCGTCATTGCCACCATTTCCAAATGAATTCTGATGGAAAAATTTGAAATTCACTTTCGCAGGATTGAGCTGACGTCCCACCTCAAAAGTGATCTGGTGGTGGGTGTCGTCTATCCTGGCCAGAGGCAATGCCCTGCTCTCGGTCCAGCCGTCGTCATTGCCTGGAATGTAGGACGGTTTTCCGCAACTCGAATTGGCACCGATAAGCCAGATGCATCCTTTCCCATCCTGCACGCTGTAGGTGAGCGGTTTCCCCTGTTCATCGAGTGGAACGACATGGAAACAATGGTTGTTGAAATCGGCGCTGATGTCATATTTCCCGGAAACAGCCCTGAAACGGTATGAGCCATCATCTGTCCTCTCAAAGAAATCGGGATTGAAATACCAACTGTCGTCGTTCATCTCCTCAGCACCTTCAGCCATGTAGGTGTTGTTCTGAACCATGTCGAAGACATGGCCATATCTGTTGGCTCCGACATACTCCAGAGGCAGTCCTCCCAAAAATAGGTTCTCCTTCTGGACAGCATTTCCCACGAGACAGTCGAACACTGTGTTGCGCTCCGTTCCCATCAGATTGTCGTTGGCATATTCCCAATACATGCCTCCGGCCAAGTCGTTGTCGACGATATACTGACATTTGCCCGTGAGCGACCTCGCATTGTCGTAACCATACACAAACTGGCCGTTTTTGTTGGTCACATACGGCACCTTCGCCACATCATCCCAATGGTCGGTCCATTTGCCATCAGCAATGCCATTCTCGATTTCCTGCAATGATATCTGATTGGCAGAGCCACTGCCGTCGGCATTGCCATTGCCATAGAAAGCCAGTCCCATGACCAGTTTCTCGGCAGGAACCCCGGCCCTGAGATGTTCTTGGATGGACTCATGCGCCACCAGCCACCCATTTCCCACTACGCCGCCACGATAGAGCGCCGAATGGTGGTTGGGCGGACTTGCCATGTCGTAGGTCATGACATTGACGAAATCCAGATACCCGATGAGCGATGGATAATCATAATATCCCGGACTGGCGGCTGAAGCCATGGTGAGCAAACGGTCATTCCCCAGAGCCTCGCGGAGGTCACGCATCAGCAGTGTGTAATTGTTTTTCTCATTCTGCGGGGAAGACTCACCCGAGGAGTTGTTTCCTGGAAACTCCCAGTCGATATCTATGCCATCGATACCATATTGGTCGCAGAACTCAGAACAAGACTTGGCGAATTCCTTCCTCTTGGCCTCATCTGCAGCGACGGGCGTGAAGTTGCCCCTGCCCCATCCTCCAATGCTCAGCAGCACCTTCAGTGACGGGTTTTTCTCCTTCAGTGCCACGACCTCGAGGAAGCGGTTCTTGCCGTCCACCATGACATGCGCATTGTTGTCGATACCCCCGAAAGCATAGTTGATATGGGTCATGACATTCGGGTCAACGGGCACCGAAGACCATGATGTGACATAGGCCACGATTTTCTTGGCCGTCTCCGGCATGGGCTTTTTATAGATCCTTACGTAATCCACAAGCAACTCGGTGGGTAGAGCAGACTCGTCGACGCCCTGCGCTCCACCCCATGAACCACCCCATGCCAAGTTGAGGATGGGATGGAAGGCGTAATGGAAGGGCCAGACCGAATGGTCGTCGCTCTCCTTGAGAAACTCCATGTGCTTCTGTCCATCGATGAAGAATGACAGTCTCTCCGAGGTCCATTCCATGCCGTAAATATGGTATTCCTCCTCAGCTGTAGGCACATACACGGAATGAGTCTTCTGAGTATTGGCCGTATGGTTGTATGCCTCACAGTGGATAGAAGAAGACACATGGCCGGGAGCGTAGCCCACCTCTTCCATGATATCAATCTCCCCACAACGAGGCCAGGGATTGGTCGCCCAATCCACGTTCACCGGCATCATCCAGAAAGCGGGCCAAGTGCCTTTTCCCTTGGGCAGTTTGATGCGCGCCTCGAAATAACCATAGCGCCATCCCTGTGAAGGACGGGCATTGATGCGTCCAGACACAATCTGATCCTCCACTTTCTGAGCGCGGATGGTGAGGTGGCCGTCCTCCACGAACACCACCTTATGGCCTCTGAAAGTCTTTCCGACATACCGCTGGAGTTCGTTATTGACCCATCCCGGGTCCTGTATCTCAAATTTCCAGTCATTGGTATTCAGTTCGCTGCCATCAAACTCATCGTTCCAGTCCAGCTGATAGCCTTCGGGTACAAACCCCGACTCATCGTGGGTGGTTTCCAACCCCGAACCGGTCTGAGCCTGACCCGCCACCGTGGCGAAGAGAAGCAGGAATGAAATCAAGGCACGTCTGACCCTGTCAATTTTCTTGGTATTTTGCATCTTCATAGTTTAAGTACTCTGGTAAAGATCACGATAGTGCAAAAGTAATGAAAAAAGGGGTGCATTCAAAGGTCAACCCCTGCCATAGTGGATTCAAAGGAACGATGGACCACCTTTATTGATTTGGTAATCAAAAAGTTGCCACTCCTCGTCAAAACACAAAAAAGTAGATGAATGTTCATGCCCTCTTTCACGAAAAAAGCAAGAAAATGAAAAAATACCCATCAACTTTTGCCCACATATCTCTTTTTTTATATAACTTTGCGAAATCGATATAAAATATGAACAACACTATATTTCCGACCTTGTCATGACCAAGATAAAATACATAGCCTATATCTTTCTGACCCTGTTTTTTCCCATTGAGGGAAAGGGGGTGCCTACACCTCAAGAAGAAAGCAGGCAGACAACGCTCTTGTTGCAGCAGTTGGACTCCACCATAAAAAAAATCCAACAATATGATGCTGCCCATGAAAAAAACATTGAAGCCATCAAGCAGCAACTCCGCCGTCAGAAAGGCGGATTGAAAGAAGAGATTGTCCTGACCGACAAACTCATCGAAGCCTATTCGAAATTCAACTACGACTCCACCATATTATATATTAACCGCAACCTGCAGTTGGCGGAGCAGAACGGAGACCAAGGCATCATCACCCGGATGAAATTGCGCAAGGCGCAATACTATGCCAAGACAGGTTCCTATCTCGAAGCCATGAGCATCATCAAGAAAATCGAAGAGAGCCAATTGCCCGACAGCATCCTTCCCCTGTTTTATGATGCCTGCAGGGATGTTTATGGTGAGTCGGGATACTACTCACACGACCAAGAGATCAATGCCAGCTATCTCGACATAGCCGGCCGCTACCGATATTTGCTGCAGCAATACTACAGCAAGTTGCCCGAGAGCGACATCTACCTGGACCTGCTTGAGACCCGCGCACGCAATCAGCAAGACTATGCGGCAGCCCTGAAATACAGCGACCAGCGGCTTGAGCATATCGACTCGCTGTCGAAGAAATACTCCGAGGTGGCTTATTTCCGCTCATTGATTTACAAGGGCCTGGGAGATAAAGAGAAAGAGAAACAATGGCTGATCAGGTCAGCCATCGGAGACCTCCGCCATTCCATCAAAGACCAGGCATCGTTATGGACACTGGCCAATCTGCTCAGTGAGGAAGGCGATGTGAAACGTTCGTATCTTCTCATCAACATCTCGCAGGATGGTCTGCAACAATACAGTTCACCTCTGCGCAACCTCCAGAGCATAGACATTCTCAACAACATCGCACACAACTATCAGTTGATGACCAACAACCAGAACCACAAACTGAGTGTGATGCTCGTTTTGGCCGGCGTACTTGCGCTGCTTCTGGCCATCGCCGTTTTGTATGTCATCCGGCAGATGCGCAGACTCAAGGTTGCCCGTAAGAAATTGGACGAGAACAACCAGGAACTGGTCAAGTTGAACAATGAATTGCAGCAAACGATAGAAAAGCTCCACGAGAGTTACAACATGCTCAACGAGAGCAACCGCATGAAAGAAGTCTATCTGGGCAACTTCCTCACGCTCTGTTCCGATTACATCACGGAGATAGAGACATTCCGCTCCACCGTCGTGAAGAAGCAAAAGAGCGGCCAGCTCTCCGCTTTTTTGTCGCCGAGCAAGATGCGTGAGATGAAGTCGAGGCATTTCGATGAGTTGCTGCGAAACTTCGATGTCGCCTTCCTCAATATCCTTCCCACATTCATTGATGAATTCAACGCCCTCCTTCGGCCAGAATGCCGTATCATCCCCCCAAAATCAAAATCACTCACTCCGGAACTGCGCATATTCGCATTGATACGCCTGGGCATCACCGACAGTTCAAAGATTGCTGAATTCATGAATTACTCCGTCCACACCATTTACAACTACCGATCGACCGTAAAAAACGCCGCTATCGGTTCAAGAGATGAGTTTGAAGACGCCGTAAAGCAAATCGGCAACACTCAAAAGCCTTTTTAAAATCTACTTTTGGGCCATTGCGCCATCATCGTAAGTGGCTGTGGATTAGCAACATAAGCAAAAACACCTGTGTTGCTAATCTACTTTTCGGATTTTCGTCGAATCACGTATCCTTGTTTTTATTACTTTTGCAACGAAAATCCAACCTAAAATCGCACTACCCAATTACCTTTTACCATAAAACCACAAATAACAATAAAACTATAAAACCTATTCAATGAGAAAGAATCCTTTAAAACAGTTCTTTGCGATAGCATTGATGTTGGTCATTGGCTCATTGCCCGCAGATGCCCAGCAAATCGTGAAAGGACTTGTCGTTGACAAAGAAGGCACGCCACTGCCTGGTGTCACCGTTGTTGTAAGGGGTAAGGAATCGGGCGGAACCGTCACCTCCGTAGATGGCAAATACGCACTGAATGCCGAGCCCAAGGATACCATTACGTATTCCTACGTTGGTTTTGCAACGAAGAAGGAATATGTGGGTAAACGCAATGAGATTGACGTGGTCATGCGAGAAGATGAGAACACCCTTGAAGAAATGGTGGTCGTGGCATTTTCCCGCCAGAAGAAAAACTCCGTGATCGGTTCCATCGAAACGATCAATCCCTCAGAGCTGCGCACGCCAAGTACGAACCTGACGAACACGATGGCAGGCCGCATCGCCGGCATCGTGTCTTATCAGCGTACCGGCGAACCCGGCAAGGACAATGCGAATTTCTTCATCCGTGGTGTGAGCAGCCTTGAGAGTTCGCTCGCCGGTCCGCTCATCCTGATCGACGGCATTGAGATGTCGACCGAAGACCTTGCCCGTCTGGAACCAGAGAACATTGCCAGTTTCTCGATCATGAAAGACGCCACCGCCACCGCCCTCTACGGTTCGAAGGGTGCCAACGGTGTGATTCTGGTGACGACCAAATCAGGAAAGAAGGGCAAACTCAAGATCACGGGCCGTCTGGAATCTCAAATCTCCACTCCTACGAAGATTCTGAAATTCGTGGACGGTGTGGAATACATGAACCTTTACAACTATGCCATCCGCACGCGTGACATACAAGGTGTGACCAGCGATGCCTACCTGATGGAGAAGATTGAGAACACCCGCAATGGTGTTGACCCGATGCTCTATCCCAACGTGGACTGGTATGGGATGATGTTCAAGAATGTAGCCTTCAACAACAAAGCCACCGTGACAGCCTCGGGTGGTGGTGAAGTCGCCCAGTATTATCTGTCGGCCGCCTACACCCATGAGAACGGTCTTCTGAAGGTGCCGTCAGTGAACAACTACAACAACAACATCAGCATCAACCGCTACAACATCCGCGCCAACATCGACGTGAACCTCACCAAGACGACGAAGGCAGCCGTGAAGGTCTATACGCTCCTTGACCGTTCGAACACCCCGGCAGCCTCCACGTCCAACCTTTTCGACCAGATCATGCGCGCCAACCCAGTTGACTTCCCCGCCTATTACGACAAGTCGATAGACAACACCTGGTATTACGCCGAGCATGTGCTCTACGGCAACAATGTGGGAAGTGTCCGCTATCCCAACCCCTATGCCGAGATGATGGTAGGCTATTCAGACGCCTTCTCCTATACGGGCAACTCCATCTTCACCATTGAGCAAGACCTGAAGATGATCACCGAGGGACTCTCTGCCCGCGGTCTGGCATCATTCACCTCCACAGGTTCCAACACCAACACACGCTCCATGACACCGTTCTATTATGCCTTGAAAACCGAGGTGAGCGAGTTGGGCACAAAATACAGCCTGGACCAGGTGCAGGAAGGCACCGACCGTCTAAGCAACCCCTCACAGAGTCTTTCCACGAGCAGTTCCTATTACTTTGAGGTGGCCGTGCAGTACAACCGCGACTTTGGCAAGCATGGCGTCAGCGGAATGCTGGTAGGCCAGATGAAGGAGCAGTTGCTTGGCAACCAAGGAGGAGCCTTCGGTTCACTTCCCATCCGTACGCTGGGTCTGTCAGGACGTTTCACCTACAGTTTTGGCGAGCGTTATTACCTGGAAGCCAACTTCGGTTACAATGGTTCCGAGAAGTTTGACCGCAACCACCGTTGGGGCTTCTTCCCCTCGATAGGTCTTGGCTATATCATCTCCAACGAGAAATTCTGGGAGAATTCCGCATTGAAGAAGCTGTTCCCGATGTTCAAGTTCAAGGCCAGTTACGGTCTGGTCGGCAATGACAACATCATGTCAACAAGCCAGCGTTTCTACTATCTTGCCGATGTCAACACCAGCAACAGTGGTCAGGGTTACGCTTGGGGACAGGATTTTGATGTCACCTACAACGGTTACTCCATCAACCGCTATGCCAACTCGAATATTGGATGGGAGGCCGCCAAGATGCAGAACTACGGCATTGAGATGGACTTCCTGCACAAGGCCACCATTCAGGTGGAGTATTTCCGCGAGGACCGCGACGACATCTACCAGCGGATGGGCAGCGTACCCCTTGCCATGGGTGCCACTGCCGACATCTACGCCAACATGGGCAAGACCAGCAAGCACGGTATCGACGCCTCCTGCGACATCAACTGGAGCATCACTCCGAAATGGTGGTTGCAGACCCGTTTCAACTACACCTACACGACCAGCAAGTACATCCGTGGCGGCGACCTGATTTATCCCGAGCCCTGGCGCAACCGTTTCGGCTACAACCTGAGCCAGCAATGGGGCTACGTGGCCGAGCGCCTTTTCATCGACCAGAACGATGTGGAAAACAGTCCACGCCAGGAAGTGGTGGCAGGAGCCACCTACATGGCAGGTGACATCAAGTATGTGGACATCAACAAAGACGGTGTCATCAACTCCAAGGACATGGTCGCCATCGGTTATCCCACCGACCCTGAGATTGTCTATGGTTTTGGTGCCTCTACGGGATACAAGAATCTCGACGTGTCATTCTTCTTCCAGGGTTCCGCCCATTCATCATTCTTCATCCAGCCCTCCTCGATTGAGCCGCTGGCCAACCACCGCAACGCGCTGAAACTCGTTGCCGGCAACTACTGGAGTGAGGAGAATCCCGATCCCTATGCCTTCTGGCCCCGCTTATCGACAGCAGGTGTTGCCAACAACACCGTGAACTCGACATGGTGGCTGCGCAACGGTTCGTTCCTGCGCCTGAAGACGGTGGAACTGGGTTATTCACTGCCTGAGAAGACCACCAGGAAAATGGGATTGAGCCTGCTTCGCTTCTTCGCTTCAGGCAACAACCTGTTCTGCTTCAGCGACTTCAAGTTATGGGATCCAGAAATGGGAGGCTATGGCATTGGCTATCCCACACAGAGAGTTTTCAATGTAGGTTTGAATTTGGAATTCTGATGAGTGTCATCAAAAAAGAATAAGAAAATGAAAAAGTATATAAGATACATATTGTTTGGTGTTCTGGCCATTGCCGCAAGTGGCTGTTCTGACTATTTGGACGTGGTGCCAGACAACACTCAGGAGATCTCCGCGCTCTTCAACAGGAAGGAGACGGCATACAGGGCACTGGCCACCTGCTATCACTACATCCCTGAGTATGACAACACCTACTCGTTTCTCGGCATGAGCGACGAGATGATCATGAGCATCAACCGTGTGACCGACGGCAAGAATGCCGTTTTGGGCAAGATCAGCGCCGACCAGCCCATCATGAGTTTCTGGTATGGCGACTGGGGAGGCAGTTGGAGTGAGCACGCCCCCTGTGAGGCATCGTTGTTCATTCCCCTCCGGATATGCCACACCTTCCTCAACAACATCGACCGTGTGCCCGACATGTCGCAGAGCGAGAAGAGCCGTTGGAGCAGTGAGGTGAAATTCCTCATCGCCTATTATCACTTCCTGCTGTTCACCCAGTATGGTGCCATACCCCTCATCCGTGAGGAGACCCCGCTCGACGTATCCGACAAGGCCAACCAGCAAGCCCGCGAACCGGTTGACACCGTGGTGAACTATATTGTGAGCATGCTCGACGAATCGGCTGATGCTCTGCCCACACGGATCATCAACACCTCGGAACTGGGCAGGATTGACAAGGTCATCAACCGCTGTTTCAAGGCCAAGGTGCTGCTTTACGCCGCCAGTCCGTTGTTCAACAACAATCCGCTCTACTATTCATTGGAGAACAAAGACGGCACGAAACTGTTCCCGCAAGACGACAAAGAGAAGGAGAAGCAGAAATGGCAGCGTGCCCTTGCAGCTTATGAGGAAGCCATGGAACTGTGCCGGACCTCCAACATCCATCTTTTCAAATACCCGTCATCCGACTATTCGAAGACTGTGGATGCCCGTAATTTCAGAAACGACTCCATCCGTCTGCCCTACATGTACAACTACCAGTATGCGATGGTATCGAAGTGGAACGAGGAAGTGATCTGGGGTTGCTCGCACACCACCAATCAAGTGGTGAGCTGGCATGAGATCCAGCGCTCCATCAACTACAAGAGTTCTGCCGCCACCTCCACTGGCGATGCCTGGCAGTGGTTTGGCCCCACCCTCAACGCCACGGAGTTCTTCTACACCCAGAACGGCCTGCCGATGGACGAGGACCCCACCTTTGACTATGAGCACCGCGACTCCGTGGTCACCATCACGGCCGACCACAGCACCGTGGCCCAGGTTGGAGAACAGACAGCCTATATGTTTATGAACAGGGAGCCCCGTTTCTACGCCTCGATCGGTTTTGACCGCTCCAGGGTACGCGGTTACGGCACACTCTACAATCTGAAGATGCGCTATCAGGAAGCCAACGGTCGCCAGACCCACGACGACATCGACGTGCCCACCTCTGGAGTGTTCCTCCGCAAGCTGATGCATCCCGACACCCAGGGCAATGGTACGATTACCCGTTATGCGTGGCCTATCATCCGTTACAACGAGATGATGCTCAGCTATGCAGAATGTCTGAACGAAGTGTATGGAGAGCAGCGTCAGGGAGAGATACTTGCCCTGCTCGACACCATCCGCGCCCGTTCGGGAGTTCCCACGGTCGAGGAATCATGGGCCAATGCCAAGCACGCCAACAAATACCTGACCAAGGAAGGCATGCGTGAGATCATCAAACAGGAGCGCACCGTGGAGCTGGCCTTCGAAGGTTACCGCAACGATGACGTGCGCCGCTGGCTTGAAGGTTCCAAGTATTTCAACACCAACATCTGGCAGTGGAATTCCGATGCCACCACGGCGGCAGAATACTATCAGCGAGTCCAGGACCCCGAGTTGCTCCATGTGTTCACCACCCGCAATTACCTCTGGCCTATACCTACCGACGAGATGGTGAAGAACCCCAATTTGGTTCAGAATCCCGGATACTGATTTTGTAAAGCAACATGTGAATCCTATAATGTAAAGAGACATGGAAAGAAAGACTAAATATTGGGCACTGACCTTAGGTTGCCTGTTGATGGCACTGTCGTTCACCAACTGCTCCGACGACGAGACCACCCTCACCGCCCCGATGAACCTGACTTATGAGCCTACGATGGGAGGAGCCATCATCAAGTTCACGCCTCCCAGCAACAATGATTTGCTTTATGTGAAGGCCAGCTATACCAATTCGCTGGGCAAGGACGTGTTCCGCACGACCAGCATTTACGACAACAAGATTGAGATCGACGGTCTGGCCGACGAGACCAAGACCTATCCCATCCGCATATCGGCTGTTGACAAATGGGGTGGCGAGACCAGTGCCACTGTGATCAATGTGCAGCCCGGCCGCTCGTTTATCAACGTGATCAAAGACAACCTGAAGATCAGTCCCATCTGCGGCGGACTTGCCGTGACCTGGGAGAACCCGGCAGGTGCTGACGCCCAGGTGGAAGACATCACCGAGAAGAGCGTGGCGAAGGTCGTGTATGTCGTCGTGGACTACACCGACGCCGAGGGCGTGACCCGCACGCGCTATCTGAGCAGCAAGCAGAAGAATGCGAAGGCCAACATCCGCAACATGTTTGCCGGCAACTACAAGGTGACCTACCGGGTGGAGGACGCCTCTGGCAACAAGACCGCCCAGAGCAACCCATCCAATGTGGATGTGCCGGCAGAGCAAGAGTCCTTGAAGTATATCGAGTACAATGATCCCGTTCACGGCAACCTGAAGGAGTTTGTCTGGACCCTCGTGCCCAGGCTCACCACCCTCCAGCCAGCCTGGGAATACAAGAACGAGGCGATTTTCGACGGCATCATCGACAGCAACACCAGCAATACCGAGAACTACTGCGGCACCGACTGCGACAACTCCAGTGTGACCTATGGTTCGTCCATACCTTGGGACACCGACCAGGTGGACATTGTGATCGACATGCACCAGGTGGTGTCGATATCCCGTCTGAAGGCCTGGCAGCGCGCTTACACCTATGACAGTCAGCCCTACTCCGGAGCGACCGGTCAGACGAGTGGTATCTCCGATGACTACTTCTATTACCAGCCCCAGAACCTGAAGCGATTCAAGCTGTTTGGTTCGATGACCCTCGACGAAGACGGCTGGTTCCTGATCAAGGACTGCGACATCTCGTCCAACTCCACGGCAGGCACCCTGCCCATCTATTGGACCAATCCTTCCTATTTTGGCCATGAGAATGTGTACATGCCCACCAACGAGAGTTATCAGTATGCCATCGACGGCCACGAGTGGGAGTTGGAAGCCATGACCGATTCCGTGCGCTACATCCGCGTGCGAATGGTGGAAAACTGGGACCTGTCAAAGCGCAACCTCGCCGGCATGTCAGAACTCAACCTCTACGGTTCGATTCTCGTCTCCCATGAGGAGCTGGCCGCAAGAGAAGCCCAGGCTTCTAACGTTCGCCGCAGAAAATAACAATCCGTGACCCATAGAAAAAACAATCATCATGAAACGACTGATTTATTTAATAGCCATTAGTTGCGCGGTGCTTATCTCAGGCACCTCGTGCGAGGATATGGACAGCAATTACAGAGAATATCTGGACAACATCCCGACCTACTCTCCTGCCGTCCGCAATCTGAGAGCGGTGTCTCCCCAACCAGGCAAACTGACCCTGATGTGGGACATTGTTGACGAGACCAACCTCATCAAGTCGATGCGGATTGTGGTGAAAAAGACCGCCACCGACAAACGCACGATAGACATTCCCGAGGTCGTGACCGAATACACGGTGACCGACCTGGAACTCCAAGGCTACGAGTTTGAGGTTTTCACCATCGATGGATATGGCAATCTCTCCATCCCCATCACGGAGACCTTCACCCCTATCCCCGGACGAGAATAAAGCGAAAATGATCCATACGTCGAAGCATAGAGCAGAAGGTTTGAGGAGAGGATTTCTCTTCTCAAGCCTTCTTGTAGCCTTGCTGGTGATGGTCTCCTGCAACAGTTCGGATGATGACGAGACTGCCCCGGAGCCACGTACGGTCACTTCACTCGACATCACCGTGACCGGCACCAAGGTCCAGGCACCCTTCGGCAACATGTATCTTTTCTACAGCGAGGCCACCGACCTCAATTATGCCGTAGGCAGGGAGATGGACCGTTCGCTGATGCCCGACGGCAACAAGGCCCCCCTCATCGATGTGAGCCGCCCTTTCAACCCTGTGGTGCGCTATGAACAAGGCGGACGTTCCGCCGAACTCCACCCCGTGAGTCCCTACGGCTCGTCGGCCGACGGCAGCCTCGACACACACAGCAGCGTACGTTACAGCCAGATGCATTTCAACATCCAGCAATTGTCGACGGCATATGGAAAGATAGGCAAAGGCAGCGTGGTGCTGGTGGTTATCGTCCTCAACGACGAAGTCTCGCACACATGGGTATCCCATCCTCTGGAATTGCGCCGCAACTATACGGTGCATGTCTCATTGCCCGACCACAAGACCCAGACCTACGTTCCAAGCAGCGACCTCGGTTTCAAGTGGTGGCAAGTAGAAGGCGAAGAATAATCATTAACCTATTTGACAACCTGACAATATGAAGTTACGTTTACTGGCCATTTGTCTGATTTCCGCGCTGTTGCCCCTTGGGGTGGCGGCCCAGGAAGGCATGGTATATACGACAGACGGCACCCGCACCTATTCATTGACCCAGACGGCCTTGACCGGCGAGAAGAGCGACAACATCCGCAGCGCCATTGTCTTGAAACCGACAGAGACCTTTCAGTCGATCGACGGTTTCGGCTTTGCCATCACCTATTCGTCGAGTTACAACCTGCTCAAGATGAGCCAGGAAGACCGCACCCAGCTGCTGACGAAGACTTTCTCGCCGAGCGACGGCTACGGCGTGTCCTACGTCAGGATCTCGATTGGCTGCAATGACTTCTCAAGCACCGAATACTCCCTTTGCGACGAGAAAGGTCCCCAAGACGACCTGCTCCGCAACTTCGGTCTCTATTCCGATGAGACCGACTATGTGATACCCGTACTGAAGGAGATCCTGGCCATCAACCCCAACCTCAAGATCATCGCCGCACCGTGGACATGTCCCCGGTGGATGAAGGTGAAGAGTGTTGACAACCAGTCGGCTCATGACAGCTGGACCGACGGTCATCTTGCTCCCGGCTATTACAAGACCTACGCCGACTATTTCGTCAAGTTCATCCAGGCCATGCGCAACGAGGGCATCAACATCTATGCTGTCAGTCCGCAGAACGAGCCATTGAACCCCGGCAACTGTGCCTCTCTGTATATGCCATGGAACGAGGAGGCTGGTTTTGTGAAACGCATGGCCATCGCCTTCAAGGAAGCAGGATTGAGCACCAAGATCTACCTCTTCGACCACAACTACAATTACGACGGCAAAGAGAGCGAGCAGCAGTATCCCGCCAAAATCTACAAACTGTTTGAGAACGTGGAGTTTGAAGGCAAGGAACTCATTGTCGGTGCTGCCTATCACAACTATGGCGGCAACAGCGACGAGCTGAATGTCATCCATGACCTTTATCCCGAGAAGGAACTGTTATTCACCGAAGCCTCGATAGGAACGTGGAACAATGGCCGCAACCTCGACTCCTCATTGGCCGACTGCATGGTGAACATCGGCCTGCACACCATGAACAAGCATTGCAGGGGAGCCATCGTATGGAATTTCATGCTTGACATGAAACGCGGTCCCAACCTGGACGGTGGCTGCCAGACCTGCTTCGGCGCCATCGACATCGACAATGACTACAAGTCATACACGCTCAACTCCCATTACTACGTCATCTGCCACCTGTCGGCAGTGGTCCGTCCCGGCGCCTACCGCATCGCGACAGAGGGATGGTGGTATGATGGGGTGACCTATTCCGCCTTCCGCAACCCGGATGGTTCACTGGCCGTGATCTTCTACAATGCCAACAACAAGCAGCTCAAGGTGAACATCACCGATGGAGAGAACCGCTACAACCAGGTCACGCTCCCTCCCCGCGCGGCAGTCTCAGTGCTGTTGAACACCGACCAGACCAACCGTCTGCAGGCACTGTGCCCCTCACCCGCCCCCTCCGCACCGGGATACTATACCCTCACCGGGATGAAGGTGGATGCTCCAAGGCATCCAGGAATCTTCATTTACCAGGGCAGGAAAGAAATCATGAAATAGAAACCTATTAACAATTAGATTTATTCACTTAATCATCACATTATGAAAAAATGGTTTACACAATTAGGCGTAGCGATGGCATTATTCGCAAGCGCCACTACTGTGCAAGCACAGGAAACGCTGGTCATAGACGGTTCGAAAGGCTATGACGGCACTTTGGTGAAGGGTCAGGACTACATTCTCCCTGGCACCGACGAATCCTGGTATGTCATGCCCGACATCTTCACACACAAGTCGGGTGATGTCTGGACATTCCAAGCCTATGGTCAGGCCGATTATGCCTATTGGTTTACCGCTGACCCCGACAAGAAGTATGTCAGCGTTGAATACAGGCAGGTGGACAACGATCCTGAGTCGGCATTCGCCAACTGGGACATCAACCATGCGCTCTATCTCAATGGCAGCAACAACATCGGTTTCCCATCCTATCGCACAAGTCCCATCAACTGGCAGGGCGGTGCCGACGTTGCCGTTCCTCAGGTGGAGCCCAATGTCTATCGTGTCACACTTGTCTTTGGTGAGCAGTTGAATGCCGACGCCCAGGTCAACTTCAAGTTCTTCAAAGGCAAGAACTGGGGTGGTGACGTACTCCCCGGACAAAGTGAGGGCAATATCTGGATGGAAGAGAACCCGTATCTTTATATCGGCGGTCAGGACGGAGCCAGCGGTGACAACGGAAACATCTATTCGCAGAGCACAGCTTCCTTCGGCAATGGTGACAAGATCAGCGTCACCATCGACATGAACCAGACGCCCGGCAAGGTGACCGTGGCTTATGAGGAGTACGTACCCTCCGACTTCCCCACCTTCAACGGAGCCAACATGACCAAGGCCGGCAACAACTATTACTTTGATGCCGCCCTTACCCAAGGTGCTGAATTCACTCTCGGCAACACCGCTGCTGTGGAGATGGACATCAACAGTGCCTATGTGGATGAATTCGTCGCCACCAACCAAGGCAACGGAAAATTCAAGTTCAACGCCATCAGCGGCAACTACACCGTGATGCTGATGCCTACGATGAACTATGTGAAGATCTTCCCCGGAACCTATGAGGCCCCCGGCACTTTCAACAACGACAAGGCCCTTTGGATCATCGGTTCCGACATCGGCCAGCCGACATCAGCGCAGAACAACTCCAACTGGAGTGCATCGCTCCTGAACAGCATCCCCGTAGCCCAGGTAAGCGAGAACGTTTATAAGATAGCCTTCACCTACGGTCAGGAACTTACAGGCGTGAACTTCAAGTTCTTCGGACAGTATGGTTGGGGAACAGAGTTCCACGGTGAGGACCTTTCCATGGAACCCAATGACTACTTCTATGTGAACACTCCGCAGGGAGAATGGGTATATGACGAGAACGGCAACGAGACCTACCAGCGTGGCGGTGATGACGGCAACATCTTCTCAGGTCCCGCTCCATTGGGCAAGGGCGACAAGGTCACGCTGACCATCGACCTCAACGGATTCGTGGCAGGAGACCCCGTGAACGACATCGTGGCCGTGCCAGGCAAGATCACGGTAGAGTACAGTGCATCGTCAGCTCCCAAACCGACATTCAACGGTGCCGAGATGACGGCCAATGGCGACAACTACGTGGCAGAGGTTGAGCTGAGCCAGGGCGACATTTTCACCGTCACTGCTCCTGATTTCGACATCAACAGCATCTACACCGACAATCAGTTTGCCGTCGGTCTGGGCAACGACCAGTTCAAATTCAACGCACTGAGCGGCAAATACACCGTCGTGCTGATGGAAGGCAAAAACAACCTGAAGATCTTCCCGGGTACGATGAGTGCTCCCGCCACCATCAACGAGGGAGGTCTCTGGATTATCGGCGAAGGTATTGGCCGTCCGAATGTCAACACCGACGCTCCAGGCTGGAACACCGGCGCACTGGTTGACATCCCCGTAGCCCAGGTGGAGCCAAACATCTACCGCTACGTGGTCACCTGCGGCGTGGAGATGTGGGACAACTGGTGCAACTACAAGTTCTTCGGACAGCCCAACTGGGGTATTGAGTTCGTTCCCAACACCGACTATGCCATCACCACCGACAATGACTATCTGAAGGTTGGAGAGAATGATGGCAACATCAGTTTCAAGGGCTTGGATGAGAATGGAAAGGGTGTCTTCGAGAATGGCAAGACCTACACCATCACCATCGACTTCACCGCCGGTCTGAATGCCGGTGTGATGACCGTGGAAGAGGGTGACGGTTCGGGTGTGAAGAATGTCGAGATATCCGGCAACAAGGCCAATGGCGCCATCTACACCATCTCCGGTGTACGTGTGAGCCATCCCACCCAGCATGGTATCTACATCATGAATGGTAAGAAGATTGTGAAATAGTGATCAACAACAACGGAGAGGCCGTGGCATCATCTTTGCCACGGCCTTTTTCTTTTCATCATGGTCTGAGAGAGCGGAAAGCTTTTCTTCTCAGCAATGCCTCAAGATAATAATAGTCAGCGTAGTTGATGGGAACATCGATTTCATCACCCGCCGGATGGTTTCCCGTAGAATGGAGAAGGAGGAAGCCCTGGGCCGTCTGCGGTTGGGGCTGGTAGTTCTGCTGCAGACTATGCAGGATCTGATCGGCAAGGCTGACATACCCACGGGCCTCATCAGGCTGAACATAACCAGCCAACTCATAGAGTGCTGAAGCGAAGATGGCCGCTGCCGAGGCATCACGGGGCACCTCTGCCGTGGCAGCCGTTTGCCGGGCAGTTTCAATACCCGGGTCGCGCATATCCCAATAGGGGATCTTGTCGGCCGGCAAGTCTTGTTGCGAGAAGAAGAACCGTGCGATGTGCCGTGCCTGTTGGAGGAATGCCTCGTTGCGGGTATATCGGTAGCACATGGTGAAGCCATACAGTCCCCAGGCCTGTCCTCGGCTCCATACGCTCTCGTCGGCGTAGCCCTGATGGGTGATGCGCTTGATCACCTTGCCCGTCTCGGGGTCATAGTCAACCACATGATACGACGAATAGTCGTCGCGGAAATGGTTTTCCATGGTTTTTGTGGCATGGCTGACAGCCATCTCATGATACCTCTTGTCGCCTGTGAGACGGGAAGCCTCGAAGAGCAGTTCCAGATTCATCATGTTGTCGATGATGACCGCGTATCTCCAACGATCGGGTGTTCCCCAACTCCATGAGCAGATGCACCCCACTTTCTCGTTGAATCGTGTGGCCAATGATTCTGCCGAGCGCAGCAGCACGTCCCGGAACGATTCCTCATGGGTGAGGCGCCAGCCATTGCCAAACGAGCATCCCATCATGAATCCAAGATCGTGAGTGCCTGTGTGGTATTTCACGTTCTCGATGAGCCAAGTGTAGCTCACAGCCTGTTCGCGCCAGAAACGGTCATGGCTGTACTCATACATCAGCCACAGCATCCCCGGGAAGAACCCCGAGCACCAGTCGTTCTCGCCGACGAGTCGCAGGCTGCCGTCTTTCTCGACGCTGCGGGGCATCATTTTCTGTTTGTCGGCCACCTTTTTCCGTGCCTCTTTCACACATTCCAGTTGATAGCGCAACTGCACATCAGCCGAGGCGAAGGCATCGTCGCTCTCATCGGGTTCATAATAGAGGAGAAAGAAGCGGTCGCTCCAATTCATCCTCAGATGACTCTTGGCCACATCCAAGTAGTCCGTGCGCAGTGGGTTGAGCACCCAAGCCCGGTAAAGGTCCTTGCAGAACTCGTTTTGCTTATAGTCCCACTCACTGATCTGCTGATAGGGCCATCTGTCGACACTCACTCCCACGTAGGGCAACAGGAAATCCATGGCCTTGTAGAAACCCGCCCCTTCGGCAGAAGTGGCGTCATCAATCCTGATGCCCATGTGGTGCGCCATCCTGAACACATCGATCATGTGAGAGAGGTTGTACTGCGAATAGCCGAACGCCAGCGTGCGGCGCAATTCCTGAGGTTGTCTCCCATCAGGCTGAATTTGCTGGAAAATGCGTTTTTCGGGGAAATCACGGACGTATAGCTCCGCCACTTGGCGATTTCCCACATAGCAGGCAAAAGCAATCACCTGCACATCGTAGGCGACGGAGTGGTTGTTGCGCTGCTCGCCCTCCTCCATGCCCTGCTTGCTGGTCAGAAACCATTCCAGCAATCTGGCGAACCAAACCTTCAGCGCCTTCTGGTCTTTCCTGCTGAAAGCAGGCGACTGCTGAAGCAATTGCACGGCCTCAAGCATCTCGACAAACGAGTAGGTATCGATGACCCCGTAGCAACGGCCCCTGTCGTTGAACATACCGGGAACCACCTGGGCATAGTTCAGATTGGGATTCATGCGTGTCTCCTTGTTGAGAAACCACACCTTCAGGTATTCCACAGCCTTTCTTGCATATTTCTCATCGCCGCTGAAATACCAGGCCAGCGACAGTGTGGTGACGCCGTCGGCCATGGTCGAGAGGCGGTTGCGGTCGTAACGCTCCAGTTCCGGATTGGATACCCCGTCGCGCGAGATATAAGGGAGTCCGTCAGGTTTCGACGGATCGGGCCAGAAGTAGCGCGAGAGGCTCATATAATCATGTTTGTCACCGCTGGCAGGCGTTTTCTCCTTCATCATCACTGACACCGGTTCGGCGGCCAACTTCTTGTCGGCGTCGTCCAGCAGTTGCCTGTAAGCAACGGCATAAGCAGGTCTGCCGAGCGACTCCCTCACTCGGGCAAGATGCGCCTTGTCCCAGATGGACTGCGCACTTGCCGCCAGGAAGGAGACCATCAGGACGGTCACTGTCACTAAGCCTCTCTTCATTGTATTATTGATTATCATCAGCGGATGGATCCACCGGAATGCCATCCTGGATCAGGCTATTCATGCAAGCGTAGATTCTTCCGAGGCCACTGCCTTTTGGAGAAGCATTAGAGCCGTACGAGCGAATCCTTGACCCATCTGAGAAATAGGCAGAGAAAGACCATCCCCAACCATCAAGCACCTCCATCTTCGGCCGGTATGACTCTTTGTACAGATACATCTTCTCTTCCTTGATGATCTGGAGAAATTTCTCCATGTCTTGTGAGGTCAGTTTCTTTTCGAACAAAGGACCGTAATTTTCCTTCATCGCTCTCAGGACAAACGCCCCTGTGGAGTCGCGCTGCACACGTCCCTCATACTCATAACCAGCCATCGTGCCGCTGCGGGTATATTCCACGCCCACCAGGTCACCTGCGGGCATCGTTTTCTTCGGTGCGCAACCCAGCAGGCCAAAGAATCCTGCTGTCAAACATGCCAACAATAATCCTTTACTCATATCATCCTTTAGTTTTTACGCCACAAGTTCATTCCGGCAGGATGGGGTCGCCCATTTCAGAGTTCTCCTCATCCTTGTCATTCAACTTGAAGAGCATGAATTTCGGGTTCTCGGCGGTGCAAGGAGCCCATGCGCCTCCGTCAGGACCGTTGGGGTCGCTGTATTTGGCGAAATTGGTCCATGCGGTGAGCATCTTCTCCGAGAGGTCCCAGTCACCCTGTGTCCAGGGTCTCCAGCAATGTTTGAGCGACTTGAACACAAACCAGAGGTCGGAGGAGTGGAAAGCCCCCTTGAGGCGCTTGGTGACCTCAGGATGCGAACCGTCGTCGGGCAGAGGACGGGCGAACTCATAAGCCCAGGCCTTGCCGCCCTTACTCTGGCGCACCTTGCAGAACTCAGCGATGCCGGGCGACATGTTGCCCATGTCGTTCAGCGTGTAGCCGATCATATAGGGGACATCGGCCAACGTTCCCTCGCGTGCAGCGTCATCGAAGCTCTTCGTGCACACATAGCCGTCAATCATGGGGCGTCCCATCAGGAAGACATCATTTTTCGTCACCGCATTATACAAAGAGCCCACCGTGTAGAGCATTTCCGTGGAAGCTTCCCTCAGTTTGGCCAGGTCGGTCAGTCCGGCCCAGTCCATGACCTGTTTGGTGTCGGCCTCGGCCTGTTCAAGCGTGGGGTTGTAGGTGAAGAACTTGTTGACGGGAACAGCCGGTTTGGCTTCCTCCTTGTCCGTGGCCGGCACATTGACACCGCCGCCGCTCATGATGACCGCCTTGTGGAAGAGGCCACGTGCCAGAGGCGACTCACAGAGCGCCTTCACGCTTCCCGCACCGGCACTTTGTCCGAAGATGGTGACATTGTCGGGATCTCCGCCAAACTGGGCGATGTTGGCCTTGATCCATTTCAGCGACTGTATCTGGTCGAGGATGCCATAATTGCCCGACACTTTGTTGGGACTTTCCTCAGAGAGTTCATGATACGGCATGAAGCCGAAAATACCGAGGCGGTAGTTGATGGAGACGAGCACCACATCCTTGTTGGCCCATTCCTGTCCGTCGAACTCAGGTTCCGAGCCCCATCCCTCACGGTATCCACCGCCATGGATCCACAAAGCCACGGGCAGTTTCTGGTCCACCTTTCCGGGTGCCTTGGTCCAGACATTGAGATAGAGGCAGTCTTCCGAGTAAGGAGCCTCATCGCCATATCCCCATTCCTTGGCATATCCCTCGGGGTAATGCACGGACTGGTAGCCGGGATGTCCGAACTTGTCAGCCATCATGATGCCTTCCCAGGCCACGACGGGCTGCGGTTCTTTCCATCTCAGGTCGCCGATAGGCGGTGCGGCATAGGGAATGCCTCTATAGACGAAGACTCCGGGGATATCGGCCGTGACACCTTGTATCTGGCCCCCTTCGACAGTCAGCACCGGGCTGTTCACATCAGCGTTGCAGCCAAACAAAGCCAGCAAGGGCAAAAAAAGCAGAAAATCTTTCAAATTCTTCATAATCTATCCGATAAAAAAATTAAGTTAGTTAGAATGACAGGGCAAAAATAATAGTTTGACATGAAATCCATTTTTCGGATTGTATCCAAAACTTTACATTCCCGATCTAGTTTTCCCATCTGGCGCAACTTGAACGTCAGCGCAAGAAAAAGGATAAAAACAAAAAAGTCCCTGCAGGGAGGTCATGCCTGGTTTTGACACTTTGCATGATTTGGCATGCCGTTTGCTTATTCATGCAAAACAACATTTTATTTATCCAAATGGACTCCATTTGGGATTTTTTCATTACTTTTGCATACAACTATCACAGAAAAATGACAGAAAACAAGAAAGAACTATATCTGGCCGTGCTGTTTGACGCTGACAATGTGCCCTCCTCCCATGTGCAGGAGATGCTCAACGAGATTGCCAAATATGGCATCCCCACCATCAAGCGCATCTACGGCGACTGGACCAAGCCCAACCTGGCGGGATGGAAATCCGTCTTGTTGGAGAACGCCATCACGCCCATCCAGCAGTATGGTTACACTACCGGCAAGAACGCCACAGACTCCGCCATGATCATCGATGCCATGGATATCCTCCACAGCAACAAGGTGGACGGTTTCTGCATCATCTCCAGCGACAGCGACTTCACCCGTTTGGCCACCCGTCTCCGGGAGTCGAGCAAGCTGGTCATCGGCATGGGTGAGAAGAAGACGCCGCGGCCCTTCATCGTCTCGTGCGACAAGTTCATCTACATCGAGAACCTGGGCACTGAAGACGAGGACACGGTTTCCCAGGAAGCCGTCAGCGACAAGGAGAAGAAGGCTCCTCCCAAGGAGAAGATCACCTATGCCGTCATCAAGCTCCTGCGCCACACCATCGACGACCTGAGTGATGACAACGACTGGGTGTCGATGGCTGAAGTGGGCAGTCTGGTATTGAAAAAGAGTCCAGACTTCGACCCCCGCAACTACGGGTTTCAGAAACTCACCCCGCTCATCGAGTCATGTCCCAAATACTTCGAGGTGGAGCGGCGCAAGGTGGAGAACAGCCATGCCACGCACGTGTTCGTGCGGTTGAAACGAGGAAAGTAAGACCACAACTTAAAAGGAGTGTAGTCAAGTGGAAGGAGTGTAGGAGTGTGGGAGTGTAGGAGTGTGGACAAAAGAGCAAATACAAAACTTGAGTAATACCAAATAACAGATGAGAATAAGTAAATGGACTGCGTTATGGTTGGTGTGGCTGACGGTCATACCGCTGTCGGCCAAGCCCGTCATTCACAGGGCCGCCGCAGACGTACGGCTCGCCTCCGACTACATCTCCACGACACAGATTCTCGACATCACCCCTCAGGATGCCGATGAGTTCCGCATTCCCGTCGAGGGCAAGCATCTGCACAAGAAGTGCATCCTGCTTGTGGACATGCTGGGGAGGGATGAACATTTCGAGCGGTTGGACTGGTGGAACCCCACGGTATCTGCCGACAAGAAGCAGTTCAAGTGCGGACGGATGTGGAAAGATGCCGACACCGCCGAACTGTGTTGGGGACTGGTGCCCGGCAAGCGAAACAAGTATTATGCCACCTATCCCCTGATCAATGTAATGTACTCCGAGGATGGACATGACGTGCTCGACTATGATTTCATCCGCCTCGACCCGTCGTGCCCAGCCAGCCAGGCAGACATCAAGATCTCTCTCAAGGACAAGAAACTTGCCCCGTCCGACATCGACCTCGACCACTCGACAGTCGACGGCGACATCCAGTTGCAGGATGGTGTTCTCTACATCACTCCCAAGGCGGGAAAAGAAGGGATCACCACGATGCACGTGCACCTCGCCTTCAGAGCCGGCTTATTCGAGGGGCTCCCAACGCGTCAGGACCGCGATTCGCTGAATACCGCTGATCTATCGTTAAACGGTGGGGCACCATTGGCTCAGGCCGTTCCCTCCCCTGTAGTGGAAGAAGAGCTTCACTCAGCCATGATGAGTGATGCGACACTCGAGACGGAATCCGGCGGTCTGGCTCTGATAGAATACCTCGAAGCCTATCCCAAGACCGCCATCTCCATCGGCTGTCTGCTGGTGATACTCGGCGGTTTCATCTTCCGTTTCATCAAAGCCTCACGACTATGAGCAAGACCATCTCCCATCAGTTGATCTCCATCCAGAGACTGCTCCTGTTTCTCATCGTCATGGGATGGAGTCTGTCGTCGGCAGCCCAACTCTTCAATGTTGACATCGAGGTCGTCATCAACGACCTTGGCCATGCCCGCATCTGCGAATCCAGAACCGTCAATGTTGACAGAGGGACAGAAGGATACATCAAGATGTACGACCTGCAGGGACGCGATGTCGGCGAGTTGTCCGTCAGTGATGAGACAGGGCGCGAATTCACGCCCGTGAACCCCTGGATAGTGAATGGAACCCTTGAGGACAAAGCCTACAAGTGCGGCATCTACATGGCAGAGAAAGGCAAGGAACTCTGCTGGGGCATCGGCAGCTATGGGCATCATACCCACAATGTGCACTACACGCTGACCCGGCTTGTCAAGTCATACACCGACTACGACGGGTTTATCTTCACCTTCTACCAGGCCGCGGCCCCCTACGCGCAGAACATGCACGTGACCATCAAGGCCGAGGGCAAGACCCTGACGACAGAGAATACCCGTGTGTGGTCGTTCAAGCACTACGGCACCATCTATGTCACGGATGGGGTCATCGATGTGAAGACCACCCGTCCCTTCCAGTCGGATGACGAGAAGATGACGGTCATGGTGCAGTTCAACAAGGGACTGCTTCACCCCACCACCACGGTGGACAAAACCTTCTACAAAGCCGTCAAGCGGAAGGCCCTGCGCGGCAGCGACTACCTCGACACCGAGGAGATGGATGCCCAGCAAGCCTCCAAGTCGTCGCTGGCAGGACTCAGTTCGGGCACATCCAGCATGATGGACGTGCTGATGCTCATCCTGCTCATCATCCTGGCGCCGGTGGTCCTCATCGCCACACCAGTGCTGACGATGAGAGCCTGCAAGAAGGACAAGACCATGCACCACCTCTTCGGCAATGTCAAGGGCAAGGCCGACAACTGGTTCCGCGGCATCCCCTGCAATGGCCTTCTCAACCATACGGCAGGCATTTACTTCGCCATCAAGGGAAAGAAAGACTATGATGCCCTGCGCAAGGCCTATATCCTGCGCATGATCTATGCGAAGCAGCTGACCCTTGTCAACGTGCCGGGCAAGAAAGGCGGCATGCAGAAAATGTTTTTAGTGGCCAAGCCCGAGCATGTGGATGCGATGAGTCATGACTATGGGGAAAACCTTCATCGGTTGCTCTATAAGGCATCCGGGGATGACCACGTGCTTGAGCCCAACGAGTTGAAAACCTATGTGCAGAATAACACCAAGCAGTTGGTACCGCTTGCCAAATCGTTGAAAAACTCGTTGCAGAAAGACACGATGCCCTCTCTCATGCGAATCGAGCCAGAGGACGCCCAGGAGGTGTTTGGTCTGAAGAAATACCTGGAGGAGTTCACCCTGTCCAAGGACCGCACCATGGAGGAGGTGGCCCTGTGGAAAGAATACCTCGTGCACGCCACCCTGTTTGGCATCACCGACCAGGTGAGCCATGACATGCAGAAGGTGATGCCCGATTTCGGTGAGATCGGAGACCTGAACAATATCCTCATCGACCCCGATACCCTGGCCCTCGCCACGGCCCTCGCCACAGCGACGGGAGAAGCCTACAAGCACATGGACTACCTCATCACACCCAGGACCTATTCGAGCAGGTCTTCTTCCAGTTCCCGCAGCTACAGCAGCAGTTCAGGCGGCGGAGGTCATTCCTCCTACAGCGGCGGCGGCGGAAGCGGCGGCGGTGGCGGAAGCGGGTACCGTTGATTTCCAGATTTCCCCGACACAATCACACAATTTCATTTCAAGACAACATGAGAATAGATATCATCACTGTATTGCCAGAGATGCTGGAGGGCTTTGTCCATGAGTCCATCCTGGCCCGTGCCCAGAAGAAAGGGCTTGCAGAAATCCATCTGCACAACCTCCGCGACTACACGACCGACAAATGGCGCCGCGTGGATGACTATCCCTACGGCGGTTTTGCGGGCATGGTGATGCAGTGTGAGCCCATCGACAGGGCCATCTCCGCCCTCAAGGCCGAACGGGAGTATGACGAGGTGATCTTCACCTCCCCCGACGGAGAGCAGTTTGACCAAGGCATCGCCAACGAGATGTCGATGCTCGGCAACATCATCATCCTCTGCGGTCACTACAAAGGCATCGACCAGCGCGTGCGCGACCACCTGATCACCCGCGAGATCTCCATCGGCGACTATGTGCTGACCGGAGGAGAGCTGGCAGCCGCTGTCATGGCCGACGCCATCGTGAGGCTTGTGCCCGGTGTCATCAGCGACGACCAGAGCGCCCTCTCCGATTGTTTCCAGGACGGGCTGCTCTCAGCCCCCATCTACACCCGTCCCGCCGACTACAAGGGCTGGAAAGTGCCCGATATCCTGCTCAGCGGCAACGAAGGCAAGATCAAGGACTGGGAAATCGAGCAAAGTCTGGAGAGGACTCGTCGGTTGCGCCCCGACCTGCTGGATGGAAATGAAAAATGAGATGAATTGAAAATTGAAAATTGAGGCAGCCTTTGGCTGATTGAAGATTGAAGATTGAGGCAGCCTTTGGCTGATTGAAGATTGAAAATTGAAAATGCCCCTCTCCCTTTGGGAGAGGACGGGTGAGGGGACATATTATTTATGTAGAGACGTCACAATGGGGCGTCTCTTTGTTTTGCCCTCACCTAACCTCTCCCAAAGGGAGAGGGATAAGTTTGCAGGGGTCTCCCAAGGGAGAGGGATTGGTTTGCTATGATTCGGAGACGCCACAATGTGACGTCTCTACTGTTTTTTTTAACGACGGATGTCGAACAATTTGATGAACCCTGTCATTGTGAGGATCTTGAGGACCTCTCCTTCAACGTGGGTCAGTACCAGACTGCCGCCTTTGGCAGCACTTTGTTTCTTCAGATTGAGCAGTCCACGAAGGCCCAGACTACAGATATATTCCAATTTCTCACAATCAAGCACGATAGATCTGTCGGCTTTATCCATCAGGGGCTTCAGATCCTCGAGGAATTGTGTGCCTACGGCGGTGTCAATCCAACCTGTGAGGATTGCATAATAGGAACCGTTGCGTTCTTTGATCTCGATATTCATATATGTATGGTTTTCAATGGTTGTTGAATAATGATACTACATTTCATTGCAATGGGGTGAGATGATAGATGACATTGACTATCAAAATATTGGCGGCAAGAATGATCAGGTTCATCAGCAGACCGATGCGCATGAAGTCGCTGAACCGATAACCGCCAGGGCCATAAACCAGCATGTGGGTGGGAGAGCCGATCGGTGTGGCAAAGCTGGAACTGATGCTGACCATCAGTGCGATGAGGAACGGATAAGGCTCATAGCCCAGTTTCTCGGCTGCCTCATACATGATGGGGAAGAACATGGCGCCGGCAGCCGTGTTGGAGATAAACTCGGTGATGAAGGTTCCCACGAAACAGATGGATGCCATGACGACGATGGGGTTGGTGCCACAGACATCGAGTATACCGAATGCCAACCGCTCGGCTATCCCCGTTTTCTGGATGGCCACGCCTAAGACAACAGAACCTGCGAACACCATCAGAATCTCCCAATTGATGGCTTTCATCGCCTGATCCACATTGCAGCAGCGGAAAATCAACATGGCTATGGCTGCGAGGAAGGCACACTGCAGGAGGGGAATCACATTAAGGGCGGAGAGCACCACCATGGCGATCATGATCGTTGATGACACCAGTGTCTTCCTGCCGATGTTGGGCACCTGGGCATTGTCGAAGAACTGCAACTGAGAAGCGAGCCGCTCCGTGTGGATATTGACATGAGGCGGGCACTCGAAAAGCAGTGTGTCACCAGCCTGGAGGATCACATTGCGGGGTGACTCATTGATGCGCTTGCCGCGACGCGCCACGGCAACCAGGATCATGTTGTTGTCTTTCTCGAAGGTGGAGTCGCCTATAGAGGAATTGATAAGGCTGCTGCCAAAGGTGACGTAGGCCGTACGCAACTGACGGTTTTTGTCCACCTCGTCGAGCGTAAAGATGTGGTGGTCGGCATTTACGAAACCATGGCTTTTCTTCAACTCAAGAATCTCGTCAATCTGACCTGCGAACACCAGTCGGTCGCCACCCATGAGATACTCGTCGGCAGGTACGGGCGACACAATCTCACGGTTGTCGTAGTGCTTGATTTCTATCAGCGTACCGCCATGAACATCCTGCAGTCCTGCCTCCTCGATGGTCTCGCCGATGTGCCTGCTGTCGGAGGGCACAAGCAGTTCGACCGTGTAGTCGGAGGTGGAGTCGAAGGCAGACTCAGGTGCCTTGCGGTCGGGCAGGAGTTTACGCAAGGCGATGATGGAGAGCACACCGACGAAAAGGCAGAACAGGCCGGGAATGGTAGTCGCCAATACATTCATGGTCTTGCCGGTGTTGTCGGCATAAAGGCCAGATATAATCAGGTTAGGGGGTGTTCCGATCAACGTACACACACCACCCATGCCAGAAGCATAGCTCAACGGTATCAGCAACTTGGAAGGAGAGATGTTTAACTTCTTCGACCACATTTTGACGATGCCGACAAACAAGGCCACCACCGTGGTGTTGCTGAGAAACGAACTGAGGGCAGCCACAGGAAGCATGAGCCGTATCACAGCCTTGGAATAGCTCTTCGGCTGTCCGAGCAGATGCTTGACAATCCATTGTAGCACACCGGTATGGGTGAGTCCGGCAACCACGACAAAGAGCACACCGATAATCACCACTGAGGTGCTGCTGAATCCTGAGAAAGCCTCCTTGGAGTCGAGGACACCCGTGACGAAGAGGATGGCGATAGCCCCCAGGAACACGAGGTCTGCCCGCAGTTTGGTAAACAGCATCACCGCAAACATCGACAGTACGGTGGCTATCGTGATCCAGGCATGCAGATTAAAGCCTAAAAAGACAATTGATTCCATATGTATTCGGTTTAAAGTATTACTTGATTTGTTTTGTCAGCGTCAACACATTGTAGCCATCGGGTGTGCGCTGATAAGTCATCGTGTCCATGATGGTCTTCACGAGATAGATGCCAAGGCCTCCGATGGGACGCTCGTCGAGTTCTGCCTCCACATCGATTCCCTCATAGGCAGTGGGGTCGAACGGTATGCCATGATCCTTGACAACCAGCGTGAGCAGGCCGTTGGCTATTTCCGTCGTCAGTTCCACATGACCCCTGGTCCCTTTCGGGTAGGCATAGTTGATGACATTCGCCACCCACTCCTCTGCGGCAAGATTGAGCGACTTGGCCATCTCCTCATCGACATCATGCTCACGGCAGACAGAGAAGAAGAAGCTCCGCATGCGGCTGACCTCCGACATCTCATTCTTCATGATGATGCGGCGAGGGGCATGAGAGACGTATTTCTGCGATGTGCCGTGGCGGAAGAACATCAGGGTCAGGTCATCGCCCTGTTCTGTACCATCGGCAAAAACGGTGACATGCTGCTTGAGATAATCGACGACCTCTATCGCTGAGGCATTCTTGTTTTTTTCCAAGTCATGCAGCACGCGTTCTTCCCCAAACAGTTTCCGGCTGCCGTCCGCAGCCTTGTACATGGCCTCCGTCAGGCCATCGGTATAGAGCAGCAGGGAAGAGTTTTCGGGGAATGGCACAGACTGCTCCTCATAGTTGAAATGATCCTCAATGCCTATAGGCAGATTGGCTTCGGCATCCAGCAGGCGGCAACTGCCATCAGCAGACAGGAGGGCCGGTGCATTATGGGCGGCATTGCAATAGGTCAGATGATGGGTCTTCAGGTCGAGAACACCGACAAATGCCGTGACAAAGATCATTGAGTCGTTGGTTGACGCAATGGCATGGTTCATCTCGCGCACGATATTGGCCACACTCTGATAATTGCCCGCCAGATTGCGGAACAGCGTGCGGGTGACAGCCATGTAAAGGGATGCCGGCACCCCTTTCCCGGCCACATCTCCGATGATAAAGAAGAGTTCATCCTTTTCGATGATGAAGTCGTAGAGGTCGCCGCCCACCTCCTTGGCCGGTGTCATGGAGGCGAAGAGGTCGAGGTCGTCGCGCTCGGGGAAGATGGTGGGGATCATGCCCATCTGGATGTCGTGGGCGATGATAAGTTCGCTTCGGAGCTGTTGTTGCTTGGCCGTGGAGGTTTTCAGGTCTTCAATATGCTGCATCAGCGACGCCTGCATATACTCAAACGAGTTTCGCAGGAGCAGCAACTCGTCTTGCGAATGTATCTCGGGCAGGGGGGTATCCAGTTTGCCCTCGGCTATGCTCACCGCAGAGTCGGCGAACAACTGCAGAGGTTTCACCATCTGATAGATGGCATATGTGCAGAAAATGAACAGCGATGCCAGTCCCACGATGAAGACCACCGTGCCGTATTTCACGATCTGATGGGTCAGCGGCAGGGTCATGCTGTCGCCGGTGAAATAGAAGAACAAAACCACAGCTGCCAAGAAGACGACTGCCGCAATGGTCATGATTCTGAAACTGAGTCTTGCAGCAAACGACTTCTGATATGCCAGGTCATACTTGTATTCGAAATTCGGTTCTTCTACCAAAACGTATCGTATTAAGGTTTTTAGTGTTGACCACAAATATATAAAAAAAAGCGGAATCCTGCGCCACAATCGCCCAAAAATTAGCGGGAAAGGGCACATTAATCCGATTTGTTTACAAATTGCCCGTTTGGTATCCAGCATGTGTCTGCTGTAAAAACGATGGGTGACGAGGAATGCTGAGCAGTCCTTTTTTCTAAGAGATGAAACAGGCCGCGAGAAAGCAGTAGGTTTTCCCGCGGCCTTTCCGATGCTCTTGTCGATACGTTATTTCAAATCTTAGAACTTATGAGAATTGAGCATGTTTTTCGGGTCGAGCGCCTCGTCGAGTTTCTCCTTGGTCATCAGTTTTTGCTCGAGGATGATGTCATAGACCGAGCGGTCGGTGTCGTGAGCCTCCTTGGCAATCTTCGTGCAGGTCTTGTAACCCAGATAGGGGTTGAGAGCCGTCACGATGCCGATGGAGTGCTTCACCATCTCATAGCAGCGCGCCTTGTTGACGGTGATGCCGAGGATGCACTCCTCTGTGAGGGTGTCGATGGCATTCTTCATCCATGTGAGGCTCTCGATGAGACATTCGGTGATAACGGGCTCCATCACGTTGAGCTGCAACTGTCCGGCCTCAGCGGCGAAGGAGACGGTGGTGTCGTTGCCGATGACCTTGAAGCAAACCTGGTTGGTCACCTCGGGGATGACGGGGTTCACCTTTCCAGGCATGATGGATGAGCCGGGAGCCTTAGGAGGAAGGTTGATCTCGTTGAGGCCGCAGCGCGGACCGGAAGCCAGCAGTCGGAGGTCGTTGCACATCTTCGACAGTTTGATGGCGAGGCGCTTCAGCGATGAGGAGTAACTCACGTAGGCTCCGGTGTCGGGTGTGGCCTCCACCAAGTCGGGAGCTACGACGAAAGCCTCGCCGGTGAGTTTGCTCAAGTTGGCAGCACACAACTTGGCGAATCCGGGCACGGCGTTCAGACCGGTGCCGATGGCGGTGCCGCCCATGTTGATCTCATGCAGCAGCTTCACGTTGCGCTCCAGGTTGAGGATTTCCTCCTCCAGGTTGTTGGCATAGGCATTGAACTCCTGTCCCGAGGTCATCGGCACGGCGTCCTGCAGCTGTGTGCGTCCCATCTTGATGACATCACGGAATTCCTCAGCTTTGTAGCGGAGTGCGCTGATGAGTCCGGTCAGGCTGGCCACGAGGCTCTTGTTCATGCGGATGAGCGCGAGTCGGATGGTGGTGGGATAGACATCGTTGGTCGATTGTCCACAGTTGCAGTGGTCATTGGGATAGCAGTGCTGGTAGTCGCCCTTCTCGTAGCCCATGATCTCCAGCGCACGGTTGGCGATCACCTCGTTGGCATTCATGTTCACGGAGGTGCCTGCACCGCCCTGCATCATGTCGATGGGGAAGTCATTGTGGAACTTTCCGTCGATGATTTCGCGGCACGCCATGGAGATGGCACCAGCGATCTCGTCGTTGATGACGCCGAGGGTGTGGTTGGTCTGCACGGCAGCCAGTTTCACATAGGCGATGGCGATGACGAAGTCGGGATAGTCGCGCATCTTCTTGCGTGAGATGTGGTAGTTGTTGATACCACGTTGTGTCTGTACTCCATAGTATGCCTCTGCCGGAACTTTCAGTTCACCGAGAAGGTCAGACTCGACTCTGTATTTCTTTGTTTCCATTTTGTTTTTATTGTTAGATGGTTTGACGGTTTTACTTGATTAATAGCACTTGATGCGGTACATGAATCCCAGTTCGATGCGGTTGGTGTTGTAGTCACTGAGGCCGCATTTTTCTGTATAGTCCACTTTCTTGCCCACATAGGCGAGGAACATGCGGAAGTCCTGGCTCTTGACGGGATAATACTCCAGCGAGCCAATCCAACCGATAGACTTGCGGTAGTTTTTCAGTTCTTCGATGTCTTTCACTGTGGCGGTCTCGTAAGTGCCCTTGAGCATCAGGTTCCATTTGGGTGCGAACTGCCAGTTGAGTTTCGTGATGAAAGAGTTGTAGTTCACATCGCTGAAACGGCCGTTGCCGGGAGCTCCTTCAGTGTTGGCGAAGTAAGAATCCATGGCGTCGCTGGTGGCGATGCCCAGGCGGTCCATGCCATCCCATGCTCCCATGTAGTCGATATACCATTGCAGCTTGGGCAGGTTGAGACGTTGTCCGAACACCAGCATGGTGGAGGAGGTACCCTTGGCCTGTTTCTGAGTGCCCCATGACCAGCGGGTCTGGAATTTGTCGTTGAAGAAGCTTCCGTTCCAGTTGGCGATGAACGTCAGCGGATGGTTGGCCTGTCTCAAGGCACCGATTTTGTGCTGCGGTCCTACAGAGACGAGGTTGTCGCCATAGTCCTCATTGAGTTTTCCGTTGTTGGCATCCGACACCTCGAAGGCAATTTCCTGTGTGGCTACGGGTTTGTAGGAGACCACCACGCCGGCCATGAAGTTGTCCATGTTCTCCACCATGTCGGAGTACTCATAGATGTACATCGGGTTCTCGTCGAACTCAAATCCTCCCCAGATCTGGCACATCTTACCACCCATCACGGTGAGTTGGTCAGAGAAGTTGTATCCCACCATCATGATGTCGGTGGCTTTGGCGAAATTGTCCTGTCCCTTGGCATTGTTGGCCTTGTTCATGCGGTGACGCAGGCGGTAGAACAGTTTGTCGGTGATGTTGCCCTTGATCTCAAGGCGCAGCTGCTTGTTGGCGAAGCGTGAGCTCCACTCGTCTCCGTTGTCAGCCATCTGCGCACTTGCGGCATAATTGAAATACACGTTGAATGCATCATTTTTCTTCTCCAGTTTTCCGATGCGCTCTGCCAGCGACTCATAGTCGCCGTCGTTGCCTCCCATGCGGGTGTTGCCACCCTGTGCGCTGGCGGTCAGTGAGAGAGCCAGCACCAATCCGATTGTCAGTGTTTTTTTCATAGCTTGTCGATGATTGTTGTTAACAGTTGGAGTATGATTTGACACCGGATATTAATATTTCTTGAAATATTCCTGGATGGTCTGCCAATCGTTGGTCTTCGTGAGGGCCAACATCAGCAGCACGCGTGCCTTCTGAGGATTGAGGGCCAGAGCAGCCACGAAATGATATTTCTCGTCATCGACCTCACCGTTGAGGCAGGTGGGACCAGTGGGGCAGCGGGAAGACCTGACGATGTTGATGCCCTTCTCACGAGCTTTCAGCGCCACGTCGAACACATCCTTATAGAAGTTGCCGTCACCAACACCGGCCAGTACGATGCCGTCGTATTTGGCGTCGATGAAAGCCTGCATGGGCAGTGGTGAAGCGTTGGCATAGCCATAGACGATGCCGACTTTGGGCAGTTTGGTCAGGTTATCGACGTTGAATTCGCTGCGCATGGTGTGGATGTTGTCGATGGAGCGGTTGTAGATGGCCTCACCGTTATAGACATAGCCTACTTTGCCGTAGTTGGCGCTCTGGAAGGTTGCCACGTCGGTGGTATGCATCTTGATCACGTCTTTGGCATCCAGAATCAGGTTGTTCATGCAAACGAGCACGCCACGACCTTTGGAATTGGGGCTGGCAGCAGTTGCCACACCAGCATAGAGGTTGCCGGGACCATCGGCGCTGATGCCTGTTGAGGGGCGCATGGAGCCGACCAGCACGACAGGTTTGTCGCTTTTCACCGTCAGATTGAGGAAGTAGGCAGTCTCTTCCATGGTGTCGGTTCCGTGAGTCACCACCACACCGTCGTAACCTTCATTGTTGAGCAGTTGGTTGATGCGTTTGGCGAGCATCAGCCACACTTCATCGTTCATGTCCTGCGAACCGATATTGACCAGTTGCTCTCCGGAGATGTCGGCCAGGTAAAGCATTTGCGGGACGGCATCAATCAGCGTCTGCACACCCACCTGTCCTGCGCTGTAGGCAGATGAAGTGGCCGACTGGCTTACGCCGGCAATGGTACCACCTGTGGCGATGATGCGGATCTTAGGTTTTGCACTCAGCGTCACTGCTGCGAAGACGAAAAGCAGCATCAGAAAACTACGTAAATTTCTCATAATCGTTGAATTAAAATTAAAGGTAAGGATTGATAATATGTGTTGGTTTGTGTTGGTCTATTTTAGCTGTGTTGGTTTATTTTTACATCGACAATTCTAATAGAGGAAAGTCATGATGGCATAGCCCACAGCTATGGAGACGATGGTGGTGATGAATCCAGCCACCTGGAAGGAGTGGTTGACCACATATTTTCCGATACGTGTCGTCCCTGTGCGGTCGAAGTTGATGGCTGCCACCTCAGTAGGATAGTTGGGGAGGAAGAAGTAGCCGTTGACGGCCGGGAACATCGCCACCAGGGCCACCGGGTTGATACCCAGTCCGATGCCGAGCGGATAGAGGGTGCGCACTGTGGCAGCCTGCGAGAAGAGCATGATCGACATGATAAACAAGGCCACGGAGAAGAGGAAGGGATATTGCTCCACCATTCCTGCGATATGCGTCTTGAAAAACTCGATGTTGCCATTGAAGAAGGTGTCACCCATCCAGGCGATACCGAAGATGGCCACCATGGCGTTCATGCCGGCAGCAAAGACATTGCCTTTCACGGCATCGGTCACTTTCGCACGGCCTACCAGCAAGATGATAGCGGCCATCGACATCATAATGATTTCGATGATGTGGGGCATGGTCACCGTCTGCAACTCACCATCCTGCATGTAGGTAGGACGAAGTGAAGGAACGCTGCCGAAGAGCACGACCAGAATCACGGCCAGGAGGAACGCGATGACGGAATATTTTGCATATTTGCTCGGTGTCTTGATCATCTGCTCCATCAGTTGGGCATCCTTCTCGGGGTTGATGATGCCTTCACGCACCCTGCGCTGGTATTCGGGATCTTCCTCCAATGGTTTTCCGATGCGGTTCTGCACGAAGGAGGCGACCAGGATGGCGATCAGCGAAGCGGGGATGCAGATGATGAGAATATCCTTCAACTCAATGCCACGGCCTCCCAGAAGGTCGGCGCTGATCACAGCAGCCGTGGCGGCCGACACCGGACTGCCGGTGATGCCCAGCGAGGCGGCAACCGTGGCCACGCTCAGCGGACGCTCAGGACGGATCTTGCTGTTGGTGGCGATTTCCGAAATGATGGGAAGCAGGGAATAAGACGTATGGGCGGTGCCGGCGACAATGCAGAACAACCAAGTGGTCAGCGGTCCGTAATAGGTGATGTGGCTGGGGTGCTTACGCAAGAACTTCGCTGCCAGGCCCACCATGTAGTCAAGTCCGCCGGCGGCCTGCAGCGATGCTGCCGCTGTGATCACCGACACGATGATGAGCATGACGTCGATGGGCAGGCTGCCAGGTTTCAGACCGAAGATGAACACAAGGATGAAGACACCGACCATGCCGTAGATGCCGAGGCCGATACTGCCCACACGGGCACCAATGAATATCAGCGCCAATACGATGGCCAGTTGGAAAAGGATGATTGCTGTTGCCATAGGTTAGTAGTATATCGGTTGTTTGGATGCCGCAAAGATAGTGCAACATATTCTAATCTCATTTACAAAAAACCAAACTAAATTTGCAAAATTCCGACCAATGTTGTAAATTTGCAAAAAATCCCCTCAAAACTGGGGTCCAGCACAAAACAAAACTATGAATTCCGACACAAAACTGCTATTTATCGACGACTTGGCCGACATGGGATTTGTCGGTTCACATTATGGGGGAATGGTGGCTTGCTGTTCCCGACCAGGCGCAGTGTCGTTTCTGCCGTTTTTTGTAGTGCCTGGTGTACCTTTCCACTCTTTGTTGTTGGTCAAAAAGGGAGAAATGGAGTTGAGTTATGCCCAAAAGACCGTCAAAGTGACAGTCAACGACCTGTTGCAGATACCGCCTTATGCCAAAATCCATGCTGTGACCTCCCACGACACCTGCGAGATGATCTATCTGCTGGTTGACCCGACCTATGCCAACAGCATCAGCAAGCCAGGGCAGGAAACTCCATTTGACCAAGAAGAAGCCAGGAGACAGAACATGTTTCCCAAGATTTACCACATTGACGAGATGAAGGCGCTTGAATTGTCAGGTATTATCAAGCAGATAGAGAGTGCCATCACGATACCACATTTTTATATTAAGGAAATCATGAGGGGGCTCATCTACGTCAGCAAGGCGTTTATTCTCGAACTGGACTCTTTCGAGGAAATTGTGCCTCATGATTTCTCACACAAAGAGAATGTCTTCAAGATCTTCCTGCATCTGGCGGCCACGCATTTCCGGGAACACAGACTGATTGACTATTATGCCGACAGATTGTGCATCACCAACACCTATCTCTCACGTATCGTGCGTGAAGTCTCTGGAAAGACCGTCAATAACCATCTCAACCAACTGCTCTATGAAGAGGCATGCAGGCAACTTTCCACCACCGACATTCCTCTTGGGCAACTCGCTTATGACCTCCATTTCAGCGACCAGTCCGCCTTCTCCAATTTCTTCAAGACAAAGTCATCCATGACCCCCAAGGCTTTCAGAGCTAAATTCAGCAATAAAAGAACAGCCTTGGGATGATTGAAGATTGAGGCAGCCTTTGGCTGATTGAAAATTGAAGATTGAGGCAGCCTTTGGCTGATTGAAAATTGAAGATTGAGGCAGCCTTTGGCTAATTGAAAATTGAAGATTGAGGATTGAAAATTGAAAATTGAAGATTGAAGATTGAAGATTGAGGCAGCCTTTGGCTGATTGAAAATTGAAGATTGAAGATTGAGGATTGAGGATTGAAAATTGAGGATTGAAGATTCTTGCTCTGGCAAGCGTCCCTTCGGGCCGAGCGGAGGATTGAAAATGCCCCTCTCCCTCTGGGAGAGGACGGGTGAGGGAGCATATTTATGTAGAGACGCCACAATGTGACGTCTCTTTGTTTTGCCCTCACCTAGCCTCTCCCAAAGGGAGAGGGATAAGTTTGCAGGGGGCTCCCAGAGGGAGAGGGACTGGTTTGCTTTGATTCGTTTGGAGACGCCACAATGTGACATCTCTACTTTTGCCCTCACCTAACCTCTCCCATAGGGAGAGGGATTGGGTTGCTGAAGGGAGAGGGATTGGTTTGCTCTGATTTGCTTGGAGACGCCACAATGGGGCGTCTCTTTGCTTTGCCTTTGGGCCAAGCGGAAGATTGGGGCAACCTTTGGGTGAGGGAAAATGAAGATTTTAGATAAAAAATGGGGTTTTGGCCCTTTAAATCAATTTTTTATGTTACCTTTGCATGAATCTATACAACCCAAACAAGTACTATGTTCAGCAAAGAAACCTATATCAGCCGCCGCGCTGAATTGAAAAAGCTTGTTGGCGAGGGAGTCATCCTCCTTTTCGGCAACAACGAGTCACCTTGCAATTATCCTGCCAACGGATACTATCCGATGCGTCAGGACTCCTCCTTCCTCTATTATTTCGGACAGAAACGAGAGGGACTGGTGGGTGTCATCGACGTTGACAATGACAAAGAAATCCTGATTGGTGACGACATCGACATCGAAGACATCGTGTGGTACGGCAGCGTGGACAGCGTCAGCGACCTCGCCGCACAGGTGGGAGTGGCAAACTCCGCACCGATGAAGCAGCTCAAGGTCATCTGCGACAACGCATCCGCAGCCAAGAGGACTATTCATTTCCTGCCTCCATACCGCCACGACATCAAAATACAGATCATGGACCTGCTCGGCATCCATCCCAGCCAGCAGAAAGCCGCCGCCTCCATGCCGCTCATCCGCGCCGTGGTGAAGATGCGCTCCACCAAGGAAGCCCAGGAAATCGAGGCACTGGAGCGTGCCGCCACCATTGGCTACAAGATGCACACCACAGCCATGCGGCTCACCCGTCCCGGCGTGACCGAGAAATTCGTCGGCGGACAGGTGGACGGCATCGCCCATTCCTATGGAGCGATGGTGAGTTTCGCCACCATCTTCTCGCAGCACGGCGAGATCATGCACGGCAATCCCTCCATGGCCCTGCTGGAAGATGGCCGTCTGGCCCTCTGCGACTGCGGTGCGGAGACCATCGACCATTACTGTTCAGACAACACCCGCACCATGCCCGTCAACGGCAAGTTCACGCAGCGCCAACTGGAGATCTACTCCATTGTCGAGGCCTGCCACGACTACGTGCTTGAGGTGGCACGCCCCGGAGTGAAATACATGGACGTGCACTTCGCCGTCTGCCGTTTGATGACCGAGCGCCTGAAGGAACTCGGACTGATGCGCGGCGATACCGAGGCAGCCGTCAGAGCCGGCGCCCATGCCATGTTCCTGCCCCACGGACTGGGACACATGATGGGAATGGATGTCCACGACATGGAGAACCTCGACCAGATCAATGTGGGCTTCGATGAGGAGACACGGCCCAACCTTGAGCAATTCGGCACCAACTGCCTGCGCATGGGGCGCCGTCTGGAGGAAGGTTTTGTCGTGACCGACGAACCCGGCATCTACTTCATCCCCGCCCTGATCGACGACTGGCGCGCTTCCGGCCACTGTGCGGAGTTCCTCAACTTCGACCTGTTGGAGACCTACAAGGACTTCGGCGGCATCCGCATCGAGGACGACGTGCTCATCACCGCCGACGGTTGCCGCTTCATCGGCAAGGAGCGCATCCCCTACCACCCCAAAGACGTGGAGGAATACATGGCCGCACACCGCGACTGACAAGAAATCAATTACACTACACATAAAAAAACAAGAACATGAAAAAAATCTTATTACTGTCGTTGATGGCTTTTCTCGCCATCGGCGCCTCCGCACAAGAGAAGAAAGCGAACAACAAGCCCGTGTTTACCACGATCAAGGAGATCCCCATCACCAGCATCAAGGACCAGAACCGTTCGGGCACCTGCTGGGACTACTCCACGCTGAGCTATTTTGAGGCCGAGATCCTCAAGGCCACGGGCAAGACCTATGACCTCTGCGAGAGTTTCGTAGCCAACAAGACCTATATGGACCGTGCCATCCAGGTGGTTAGGCTCCACGGCGACTGCCAGTTCGCACAGGGTGGCAGTGCCTACGACGTGTTCTACTGCCTCAAGAACTACGGCATCTGCCCTGAGGACGCCATGCCCTTCCCCGGAAGTCTTTACGGCGACTCCCTCAACAACTTCAACGAGTTCTTCAGCCTTCTGGAGCCCTACGTGGAGGCCGTGTCGAAGAACAAGGCCAGCAAGCTCTCCAACCAATGGAAGCCCGGTCTGCAGGGCATCCTCGACGCCTACCTGGGCGAGTGCCCCAAGGAATTCAAGTATGAGGGCAAGACCTACACCCCGGAGACCTTCGTCAAGAGCCTCGGCATCAACCTCAACGACTACGTGTCGATCACCAGCTACACCCATCGTCCGTTCTACACCCAGTTCCCCGTCGAGGTGCAGGACAACTGGCGCAACCCCCTGTCATGGAACCTCCCCATGGACGACATGATGCGCGTCATCGACAGTGCCATCGAGAAGGGCTACACCGTGGCCTGGGGCGGTGACGTGTCGGAGGAAGGTTTTACCCGCAAGGGTCTCGCCTACTCCATCGACGCCAAGAAAGCCCAGAGCCTCGCCGGCAGCGACATGGCCCGCTGGCTGAAACTCACCCGCGTGGAGAAGACCAGTCTGCTCGACTCCCTGGGATGCACCGTGCCTGAGCTGACCCCGACACAGGAGATGCGCCAGGAGCGCTATGACAACTGGGAACTCACCGACGACCACGGCATGCTCATCTTCGGCCTCGCCAAGGACCAGAACGGCAAGGAATACTATATGGTGAAAAACTCCTGGGGAGAAGCCGGCGACTACAAAGGCATCTGGTACATGACCAAGAACTTCATCGCCGCCAACACCATGGACTACATGGTCAACATCAACGCCATCCCCAAGGACATCCTGAAGAAGATGCAGGATGCCCGCAAGAACCAGCCCCTCGGCGACTGATCAGTTTTCCTGTCACAAATACCACAAAGCTCCCTCACTGCGCAGGGAGCTTTTTTTAATGCTGCTGCTCAGCACCTTTTGAGTGCCAATTGTTGAATAATTATTAAAAAATACATGGAAAGTTCACAAATTTGGATTTTAATTTGTATCTTTACCCCCAAATAGCCTTGAAAAGTCTATTCACGTCCTTTCCCTTATTGGGAAAAGAGCGTTCTGCGAGCAGATAATAAGAATAAAAACACTATAAATGCAATTTAAATGGAATTACGAACCACCTACACCAGACGAGAAGAAAGCAGCTGACGAGCTGGGCGAGAAAATCGGCATGAGTCCCATTCTCGCATTGCTCCTCATCAGGCGTGGCATCACGACCGAATCTGCCGCCAAGCGGTATTTTCGCCCGCAGTTAGCCGACCTTATCAACCCCTTCCTCATGAAGGACATGGACATCGCAGTCGATAGACTCAACGATGCTATGGGCCGTAAGGAAAGGATATTGGTATATGGAGACTACGACGTCGATGGATGCACCGCGGTAGCCCTGGTGTACAAGTTTCTTCAGCAGTTCTACTCCAACATCGACTACTATATCCCCGACCGTTACGACGAGGGCTATGGTATCAGCAAGAAAGGATTGGAATATGCTCAGGAGACAGGTGTGAAACTGATTATCATCCTCGACTGCGGCATCAAGGCCATCGAGGAGATTGCCTATGCCAAGACGTTAGGCATAGATTTTATTATCTGCGACCATCACGTTCCTGATGACGTGATGCCCGATGCCGTGGCAGTGCTCAACCCCAAGCGTGAAGATGACACCTACCCCTTCAAGCATCTCTGCGGATGCGGTGTGGGTTTCAAGTTCATGCAGGCCTTCGCCAAGAACAACGACATCCCCTTCTCACGCCTCATTCCCCTGCTCGATTTCTGCGCCGTCAGCATCGCCGCCGACATCGTGCCCGTGACTGAGGAGAACCGTATCCTCGCCTTCCATGGTCTGAAGCAGCTCAACCAGAACCCGAGCATCGGGTTGAAGGCCATCATCGACATCTGCGGACTGAGCGGCCGCGACATCTCCATGAGCGACATCGTCTTCAAGATCGGGCCGCGCATCAATGCGTCGGGCCGCATGGAGAACGGCAAGGAGAGTGTCGATCTGCTCATCGAGCGCGACTTCGCCTCAGCGCTGAGCAAGGCCCGTCACATCAACGAGTACAACGACAAGCGCAAGGACATCGACAAGCAGATGACCGAGGAAGCCAACCAGATCGTGGCCAAGTTGGAGAGCCAGAAGCACCACTCCAGCATCGTGCTCTATGACGAGAACTGGAAGAAAGGCGTCATCGGCATCGTGGCCTCACGCCTGACGGAAATCTATTTCCGGCCTACCGTGGTGCTCACGCGCGACGAGAACCTCGCCACCGGATCGGCCCGCAGCGTGGCCGGTTTCGATGTCTATTCCGCCATCAAGCACTGCCGTGACCTGCTGCTCAACTTCGGCGGCCACACCTATGCGGCAGGCCTCACGCTCCGCTGGGATGACGTCAAGAAATTCCAGCAGCGTTTCCAGAAATACGTGGAGGAGCACATTCAGCCCGAGCAGACCGAGGCCATCCTGAACATCGACACCATGATCGACTTCCGTGACATTGCCTCCAAGCGCCTCTTCAACGACCTGAAGAAGTTTGCGCCCTTCGGACCCGGCAACGAGAAGCCCCATTTCTGCACCGTCGGAGTCTACGACTTCGGCACCAGCAAGGTGGTGGGCCGTGACCAGGAGCACATCAAACTCGAATTGGTTGACTCCAAGTCAAGCCATGTGATGAACGGCATCGCCTTCGGCCAGAGCGCCTCTGCCCGCTACATCAAGTCGAAGCGCAGTTTCGACATCGTTTATACCCTTGAGGAGAACATCTACAAGCACGGCAGCGTGCAGTTGCAGATAGAGGACATCCGCGAGGCCGAGGAAGACGAGACAGAGAGCAAATAAGCGGAAGGAGGCGGTCGCTGATGGACAGATACCAGCAGATCCTGCGCCAATACTGGGGTTACGACGACTTCCGGGGCATTCAGCGCGACATCATCGAGAGCATCTCCAGCGGGCATGACACCTTGGGACTCATGCCCACGGGCGGCGGCAAGAGCATCACCTTCCAGGTGCCGGCCCTGTTGCAAGAGGGTGTCTGTCTGGTGGTGACCCCGCTCATCGCGCTCATGAAAGACCAGGTGGCACACCTGCGCGCCAAGGGCATCCTGGCCTCAGCCATCTATTCGGGCATGTCCCACAGCGAGATTGTCACCACCCTCGACAACGCCGTTTTCGGCGGCGTCAATATCCTGTATGTTTCGCCCGAACGGCTTTCCTCTCCCTTTTTCCAAGTCAAACTGCGCCATATCAAGGTGAGTTTCATCACGGTCGATGAAGCCCACTGCATCAGTCAGTGGGGGTATGACTTCCGTCCATCCTACCTGAAGATCGCCGAGATCCGCAACATCCATCCCGACGTGCCCATCCTCGCCCTCACGGCCACCGCCACCCCGCAGGTGGTCGATGACATCCAGGAACGGTTGGGCTTCGCCGAGAAACGGGTCTTCAGGATGAGTTTTGAGCGCAAGAACCTGGCCTATATCGTCAGGGACGCCAGCGACAAGATGGCGGAACTGCTCCATGTGCTGCAAACGGTCGGAGGCAGCAGCATCGTCTATGTCAGAAGCCGCAAGCGTTCGAAGGAAATCTCCGACTGGCTGAACGTCAACGGCATCCCCTCGACATTCTACCATGCCGGTCTGGAACCCTCGGTCAAGGACCAGCGCCAGAAAGACTGGCAGGCCGGCAAGGTAAGGGTGATCGTGGCCACCAATGCCTTCGGCATGGGCATTGACAAGCCCGACGTGCGCACCGTCGTCCACATCGACTGTCCCGACTCCCCCGAAGCCTATTTCCAGGAGGCGGGGCGTGCGGGCCGCGACGGCGAGAAAGCCTATGCCGTATTGCTCTACAACTCCTCCGACAAGCGGAAACTCCACAAGCGCATCCCCGACACCTTTCCCGAGAAGGATTATATCCGGAAAGTCTATGACGACCTGGCCGACTTCTTCCAAGTGGGCGTGGGCAGCAGCGAAGGCCGCACCATGGAGTTTGACATCGACAAATTCTGCCGGGCCTTCCATCATTTCAGCATCCACGTCGATGCCTCGCTGAAGATCCTGCAGCGGGCCGGTTACCTCGAATATGACACCGACCCCGAAAACAACGCCCGCCTGAGGTTCATGCTGGAGCGCGACCAGCTCTACCTCCTAGAGCGCACCACCCCCGGCGAGGAAGCCGTCATCGATGCCGTGCTGCGCCTCTATGGCGGACTGTTCTCCGACTACAGTTTCATCGACGAGGGAGCGATAGCCCTGAAATCAGGCCTGGAGACCGATGCCGTGTATCAGATCCTGAAAGAGCTCAACCGCCGGCGCATCGTCAGTTTCATCCCCCGGCGGAAGTTGCCCGCCGTGTGCTATACCCAGCGCCGCGAAGACGGGTGCAAGTTGCTCATCACGCCCGAGGTGTATGAGGACCGCAAACAGAGTTATGAGGACCGCATCAGGAGCATGGTCGATTATGCGACCAACGATACCGTGTGCCGCAGCCGGCAACTCCTCAGATACTTCGGCGAGCACACCACCACCGACTGCGGACAATGTGATGTCTGCCTCTCCCACGAGGAGCATCCTTCCTCACTGTCAACAGAGCAGGCCCGTGAGCGGATCCTCACCCTGCTGAGCGACCACCGCCGCCACCACATCTCCGAGCTGCACGCCTTGCAGTTGCCCAAGGCGGCACTCGACGCCGCCCTCACCTATCTCGTCCATGAAGAACTCCTGCACATGGAGGGAGCGTTTCTATCAGCAGATTCCTAACACCCCCAACACCTCTTTTCCAGCAAAACTGAAACTATTTCAATAAAAAATCGTATCTTTGCCGAACAGAACGACATCATCAAGTCAAATGAGTGGTTAAACGAACGCTATCGCCAGGAAATGAAAAAAACAGTCATCTTATTATCAGTTATTCTGATGTGCGGCATAGTGAGAGCCCAGCAGAAAGACAGTACGGCTCTCCATAGGAAAAAGGTCGCCGTCGTCTTGAGTGGCGGCGGTGCGAAGGGCATGGCACACATCGGGGCACTGAAAGTGCTGGAGCGTGCCGGCATCCCCATCGACATCGTCACCGGTACGTCAATGGGCAGCATCATCGGCGGTCTCTATTCCATCGGCTACAATGCCAATTCGCTCGACTCGATGGTGCGGGTGCAGGACTGGAGCTATGTCATCACCGACAAGGAGGACATGTCAAAGCAAAGTCTCTCCGACCGCAAGAAGCAAAACACATACGTCTTCACCCGAGGCATCACCCTCGGCAAGCGCAACTACAACGACGGAGGCATCATCCAGGGCAAGAACCTGGCAGAGTTGTTCCAGCAACTGTGCGTGGGCTTTACCGACTCTCTCGACTTCTCCAAAGACCTGCCCATCCCATTCGCCTGCGTGGCCACGAACGTCATCGATAACTCAGAGGTGGATTTCCACAGCGGACGGTTGCCGCAGGCCATGCGTGCCTCAATGGCCATTCCTGCAGCCTTCTCGCCCGTGAGAATCGGAGACAAGGTGCTGGTGGACGGTGGTCTGCGCAACAACTATCCCGCCGACATCGCCCGTGAGATGGGTGCCGACATCATCATCGGCGTCACGGTGCAGGGAGACCCGAAGATAGCCGATGACATGGGGCGCACGATGAGCATCCTCAGCCAAATCATCGACGTGAACTGCAAGAACAAGTATGACGAGAACCTGGCCATCACCGATGTGCATGTGCAGGTGGACACGAAAGGATACAACGCCGCCAGTTTCTCACTCACCGCCATCGACACGCTCATCCGCCGGGGCGAAGAGGAAGCCATGAAACACTGGGACGAGCTGAAGGCGCTCAAGCAGCGCATCGGCATCGATGACTCCTTCATACCTCCCCTCCATTATCCCCAAAACCCGAAGGTGATGACGGAAAAGAAACCCGTCACGGAATACATCTTCGAGAACATGACGCCGCAGGACGAGCGCTTCCTGCGCCAGAAGTTCCGCATAGGCAAGAAAAAGCCCAAAAAGGCCACGGACCTGCCTCGCCACATGATTGATCTGTCCTCCCCGCTCAGGTACGACAGCATAGACGCCAACATCCAGCAACAGCTCACCACCACCATACGTATGGACTTATTCTACCAGACCGCCGAGTGCCGGCTGGAGCCCGACGGAGACGGTGTGCGGGTCATACTCACTGCAGGTAACCGCAAGACCAGCCAGGCCCATGTGGGATTACGCTATGACTCCGAGGAACATGCAGCCGTGCAACTGGGTGCCGACTTTCCCATCAAGGCATCTGTGCCGATGAACTTCGACGCCATGCTCAGGTTGGGCAAGCGCATGGTGGCAAAAGGCGAACTTACCGTCCATCCCAGATTCTTCACCTGTCCCATGATCAGCTACACCTTCCGGCGTAACGACGTGGACATCTATGTCAAGGGCGACCTGGACTACAACATCCTCTATAACCAATTCCAGGCCGAGGTGACCCCCATCAACCTCAACCTCAGGCACTTCAACCTCCAAATGGGAGTGAGATGGGATTACATGCACTACCGCAACAAGTTGGAGTCATCGCAATCCATGAAGGTAGAGCTTGACAACGAGCACTTCTACAGCTATCGCGCCAAACTGGACTACAACAGCGAGGACAACTGGTACTTCCCCACACGCGGCGCACGTTTCAAGGCGGAATACTCCTATATGACCGACAATTTCGCCAAACTCGACGGTCAGACAGGCATGAGCGATGTCAACGCCAACTGGCGCAAGTCCTTCACCTTCGCCGACCGCCTCACCCTCCAGCCGATGTTCTACGGCCGATTGCTTTTCGGTTCCGTCACACCGCCCGTTTTCGGAAACACGATTGGTGGTGACTGGTTCGGACACTATGTGGAGCAGCAGATGCCCTTCGCAGGAGTCGGCAATATAGAATATGTGGACCATCATTTCATCGCCACCCAACTGCAGGCACAATTGCGGATGGGAACCAACCACTATATGCTGCTCAAGTTGACCGGTGCCCAACATTCAAACCGCCTGGGAGAACTGTTCGACCACAAGACACTGTTAGGTTGCCAGGCCTCCTACTACCTCAACACGATGTTCGGGCCTATCGGTGCCTCGATTGGTTACAGCAACCGCACAAGAAAAGCGCATATTTTCGTGAATCTTGGATTTGAATTCTAAAATAAAACGACATCATAAATGAGAAAGGAATCAATTGTTTCAATCTTTTTCCAAAAGAGGACGAGGCTCCTTGCGTGTAGCCTTCTTGTCCTCTTGCCGCTGACCATCAGTGCCCAGCGGGTGCTCACACTCGACTCTTGCCGCCGGCTGGCCATCACCAACAACAAGCAACTCAGCGTGGCCCGCAGCCAAAAGGAGATGGCCTCCTACAATGTGAAGTCAGCCAAGACAAAATATCTGCCCCATGTGGACGCCATGGCAGGTTATGAGCTGATGAGCAAGGAGGTGTCGATACTGAACAACTCGCAGAAAGATGCGCTGAATCATCTGGGCACCAATGCCGTGACGGGAATGGGAGCAAGTGTGACCGACATCATCAGCACGATGGTTCAGGACGGCACCATCACCCCTCAGATGGCCCAGCGACTGGGGCAGCAGATGGGCGTGCTCTCATCATCGCTTGCCACCATGGGCGATGACCTGGGATCCACCATCCGCCAAGCTTTCCGCACCAACAACCGCAACATGTTCGCAGGTGCGGTGATGCTGACCCAGCCCCTGTACATGGGCGGCAGCATCAAAGCCCTGAACCGTGTGGCCGAACTGAAAGCCAACATGGCCGACGACAACTATGACATGCTGCAGCAGAAGGTCCTATACGAGATTGACGCCACCTATTGGCTGGTGGTGTCTCTCCGCCAGAAACAGAAATTGGCCGAGAGCTTCCTCGACCTGGTAACAAAGCTTCATGATGATGTGTATAAGATGATCAACGAGGGTGTCGCCGTCCGTGCTGACGGTTTGAACGTGGACGTCCGCGTCAACGAGGCAGAGATGGCCAAAATGCGGGTCGATGACAACCTGGCCTTGGTCAAGATGCTCCTCTGCCAGCTCTGCGGCCTTCCCATGGACACCGAGTTCACCCTTTCAGACGAGGGAAAGGAACTCGCTTCCGCCACAGGCCAGATGCCCACCGAAGGCACATCGACCATAGACCGTCCGGAACTGCGCCTGCTGCAGACCACCATCGACATCTCTGAGCAGGCCCAGCGCGTCGTCACCGCCACCCATTTCCGTCCCCAGGTGGCCCTGACAGGCGGCTATCTGATATCCAACCCCAACACCTTCAATGGTTTCGAGCGGAAATTCTCCGGGGTATGGAATGTGGGCGTGATGGTCCGCATGCCCTTGTGGGATTGGAACGACGGGCGTTACAAGCTCGCCGCCACACGTGCCGCCACGACGATAGCCAAGCTCGAGCGCAGCGACTTGGAGGAGAAGATCAACCTCCAAGTGGAACAGGAGCGTTTCAAGGTGCGCGAGGCCTATCGCCGTTTGGAACTGTCGACAAAACATGTGAGCAGCGCTGAGGAGAACCTCCGCTGTGCCTCTCTTGGCTTTCGTGAGGGTGTGATGAGCCTCTCCGACGTGATGGCCGCCCAGACCGCCTGGGAGTCCGCCCACACTCAGAAAATCGATGCAGAAATAGAAGTTCAACTCTCCCTGATAGGCTTGCGCAAAGCCTTGGGACAATTATAATCCAGAAAACATGTCAGACCAGGCAAAAAAACAACACAACAACATCCTGCTCGCCATTGCAGGCTTTTCAATTGTAGTCATCATCGTGGCCCTTATCGGTTTCCTCGCCCTGGACCGTGACCCGGATATCATCCAGGGACAGATGGAAGTAGATGAATACCGTGTATCGAGCAAGGTGCCAGGCCGTATCGTCGAGCTCCGTGCGAAGGAGGGAGATATCGTGCACAAAGGAGATATTCTCGCCATCATCGACGCGCCGGAAGTGCGGGCCAAGAAGGTGCAGGCCGAGAGCGCGCGCAACGCTGCATCAGCCATGCATGAGATGGCCGACAATGGGGCACGCGAGGAAACGATACGCGGTGCCTTCGAACTCCTCCAGCAGGCCAAGGCAGCCAACGAAATCGCCCGCAAAACCTACGAGCGCGTCAACAACCTCTTCAACGAGGGCGTGGTGACCGCTCAGAAGCGTGACGAGGCTCAGGCTGCCGTGAAAGCCACTGAAGCTCAGGTGAAGGCGGCCCAAAGCCAGTATGATATGGCCCGCAACGGGGCACGCCAGGAAGAACGGAAGGCAAGTTCGGCACAAGTCAGTCAGGCCAGCGGAGCCGTCATGGAAGTGAACAGCTATATCAACGAGACCACTCAGACTGCCCAGATGGACGGAGAAGTCAGTGAGGTCTATCCCAAGGTGGGTGAACTGGTGGGAACCGGCACACCCATCATGACCATCTCAATGATGGACGACCAATGGGCCACCTTCAACATCCGCGAGGACCAGTTGAACGGAATGGCCGTGGGTTCGGAAATAACGGTGTCCATCCCGGCGCTTGACAAGGAAGTGAAGATGAAGGTATACTACATGAAGGACAAGGGCTCCTTTGCCGTGTGGAAGGCCACGAAAGCCAATGGAGAGTATGACCAGAAGACTTTCGAGGTGAGGGCACGCCCCTTAAAGAAGCTTGATGGCGTTCGCCCAGGCATGTCGGTGATACTGAAAAAATAGGATTGGAAATTGAAGATTGAAAATTGAAAATTGAAGATTGAAGATTGAAGATTGAAAATTGAAGATTGAAAATTGAAGATTGAAGATTGAAGATTGAAAATTGAAGATTGAAAATTGAAGATTGAAGATTGAAAATTGGAGATTGAAGATTGACAATTGAAGATTAAAGATTGAAAATTGAAAATTGAGAAGTTGATGAAAAATATTTCTCGAATCCTCAATATCGCACTGCGTGAACTCCGCATCCTGAAGGGAAACCCCATCTATGCGTTCTGCATGGTGGTATTTCCTGTGATGACGATGTTCTTCTTCACCACGTTGCTCGACGAAGGAGTGCCGAAGGACCTTCCCATCGGGGTGGTGGACCTGGATGACAGTTCGATGTCACGCGGACTCGTGCGCAACCTCGATGCCATGCAGAGTTCGCGCGTGGCTTATCACTTCGCCAACATCACCGAGGCCCGCAATGCCATGCAGGAGAACAAGATCTATGCCTATCTCTACATCCCGAAGGGTACGATGGCGAAACTCCTCGCAGGCCGTCAGCCGAAGATCTCATACTACTACACGATGACATGTATGACAGCAGGTTCGATGGCCATGAAGGATTTGAAGACACTCGGCACACTCGGTTCGGCCGCCGTGGGGCAGGCGACCCTGAGGGCCAAAGGAGCCACGCCTGGGCAGATCAAGGCCGCCCTGCAGCCTGTGACCATCGATGCCCACCAGATCGCCAACCCAGAGGGCAGTTACAATTACAGCCTGACCACTGTCTTCGTGCCAGGCATCATGATGCTCTTCATGTCGCTGCTCTCGGCCTACTCCCTCGGCATGGAACTGAAGTTTGATACGGGCAAGGAGTGGATTGCCAGTGCCAACGGCAACATCTTCGTGGCCATCCTCGGCAAGTTTATCATCCACACGCTCGTGTTCCTACTCGTGATTTTCTTCTTCCACTATTATATTTATGTCGAACTCGACTTCCCACGGCTCGGTGGAGTCTGGAGCATCATGCGGCTCAGTTTCCTGGAAGTCATCGCCTCACTCGGCTTCGGCATTTTCGCCTTCGGATTGATGCCCTCCATGCGCATGTCCATGAGTATCTGCTCGCTGTGGTCGGTTCTCAGCATCTCGATGTGCGGTTCGGCCTTCCCGGTTATGGGTATGGACCCACCGTTGCAGGCATTGTCTTGGCTTTTCCCCTTGCGCCACTACTTCATGCTCTACCAAGTGACTGTGCTCAACGGTTTTCCCGTCATCGACGCCTGGTTCCACCTCGTGGCGCTTGTGGGCTTTACCCTGCTGCCTTGGTTCGTACTCCGAAAAGTAAAAAACGCAATGCTCAACTATGTCTATATTCCATAAATTCAAAGAAAGCCTATCCGACGTACTCTACATCTGGTGGCAGGAGATGCGGCAGATCCTCCGCGACGAGGGCGTGGCGATATTCCTTGTCATCGTGCCGCTGGGTTATCCGTTGCTTTATTCATGGATCTATAACAATGAGGCGGTGCATGAGGTGCCGGTGGTCGTTGTCGATCAATCGCACACCAAACTCTCGCGGCAGTTCGTCCGCGACTGTGACGCGTCGCCCGATGTCCGCGTGCTCTTTTACGCCGAGGATCTTGACGAAGCCCGTTCCCTCGTCAGCCGCCAACTCGTGAAGGGCATCTACCTCATCCCGAACGATTTCTCCTCCCGCATCAACCGCGGTGAGCAGAGCACCGTCAGCGTTTATTGCGATATGTCGCTGATGCTTGCCTACAAAGCCGTCTATCAGACCGCCATGGTCGAGGCCATGCGCCTCGGTGCGGGCCTGAACATCAAGAAAGCAGGCAACTACTCCAAACGGGAGGATGAGATCACCGTACAGCCCTTAGCCGTCGACGACGTGACCATGTTCAATCCCACCGGTGGTTACGGATCCTGTGTGTTGCCCGCCGTGCTGATGCTCATCCTGCAGCAAACGCTTGCCCTCGGCATCGGCATGTCGGCCGGTACGGCCCGTGAGCGCAACCGCAACGGCATGCTCATTCCCAATGACGACCCGCATTACCGCGGTGCCTACCGCATCGTGTGGGGCAAGGCCTTGTGCTATGCCATGATAGCCGCCGTAACCGGTGCATACCTGGCGTTGGCCGTTCCAAGGATGTTCTCCTTCCCGCATCTGGCCAATCGATGGGATCTGCTGTTGATGATGATACCCTACATCCTGGCCTGCATCTTCTTCGGCATGACCGTCTCCTGTCTCGTGCGCTACCGTGAGAACGTCATGTTGCTGATGGTCTTCGTATCCATTCCCCTGCTCTTCCTGACAGGTGTTTCATGGCCACAGTCAAACATTCCCGCTGCCTGGCAGGGTGTGTCGTGGCTTTTCCCCAGTACCTTTGGTGTACGTGCTTACATCCGCGTCAACACCATGGGAGCCTCTTTTGACCAGATCCTGCCCGAAATCCGCATCCTCTGGATCCAGGCCGCCTTCTATCTCGGTCTTGCCAGCCTCGTCTATCGCCACCAGTTCCGGTTGGCGAAATGGAATCGCGATTAGGGCTTTTTAGCGACTTACACCCGTCAGCTGACATTCATGCCCAGCAAACCAAAAATCCCCACCCTGCTCTGATGAGCGGATGGGGACCTACGCACATATTCTTATATATAAACTCAGGTATCAGGGTTCTTCCCAGATTTGCATCTCATTGGCCGACCAGTCGGGAACTTTCTTGCCCGGATGGTAATAGGCGGCAAGAGCCATGTCGAAGATCAGGGTACTGTAGGCAGGAATAGAACCGTTGGCATTCGTGCCGTAGCCCAACTGATAAGGGATATACACCTTCCATCTGTCGCCGATGCGCATGTGCTGCAGAGCCGTGGAGAAGCCATCGACGACGTCGGCGACAGCAAATTTGGCGGGCACGAAGATCCGTTCGTCAAAGCTGTTTGTGCTCCATGACGAGTCGAAGACATAGCCCAACTCACGGTCGCTGCTGTCGACATGGGTGGCAGAAGCCAGCAATTGTCCGCGGTAATGCGTCCTCACCGTGTCGGTGAAGAGCGGAGCACCGCTGCCGGTGCCTTCGCGGAGCACCTTGACGACGATATAGTCGGTGGCAGAACCCGGTGTGGAACTGTCGCGGGCATAAGATTTGAAAATCTTCCATGACGTGTCGCCAGAGGCGATGGCCTGTTTGGCGGCATTGTATTTCGCACTGAAAAAGGCCTCGTTCTTCTGCTGCCAGTCCGGATATTCCTCCACGGTGTCGTCAGTCTCCTTGCACGAAGTGAGGCAGAAGACGGTGGCCAGGAGGGTCAGGAAGGATGCTATGTATGCGTGCTGTCTCATTATTGCAGTTTCTTGAGCAAGCTGGCGATGCTCACCTTGTCTTCGATGATGCTGTTGAGCTGGTCGATGCTCACCCGCTCCTGCTGCATGGTGTCGCGGAAACGGAGAGTCACCGTGTTGTCATTCAGCGTGTCGTAATCCACTGTCACGCAGTAAGGTGTGCCGATGGCATCCTGGCGGCGGTAGCGCTTGCCGATGGTGTCTTTCTCGTCATACTGGCAGTTGAAATGGAAGCGCAGGTTGTCGATGATCTCACGGGCCTTCTCTGGAAGTCCGTCCTTGCGCACCAGAGGCAGCACAGCGAGTTTGACAGGAGCCAAGGCTGCAGGCAGTTTGAGCACCACGCGTGTCTCGCCGTTCTCCAGTTTCTCCTCCTCATAGGAGTGGCACATCACCGAGAGGAACATACGGTCCACGCCGATGGAAGTCTCGATGACAAACGGAGTATAGCTCTCGTTCGACTGCGGGTCGAAGTACTTGATGCTGCGGCCGCTGTATTTCTCATGCTGTGAGAGGTCGAAGTTGGTGCGGCTGTGGATACCCTCCACCTCCTTGAAGCCGAATGGCATCTTGAACTCGATGTCGGTGGCTGCGTTGGCATAGTGAGCCAGTTTGTCGTGGTCGTGGAAGCGGTAGTTTTCTGCGCCGAATCCCAGGGCCTGGTGCCAGGCCATGCGCGTGGCCTTCCACTTCGGGAACCACTCCAGTTCGGTGCCCGGCTTGACGAAGAACTGCATCTCCATCTGCTCAAACTCCCTCATGCGGAAGATGAACTGTCTGGCCACGATCTCGTTGCGGAAAGCCTTGCCGATCTGAGCGATGCCGAAAGGAATCTTCATGCGGCCGGTCTTCTGCACGTTGAGGTAATTGACAAAGATGCCCTGAGCCGTCTCCGGGCGCAGGTAAATCTTGTTGGCGGCATCCGACACCGAACCCATCTCCGTGGAGAACATCAGGTTGAACTGGCGCACGTCGGTCCAGTTCTTGGTGCCGCTGATGGGATCGATGATACCCTCGTCGAGGATGATCTGCTTGAGCTCCTCCAGGTCCGGTCCCTGCATGGCCTCCGTGAAGCGCTTGTGCAAAGCGTCGCGCTTGCTGGCGTTCTCCAGCACGCGGGGATTGGTCTCACGGAATTTCTGCTCGTCGAAAGCCTCTCCGAAGCGCTTGCGGGCTTTCTCCACCTCCTTGTCGATCTTCTCATCGTATTTGGCCATCTGGTCCTCGATGAGCACGTCGGCGCGGTAGCGCTTCTTGGAGTCGCGGTTGTCGATCAGGGGGTCGTTGAAGGCATCCACGTGTCCGGAAGCCTTCCATATTGTGGGGTGCATGAATATGGCGGAGTCGATGCCCACGATATTCTCATGCAGGAGCACCATGCTCTTCCACCAATATTCCTTGATGTTGTTTTTCAGTTCCACACCATTCTGGCCGTAGTCATAGACAGCGGCCAAACCGTCGTAGATGTCGCTGCTGGGGAAAACGAAACCATATTCCTTGCAATGACTTACGATTTTTTTGAATACATCTTCTTGTGCCATAATCAATATTACATTCAGCAATTTTCTAATTCAAGGTGCAAAGATAATAAAAGATAGGGAATTTTTGAGCAAATGCCCGATAAATAACATTTTTTTTGTTACTTTTGCAGGCAAATAGCCATTTGCCACGCCATCACAACAAATAGATTGGAAATTATGAAAGACGACGAGAAGAAAGACGACGAAATACTTGATCAGGAAGACGCATCACAGGGTGGAGAGCCTGATGTGCAGAAGGATGACGGCCAGCAGGAAGGAGAGCCTGATGTGCAGGAGACCGACGGCCAGCAGGAGGAAGACGCTGACGTGCAGGAGGATGACGATCTGGAAGAAGACCGGCATTCCGACTACAAGCCGGCCAACCGTTTCGATGCCTCTGCCGTGCATCACCTCAGCGGCATGTATCAGAACTGGTTTCTCGACTATGCCTCCTACGTGATCCTCGAGCGGGCGGTGCCCAAGATCGACGACGGACTGAAACCCGTGCAGCGCCGCATCCTCCACTCGATGAAGCGCATGGATGACGGGCGCTTCAACAAGGTGGCCAACATCGTGGGTCACACCATGCAGTTTCACCCCCACGGCGACGCCTCCATCGGCGACGCCCTGGTGCAGATCGGCCAGAAAGACCTGCTCGTGGACACCCAGGGCAACTGGGGCAACATCCTCACCGGCGACCGTGCCGCCGCACCCCGATACATCGAGGCCAAGCTGTCGAAATTTGCCCTCGACACCGTCTTCAATCCCAAGACCACGGAATGGCAGATGAGTTATGACGGCCGCAACAAGGAGCCGATTGCCCTGCCCGTGAAATTCCCGTTGCTGTTGGCCCAGGGCACCGAGGGCATCGCCGTAGGCCTCACCTCCAAGATTCTGCCCCACAACTTCTGTGAGTTGTGCGAGGCGTCGATCAGTTACCTCCGCGGCGAGGAGTTCCACCTCTACCCCGATTTCCCCACAGGGGGAGCCATCGACGTGAGCCGCTACAACGACGGTCAGCGCGGCGGCGGCCTGCGCGTGCGCGCCAAGATCGAGAAGTTGGACACCAAGACCCTCGTCATCCGCGAGATTCCCTACAGCAAGACCACGACCACGCTCATCGACTCCATTCTCAAGGCCATTGAGCGAAACAAGATCAAGGTGAAGAAGGTGGATGACAACACTGCCGCCGAGGTGGAGATCCTCGTGCATCTCGCCCCCGGCGTGTCGTCCGACAAGACCATCGACGCCCTGTATGCCTTCACCGACTGCGAGATCAACATCGCCCCCAACTGTTGTGTGATTGTCGATAAGAAACCGATGTTCCTCACGGTGAGCGACCTGCTCCGCTACTCCACCGACCACACCAAGGACCTGTTGCGCCAAGAACTGGAGATCCGCAAGGGCGAGCTGCTCGAGCAGTTGCACTTCGCCTCCTTGGAAAAGATCTTCATCGAGGAGCGCATCTACAAAGGACGTCCGTTTGAGAACGCCCCCGACATGGATGCCGCCTGCGCCTATGTCGATGAGCGCCTGACCCCCTTCTATCCCCAATTCATCCGAGAGGTGACCAAGGAAGATATCCTGCGGCTGATGGAAATCAAGATGCAGCGCATCCTGAAATTCAACAAAGACAAGGCCGACGACCTCATCCTGCGCATCAAGGCAGAGATCGACCAGATCAACCACGACCTGGAGCACCTCGTCGATTATACCATCAAGTGGTATCAGTTCATCCTCGACAAATACGGCGACCAGCACCCCCGTCTGACCGAGATCAAGAGTTTCGACACCATCGTGGCCTCCAAGGTGGTGGAAGCCAACCAGAAACTCTACATCAACCGCAACGACGGTTTCATCGGCACAGGACTGAAGAAGGACGAGTTTGTGTGCAACTGCTCCGACATCGACGACATCATCGTCTTCTACCGCGACGGCAAGTACAAGGTGGTGAAGGTGGCCGAGAAGATTTTTGTGGGCAAGAACATCCTCCATGTGCAGGTGTTCAAGAAGAACGACACCCGCACCATCTACAACGTGGTGTATCGTGACGGCAAGCGCGGCAGCTACTATATGAAGCGCTTCAACGTGACCAGTCTGGCCCGTGAGAAGGAATACGACCTGACCCAGGGCACACCAGGTTCGAGGGTGGTGTATTTCACCTGCAACCCCAATGGTGAGGCCGAACTGATCAAAGTGACCCTCGACCCCAATCCGAAGATCAAGAAGATCTTCCTGGAACGCGACTTCTCCGACATCCTGATCAAGGGGCGCGGCAGCAAGGGCAACCTGCTCACGAAATACCCCATCCACCGCATCGCCCTCAAGAGCCACGGCCACAGTACGCTGGGCGGCCGCAAGGTGTGGTGGGATCCCGACGTCAACCGTCTCAACTACGACGAGCACGGACAGTTGCTCGGCGAGTTCAATGAAAGCGACTCCATCCTCGTGGTGCTCGACAACGGCGAGTTCTACCTGAGCAATTTCGACACCAACAACCACTATGAGTCGAATGTCCGCATCGTCGAGAAATGGAAGCCGGAGAAGGTGTGGAGCTGCGTGCTCTTCGATGCCGACCAGCAAGGCTTCCCCTATCTGAAACGCTTCAAGATGGAAGGCACCAAGCGCCACCAGAACTATCTGGGCGACAACCCCGACAGCCGTGAGTTGCTGCTCACCTGCCAGCCCTATCCCCGCATCCAGGTCAATTTCGGCGGCAGCGACGCCGGCCGGGAGCCCATGGTCATCGATGCCGAGAGTTTCATCGCCGTGAAAGGCTTCAAGGCCCGCGGCAAGCGCATCACCACCCTCCATATCGATTCGGTGGAGGAACTTGAACCGACGAAGACCGACCTCCCGGAGGAAGAGGCACAGGAGCAAAACGAAGCCGAGGAACCCGAGAACCTCGACCCTGACAAGGACAAGAGCGAGCAAGATATCATCACCGAACTGACCGGCCAACAATTCCTGCAATTCGACGACGATGACATGTAAGCCGATCCATCACCGCCCCTCCCACGTGGTGGCCGTCCTGCTTATGGCGGTCATCTCGTGGTGGCCGTCGCTCAGGACCTGCGGCCAGGACACCGACACGCCCGACAGATTGGTGACCAACACCAAGATGATCGGACTGGGGAGCATCAACATGCTCGACACCTACCTCTCGCCCGAGAAATACAAAGGCGCCGACATTCGCTATATCTCACACACCATCCGCGAGGTGCCCGGCGACAAATGGTCGCAGGAGATCATGCACCAAGGCATCATAGGAGAAGGCAGCGACCGTGCGGACGACGGCACCCTGATGACCGGCCTGTATTCCCTCACCTATGTGTTGCAGCGGAGCTGGCAGCTGTCTGCCGACCGCTTGGGAATCACCCTTGGCGGCATGGCCGACTTCAGCATCGGCGGCACCTTCAGTGCCCGCAACCAGAACAACCCCGCCCAGTTGCGCCTCTCGATGCAGTTGGGTCCGTCAGCCTCCGCCACCTACCGGTTCAAACTGTGGAAGAAGCCTTTCAGTGCCCGCTACGAATGTTCCGTCCCCCTGGTCGGACTGATGTTCAGTCCCAACTACGGCCAATCCTACTATGAGATCTTCTCCCGTGGCAACTATGAGCACAACGCCGTGGTGACCACCCCCTTCTCCGCCCCCTCGATGCGCAACATGCTGACCTTGGACACGAGGATATGGGGCACCACTCTCCGCATCGGATATCTCTGCGACATCCAGCAGGCCAAAATGAACGGGCTGAAACAGCATTTCTACACCCACGCCCTGCTCATCGGATTTGTCAGGCACTTCAAAACCAAGACCATCAAATGAGAACATCCACCCACCTCTTCTCCCACCGGTCATTCCTGTCGGGCATGGCGGCCGCCTGTCTCCTGGCAGCCAGTTCGTTTGCGCTGTTCACCTCCTGTGTCGATGAGGAAGAATTCCCCGACAGTCCGCGAGGCAACCTCGAGGCCCTCTGGCGCATCATCGACGAGCACTACTGTTTCCTCGACTACAAGAAAGAGACCATCGGACTGGACTGGGACGAGGTGCACGTCCGCTATGCCAACCGTGTGGATGACGACATGACACGCGTGCAGCTGTTTGAAGTGCTCAGCGAGATGCTTTCCGAACTCCGTGACGGCCATGTCAACATTTTCACCTCGTTTGACACCGGACGGGAATGGAGCTGGCAGGAAGACTATCCCGCCAACGTGAGCGACACCTTGCTGCGCCGCTATTTAGGCACTGACTACCATCTGAGCAACGGCATGAGTTACCGTGTGCTTGACGACAATGTGGGATACGTGCGCTATGCCAGTTTCGGCAACGACCTCGGCGCGGGCAACCTCGATGACATGCTCACCACCCTGGCCCCCTGCCGCGGTCTCATTATCGACATCCGCGACAACGGCGGCGGCTTGGTCAGTTCGGCGGAGGCCTTCGCCGCCCGTTTCACCAACCAGGAGCTCCATGTGGGTTATATGTGCCACAAGACCGGCAAGGGGCACAATGACTTCTCTGCCAAGGAGAAACAAGTGCTCAAGCCCTCCAAGGGCGTCAGATGGCAGAAGCGGGTGGCCGTGCTCACCAACCGCGGTGTGTACAGCGCTGCCAATGAGTTTGTGAAATACATGAAATGCTGTCCCAACGCCATCATCATCGGCGACAAGACCGGTGGAGGAGCCGGCATGCCCTTCTCCAGCCAGTTGCCCTGCGGATGGAGCATCAGGTTCTCGGCCTGTCCTATGTACGACCGCGACGGTCAGTGCACCGAGTTCGGGATATCCCCCGACTATCAGGTCAGTCTCACCGATGCCGATTTCCAGCGCGGTCTCGACACCATCATCGAAACGGCCCGGCGGTTGGTATGCGAATAAAATCAAGAAGTTATTTGGTGGTTCGGTTTTTTTTTGTAAATTTGCACCGCTCAAATCCAAAAGGCGCTTGTGGCGGAATTGGCAGACGCGCTAGACTTAGGATCTAGTGTCTTACGACGTGAAGGTTCGAGTCCTTTCAGGCGCACGAAATAATCCAGACGATGAATCATCCGTCTGGATTTTTTCGTTGGGAGACAAGACGAGGCCTTCGTCAAGCAAATATGCAGGATAGATTTTTGAGGTATCAGCCATTGGCGGTTTTTATTGCCTCAAAATGCTCCTCATGGGTCATTCAGACATGGTCCACACACCATTCATCCAAAAAAAGAAGGAAAAATTTGGACAAATCACCGAAATTATCTATCTTTGCCGAACAATATGCGAAGAGGTATGGCCATCTGTCTTCACAGACCGCCTCTGAACAGTATATGTCACTTTCATGAAAAACGTCAAGGAATACAAATTCCTGTATATTCTTTTATGCACATTGCTCTGCTGTACGGTCAATGCCGCTGACCATGGGCAGTTGTATAAATCAGGCAAACTGCCCAGCAGTCTTGTCAACTGCACCATACAAGATCATTTCGGCTATATCTGGGTAGCCACGGACTATGGTCTGAGCATGTTTGACGGCTATCGCTTCACCAATTTCCACCACGACCGCAATGACTCCACTTCCATAGAGGACAATATCACCTGCAGTTTGTTTTCGGACAGCAAGCATCGGTTGTGGATCGGCACCGCCATAGGACTGATGCGCTATGACTACGAGACAGGGAACTTCATCAGATACCGTTGCGACGACCCGCGCAACATCACTCCCCGGGTCTATTCGATCATCGAACTGAAAAACGGCGAGATCCTCGTCGGAACGTCAGGTTACGGCGTCTTCAAGTTGAACGAGAAAAACAAGACAATCGTCCCGCATCCATTGTACTCCAAACGTTCAAAAGACAATTATTTCCATAAGATGGTGGAAGACGAGCGAGGCGACCTCTGGCGGCTTGACCACACCACGCTGTTCTCCCGCTACCGCATCGTAGATGGCAAGGTGCAGGTCAAGGATTTCACATCGCCTGTAGGTCCGCCGGTGAATTTCATCCCCTTCGACAAGCGCCGGATGCTGATCGCCTGCAAGAGCGGATTTCTCTTCTATGACTATACGACGGAGAAAATCAGTGATGCCCATTTTGAGATACAGGTCTTCAACGGAGATGCCACCATCAACTGCGCCATGATAGACCATGAGGGCAATCTCTTCGTGGGAACCTCAGACAACGGCATCCTGCGCGACTGGAACGGCAGCAAGCATCTCGTACAGTTGGGCAACGAGAATGCCGACGGTTTCAGCCTGGTCACCTCCACGATCAACGACATCATGGAAGACCGCAGCCATAACCTCTGGATCAGTTGCTACAAGAAAGGACTCTACCTGATGAACCAGCGCCAGCCCTCGTTCAGCAACTGGAGCATCTCGGGGCAGAACCACTCCATCGGATCAGGCGTATCTTCCATCACGACAGGAAACGACAATGAGGTGCTGTGCGCTGTGCCCAACGACGGCATTTACCGCTTCAACCAATGGGGCGGCGTGATCAGCCGTCTCAAGTCACCCAGCGGTATTTTCAGCATCTACCGCGACAAGCAAGATCAACTGTGGGTGGCCACGTCGAGGTCGCTCTACCGCTACAATTACCTCACCGAGACCTCCACCAAAGCCCTTGACGTGGAAGGAGGGCAAATCTTCTGCATGGCCGACGACGGCAAAGACAACCTCTTTATCTCTGTCTATTCCAAAGGACTCTACATATATAATAAGGTGACAGGGGAAACGAAAGTCATCGAGATGGAGAAAGTCTATCGCCGGGGATTTCTCATCAACGCCTGGATACGCTCGCTGATGTATGACAGCAAGGGACTGCTGTGGATCGGAACAGCCGACGGACTGAGCGTGATGAACCCTGAGACCCTCGACTTCCAACCCCTCGGCCAACTGGACCTCCTGCGCCGCCGTCAAGTCAACGCCCTGTGTGAGGATGCCGACGGCAACATCGTGGTCGGAACCGAGGAAGGACTGTACCTCTTCAACCGCTCGAAAAGGCAGCTTCTCCCCTACCCCCACTCCAGTGCGCTCAACGACAAGCTCATCTGCGGTATCGTATGCGACCATAAGTCGAGGCTGTGGATCAGCACCACCAACGGATTGTGGCAATATAACCCTCAGAAGCAGCAATTCACCAGTTACATCAACGGCGACGGCCTTTCCACCCATGAGTATATGCAGGGAGCATTCCTGCAGAGAGGCGACCGGTTCATCGCCTTCGGCACAGAAGAAGGCTTCACCGTCTTCAACCCCGACCATGTGACGACCCAGACCCAGTCGTTGGAAGATGTCTATCTCACCAACCTCATTGTGGAGGGCAGCAGGGTGTATTGCATGAAAGACAAGATCCACATTCCCTACAAGGACAACACCTTCACCATGGAGTTCTCGCTGCTCAACTTCAAGAACACCGACCATATCCGTTTCATGTACCGCGTCAATGGCGGAGCATGGCTTTACACCGACGAGGGAGTCAATGCCATCACGTTCAACAAGCAGGACCCAGGAAAATATGTCATCCAGATCAAGGCCGAGAACAACGGGGCGATGTCAGAGAACGTCAGGACCTACACTATCATCGTTGACCATCCCTGGTATTCCACCCGCTGGGCCTACCTGCTCTACACCCTCCTCCTGTGCGCCGCCGTATACGCCATCCACAAATTCATCGAGCGGCGCCGCAGGCAAGAGAATGAAGAAGAGAAGATGAGATTCCTCATCAATGCCACCCACGACATCCGCTCACCGCTGACCCTCATTCTCGGGCCGCTGAAAAAGCTCAGGGAATCGGCAAAAGACCAGGAGAGTCAAAGCTATATCAACACCATTGACCGCAATGCCCAGCGGCTGCTGCTCCTCGTCAACCAGATCCTGGACGAGCGGAAGATCGACAAGAAACAGATGCACCTGCATTGCCGGGAGACCGACCTCGTGGCCTTCATCACCAACATCAAGACCCTCTTCCAGTTCAATGCAGAACAAAGAGGCATCAAATACTCCTTTGAGCACGATGTCCCCAAACTGCTGGTCTGGATCGACCGCACCAATTTCGACAAAGTCATCTCCAACCTGCTCTCCAACGCCTTCAAATACGTCAGAGAGAACGGGGAGATCAAGATCCAGCTTGCGCAGACCGACACCCAGGCCGTGATCAAGGTCATCGACAGCGGACAAGGTTTCAAGGATGAAGACACCCGGCGCCTCTTCGAGCGCTTCTATCAGGGTGCCGACTCCCTGCACAGCCATATCGAAGGCTCCGGAATCGGACTCAACCTCAGCAAAGCCATCGTGGGACTGCACGGAGGCACCATCAAAGCCTACAACCGCACCGACGGTCCGACAGGCGCCTGCCTGGAAGTCCGTATTCCCTTGGGCAACAGCCATCTGAAGCCAGAGGAAATAGAAACCGGCGAAGAAAACATGCCGACAGACAGCGGTGTCGTCAAGAAAGCCAGCACCAACCAGCATATCATGGTGGTGGATGACGACCACGAAGTGTCGGGCTACATCAAGAGCGAGCTCAGTCCGTGGTATCACATCGACACCTTCCAGGACGGAAAAGAGGCCCTCGATGCCCTGTTGAAAGGGCGCTACGACCTCGTGGTGTCGGATGTCATCATGCCCGAGATGGACGGTGTGTCGCTGCTGAAGAACATCAAGAGCAACCCGCAGGTGAGCCACATCCCCGTCATCCTGCTCACATCGAAAGCGGAGGTGAGCGACCGCCTGGAAGGATTCAGGGGTGGTGCTGACGCCTTCCTCTCCAAGCCCTTCAACATGGAGGAGCTCCATGTGCTCATCGACAAGCTCATCGACAACGTGCGGCGGTTGCGCGGCAAGTTCTCCGGCGCCCTCGAACAAAAAGACCGCCGTGAGGACATCGATGTGGTCGGTTACAACGACCAGCTCATGGAGCGCATCATGAAAGCCGTCAACGAGAACCTCTCCGACTCCGACTTCAATGTGGAGAAGTTGGCCTCCGATGTAGGCATCAGCCGTGCACAGCTCCATCGCAAGATGAAAGAGATCACCGGTGTCTCCACCAGCGAATTCATCCGCAACATCCGTCTGGAACAAGCCGCCAGACTCATCAAGGAAGACAAGATCAACCTGACCCAAATCGCCTATACCGTAGGCTTCACCAACCAGTCACACTTCTCCACCATCTTCAAGCGCCAGTATGGCATGTCGCCGTCAGAATATGCTGCAAAGCATCATAAAAAAGGAGATGCAGAGGACTGAACAAGATGCGAATCCAGCCTAACACACTGAAAGAGACGGCCTTTTTTGTAGTCATTTTATGTATCACTTTGGCCTTGAAAGTCAAAAAACAAGGTCATGAGACAAAAAGTAAAGGATTTGAGACATGAAAAAAACCCGCATTATGCGCGTTTTAATACTTTTGCACCGAATTGTCATTTCAATGAAAAAACTTTTTACCTAATTATAATAATTATCAACTTAAAAAAAAACTCTATGAGCATTACAAAAATCATGAGAATGCCGTTGATGATGCTGTTCCTGCTTTGCTTGTTCCCAATGGGAGCTATGGCACAGGGGACTGTTAAAGGAACGGTAATTGATGAAGCTGGTGAGCCCATTATTGGAGCAACTGTGCAAGTGCAAGGTGCCAAGACTGGTGCAGTCACCGACTTCGATGGTAAATTCAGTGTGGAGGCTTCGAGCAATGCCACTCTGTTGATCTCTTATGTGGGTTATGTCACTGAGACCGTCAATGTGCAGGGACGTAACAACATCCAAGTCACCCTCAGAGAAGACGTTTCATCTCTGAATGACGTGGTGGTTATCGGTTACGGTACCATGAAGAAGAAACTGGTGACTGGTGCTACTGTTCAGGTCAAAGGTGATGAAATCGCCAAGCTGAACACCACCAACGCACTCGAGGCTATGCAGTCAAGCACTCCTGGTGTGCAGATCACCCAGTCATCCGCACAGCCTGGCAAGGGATACAAGGTTTACATCCGTGGTATCGGTACCACTGGTGATGCACAGCCTCTGTATGTGATCGACGGTGTTGCAGGTGGCAACCTCGATGGCATCAACCCCGCTGACATCGAGAGCATCGACATCTTGAAGGACGCCGCTTCAGCTGCCATCTATGGTGCCCGTGCTGCCAACGGTGTGATCCTCGTCACCACCAAGCAAGGTAAGGCCGGCAAGATTGAGCTCAGCTACAATGGAGCTATCGGTTGGTCAAACGCTTACAAGCGTCCACAACTCCTCAATGCCCAGCAGTATATGACCATCTTTGACGAGTTCAACTTCAATACTACTGGTTCAACATTGAATTGGTCTGATTATGTTCCTGCTGACATCCTCGCCAAGGTTGGCCAAGGTTGGGAAGGTACCGACTGGTGGGATGTATTCACCAACAAGAATGCCGTGCAGAACAACCATTCTGTGACGCTGACTGGTGGTACAGACCGTTCCAAGTTTGCTATGTCTTACACCTATACCAGCAACGAAGGTATCATGGGTGCAGATATGGCTTCTTTCTACAAGCGCCACACCATCCGCATCAACAGCGACCACGTGCTCCTGAAGGCTAAGGACTTCGATGCCATCACCATCGGTGAGAACATCTCCATTGGCTACAACAAGAATCACGACCTGGCTGAGGATGGTATGTACTGGAGCTATATCCACAGTTTGCTCCAGACTTCTCCGCTCGTGCCGCAGTATGCTGACAATGGTGATATCTATTCTTATCAAAATATTGATGGCACTCCTGGTTATGGCCAGGGTTGGAACCCATCAATGTTCAGCAACCCCTGGGAGAACCTCTCCAAGGGTGGCTTCAACTCTAAGGCAGAGAGCCGCAACATCAATACCAGCGCCACTGTTTTCACAGTTATCCAGCCGATCAAGGGTCTGAGATTCCGCACACAGTTTAACTACAACTGGGGATCAGGTGCCTATCGTAACTTTGGAGAGCCTCGTGCTCCGGCTGAAGGTGCAGCTATCGTGAATTCTTATAATGTAAGCCAGAACACTTGGCTGAGCACCAACTGGTCTGTTGAGAACACCCTTACCTATGATCTTCCTATTCTGAATGGTCACAAGATCAGCGCCATGGTGGGTCAGACTTATCAGAGCACCGCTTGGAGTTTCAACATGAGTGGCTCCAACAAGGTTGTCAACGGTGAGCAACTCGCTACACTGAGGAACTGGGATTCTGCATGGCTGTCCAACATCAAACTTAACGCTGCTACTGATGCCTCTCTGTCAGGTAACCCCAATGACGAAGAGTATCTCGCTTCTTGGTTCGGCCGTGTAAGCTGGGACTGGAATGAGACCTATATGGCTACCGCTACTCTGCGTTATGATGGTTCAAGTATCTTCACCGACGGCAAGCGCTGGGGTGTCTTCCCCTCAATTTCTGCTGGTTGGGTAGTGAGCAATGAGCCTTTCATGGAGAGCACCAAGAGCTGGATGGACTTCTTCAAGATCCGTGCATCTTGGGGACAGAACGGTAACAACCGTATCGACAAGTATCAGTATCTGGCAACAATTGCTCTGTCTGGCAGTGCTAACGACAGCGGTTACAAGTTCGGTTCAGATATGCTGACTTCTACTTCAGGTACTCCTTATACAGGTGCCTATGCAGACATCGTGCCTAACCCCGACCTTACTTGGGAAACTTCTGAGCAGCTTGACTTCGGTTTCGATGCCCGCTTCCTCAACAGCCGTTTGGGTTTGAACTTCGACTGGTATAAGAAATCCACAAAGGACTGGCTGATCGGTGGTAACCTGCTTGCCATCTACGGTACCAATCCTGCAGCCATCAATGGTGGTGACGTGAAGAATACAGGTATCGAGCTTGCTCTTACCTGGAACGACAAAATCGGCAGCGACTTCAACTACAATGTCGGTGTGAACTTTGCAACCAACAAGAACGAGGTAACCCGTATCGCCAACCAGAACCACTATATCAACGGTCCCGGCGGTGTCCTCTCACAGGGTACTGAGTACGTCTATCGTGCTGAGGAAGGCAAGCCTATCGGTTACTTCTACGGTATGTCTTATAGCGGTATCTGGCAGAACCAAGCACAGATTGATGCTGCACGTGCAGCCGGCAAAGCTGTCCTCGACAACGCTGTACCTGGTGACCCCATTTGGGATGACTGGAACGGTGATGGTGTGATTACCCACGCAGAAGGTGACCTTTGCGACCGTCATGAGATTGGTAATCCTAACCCGGATATCACCCTTGGTATCAACCTCGGTTTCACCTGGAAGGGTCTTGACTTTGCTGTAAACGGTGCTGGTGCATTCGGTATGCAGATCATGCGTTCTTACCGTTCATTCGGTGATGATCCTGATCAGAACTACGACACCACCATCCTGAACCGTTGGCATGGTGAGGGCACCTCAAACACCCAGCCTCGTATTTCAAAGACTGGTGACCCAGGCACCATTTGGGTCTCCAACCGCTACATGGAGGATGCTGACTACTTCAAGATCAAGACCGTGACTCTCGGTTATGACTTCAAGCATCTTTGGAAAGCTTGTCCGTTCCAGCAACTCCGTCTCTATGTCCAGGCCCAGAACCTCATTACTTTCACCGGTTACACGGGTCTCGATCCTGAGGTAGGTAATTCAGGTGGTGGTACAGGTTGGGCTTCTGGTATTGACCTGGGTCTTTACCCGACATCTCGTACTTACCTGATTGGTGCAAGTATTAAATTCTAATTCGACAATAGATTATGAAGAAATATATTTTTTCAACGTTAGCTGTTTTGTCAGCAACTTTGTTTACAGCTTGTAACGACATGTTGGATACCGATCCACGTGTGACTCAGTTGACCCAGGCCACTTTCCCCGGCAAACCTGCAGATGTTGAGGCTGAGATTGCTGCAACCTACAGTATCATGAATACCATGGGTGGTGGTGACTCTGACAACCAGAACATTTTCTTCTGGTGGGAAGTGATGTCTGACGACTGCTTTGGCAGTGGCGGTTTGCAGGACAACAAGGTGAAATCTCTTCATCACCTTGTAGAGATGAATGTGAATCAGTATGAGACTCCTTTCATCCTTCTCTATGGCGGTATTGCACGTACCAACAACACGATTGAGACCATCGACAATGTGCCTTGGACTGAAAATCAGAAGCCACGCCGCAATCAACTTCTCGGTGAAGCTTATTTCATGCGTGGTCTCTACACCCTGTGGCTTACCCAGTTGTTTGGCGATGTGCCTCTAATCACCTCTACCACCATCACCGAAGAGATGTGGCAGCAGGTCAGCGCTGAGGAAATCATCTATCCGCAGATTCTCTCTGACTTCGTTTCTGCCAAGAATCTCATGAGCGCAGAGAAGAGCTCTGGCCATGCCAACAAGTTCGTTGCTGAGGGCTTCATTGCCCGTGCTTACATGTTCTGGGCTGGCTTCTATAAGAATGTCAGTGAGCTCGCTTCCGGTGGTGCTCCCGCCATTACTCTCGTTGAGCAGGAGGGTTGCCCCGCAGGTCAGCTTACTCAGGCCGACGTCGTCAATGGTCTGAAGGACATCGTGGCCAATGGTGGTTACAAGCTCTGCGAGGACTTCCGTTCACTCTGGCAGTACTCCAACAGTCTTCTCTGGGATGAGGCTCATGATGGCGAAGGCCATGCCTATGAATATATCGCCGACATGAAGCGTGAGAATTGCTTCGACCAGCCTGGTATGGGTAACGGCAACACTGAGGAAATCTTCCAGATTCAGTTTATGAATGCCTCTGCTTGGGCCATTGGTGGAACCTACAACGCTCAGCGTATGTACTCCAACTACATCTCCGTGTTCTGGGGTCTGCGTAACGGTGCCTCCAACCAGAATGGTGACCGTAACCTGACTTATCCGTTCAACCAGGGCTGGGGTCAGGGTACTCCTTCCTGCAACATCTGGGATGACTGGACAGATGCTGAGAGAACCGGCAACTACACCGACCTCCGCAAGAAAGCTTCTTTGATCGACCTCGACAACGAGCTTGCACAGTACACCTATGAGAAGGACGACTGCGAGGAGTCTGGCTATTCCGTGAAGAAGTATGCTGAGGTGAACCTTGACGCTTGCGCTGCCAACAACGACACATGGTGGTCTCAGGCTCCTGGTTATACCGGTAGTTCACTCGACAACAAGATGCAGGGTGACCACTTCGAGGACTTCTATCTGATGCGCTATCCCGACGTGCTTCTGATGCTTACCGAGCTCACTGGTGATGCTTCTTACATGAACCAGGTTCAGGCCCGTGCCGGTGTTCCTCAGACACCCTACTCTCTGAAGGCCGTTCAGAACGAGCGTCGTTGGGAGTTCGCATTTGAGGGTCTCCGCTTCAACGACATGCGTCGTTGGACTGGCAACAAGCCCACCAATGACTCATACGCTCCTAAGGCACTCCAGGCTCAGGCCGGCAAGCAGATTGTCTGCCTTGGCGATAAGTCAAACAAGCGTACGATGGCACACATGACCTGTTCTTGGGCCGAGCGCTACATTGCTACTAACGGTTTCTTGGCTAAGCCTCAGTCTCAGATTACCTTGATGAATGGTAAGATGGAGCAGAACCCCGGTTGGGATGCAGCTGATGCCAAAACTCAATATACGACACTTTATTAATATTTTAATTAGGCATTATATATGAAAAAGATATTTTTGTTTTTTGCCGCAGTATGTATGCTTGTAGCCTGCGATCCAGTATCGGAGGATATCAAAAACGCCGGCAACATTACGCTTGAGGAGCTCAAGGCAAAGACTACCGTCACTGTTGACAAAGCAGCCAGTGGCCAGAATGGTAATGTCATTACCTGCTCAACTTCAGCACCTGTCAATGCCAAGTGGAATATTGGTGGCAAGGAATTCTTCAGCAACTATGCTAAAAAGAAGATGAAGTTGGGTGACTATACAGTTGTCTTGACTGCTCTTTGTGCAGATGGAACAGAGCTTAAATTAGACTTCCCTGTTTCCTGCAACGAGATCACTGATCCCCTCACCAAGTACACCCTTTGGGAAGGTGAATTCACCGTTGGCGGTTGGGACTCCGCACCTCTGCGCTTCAGCGACAGCGAAGGTCAGAATTTCCCGACTCTCTCCGACGACATCTACTTTGGTCTCAAGACCCTCATTGTTGACGTCAAGGACGCCACTGATGGTTGTACTGCCCGTATCATGAATGGTTGGTGGAGCTCTGTGTATAAAGACAACATTCCTCTTACTCCTGGAATGAAGTGGGAAGTTGAGCTTACTGAGCAGATTGCCAAGGAGTGCGCCAAGGGTAACGGCGGTGAAGGTCGTGACCTCAACCTCTTGATTACCAACGGCTCTGCTACCTTTACGAGCGTTTACTATGAGGAATAATCATTCCTTATTGGTATAGTTAATTAATAATGGGCTGACTCATTTATTGGGTCAGCCTATTATACATTTTAAGTATGGAAGTAATGGGAAGAAACAAATTATCCAAGGTTTTTCTGTATGTAAGTCTTTTGGCTTTCATTTCATTTGCCGTTTACATCTTGTGGATGAATCAGGATGTGCTCTATACGGTGCACGACCGTTCTGAATTCATCTTCGGAGCACCCTTCTTCCATACACTCCTTTCAAAACCCTTTGGTCTGATGCAGTATGTGGGCGCTTGGCTCACACAACTCTTCTATTATCCGGCCTTAGGTGCAAGTGTTTTGGCAGCCATCTGGGTGTTCATTTTCCTGGTGGGTGCGAAAGCATTTAGGTTAAGTGGAAATGCCTCAGCCCTGATGCTCCTGCCGATTGCTTGTTTGCTCACATCCATCGTTGATTTGGGCTATTGGATATATATCTTCACCATAAGAGGCTACTGGTTTTCCCAGTCGGCAGGTTTCCTTGTCATGCTGCTGCTTTTGTGGGCAACCCGCAGCACCCCACGCAAATGGCATTTTCTCTGGTATCTGTTGGGCGCTTGCCTCTATCCTGTATTGGGATGGTTTGCCTTGCTTTTCATACTCTGTCTGGTGCTTGCTGAGAAACCCACCTGGCGGGAACTGATAGGCATCATCCTGCTCGTCTTTACAGCCTACATCTGGCGTGCTTTGCTCTACTCGGATCAAAATCCCGCTGATGTCATGATGGCAGGCTTTCCCCGTTTCGTGACACCTGTCGAATCAAGTGAGCGACTCTCTATCCCGTTTTGGGTACTGGCCATTGTCTCTGTACTCATCCCGCTGTGCGGGAAGTATTTAAACAAGGCACTTGTACCGGTGTTATGTGCTGTTTCAGGCATTCTCTTCACCTATTCGCTGATGTTCAGTGACAAGAACTACATCGACGAGATACGCATGGTGCGCCATGCTGAAGCCGACAACTGGCAGGAGGTGCTTCATGTAGCAGAAGAGAGCAAACAGCCCACCCACACAATGGTCATGCTCAAGAATATTGCCCTGACAAACGAAGGAGGGCTGCTTGATCGTTCGTTCAAGCTCTGCAACCATGGTGTGGATGTCCACAACCCCGACTCGCTCCACATCGGCTTGTTGAACATAGCTTCTCCTTTGGTGTATTACAACTACGGGAAGTCAAACTATGCCATCCGTCTGAGCTATGAAAATGCCGTAGCCACGGGTTTCTCACCCTTCTACATGAAGATGATTTCACGCTGTGCCCGTGCTACAGGAGAAAAGAAATTAGAAGAACGCTACACCACCCTGCTGCATCACAACCTGTTTTATGGCAACTGGCAACCCGCCCCCGTCACGAACACGATTAACGAACTGCAAAAATCCTTCGCAGACGAGATCAATGGTGTTGAGAACAACTGCGAACGCTATATTATCGATAGTTTTAGCCACGCATCCGACACAGTCAGCAAAGCGGTTTCAGAACAGGCATTGTTCTATTCCATGATCCGTCGCGACTCAGGTCGTTTCTGGGCTGCGCTGCGCAAATATGTGAAGTTGCACCCCAATGATAAATTTCCCTTGCATGCACAGGAGGCTTATATCATGTTTATGGATAAGTCTCCAGAAGAAAAACGGATGATGCTTCCTGTCGAACAGCCTGTTTTCAATCGTTACAAACAATTCTGGGAATCCTTGGAAAAAATGGCCAGGTCGGGTGTGAAAATAGAGAATATCGGCGAGAACATGCGCGAAGAATGGGGAGACACCTATTGGTGGTACAACATCTTCGGAGTAAATGCCCAATGATGAACTTGTCGAAATTGAAAAAGAAATCGAAACGCGAGAGAACCATGAAAAGATATATCCATTCCTGTTTCCTGCTGTTGGCAGCCACCGTGCTGTTCATGACATCGTGTGCGCATCACCCCGAAGTACCCTCTTCGAGCCGTGAGGCCAAATGCCTGCCTGCCATCTTCCCCGATTACTGCGATGTCACCGTGCCTTGCAACATTGCGCCGCTCAACTTCATGCTCCCAGCCGACCAGTATGAAGCATGCGTGGCACGCCTTACCACACCCGATGGTGCGCAGCAGACCTACGGCGAAGGAGTGAAGGTGCAGATACCCGAATCGGAATGGCATGACATGCTCAGTGCCGCCAAGGGCAAGAGCATCAAGGTCGAGGTTTGGGGAAAGGCCACGGGAAGGCAGGATCCCGGGAATGGACAAGAAGGAGAATGGCTGTCGTTCAGCCCGTTTGAGATACATGTGGCCGAAGAGCCCATCGACGAGTATCTGTCGTATCGCCTCATCGAACCGTCGTATATCGTTTACGACTACATGGAAATTGCCCAGCGCAACCTCACCTCGTTTGAAGAGACCCAGATTTTCAACAACAAGGTCAGCTGCGATGACCCCCAAGGCCAGTGCATCAACTGCCACAGCTATCAGAACTACAAGACCGACAACATGCTCTTTCATGCGCGTGTGACCCGAGGCGGCACCGTCATTGTTAACGACGGCAAAGTGTCGAAAGTAGATCTGAAGCGCGACTATACCATCTCCGCCGGAGTCTATCCAGCATGGCATCCTACCGCCAAACTGATCGCCTTCTCCACCAACCAGACCCACCAGGTGTTTCATACGGCACATCCCAACAAAGTGGAGGTCTTCGACTCGGCGAGCGACCTGATTCTCTATGATGTGGCTACCGACTCGGTGAGCATCATCAGCAACGACTCCACGCTGTTGGAAGTGTTCCCCACCTGGTCGCCCGATGGCAAATACCTCTATTACTGCAAGTCTGTTCCGCTGCCAGAAGAGCTGCGTGACAAGGATATCAGATTTACCTTCCAGAAGGTGCAATACAACCTCTATCGCCGCCCGTTCGACGTGGCATCTCGCAACTTCGGCGAAGAGGAACTCATCTATGATGCCGCCTCACAAGACAAGAGCGCCACTCTGCCACGCATCAGCCCCGACGGGCGCTATCTGCTCTTTGCCTTGGGCCAATATGGCTGCTTTCACATCTGGCACCACGATGCCGACATCGTCTGTCTGCCGCTCGACCAGAAACCAGGCACCGACCCAGCCCAAGAGGCAGCCTCTCCCCTCGACCTGACCCGCCTCAACAGCAAAGGCTTTGCCGAGAGCTATCCCACATGGTCGAGCAACGGCCATTGGATCATGTGTGCCAGCCGTCGAGTGGATGGCAACTTCAGCCGAGTCTATATCTCCTATTTCAATAACGGAAAGGCCGAAAAAGCCTTCCTCTTGCCGCAGGAAGATCCTGAGCAAAACACCACGCGTCTGAAAAGCTACAATCGTCCGGAGTTCATGGTCGAACCCGTCCGGATCAGCGTCGATGAGTTCAGGCAGGTCTTTTTCTGATCTTTTCACCACTTACTCTTTGTCAAAATGAAGGTTTTACGTACAATATGCACAATTCTCTTCGGTGCGGCCGTTCTCCTCTTTTTCGGACTGGCCTATCCGCATCACCTGCATTACCAGGAGCAGTTTCAGCTTTTCCTCTTCGACTGCGCCTATGTGTGGGATATTGTAAAACTCCCCGGCGGTGTGGCTGACCTGCTGGGGCGGTTCTGCACACAGTTTTTCCTTTACGCGTGGATAGGAGCACTCATCATTGCGGTTCTGCTCATGGCAGTGCAACTGCTGACGCTCCGGCTGATCAATTCAAAAACGGGCCAAGGGGCAAAGGTGAGCGGAGGACTGCTCTATGGCCTTAGCTTTGTGCCTTCGTTTCTGCTCTGGCTCTTCCTGCTCGATGAGAATGCCCTGCTGGGCGGTGTCTGGGCTGTCTTGCTCACCCTCCTCGCAGCATGGCTTTTCGATGCGTTGCCTCGTAATTGGCTGTGGCGCGTGCTGATCTTTGTGGCCATTCCTGTGCTTTACTGGATGGTGGGGCCTGTCTGTCTGCTGTTCTTTCTCCTGCAGGCCGTTTCAGTAGAAAAATGGATCACCAGAACCGTCCCCGTGAACCAGGGAACCGTCCATGTGACCCGGGTCTCCGTGATCCTTTTGCTGCTGATGCCTGTCATTTTGGCATATTATCTCCCGGTGCCATCCAGCAACCTGTGTTTCGGCATACATTACCATCGCTACCCGACAGCAATACCTATTGTGCTTTGGCTTGCGGTCCTGGCTGTATTTATCCTTGTGCTCATTGCCCGTGCGCTGCAGAATCATGGGGACAGGCAGAATCATGGGGACAGGTTGCCTGATTCTGGCCAGAATCAAAAACCTGTCCCCGTGATTCCTTCCTCCTATCTCCTACCCCTTGCCTCTTTTGTAGTGGTGGCCGCCGTGATGGGCAGTATTGTTTGGAAAAACAGCAATTTCAAAGCCGAAAAGGTGATGAAATATGATTTTATGGCCCGTTATCAGCAATGGAACCGCATCCTTGAGACCATCAACACCGATAGGCCCAACAACCAGATCGGGGTGACTGTGCAGAATCTTGCCCTGGGCATGCGAGGCTTGCTCACCCAGCACCTGTTTGACTATAACCAAAACGGCCTCTTAGGCCTCCTGCCCGATATCGGGACCGATGCGACCAGTCCTATGCCTACCGCCGAGGCCTTCTATCAGTTGGGGATGATCACTGTCGCCCAGCGCACGGTCTTCGAAGCACAGGAGGCCATTCTCGACTTCCAGAAAAGTGGCCGATGCTACAAGCGACTGGCACAGACCAATCTGATCCTCGGCCATTACGAAGTGGCCCGCAAATATCTCACAGCACTGAAGAAGACCCTCTTCTACCGTGACTGGGCCAACGAAACGTTGCCCCTGTTGGGAGATGAGAAGGCGATTGCCAAGCATCCCGAATACGGCCGCCTGCGCCAAATGGCCTACAAAGAAAATTTTTTCTTCGGTGACCATGTGACCTCAGATATGCTCCAGCGCCTCTTCCTCAGCAACACCGACAATCACCTTGCCTATGAGTATCTGAAGGCCTACTATATGCTGACGGGCGACCGTGAAAACTATACCAAACTACAACTCCAATACCCTGAGCAATGAAAAAGGTTCTATATACACTTCTCTGCCTTCTGTTGGCCTCTGCCTGCACCACAGAAACCGTCAGCGATGCCAGACAGGAGACTGTTCAGCCTCAGATCTATCCCGATTACCTCGGTGTCACCATACCTGTGAATATCGCACCTCTCAACTTCAGCATGGCAGATGACGCGGCCTTGCTCATAGATGCTGTCATCACAGACCGCCACGGAAACAACCTGCATAGCCAGGGCGAGGAATCGGTGGATTTCGGCCTTGACGACTGGCGTCAGCTGCTCAGCCAGAACCGGGGAGACTCGCTCAGCGTCACCGTTTCGGCCAAGTATGCCGATGGCTGGCACACCTACCGCCCCTTCTCCCTCTATGTCAGTCCTGACAGCATCGACTACGGCATCTGTTACCGCCTTATCGCCCCAGGCCATGAGGTGTGGAGCAAAATGGGCATTTACGAGCGCGACCTCTCCTCTTTTGATGAGCGTCCGCTGATTGAGAACACACAGTTTGAGGGCTGTGTCAACTGCCATAGCTTCAACCGCGGCGACCCTTCCAAAATGAGCCTTCACATCCGTGGCCCACATGGCGCCACACTGCTGCGCAAGGGCGATGGCTCCATCACCGCCTACAACACCAAGACCGACCAGACGCTTGGCCTCTGTGTCTATCCCTACTGGCATCCCACGGGCCGCTACATCGCCTATTCCACCAACACGACGAAACAGACGTTTCACAGTGCGCACCCCAACCTGATTGAAGTCTTCGACGAGGCCTCCGACCTCCAGGTCTATGACGTCGACAAAAACGAGCTGTTGCTGTCGCCCCTACTCAAGCAAGACTCAATCTATGAGACCTATCCCGTCTTTTCCGCTGACGGCCGTTCGCTCTATTTCTGTGCGGCCCGGGCCCTCCCTGAGGATAACCATCAGCTCGACTCCATCCGCTACAACCTCTACCGCATCGATTTCGACCCCGCTACAGGGAAGTTCGGCGACCACATAGACACCGTTGTCGATGCCGTGGCTCAGCAGAAATCGGTCTCCTTCCCCCGTCCCTCCTATGACGGGCGTTTCCTTTGCTACACCCTCTCCGACTACGGACAGTTCAGCATCTGGCATCATGAAGCCGACCTCTATCTGCTCGATCTCGCCACCGGAGAGAGCCGGCCCATGGCTGGAGCCAACTCCAAAGACACAGAATCTTTCCACAACTGGACCACAAACTCGCGCTGGCTCGTCTTCAGTTCCCGCCGCGATGACGGTCTCTTCACACGGCCCTATTTCTGCCACGTCGATGCCAAGGGAGGTGTCAGCAAGGCCTTCATGCTGCCGCAGCGCAATCCGCGCCGTTTCTATCGTGAGCGGTTCCTCTCCTTCAATGTGCCGGATTTCATCATCGGCCCAACCCACTTCGACAGTTATCAGGCCAGCCGTGTCATCAACGACGAATCCCGCGAGAACTTCGGCGTGCGCAAATAGGGAGCTTGGCAAAGTCCCTGCAGGCAATAGCCATTGCAGCAAGCCGCTCCCGGACAACAAATTGGCGATTGAGACATCCAACAAAGGATTTGAGACGAAAATAAAGCCGTCATTCACGTCAAATGCTTACCTTTGCGTTGTGAATATAAGATATCAATTATATAAGAGCTAACTTCATTATTATCAACACACAGGATCATTCAACTTAATATTAAGACATCCTTGCGCTCCACATCACGTGGGCGCAAGATGTCAGTTTCAGCAGACGTTTTTCATGAAATGATTTCATACATTTAGTTATTTCATCAAGACTAGGGACTGCGTCGTGAGATGCGGTCCCGTTTTTGTATCCTGACGCCACGAAAAAAGCCCCACACCGAGGTGTGAGGCTATGGTTAGCAAGGCCGGAGCCGAGATTAGAATTCCGCGCTCTTCGGCGTACGGGGGAACGGGATGACGTCGCGGATGTTCTGCATGCCTGTCACGAAAAGGATCAGGCGCTCGAAACCCAGTCCGAAACCACCATGCGGGCATGTTCCGTACTTACGGGTATCAAGATACCACCACATATCCTTCATCGGGATGTCACGGCGATGAATCTCCGACATCAACTTGTCGTAATTCTCCTCACGCACACTGCCGCCAATGATCTCGCCAATCTGCGGGAACAGCACGTCAGTGCCCTGGACGGTCTTGTCGTCGTCGTTGATCTTCATATAGAAAGCCTTGATGTCTTTCGGATAGTTGATCATGATGACAGGGCGCTTGAAATGCTCCTCGACGAGGTAGCGCTCATGCTCAGAGGCCAGGTCCATGCCCCAACTGACGGGGAACTCAAACTTGTGTCCGTTGGCCACAGCCTCCTCCAGGATGCGGATGCCCTCTGTGTAAGGCAGGCGGACGAAGGAGCCGTCAACCACCGACTTCAGGCGCTCAATCAGCGTCTTGTCGATCATCTTGTTGAGGAACTCCAGGTCATCCTTGCAGTTGTCGAGAGCCCACTGCACGCAATACTTGATGAAATCCTCCTCCAGGTCCATCAGTTCATCGAGTCCGATGAAAGCCACTTCAGGTTCGATCATCCAAAACTCCGCGAGATGGCGCGGTGTATTGGAGTTCTCCGCACGGAAAGTGGGACCGAAAGTATAAATGGCACCGAGAGCCGTGGCTCCCAACTCACCCTCCAGCTGTCCGCTGACGGTGAGAGAGGTCTGTGTGCCGAAGAAGTCATCATCATAGATGATTTTCCCCTCCTCATCCTTGCGCAGGTCATAGAGGTTCTTGGTGGTCACCTGGAACATCTGTCCGGCACCCTCGCAGTCGCTGCCTGTGATGATGGGAGAATGGAAATAGAAGAAGCCATGCTTGTGGAAATAGTCATGAATGGCGATAGCCATGTGATGGCGGATGCGCATGACAGCACCGAACGTGTTGGTGCGCAGGCGCAGATGAGCGTTTTTGCGCATCACCTCAAAACTCTGTCCCTTTTTCTGCATGGGATAGTCGCTGCCGCAGAGTCCGTAGATCTCTATCTCCTGGCACTGCACCTCACTGGTCTGTCCTGCTCCCTGACTCTCGACGAGTAAACCATTCACGCTGATGCAAGCACCTGTGGTGATCTGCTTCAGCAGGGCGGGGTCAAACTTCGCCGTATCGACCACCACCTGAACGTTCTTGATGGTGGAACCGTCATTGAGCGCGATGAAATCCACTGATTTGCTGCTGCGGTGCGTGCGCACCCAGCCTTTGACATTGACCACTGAGCCGAAGTCCGTGCGCTGGAGCACGTCAACGACCTTAGTCCTACGTATTTCTTCCATTATTGTATTTCAATTGTTGTTCTTATTACTCAAAAGCACCCATCCGGAGCATGTCAACCTCTTTCTCGGTGAGGAATCTCCAGTCGCCGCGGCGCACATTCTTCTTGGTAAGACCGGCGAACTGCACACGGTCGAGTTTGATCACCCGGTAGCCCAGGCTCTCGAAGATGCGGCGCACGATGCGGTTCTTGCCGCTATGAATCTCGATGCCCACCTGACTCTTGTCGGTTTCGCTGGCATACTCGATGGCATCGGCATGGATCTCGCCGTCCTCGAGGGTGATGCCCTCAGCGATCTGGCTCATATCGTGGGCCGTGACATTCTTGTCGAGGAAGACATGATAGACTTTCTTCTTCAGGAATTTGGGATGTGTCAGTTTGCTGGCCAAATCGCCATCATTGGTCAAGAGAAGCACACCTGTGGTATTGCGGTCCAGTCTTCCGACAGGATAGATACGCTCGGGGCAAGCATTCTTCACCAGATCCATGACGGTCTTGCGCTGCTGCGGGTCGTCGCTTGTGGTGACATAATCCTTGGGTTTGTTGAGCAGCACATAGACTTTCTTCTCCAGTCTGACGGGCTGGTCGTGGAACATCACCTCGTCGCTGCGCGACACCTTGGTGCCCAATTCGGTCACCACCTCGCCGTTGACCTTGACCACACCGGCCTGGATGAAGGCGTCTGCCTCACGGCGGCTGCAGATTCCGGCATTGGCCAGGAACTTGTTGAGACGAATCGGCTCATTGGGATCGATGTTCTCCTCCTTGTACTCTATGCGCTTCTTCAAGCTGTATTTCGCATTGGGATCGTAGTTCCCATGCTGGCGATAACCGCCCTGCTGGTAACCACCACGCTGATAGCCACCCTGGCGCTGCTGGTAACCGCCCTGACGCTGCTGATAGCCGCCCTGGCGCTGCTGGTAACCACCCTGGCGCTGCTGATAGCCACCCTGCTGACGAGCCTGATAGCCACCCTGCTGACGAGCCTGATAGCCACCCTGCTGACGAGGCTGGTAGTCACCCTGCTGACGAGGCTGGTAGTCACCCTGTTGACGGGGCTGATAGCCGCCCTGACGCTGCTGATAGCCACCTTGGCGCTGCTGGTAACCACCCTGGCGCTGCTGGTAGCCACCCTGGCGCTGCTGATAGCCACCCTGGCGCTGCTGGTAACCACCCTGCTGGTAGTCGCCTGAATTATTGTTATAACGCGGACGATAGGACCGTTGTCCGCCACCCGACTGGAGTCCTGCTCCAAAGCCTTCGGGACGGAAACCGCCTTCATCCTCGAAATTGCGTTCTGTCGTATAAGTTCGTTGAGTGTGAATGCGCGGACGCTGAGGGCGCGTTCCTCCGCGATAATCTCTCGAATAGTTGCCGGTCTGCCCTCCTGACTGATAACCTTCACGGCCACCTGAATTCTGATCCTGTGACAGTTCTTCCTTGTTTTTTTCGTTCTCGATATCCATAAATCTCAAGTGTTTTATAGCCTCACGGCTGGTTAGTAAAAAAATGCTTTATATACCTGTATAGTTGTGCGGCGTGATAGCCAACAACTGGTCTTTGATGTCTTGGTCCACATCGAGCGAGCAGACGAAATCGTGAATGGTCTGCTGCGTCATCTTCTCATTGGTTCTTGTCAATTGCTTCAGTGCCTCATAGGGATTGGGATAGGCCTCACGCCTGAGAATGGTCTGGATGGCCTCAGCCACCACAGCCCAATTGTCCTCCAGATCCGCCTCCAGTTTCTGCTCGTTGAGAATCAGTTTGCGCAACCCTTTCAGGGTGCTCTCCACGGCGATGACCGTGTGTCCGAAGGGCACGCCCACATTGCGGAGCACTGTGGAGTCGGTCAGGTCGCGCTGCAACCTGCTGACAGGCAGTTTAGCGGCCAGAAACTGCAACAGCGCGTTGGAGATGGCCAGATTGCCTTCACTGTTCTCAAAATCGATGGGGTTGACCTTGTGGGGCATGGCACTTGACCCCACCTCACCCTTTTTGATTTTCTGCTTGAAGTACTCCATGGAGATATACATCCAGAAGTCACGGTCAAGATCGATGATGATCGTGTTGACACGTCTGAGGGCGTCGAACACGGCACCTATCGAATCGTAATTGCTGATCTGCGTCGTATATGCCTCACGCTGCAGACCCAGTTTCTCTGCAACAAATTGGTTGCCAAACTCGCGCCAGTCTGTATCGGGATAGGCTACATGATGCGCGTTGAAGTTGCCGGTCGCCCCGCCAAACTTGGCCGTGATCGGACAAGCCTTGAGCTGATTGAGCTGCTGGGTGAGCCGATAGACATACACCATGATCTCCTTTCCCAGACGGGTGGGTGAGGCAGGCTGTCCATGCGTTTTGGCCAGCATGGCCACAGAACTCCACTGCTCGGCATAACTGCGCAGGAGTTCCACCAGCTCGTCGAGCAGGGGGTAGATGACCTGGTCCAAAGCCTCTTTGATGGAAAGGGGGACGGAAGTGTTGTTGATATCCTGTGAGGTGAGGCCGAAATGGATGAATTCCTTGTAATGCTCAAAACCGCCAATGGCATCAAGCTGTTCCTTGATATAATATTCCACCGCCTTCACGTCGTGGTTGGTCACTTTCTCGATTTCCTTCACGCGCCAGGCCCCTTCCTCTGTCAGACCCTCATAGATGTTTCGCAACTTGGGGAAAAGCGAGGTGTCAAACCCCTTGAGTTGGGGCAGGGGCAACTCACACAAGGCGATGAAATACTCGATTTCAACGCGGATTCTGTATTTAATAAGGGCGTACTCTGAAAAATATCCCGATAACAGTGCTGTTTTTCCTCTATACCGGCCATCAATGGGCGAAATGGCCGTCAATGTGTCAAGCCTATCCATTTATCTTTTTCTACGTTTCAATGCGATTTGGCTACAAAGATACAATATATAAACGGTAAATACTAATCTAAAAACATAAAAATTCATAATTCACTGCCACCATTTTCGGATGAAGGCAAAAGTGAGAAAAAATCCCTGCAATTCCGAAGAACCACAGGGACTCACCCCAAAGTGGGCGTTGACGGATTCGAACCGCCGACCCTCTGCTTGTAAGGCAGATGCTCTAAACCAGCTGAGCTAAACGCCCTTTTGCTCAAAAGCGATGCAAAGGTACGGATTAATCAGCATACCGCCAAACTTTTCGATGATTTTTTTGTCCATTCACCGTAAATCAGCTACCTTTGCATGTGAAATCAATCAAGGACAAGTATCAAAAATGGAAAAAGTAGTAAGCGGCATCAGGCCCACCGGCAATCTGCACCTTGGCAATTACTTTGGTGCAGTGAAGAGTTTCGTGAAAATGCAAGATGAATATGACTGCATGTTTTTCATTGCCGACTGGCACAGCCTGACGACCCATCCTAAACCGGAGGACATCCAGAACAGTGCGCGGACCATCCTGGCAGAGTATCTGGCCTGTGGTCTCGACCCAGAGAAAGCGCCCATTTACATCCAGAGCGATGTCAAGGAAACGCTTGAATTGTATCTCTTCTTCAACATGAACATGTATCTCGGAGAACTGGAGCGTGTCACCACGTTTAAGGAGAAGGCGCGCAAGCAGCCCAACAACGTGAACGCCGGCCTGCTCACCTACCCCACCCTCATGGCAGCCGATATCCTGCAGCACAGGGCCAACAAGGTGCCTGTGGGCAAGGACCAGGAACAAAACATGGAGATGGCGCGCAGATGCGCACGCCGTTTCAACAACATCTATGGTGTGGAGTTCTTCCCAGAGCCTCAGAACTTCTATTTTGCCGACAAGGCGGTCAAGGTGCCAGGCCTGGACGGCAGCGGCAAGATGGGCAAGAGCGAGGGCAACTGCATCTACCTGCGTGACGAAGACAAGGTGATCAGCAAGAAAGTGATGAAAGCTGTCACCGACCTGGGTCCTCAGGAACCCAACAGCGAGCGCCCGGAAATCATTGAGAACCTGTTCTCCTTCCTCCAGTTATGCAACGACCAGGAAGCCTACGATTACTTCGATGAGAAATGGAAGGACTGTTCCATCCGCTACGGTGACCTGAAAAAGCACATCGCCGCAGACCTCGTCGCCACCATCGCGCCCATCCGGGAACGTATCGCAGAGTTCAGCGCCAACAAGGACCTGCTTGATCAGATTGCCAGAAGGGGTGCTGAGAGAGCCCGCGAGAGTGCAGCCGCCACGCTGAACGAAGTCAGAAAGATCATCGGTTTCAGAATCGGATAAAGGAGAGGGATTGGTTTGCTCTACTTCGCTTTGAGACGCCACAATGTGACGTCTCTACTTTTTTGCCCTCACCTAGCCTCTCCCAAAGGGAGAGGGATTGAATTGCTATACTTTTTTGCACCCATACAAGCCATGACCCCTCTCCCTCCGGGAGAGGACGGGTGAGGGGGCATATTTTATGTAGAGACGTCACATCGGGGCGTCTATTTGTCATGCCCTCACCTAACCTCTCCCGGAGGGAGAGGGATTGAATTGCGCTACTTCGCTTGGAGACGCCACAATGTGACGTCTCTACTTTTTTGCACCTATAAAAACCAAATGGCCCCTCTCCCTCCGGGAGAGGTCGGGTGAGGGGGCATATTTTATGTAGAGACGTCACATTGGGGCGGCTATTTGTCATGCCCTCACCTAACCTCTCCCGGAGGGAGAGGGACTGGTTTGCTCTGTTTTGGGGGTGAGGAGGGCAAAAAAAGAGCGCCTTCCGATGGGAGGCGCTCTTTTTATGATTTTTAATGAAGTCTCGATTAACGAACCTCAACAGTTGCACGACGGTTGAGCTCGAACGGTGAGAGGATGTCAACACCACCCTTACCAACGGCAGTGATCTTGCTGCGGTTCACACCAACACCAACAACTTCCTCAACAACGGTCTTAGCACGCTCGTCAGACAGCCACTGGTTGTGGTCGGGCTTACCTGTAGCGCTGTCAGCATAACCAGTCACGAGCACATCAGCACCCTGCTCCATAGCATACTTAGCGAGAGCACGGACGTCAACGAGGTCACGTGAGTAGGAAGGACCGCTCTTGGTCTTGTCGCAGTAGAAGTAAACTGTTGCAGGAGGAGCGATAGCGCGAACCTTCGGAGGCTCTGGGCACTTGTGGTTCTTGATCAGGTTGTTCAGACGGTCGATCTCAGCATTGGCGTCAGCAAGCTGGCCATTGAGAGCGTCGATCTGTGACTGATGGAGAGCCTTGATAGCAGCGATATCGGGCACCTTGTCCCAAGTTCCCTTACCGAGGTTGAAGGTCAGACCCAGCTCAGCATAGAGAAGGTTGTCGTGTGTATCCCATCCACGGTTTCCGGGATCAAGAACAGGATTGAAACCATCGATGTCAGTCTCAATACGGTTCCAACCCAACTCGAGGTTCAGGAACACTTTACGGCTGAGGCGGAACTCATTGAGGATACCCACGCTGAGGTCCATACCGTATCTGTTGTAGCTCATTGAACGGCCAACACCAGCACCTGCGAAGGGAATGAAATTCCAAACACGGTCGGGGTTGTAGCCACAAAGCATATTGCTCAGGTTGAACAAGACGTGCTCGTTGAGGAGCCAGAACTTGTTGAATTTGCCAACGGCATTGCCCTGAAGATCAGCACGCACCTGCTTGCCCCAGATACCCATCAGTTTGGTACGGAGACCGATACCAGGTGTGAACCACTTACCGATAGCGACAGCAGCACCGGGATTTGAACGGAAGTCCTCCAGTGGACTGCGGTCAAGACCTGCTCCGTGCTCCTCAGCGGAATACCATGCATTCCACTGTCCGCCTACCTGAATGAACCAGTTGCTCCAGAATGAATTAGTGGCCACACTGTATTTCAGTGTAGGATCATCCTGAGCCATGGCTGAGAAAGAAACGCTGACGAGTGCCAGCACCATTAATAGTTTTTTCATAACCTTTTATGTTTTAAAGAATCAAAAAAATGTATCCGAATTAATCTTTTGCATTATTTTCCGCCGCAAAGATAATATTTTTTTTCAAATGTAATTGTTTTTTTTTAAGAAATTTTCATTTTTCTGTTAAAAATCCCCCTATTTTAGGGGTTTCCCGTGATTTTTTCCCGTCTTATCCCAGTAAATGTTCGATTTCCTCTTGCTGGAGGATGCAGAGAATGGGTTTTCCGTCGGGAGTCATGTTGACATTGGAACAGGAGAAGAGTCTGTTGACCAAGTTTTCCATTTCGTCATTCGACAGGACCTGTCCATAAGGAATGGCCGCGCCACGCGCCATGGAGAGGGCCATCGACTGTCCAAGTTCATCTTTCGCCTGCCCCACCCTTTCCCTTGCGGCCGCCACTATGCTGTTGAGCATCGAGGCCGCATCGAGGCCTTCGATGTCGGCTGGAACGCCATTGACCGAGAAGCTGTCGCCTCCGAGATCAGAGACGGAGAATCCCACTGCTGACAGTTCGTCGATCATCTGCCGCATGACGGCTGCGTCGGTTGGGGATAGTCTGAGGATCTCGGGGAAGAGCATTTTCTGTGTCATCCACCGGTGCTGAGCCATTTTGTCGAGATACTCCTCGAAAAGCACCCTCACATGTGCCCTGTGCTGGTCAATGATCATCAGTCCTGATTTCACGGCAGTCATGACAAACCGCCCTTTATATTGATAATGAGATGGAGATTTCTCTGCGATGATGTCGGTGGCCGACTCCACTTCCGGGGCATCCTCAAAGAGGTTTTGCTGCTGTTGGGACGTTTCTGCAGGCGCGTAAAGATCTTCCCAATGGCTGTCAGGCGTGGCGGCGCGGCGGTTTCGCTCATCCTTGAAGGGGTTGTACTGGGGATTGGACTTCACCGATGGGATCCGCGTCTGACCGGCATGCTGGTCCCAGACGGGGAAGTCAGGTTTTCCCTCCGTGTCGAAGTCGATGGAGGGAATCGCGTTGAATTTCCCCACGGCATCCTTCACCGCAGCGGTAAGGATCTGCCAGATGGCCTGTTCGTTCTCAAACTTGATCTCAGTCTTTGTCGGATGGATATTGACGTCGATATCACCGGGAGCCACCTCGAAATAGAGGAAGAAGGGCACTTGTTCACCCGTTGGCACCAGTCGCTCGAAGGGTGCCATGACGGCCTTGGCGAAATAGGCATGTTTCATGAACCTGCCATTGACGAAGAAGAACTGATGAGCCCCCTTTTTCCTGGCCGACTCCGGTTTGCCCACGAATCCCGTGATTTTGCAGATGGAAGTCTCCACGCCCACGGGCAACAGGTCCTGGTTGAGTCTTTTGCCAAACACATCGAGGATGCGCTGCCGGACACTGGCCACCGGAAGATGGGAGATCTCCACGCCATTGCTGTGGAGGGAGAATGCCACTTGGGGATTGACCAGTACGATGCGCTCGTAGGCCGTAAGGATGTTGTTGAGTTCGGTGGAGTTGGACTTCAGGAACTTCCGCCTTGCAGGCACATTGAAGAACAAGTTTTCCACCTTGAACTGGCTGCCCACCGGACAGGCGACAGGTTCTTGTCCGACGAAATGCGACCCATGTATGGAGATCTGCGTGCCCACCTCCTCATTTTGCAAGCGGGTGACCAGTTCCACCTGTGCCACGGCAGCGATAGAGGCCAGCGCCTCGCCACGGAACCCCATGGTGTGCAAGTCGAAGAGGTCGCCGGCATTCCGGATTTTCGAAGTGGCGTGCCGCTCAAAGGACAGGCGTGCGTCGGTGGCAGACATGCCGCTGCCGTCGTCATTGACCTGGATCAGCGTCCTACCGGCGTCCACCACCATCACGTTGACCTCATGCGCCCCCGCGTCGAGGGCGTTTTCCACCAGTTCCTTCACCACGGAGGCAGGTCTTTGGATGACCTCGCCCGCAGCGATCTGATTGGCCACGGAGTCGGGCAGCAGTTGTATAATATCGCTCATGATGCTCCTTTCATTGATTGTCGTTGCCGGGTCGGCCGGCTATCCTCACTTGCCGCATCCGCTTGGTCAGGCTGTAGGGGGCATCGCCAACATTGGACGGCGACGAGGACTTGTCATGCCTCCCGGGGATGTAATAGATATCATCCTTGTTCACCGGACGGATATAGTCATACCACCCGAAGTTGGGCAGGTAATCCTTGCCTGCGGGAATCTGGACCAGGGGATACAGTGTCCCCTCCGACTTTGACGCCCAGATCTTCTCCATTTTCCTTTCCGGAGTGAGGAACATCCGCAGCGTATCGGTCTCGAGATAGCTCATGAAGAGGATGGAACTGTCGCTCTCCTCCACGGGATAATAGATGGTCTGGACGCTCCCGATGGCCTCGCTCATGCGCATCTTGCCCTCCTCGAAATAGGCATTCATGACTTTGGAGGTGACCTGGTTGAAGTAAGTCTTTTCCGGATTTTTCAGGTCATTTTGTATTTCAATGGACAAGGCTTTCGACATGATGTTCGCCTCGCGCACGGTGGAGTCGTTCATCAGCACGCGGATGCTGTCACCGAGCAACTGCCTGTTGGCGTTCCACACGATGGGGTCGCCATACATGGTGAGGGTGGAGTCGAGCGAGCAGATGACCATGGAGTCGCAGACGGCCTGCACATCGTTTCTGAACATCCTCACCTTGCGGTAGCAATGCACTTTCCGGTACATGGAGTCAGTGTCGAGATAGAAAGTCTCCATCCTGATGGTATCCGCATGCAGGTAGAGGGTGTCGGTCTGGGAGTAGTCGAGGTAGACCGGATTCTTGGTGGCTATTCCCTTCCCCGTGATCTCATCATACTCCACGGCGTCTGCCGTGAGTTGGTTTTTGTTCTTCTGATCGACATATTTCACCCTTCCGTAGCCTTTGCTGGCCTTTTTGTTGCTGTCATAGAAGAGGCTGTCGCCCGAGATGGTCCTGGTGTCGGTGGTGATGGTCGATTTATCGAAGAGTTCGGTCCGCTCGGTATTCATGTAGAAGTAACAATTGGTGGTCTCCACATCATAACCGTCGCGGATGGAATGGATTTTCGACTTGGTCCACTTGGGAGGTCCGCCCTGGGGAGGATAGACCGTCCTTCCACCCAGCACGTGGGCCCGCTCATCGGAGGGATAATATAATAAGGTGTCGGTGGTGATGACATGCGACTTGGTTTTCAGGGTCACGTCATAGAAGAATTCCGCCTCCTTGGTGGAGAGGTTGTATTTTCCCCAGTCGCTGCTCAGTGTCACCCCTTTGGCACGGTCGGCATAATTGCCTCCGTCATCATAGTAAACGATATCGAATTTCCGGTCGAGAATCAGGTTGTCGGTATGCAGTTCGGAAGTCTTGCGGTGGATGACGACAACGTTGCTCTGGGCATGGACCATCTCCACATCGGCCCGTCCGTCGTAGAAGGCCGTGTCACACTTGATTTCCAGGGTGTCGCCCTGGATCATCCTCACATGGCCGAAGGCGCGAAAGGTGTTCTCCTGTTGCTGGAAATAGGCACTGTCGCAGAAGAGCGTCGCGCCCTGGTGCCTGAACTTGACGTGTCCTCTCACAATCTGCGTGTCGCGCTTCTTGTACTGGTCGAAGTAGAGGGAGTCGGCATGGTCGAGATAGATCCGCTCATCACCGGGACGGTTTCTCTTTCTCTGTGCCTCCGCGTTCTGGGGGATGCATAGTCCAAACAGGCATAGCATCATCACTGCGATGAAGCCATGCCTGCCTAAATGGCGATATGGGATAGCCCTTGATGTCATTTCACCCAACCCTGATATTGGAATTGACAATCCTTGTATCTGTCGTTGATTCTCACGTAGGTGTTTTTGATTTTCTGCATTGTCCAGTCCTTGATGACTTGTTCGCGCCGCTGGGCGAGCACCACGTCCTTCATGGTCTGGAAATCCTCGGTGATGGTGGCACGGTGGCTTTCCACCCTGCTCTTGAGCTTGATGATGGCGCACACTTTCTTGCCTCTGGCGTTGATCATCTCGAAGGGTTTGGAGATCTCGCCCACCTGGAGTTGCTCGACGGCCCTTGCCACCTCCGTGGGAAGGTCCTGCATACGGAATTTCGACGTCCGCACCCTCTCATCGGTGAGGTTGCCCATCAGACCGTGGTTGCTTTTGGTGTCTTTGTCATCAGAGACGTAGGTGGCTGCCTCCTCGAAGGTGAATTTCTTGTCGCGGATGTCATTGGCGATGGAGTCAAGTTGGGCTGAAGCCTTGTCCAGAGCCTCTTGCGAGACGCTGGGCTTGAGGAGGATATGGCGCACGTTGATGCGCTCGCCGCGCTTGTCGATCAACTGGATGATGTGGTAGCCGAACTCCGACTCCACGATCTTGGAGATCTTGTTGGGATCCGTGAGATTGAAGGCCACACTGGCGAATGCCGGGTCGAGCACCGACTTGGGCATGAATCCCGTTTCACCTCCCTGACGGGCGGAATTGACATCCTCTGAATAGAGGCGGGCCATGGTGGCGAAAGTGGTCTCTCCCTTGTTGACACGGTCGGTGTATTCACGCAGGGCATTCTTCACCCTGTTGACCTCCTCGACCGACACTTTTGGCTGTCGGGTGATGATCTGCACCTCCACCGTGGTGGGCACGAGAGGTATGCTGTCCTCGGGCAAGCGCTCGAAATATCTTCTCACCTCAGCGGGTGAGACCGTCACGTCCTTGACCAGTTGCTGCTTCATTTTCTGCACGAGAGACCTGTTTTTGAACTCATCGTGCATCTGCTGCCTCATCTGGGCGATGGTCTGTTTGCGGTATTCCTCCAGTTTCTCCCGTGATCCGTCAGCCAACTGGATCCAATAGTTGATCTGATCCTCGATGTCACGGCTGACATCAGATTCCGCCACCTCGATACTGTCGATGGCGGCCTGGTGCAGAAACAGTTTCTGCACAGCGAGTTGTTCGGGAATGACACATTCCGGGTCGCCGTCCCATCTGACGCCCTCAGCCTCGGCTTGCAGGCGCATGGCCTCGATATCCGACCGGAGTATCGCCTCGTCGCCTACCACCCAAACCACCTCGTCGATGATGCTGGCGGGATTGACGAGAAACGTAGGCACCTTGGCTTTGGCTAAGGTGTCGGCGGTAGTCTTCACGGAGTCATTGCTGTCGACAAAGTCATCAACCGCCGCGCTCACGGCGAGCATCGGCATCATCAGGCAAGCAATGGTGAAAAGGCGCATTTTGTTCATAATCGTCATATATTACTGGAGATCAGTGTTTATTGACCGTCGCAAGAACCTGTTTGTTGACCACCACAGGATATTTCTCGCGCAGCCGGGCCACCCATTCTTTCTCCAGCATGTCCTGGTAGTCGGCGACCACCTGTCCGCGCACGTCGGAGTACTCTTTGGGAGCCTTGAGCAACTTGCCGAAAGTGGCATCGATGGGATATTCCTCGTTGGCGACCACCTTGGCGTCCTTCACTTTGAACACGTCGCGGTCGACGAGCGGATTGTCACCTTTCTTGAAGATGCCTTTCTCCACGCGGATGCGCTTGACGGAGTCAGCATTGAAAGTGGTGCGCAACTTATCAGCCCATTTATCGAAAGCAAGTCCCTTGACGCTGTTCTTCACGGCCTTGACATCAGCCTTGTCCTTCACATGATAGGCCATACCCTTGAAGCGCGGAGCATCCCAAGTATAGCGTTTCTTGTTTTTCTTGAAGAAGTTGGCCAATCCGGCCTCATCCTTGGCGCCCTTGTCCCATACCTCGCTGTTGCTGATCTCGAAGAGCAGCAGTCCGTCGTGGTACTCGCGGATGAGGTTGGCGAGGTCAGAGTCGTTTTTCGACAACTCGTTGGCACGCTGCTCCATGAGTTGCTCGCGCGACTGGTTTCCCTGGGCGACAGCCTCATCAATTTTCTCATCGATGATTTTCTCTTTGATGCCCCTTCTGTCGATGAAGGTGAGGATACCGGCATGGACGGAGTCGTAGGGCAGGAAGTTCTTCTTGTCGAGGAGTTTGATGATGTGATAGCCGTAAGGCGAAAGCACCGGACCGCTCGTCTGGCCCTTCTCAAGGGAATAGACAGTCTTCTCAAATTCCGTCACGGTCTGTCCCGGCTGTATCCAGTCGAGGTTGCCGCCGTTTTTCGCCGACCCCTTGTCGTCAGAGAATTTCCGTGCCATCTCGGCGAAGTCAGCGCCGTCCTTCAAAGCCTGGTAGATGGAGTCGGCACGCGTCTTGGCCTTGGCCCGGTCGGCCTCGGAAGCCTTCTGGCTCACCGAGATCAGGATATGCGATGGATTGGCCAGTCCGCCAAGTGAATCGACATACCGCTGTGTACGGGTATAGATCTCCATGGCTTCTTTCTCCACATCCTCATCGGTGATGAAGGAGGGGCGCACCTGCTGGTCGCGGTACTGCGCGAACTCGCTCTTGAACGAAGAGAGCGTGTCAAGATGCGCATCGAGGGCGGCGGCCACCTTCAGTTTGTAATTGATGAAGAGATCAACATATTCATCGACGGTCTTCTTGTCGATGACGCCTTCGGAGTTGTTTTTGTTATATGAATACTCAAATTCCGAACGGGACACAGGAACCCCATTGATCGTCATGATGACGGGATCGCTCTGGGCGAATACAGCCGTGCTCATGACCAACATAGCGATTAAAGTTCTTATTCTCATTGTTTTAAGCTTTTTATTCTGGTCTTGAATAGTTGGGAGCCTCACTGGTGATGGTGATATCGTGGGGATGGCTCTCCATGACACCGGCATTGGTGATGCGTGTGAACTTGGCATCGTGCAGACGCTCGATGCTGGCCGCACCGCAATAGCCCATGCCTGAGCGGAGACCGCCAACGAGCTGGTAGATCACCTCCTGCACCGTCCCTTTGTAAGGCACCCTGCCGGCAATGCCCTCGGGCACCAGTTTCTTGACCTCCTTGGTGCCTGACTGGAAATAGCGGTCCTTGGAACCGTTTTCCATGGCCTCCAGAGAACCCATGCCGCGATAGCTCTTAAACTTACGTCCGTTGAAGATGATGGTGTCGCCGGGACTCTCCTCGGTGCCGGCCACCAATGAACCGATCATCACCGAACTGCCACCGGCGGCGATGGCCTTCACGACATCACCCGAATAGCGCAAGCCGCCATCGGCGATGAGAGGCACACCTGTTCCCTTGAGGGCGGAATAGACATCATAGACGGCGCTCAACTGAGGCACACCGACACCAGCCACGACCCTGGTGGTGCAGATCGAACCCGGGCCAATACCCACTTTCACGGCATCGGCGCCATTCTCGACCAGCATCCTTGCGGCAGCTCCGGTGGCCACATTGCCCACCACCATGTCCACATAGGGGAAAGCCGCCTTGGCCTCTACGAGTTTCTCGATCACCGACTTCGAGTGGCCGTGGGCCGTATCGATGACGATGGCATCGGCACCGGCGTTGACGAGCGCCTCCACACGGTCGAGGGTATCGTTGGTGACACCCACTCCGGCGGCCACTCTGAGCCGGCCTTTGCTGTCCTTGCAGGCCATGGGCTTGTCCTTGGCCTTGGTGATGTCCTTATAGGTGATCAGTCCCACGAGGTGGCCGTTTTTATCGACCACGGGCAATTTCTCGATTTTGTTTTCCTGAAGGATCTGTGCTGCAGCGGTGAGATCGGTCTGCTGGTTGGTGGTGACGAGGTTTTCCTTGGTCATGACCTCATCGATGAGTTTGTCGAGGTGACGCTCGAAGCGCAGGTCCCTGTTGGTGACGATACCGACAAGCAGGTTGTTCTCATCCACCACGGGAATGCCACCGATATGGTATTCAGACATCATGGCGAGGGCATCCTTCACCGTCTTTCCCTTACGGATGGTGACGGGGTCATAGATCATGCCGTTCTCAGCTCTTTTGACGATGGCCACCTGCCGGGCCTGCTCATCCACCGACATGTTTTTGTGGATGACGCCGATACCACCCTCACGGGCAATGGCAATGGCCATTTCCGACTCCGTGACAGTATCCATGGCGGCAGTAACGAAAGGAATGTTCAACTCGATGTTACGGGAGAACATGGTTTTCAACTCTACGGTCCTGGGGAGAACCTCTGAATAAGCTGGAATTAAGAGGACGTCGTCGAATGTCAGTCCGTCCATGACAATCTTGTCTGCAACAAATGATGACATAATTTTAGAATTTATTGCGTGCAAAATTAGCAATAAAAATCCACATAATAAGAGGAATGACGTTTTTTCTTATTGAATTAATACGATTTAACGTGCATTCCTCTGTCCTTGGCATGCTGACAGTAATAGAGGGAGATGGTCTTAATTGGCCATCTCCGACATGAATTTCACCCTGACGAGCCGGATGTCTTCCTCGGAATAGTCCTCGCCGAGTTCTTCCATGGCGGCCTCAAGGTCATCGGTATCGCTTTCCTGGAAATACTCATAGATGTCGTCCACATGGTCCTCGTCCATCACATCATCGATGTAGTAGTCGATGTTGAGACGCGTGCCGCTATAGACGATGGCCTCTATCTCGGAAAGCAGTTCGTCGAAGTCAAGTCCCTGCGACCTGGCCACCTCCTCGAGGTCGATCTTCCGGTCGATGCCCTGGATGATCTTCACCTTCAGGATAGACTTCTTGGCCACGGTGCGCACTCTGAGTTCCTCGGGTCTCTCGATCTCATTCTCCTCGCAATGCCTCCGGATCAGGTCACAGAACTCCTGTCCGTAGCGCTTGGCCTTTCCGGCGCCCACGCCCTGGATGTTGAGCAGTTCCTGCTGGGTGATGGGATACATGGTGGCCATCTGTTCGAGCGATGGGTCCTGGAAGATGACATAAGGAGGCACATTGAGTTTCCTCGACATTTTCTTCCTCAGGTCCTTGAGCATCATGTAGAGTTCCTGGTCAAGGGCTCCGCCGCCCTCGCCCACCTCCTCGTCGTAGTCATCCTTGAACTCCGTGTCCTCGACAATCAGGAAAGAGGTGGGAGATTTAAGGAACCGTTTTCCGGCCGACGTGAGTTTCAACAAGCCATAGTTCTCCACATCCTTTCTCAGCAGTCCGTCGATCAGGGCCTGGCGGATGACGGGGTTCCAGAGTTTCTCGTTCTCATCCTCGCCGGAGCCAAACTCCTCGAGCTGGTCGTGCTTGTGCGACAAGATATCCTCCGTAGCGATGCCCTTGACGAAATCGATGATGTATTCGGCGCGGAAATTCTCCTTCACGGCCAGGATGGCGTTGAGCACGATGATCAACTGGTCCTTGCCCTCCACCTTTTTCTTGGGATGGAGGCAATTGTCGCAGTTGCCGCAGTTCTCGTGGTTGTACTCCTCTCCGAAATAGTGGAGCAGCATCTTCCGTCTGCAGATGGAAGACTCGGCATAGGCGGCTGTCTCCTTGAGCAGTTGCCTGCCGATATCCTGTTCCGCCACGGGTTTTCCCTCCATGAACTTCTCCAGTTTCTGCAGGTCCTTGTAGGAGTAGAAGGCGATACATTTGCCCTCTCCGCCGTCGCGGCCGGCGCGCCCGGTCTCCTGGTAATATCCTTCGAGGCTCTTGGGTATGTCGTAATGGATGACAAACCTCACATCAGGCTTGTCGATGCCCATGCCGAAGGCGATGGTGGCGACGATGATGTCGATTTTCTCCATGAGGAAGTCATCCTGCGTCTCCGACCGCTTGGCCGACTCCAGTCCGGCATGGTAGGCCGCTGCCTTGATGTCGTTGGCACACAAGTCGGCGGCCAGTTCCTCGACCTTCTTCCTCGACAGGCAATAGACGATGCCGCTCTTGCCGGCGTTCTGCTTGATGAAGCGGATGATCATCTTGTTGATCTCATTGGTCTTGGGCCTCACCTCGTAATAGAGGTTGGGGCGGTTGAAGGAGCTCTTGAACTCCTTGGCATCCATGATGCCGAGGTTTTTCTTGATATCCGTCCTCACCTTGTCGGTAGCCGTGGCTGTGAGGGCGATCACCGGTGCGGTGCCGATTTTCTGGATGGTGGGTCTGATGTTGCGGTATTCCGGTCTGAAGTCATGTCCCCATTCCGAGATACAGTGGGCCTCGTCGATGGCATAGAATGAGATCTTGACCGTCTTGAGAAACTCCACGTTGTCCTCCTTGTTGAGCGACTCCGGTGCGACATAGAGGAGTTTGGTCTTTCCCTCGGTAATGTCCGCCTTCACTTGGTCGATGGCGGCCTTATTGAGCGAGGAATTGAGATAATGGGCCACCCCTTCCTCCTCGCTCATGCCATTGATGACATCAACCTGGTTTTTCATGAGCGCGATCAGCGGTGAGATGACGATGGCCGTGCCCTCCATGATGAGCGAGGGCAGTTGGTAGCACAATGACTTGCCCCCTCCTGTAGGCATGAGGACAAAGGTGTCATTACCGGCAAGGACATTGCGGATAATCGCTTCCTGGTCGCCTTTGAAGTTGTCAAAGCCGAAATGGTGCTTGAGTTGCTGAATGAGGTTAACGTCTTTAGGCATGTGCATTTTCATTTCTTGTTCAAAGCAGCAGGCGGCAGGCCACATGCCGCCCCGTCATCTGGTCAGCCCTGGGCCTGGAGATGTGCTTTGTCGAGTTGTTGTTTCGCATAGTCGAGCGTCACGTCAAAAGTCTTGACTTTTTTGGAAGGCATGTCAAACATGGCATCCATCATGACACTCTCGACGATGGAGCGCAGTCCACGCGCCCCAAGTTTGTATTCGATGGCCTTGTCGACAATGAATTCGAGCGCCTCCTCGGTGAACTTGAGTTTGATGCCGTCCATGGCGAAGAGCTTCTCATACTGCTTCACGATGGAGTTCTTGGGTTCCACCAGGATTTTGCGCAGGGCATCCCTGTCGAGAGATTTGAGGTAGGTGAGCACCGGCAGGCGCCCGATGATCTCGGGTATCAGTCCGAAGGACTTGAGGTCCTGCGGCAACACATACTTCATGAGTTCTTCCTTGTCAATATTCCTCACATTCTGCACGGAGTTGTAGCCCACCACGTGGGTGTTCATGCGCTGGGCGATCTTGCGCTCAATGCCGTCGAAGGCTCCGCCGCAGATGAAGAGGATGTTGCGGGTGTCGACCTGGATGTATTTCTGGTCGGGATGCTTCCTTCCGCCCTGCGGGGGAACATTGACCATGGTGCCCTCCAACAGTTTGAGCAGTCCCTGCTGCACACCCTCGCCGCTGACATCGCGCGTGATGGAGGGATTGTCGCTCTTGCGGGCGATCTTGTCGATCTCGTCGATGAAGACAATGCCTTTCTGGGCTGCCTCCACGTCATAGTCTGCCACCTGCAGCAATCTTGAGAGGATGCTCTCCACGTCCTCGCCGACATATCCGGCCTCGGTGAAGACCGTGGCATCGACAATGGTGAAGGGCACGTTGAGCATCTTGGCGATGGTGCGGGCGAGGAGGGTTTTCCCCGTGCCCGTACTTCCCACCATGATGATATTGCTTTTCTCTATTTCCACTCCGTCTTTGTCGGAGGGCTGGTTCAACCGCTTGTAGTGGTTGTATACCGACACGGCCAGAAATCGCTTGGCTTCATCCTGTCCGATGACGTATTGGTCGAGGTATTCCTTAATCTGCCGCGGCTTTGGCAATTTCCCCAGGTCAAGTTTGGTGCTATAGGGAGAGGTCTTGGCAAGCACGCCGGAGGTCTGGACGATCTCGTAAGCCTGCATGGCGCAATTCTCGCAGATATAGCCGTCAATTCCCGTGATCAGGAGTTTGACATTTTTCTCGCTGCTGCCGCAGAAGCTACATTTCTTCATGCTTTATTTCTTGCGCTTGAGGATATTGTCAATCATGCCATACTCCTGTGCCTCCTGTGCTGTCATCCAGTAGTTGCGGTCGGAGTCAGCCCAGACCTTGTCGAACGGGGTCTTGGAATGCTCGGCGATGATGGTATAGAGTTCCTTTTTGTATTTCTGTATCTCACGGGCCTCGATTTCGATATCGGAGGCCTGGCCCTGCACGCCGCCGAGCGGTTGGTGAATCATCACGCGGCTGTGGGTGAGAGCGGCTCTCTTGCCCTCGGCGCCTGCCACGAGGAGTACGGCGGCCATTGAAGCGGCCATGCCGGTGCAGATGGTGGCCACGTCGCTGGAGATGAACTGCATGGTGTCGTAGATGCCGAGTCCAGCTGTCACGCTGCCGCCGGGCGAGTTGATATACACGGAGATGTCTTTTCCGCTGTCGACGGAGTCAAGGTAGAGGAGCTGTGCCTGGAGGGTGTTGGCCGTATAGTCGTCGATGGGTGTGCCCAGGAAGATGATGCGGTCCATCATGAGTCGTGAGAACACGTCCATCTGGGTGACATTGAGCTGGCGCTCCTCGAGGATATAGGGATTGAGGTAATTGGCCTGGGTGCTGATGACGTCATCGAGCACCATACCATTGATTCCAAGATGCTTTGTAGCAAATTTTCTGAAGTCGTTCATCGCTGGTTTCTATTTCATATTGGTTTGACATACATGGGTACTGGGAGCCGTGGCACCGCTGCCCACTCCCGTCATCATGCAAAAATCAGACCATAAATAAAAGGTTATTGACTTTTTTCTTTAGTTCTTAGCACAAAGATACGAAAAAAAGTCAATAACCTAACTATAAAAAGCGGTTTTTTTTCGAAAAAATCCGTTTATTCTTTTCCTGCAGCGCGGAATTCTTCGAGAGTCACCTTCTTGACATCCAGTTTGACGACACTTTTGAGTGCCTGTGTGAGTTTGAGGTCGATGGTACGGTCAATGATGCCATCAACATGCTCTTTGTTTTTCAGGATATCCTGGGCATAGTTCTCGAGATAATCATCGGGCACGTCGTTCATGCCATACTGAGCGAACTGGGCGCGTGCCATCTCCTTGGCGGTGGCTTTCACCTCGTTATCATCGATCTTCACATCAGTGGCGGCCACGAGCTGTTCCTTGATGAGGTGCCACTTGAGTTCCTTGATGCTGGCGTCGAAATGCTCATCGACATACTTGTCGTCCTTGTCCTTGTTGTTCATCTTCATCACGCGGCGGAGCAGGTCCTCGGGGAATGTAAGTTCGCCCACCTTCTCCTCGGTGTATTTGCGGACGTCGGTCAGGAACTGGAAGTCGGCCTCAGACTGCAACTGTCCTTTGAGTCCCTCCTTGATCTTGGTGCGGAACTCCTCCTCACCGTTGACCACGCCCTGACCGAAGATGGTGTCAAACAGTTCCTGATTGACCTCAGCCTTCACGAAACGTGAGATCTCGGTGATCTGGAAGCTGAAGTCGGAAGTCAGGTCAGCCACTTCCTCTTTCTTCATCTTGAGCAGGCCTGCCACCTCGGCATCGCTCTCAGGATAAGCTTTCTTGGGGTTGAAGGTGATGATGTCACCCAGATGAGCGCCATCAAACAGTTTCTTCTGGTCTTCTACCTTAATATATTGGGGCATGAGCACGGCGTCGGCCACGGTGATGCCGCCCTCGAGGGTGTTGCCCTCCTCGTCGAGCTGGCGGAGATCGCCCTTGAGCATGTCGCGCATCGACTCATCATAGTCCTCCACTTTCTCATAGTGTCCGCTGCGGCTGGCCATCATGTCAATCTGGCTGTTGACCAACTCGTCATCAGCCTGGATGTCATAATAGGTCACCTTGTCCTTATCGGAGAGGCTGATGGTGAATTCGGGAGCCACGGCGATATCGAACACGAACTCGAAGGGTCCGTCGCCTTCCAGGTCCTGAGGCACCTGTTTCTCGGAAGGCATGGGCTCGCCGAGCATCTTGATTTTATTGTCGTTGATATATTTGTACATCTCCTGTCCGAGGACTTGGTTGATGACGTCCACCTTGACAGCAGTGCCATACTGGCGCTTGATCAAGCCCATGGGCACCATACCAGGTCTGAAACCCGGGACATTGGCCTTCTTACGATACTCCTTCAGTTTGTCTTCTACCTGCTTCTTGTAATCTTCAGCCTCAACGGTCAGGGTCATCAGTCCATTGACCTTGTCGGCGTTTTCGAATGAAATTTTCATCTTTTGATCTTGTATTGTTGAATGATAATGGTTTCCTTAGGGGAAAAATGCGAATTGGGTTGCAAAATTACAGATAATTCCCCTAACTACCTAATAAAAAGGTGAAAAAATGCTTTTTGCCTTAACTTTCGGTGGCCTCTCTGGCCCTTCGTTCCTCGTCAAGCATCTGGAAATCTTTCTTCCGGAGCACAAAACTGTTGCTGAGATATTTCTCCCTGACAATCTTGTTCTCAGCCAGTTCCTCGGGCTTGCCCTGGAAGAGGATACGCCCCTCAAAGAGCAGGTATGCCCTGTCGGTGATGGTGAGGGTTTCCTGCACGTTGTGGTCGGTGATCAGGATGCCGATGTTGCGGTATTTCAAGCGCCACACGATATGCTGGATATCCTCCACGGCGATGGGGTCGACTCCCGCGAAAGGTTCGTCGAGCATGATGAACTTGGGGTCGATGGCCAGGCAGCGCGCGATTTCCGTCCGTCGGCGCTCACCACCGGAAAGTTGGTCGCCCTTGTTCTTGCGCACCTTGTTGAGTCTGAACTCGCCGATGAGACTCTCGAGTTTCTCCATCCGCTGCTGGCGGTTGAGACGGGTCATCTCCAGGACGGAGAGGATATTGTCCTCGACACTCATCTTACGGAACACACTCGCCTCCTGGGGCAGGTATCCGATGCCGGCACGTGCCCGTTTATACACAGGAAACTGCGTAATATCCTTGTCGTTGAGGAAGATATGTCCGGCGTTGGGCACCACGAGTCCTGTCGTCATGTAGAACGACGTGGTCTTTCCCGCACCATTCGGTCCGAGCAGTCCCACAATCTCGCCCTGCCTGACATTGATGGAGACATCATTGACGACCGTGCGCTTTCCATACCGCTTCACAAGTCCTTCTGTACGCAGCACCATCCCTTCCTCCGGGACCATTTTCTCTTCCATCGCGTCCATAGCTGAGTTCATCAAATCAATTCCTGTGTTTTATGAAAAATATACCATGACATACCTGACAGCATATCAAATGCAAAATAATAAAAAAAAGTTGATACGGCCAAGGACAACCCTCCGATTTTATGTTATAGAACATATTTTCGGCATTTTTTTGAACAGAAATTCATGGTTTGGTGAAAAATATGCGTACTTTTGAACTGATGACCAAGATTATCATGATCACAGGAGGACAGCGGTCGGGCAAAAGCGCCTATGCCGAACAACTTGCCCTCCGACTGAGCGAGCGCCCCGTCTATCTGGCCACCGCCCATGTGTGGGATGAGGAGTTTCGTCACCGTGTCGAGATGCATCAGGCGCGGCGCGGCAGCCAGTGGACCAATGTGGAGGAGGAGAAATACCTCAGCCGCCATGACTTCACCCGCCGGGTGGTGGTGGTGGACTGCATCACCCTGTGGTGCACCAACTTCTTCTTCAGCGGTTCATCCGGCGAGCACGACCTGCCCGATGTGGACCAGGTGCTCTCTGAAGTAAAGGCGGAGTTTGACCGTCTGACCGCCCAGGACGCGACGTTCATCTTCGTCACCAACGAGATCGGATCGGGCGGGGTGAGTCCCAACGCCCTCCAGCGCCGCTTCACCGACCTTGAGGGGTGGATGAACCAGTATGTGGCGGCCCGTGCCGACGAAGTGGTGCTCATGGTCAGCGGAATACCAGTAACCATCAAAAGCTAAGCGATGAGAACTTTCCATATCCAACCTACCGGTCTTGACATGGTGGAGGCCATCAACAAGAAGATCGACAACCTCAACAAGCCCCGACATTCCCTTGGGTTCCTGGAGGACCTCGCCCGGCAAGTCTGCCTCATCCAGCAGACACTGTCGCCCACGCTCTCCCACCCCTGCCATCTCCTGATGGGCGGCGACCACGGCATCGAACGGCATGGCGTGAGCAAGTCTCCCCGTGAGGTGACCTGGCAACAGATGATCAACTTCAGCAAGGGCGGCGGCGGCGTCAACATGTTTTGCCGGCAGCATCACTTCGATCTGAAGATCATCGACATGGGTGTTGACCACGACCTCTCCGCCTATCCCACCATCCTCAACCGCAAGATTGCCTTCGGCACCAGCGATTTCATGGAAGGCCCGGCCATGACCGCGCAGCAATTTGACCAGGCGATAGAGACAGGAGCGGAAATGGTGGACAGGTGTCATGAAGAGGGCTGCAACGTCATCTGCATCGGGGAAATGGGCATCGCCAACACCTCGCCCTCCAGCATCTGGCTGAGCATCCTCTGCCACCTTCCCATCGAGACTTGCATCGGTGCCGGCTCAGGACTTGACGAGGAAGGCATCCGCCACAAATGCGAGATCCTCAAGACAGTCCGCAACCGGTATATGGACACTTACGGCGACAACGACAAGGAAATGCTGCTGCGCTATTTCGGAGGATTTGAGATGGTGGGAGCCATCGGAGCCATGCTCCGCGCTGCCGAGAGGCGCATGATCGTGCTGGTCGACGGGTTCATCATGGCTGCCTGCATGCTCGGAGCCGCCGCGCTCTACCCTGCCGTACTCGACTACGCCGTCTTCGGCCATTGCGGCAACGAACCCGGTCACCGGCTGCTGCTCCAGCATCTCGGCGCACGTCCCATCCTGCAGCTGAGCCTGTGTCTGGGCGAGGGAACCGGCGCACTCTGCGCCTACCCCATCCTGGAGAGTGCCGTGAGGATGATCAATGAAATGAACAACTTTCAGAATGCAAATATCACTAAATACTTCTAAATGGTACCAGAATGCCTGGGCGGCACTGGTCTTTTTCACCCGTCTCCCCCTTTGGAGGATCTATCAGCCTCCCAAGGAGAGTTACCGCGCCGTGGTCGAGTTCTGGCCTTTGGCGGGCTGGCTGACCGGCGGGTGCATGGCTGCCACGCTTTATGTCGGCGGCATGTTCTTTCCCTATCCAGTGGCGGTCATCCTGGCCATCCTCGTCCGCCTGTTGCTGACAGGTGCCCTGCATGAGGACGGACTGGCTGACTTCTGCGACGGTTTCGGAGGTGGCGGAAACGACCGGCAACGGGTGCTCGACATCATGAAAGATTCCCGCACCGGCACCTACGGCGTCCTGGGTTTGTCGATCTATCTGGCCCTGCTCTTCCTCTGTCTGTGGAACCTTCCGCGCCGTCATGCCGCACTGCTCATCCTGGCCGCAGACCCCTTTGCCAAGATGCTCGCCAGTCAACTGATCCAGATGATGCCCTACGCCCGCAAGGAAGAGGAAGCCAAGGCACGTGTGGTCTATCGTCCCATCAGCATGGTCAGCAGCATCCTCCTGGCTCTCCAGGGCCTCCTTCCCATCCTGCCGCTGGTGTTCTGGGCACCCGAACTGCTCTTCCGCTGGGAACTGCTGATGTTCATCCCCTGTCTGGTGATGTATTTCCTTTATCTGAAGATCTGGCATACCCTGCGCGGATACACCGGAGACTGCTGCGGAGCCTTGTTCCTGCTTGTCGAACTGAGTGTCTATCTCACCGCCTGTGCCCTTTGGTTTCATTATTCCACATAGCCCATGGAAGTCACTCTGATCCGCCACACGAGCGTGGCCGTGCCCAAAGGCACCTGCTATGGCTGGAGCGACGTGCCCGTGGCCTCCACCTTCGAGGCTGAGGCCCATGCCACCCGCCGGCGGTTGGAAGGCAAGGTCTTCGACCAGGCCTACACCTCACCCCTCACGCGGGCGCGGATGCTGGCCGCCTACTGTGGTTTTCCCGAAGCCATCGCCGACGACCGGCTCATGGAGATGAACATGGGAGAATGGGAGATGCAGCGGTATGACGAGATCCGCGACGAGGCTTTGCAGCGATGGTATGACGACTACATGCACCTGCCGGCCACCGGCGGCGAGAGTTTCCCGATGCTCCACCATCGCGTCAGCAGTTTTCTCAATGAACTCCGCACAAAAGAATACCGCCATGTGGCGGTGTTCGCCCATGGCGGTGTTCTTGTCAGCGCCGGCCTTTATGCCGGCTTGTATAGCGAGGCGGAAGCCTTCCGCCATCTTGTCGCTTTTGGCGGTGTGATGGAGATCGTCATCTGACGGCCGTTTCTCCCGTCTTTATTCTCACGACAGCAAGATCTGCACGATGCGCTCCGCGGAACGGCCGTCCCAACGGTCGGGGATGCTGCATTTCTTCCATTGTCCGGCCACCATGTCTGCGACGGTCTCCCGCAGGCACTGCGGATCTTCCCCCACAAGCACGTTGGAACCCGTGCGCACCGTCTCGATATGTTCGGTATAGCTGTTGAGCGTGATGCAAGGCACCCCGTTGAAGGTGGCTTCCTCGGCCACGTTGCCGGAATCCGTCACGATGCCCTTGGCGTGGGCGGTGAGGTAGCCAAACTCCAGATAGCCCATCGGTTCAACCAGATGAATGTTTTCGAGCGGCAGGTTGATGGATGCGAGCAAGTCCTCCACGGTTTTGCGCGCCACGCCTCTCAACGGCGCCACGACAGGAGTGCCGTCGGCGGCCTCCAACAAGGCTTTGAGCATCAGGCGCAGGTTTTCCCTGTCGTTGATGAGTTTTTTCCGGTTAAGCGTGAACACGATATAGCCTTTCTCCTCCAGTTGCAGCTCATCCATCAGTTTCGGCCGGCGGAAACGGGCATAGTTGGCCCGCAAGGTGTCCATCAGGATATTGCCCACCTGATAGATCTGCGACCTTTGCACGCCCTCCCTGGTCACGGTGTTGCTGGCACCCTCCCCGGCGGTGAACAGCAGGTCGGATAGGCCATCAATCACCAGGCGGTTGATTTCCTTGGGCATGTTGATGTCAAACGACCGTGTTCCGGCCACGAGATGAGCCAGCCTTATGCCCTGCTTCTTGGTGACGATGGCCGCCGCCATGGTGGAAGCCAGGTCATCGACCACGATGACCACGTCGGTGGGGTTGTTTTCAAGATATTTCTCAAACTCCCCCATCACGCGCCCGGTCAGTTCGTTGAGACTGACGCAATCGACGCCGAGGAAAACATCCGGCCTGCGCATCTGCAGGTCATCAAACAGAGATTGCTCGAGGGTGCTGTCCGCATCGATACCGGCATAGACAAGTCGGCAGGCCACGTCACGTCCTTGGGCGTGAGCTTTGTCGATGGCAGCCATGATGGGCGCCACTTTGACGAAGTTGGGCCGTGCGCCCGCTACGATACATATGTTCATATCAGCCAATGATTATTGTTTGAACAAATCCTTGATGCCGCCAAGGCTTCCGAGCAGGTTGGTGGCCTCATAGGGCAGATAGACGGTCTTTGACTCCTGTCCAGAAGCCAGTTCTTCCATCATCTGGATATACTTCTGAGCCAACAGGTAGTTGGCCGGGTTGGTGCTGTCGCCCACGGCCTCGGTGATTTTCTGGATGGCGATGGCCTCAGCCTCAGCCTTCCGGATACGGGCCTGAGCCACACCTTCAGCCTCGAGGATGGCCTGTTGTTTCATGGCCTCCGCACGGTTGATGGTGGCAGCCTTGTCGCCCTCCGACTGCAGGATCTGCGACTGTTTCTGTCCCTCACTGGTGAGGATGACGGCGCGCTTGTTACGCTCGGCCTGCATCTGTTTCTCCATGGCCTGGAGCACGCTCTGCGGCGGTGTGATGTCCTGCAGTTCCACACGGTTGACCTTGATGCCCCACTTGTTGGTGGCGTCGTCGAGCACGGCGCGCAACTTGGTGTTCACGGTGTCGCGCGAAGTGAGCGTCTGGTCGAGTTCCATCTCACCGATGATGTTACGGAGGGTGGTCTGGGTCAGTTTCTCAATAGCGTTGGGCAGGTTGCTGATCTCATAGACAGCCTTGAAGGGATCGACGATCTGGAAATAGAGCAGTGCATTGATCTGCATCTGGATGTTGTCCTTGGTGATCACGTTCTGCTTGTCGAAATCATACACCTGTTCCCTGAGATCGATGCTGTTGGAATAGGCATATCTGCCACGGTTGAGCGTGATGATGCTCTTGGCGTTGTCAATGAACGGGATGATGATATTGATGCCGGGCTGGAGCGTGGCATGGTATTTTCCCAGTCTCTCGATGATCTTGGTCTCCGACTGCGGGATGATCACCAGTGTTTTCTTGGCCATCACGAGCACCAGTACGATGATGGCGATCAGTACGATAACGGTTGTTGACATAAAATGAGGATTTAAAAAAGTGTCAGATTTTCTCTACGGTAATGATGATGCTGTCGCGCCCGATGACCTTCACCCAGGCATCCTTTTCCACCTGGCTCCCGTCGGCACTCTGGGCTTTCCAGTCATCGCCGTCGATGGCTACTCGTCCGTATCCGCCAGCCTCGATGGCGGCCGACACCCGTCCGGTGCGGCCGATGATGGCATCGGCGTTGCTCACCCTGTCCTCATCATTCCGGTGCAGGTACCGCAAGGCGACAGGTCGGATGAAATAGATGCTCAGCAGGGAGCACAGGGCCATGGAGATCAACTGCGGGATGATGCCCAGTCCGAGTGCGGCAGTGAACGATGATGCGAGGGCTCCGATGGAGAAGCACAGGATGAACAAGTCGCCTGAGAACAACTCCAGGATCAGGAGGAGGACAGAAACGAGGATCCAGATGAGCCAAACGTTTTGTGTCAGGAAATCTATCATGATCGTCAGGTTTTATTTCACATGGAATGTGCCCGAGGTCTTCGGGGTCTTAGCGTTCTTCTTGGTTGTGCCAGCCTTTTTGGTCGTAGTGGTTCCAGTGCTCTGATTATAATATCTCAGGGCTTCGGGCAGCACTTTCTTGATGTTGGCAATGCGCTGGGCATCAGAGGGGTGTGTACTGAGCCAGGTGGGAGTGCTTCCCGAATTCGACTGTGCCATTCTCTGCCAGAAAGTGATGGCCTCATTGGGGTCATATCCTGCCATGGCGGCGAAGATCAGTCCGATATGGTCGGCTTCGGTCTCATGGCCGCGGGAGTATTTCAGCGTGGCCATCTGCGAACCCAGTCCATAGAGTTGTGCGACGGTGTTGGCCGTGTTGGCTCCCATACCGGCAGCGGAGAGCACGGCACCGCCGATCTGTCCGATGGTCTGTTTCTTGATCTCGTTCTGATATTGTTCGGAGGAGTGGTAGGCCACAGCGTGAGCGATCTCATGTCCCAGTACGATGGCGAGAGCCGTCTCGGTCTGGGTGACAGGCAGCAGTCCCTCATAGACCACGATTTTTCCGCCGGGCATGCAGAAGGCGTTGACCTGGTTTTCCTGCACAAGATTGAATTCCCAGTTATAGTTCTTCACCTCGTCGGCATAGCCATTGTTTGTCAGATAGGTCTCCACGGCATTGGCCAGGCGCTGTCCCACTCTTTTCACCATGGCGGTGTTGGTGGCATTGGTTGAGAGTTTGGCTTTCTTCACATAGCCTTGATATTCAGTCAGGCTTTGTGAGAGGAAAGTGGCGTTGTCGCTGTAAACGGTTTGTTTGCGTCCTGTCACGGGCACAGTTCGTGATGTTCCTCCACAAGAGGCGAGGATCACTGCCAGGATGACCAGCAGCAGGTTTGTTGTCTTTTTCATCTTGATATGATTTTGGTTAGTTGATTTGCTCGGGATGGCTGTTCATCGAACTGATCTTGTCGATCTGCTCATTGACCTTGGTGCTGAATCCCATAGGGTTCCAGATATATTTGAAGACATCTTTCTCCTCTCCGGTAGAGACAATCACGTCTCCGTAATTGAGGATGCGGCCGAGGATGGACTGTCTGACATTGATGCTCTCGCACTTGCGGAGCATGAGTTCCTTGGAGTTGCGCATGATGATGCCCGTCTTGAGGATGATGCGCTTATTGGTGAGCACGAACTTCTTGCCGTTGTTGATCACCAGGTACCACAGTGCGGCCAGCACAAGGAAGACGCCGCTGAAGATGAGTCTGAGTTTCAACGTGTCCTCACCGATGCTGATAAAGGGCAGCACCACAGCGAGCAGGACGAGGAGCATGGGCAACCAGTAGAGCATGTAGTGGAAACGTGCCTCGCAGATGACCTCCTCACCTTCCATCATTGTGTTTTTGGATATAGCCATGATATTGTGTTTTAGATTTACCTTGTTTTTGGTATTGCAGGATCAAAAAAAGTCCCTTAACTTTGCACCAGATAATTCATAATGTTTGTGTATAGTGTTGATTGTCAGTTGGATTTCCGCCCGTAGGGATACGGGCACTCCACTGACAATTATTTTTGACATCTGCATCCCGTTTACAAAAACGCAGAGACGCCACCATGTGACGCCTCCACGGCTTTATCTCACGATCACCTTGCGCACTTTGCCGTCGCTGTAGCGGACGACATGGACACCCTTCTGCGAAGCGGAAGTGCGGGCGCCATCCAGTGTGAAATGCGCTGCCTCGGAGACAGCCATCCCCTCCTGGACCTCCTTCACGCCGCTGGGATCGGGATAATCGAACACAGCGGTGATTTTCGGTCCGAAATCGATGAACTCGAAGTCATTGAAGCCATATTTCTCACCGATCTCGAGTTGCAGTTCCACGATGCATTTCCCATAGGCGTCAGGATACCATTCTGTCTGCAGGTCACCGGCCGTACTGCCCTGAGGGATAGAGGCATGTGAGGTATAGAACTCACCCGGCTCCGTCTTGCCCGGGATGCACAATCCCATGGCGCAAGTGTTGTAACTGCCGTTGTCAATCCGCGTGATATTGTTGACGATCCTCACAAGAGCATCATTATTTCCAGACACGTTCTTGACCGTGAAGTCAGCCACGACCATGACCATCTCCTCACCCGTCTCAGGATCTTCCTCTTTTTCGATACGGCTGATGACGATGCTCGAACCATCAGGGATGACCGTCCCCTCGGCTGTCACGAACTCATAATCATGGCAGACATCGTCCTGAGCATAAGCCATCAGACTGCCCATGGCAACCGCCACGCAAAAAGTAAATAATTTCTTCATAAGCAAATTAATGAGGTTTGTTATCATCTGCAAATTTAAGGCTTTTTGCACGGATAGAGCGAAAGTGAATGTTAAAAAAACACAAAGGAAAGAAGCCTGCATCCATACCGCGCCCCAATCTGGCTGCATCCAAACTAAAAAAGATTAAAATCTTTTGTTCTGCCCTCAGTTTGTGTTACCTTTGCACAAAACATTGCCACAATATGAGTATCAAGACCACCGCATGGACCGCTTTCGCCATCGCAGCCATGCTCACCAGTCCTGTCCGCACACAAGCCCAGGAGGAGGGTGACAACATCTCGCGCGAGATCTTCATCTATTGTCCGGATGACCGGGCAGGACTGCATGCCGCTTACCTCGACTTCGAGGGAAACTGGCAGGAGATCGGACAGTTGTGCGCCTCCGACTACGGTCAATGGGGCGCAGAGAAGCGGATGTACCATCCCAACATGGTGAGAGCCTCCGATGGCACATGGCGCGCCGTATGGCAGTTGAACGACCACACGCCCTGCTTCGCCGCCGCCTACAGTCCAGACCTCATCACCTGGCGCCCCCAGGACTATCCGAGGATGACCACGAAAAACTGTCTCCGTCCCATCGTGTTTGAGGGCGACGACGGCACTTTCGACATCTTCTACGCCTCGGGCGACGAGAAGCGCTATGTCAATGCCTCCAAGGATTTCCGCACCTTCACGGAAGATACGCCGAGCACCATCAGCGACCTGGCATGGGGCGGCGACACCGTGCTCATCGGCGGCAAGCGCCATGGCGGCCAGATCTTCGACGTCACGCAGGGAGAACTGATCTCGCTGCTGGCCCACCATGAGATCCTCCGCCGCGACGGCGACATGAGCGCCGAGCGCATGGGCGATGACACCGAGCGCTACAAAGACCTGAAGAAGGCCACCGCCACGCTCACCGTGCGCCCAGGAGAGAAGAAAGCCATCAGCGACAAACTCATCGGCATCTTCTTCGAGGACATCAGCTATGCCGCCGACGGCGGCCTGTATGCCGAACTGATCCAGAACCGCGATTTCGAATACAGTTCACGCGACCGGAAGGAATGGTCGGCCACGACGGCCTGGCAATCCTCCCAGCCCATCCAGATCGAAACCAGCGACCCGCTGAGTGCCAACAACCCCCATTACGCCGTTTTGGAGTCGGAGCCCATTTCCAACGAAGGCTGGGACGGAATCATCGACAGCGACCCCGGGCAATGCTTTGCGTTCTCTTTCTTTGTGCGCAACATCGACTGCGCCAAGAAGAAATGGCTCGTGCAACTCGTCAAAAACGGCGAGGTGCTGGCCCAGAGCAAGCTCACCACCCAGGGTGCCGGATGGAAGAAATATGAGACCGTGCTCGACACCCGTCTTCCCAAACAACGTGCCAAGATCACCGGACAGGACTGCGTGCTGCGCCTCGTGCCGCTGAAGAAAGGCAAGGTAGCCGTCGATATGGTGAGCCTCTTCCCGCAGGAGACCTTCCACGGCAGGAAGAACGGTCTGCGCAAGGACCTGGCCCAGGTCATCGCCGACCTGCGCCCCAAATTCGTACGTTTCCCCGGAGGTTGCATGAGCCACGGACAAGGACTCGACAATATCTATCACTGGAACCACACCGTGGGACCCCTGGAGGAGCGCAAGCCCGACTTCAACATCTGGAACTACCACCAGACCCGCGGACTGGGATTCTATGAGTATTTCCAGTTCTGCGAGGACATCGGTGCTGAACCCCTTCCCGTTCTGGCCGCCGGTGTGCCCTGCCAGAACTCCGCCGCCGACAAAGATGGCTACGGCGGTCAACAGGGAGGCATCCCCATGGCCGACATGCCGGCCTATTGCGAGGAGATCCTCAACATGATCGAGTGGGCAAACGGCGACCCGGCCACCAGCCGCTGGGCGAAGATGCGTGCCGACGCCGGCCACCCGGCCCCGTTTGGTCTGAAATATGTCGGCATCGGCAACGAGGACATCATCTCCACCGTTTTCGAGGAGCGCTACGGCATGATCTGCAAAGCCATCAAGGAGAAATATCCCGACATCATCGTCTGCGGCACGGTCGGTCCGTTCCACAATCCCTCCGCCGACTACATCGAGGGCTGGGACTATGCCAAGAAGCACCGCGACATCATCGACATGGTGGATGAGCATTACTACGAGAGCACGGGCTGGTTCATCAACCACCAGGACTACTACGACGACTACGACCGGACGGCTCCGAAGGTGTATCTCGGAGAATATGCCGCCAGCACCAGCGCCAAGCGCAGCAATGTGGAGACCGCCCTTTCAGAGGCCATCCACCTGTGCAACGTGGAGCGCAACGGCGATGTCGTGGCGATGACCTCCTATGCCCCGCTGCTGGCCAAGGACAAGCACCACAACTGGAACCCCGACCTGATCTACTTCTCCAACACCGAAGTGCGCACCACGCCCAGTTACGAGACGCAACGGCTGTTCTCCGTCTACAGCGGCGACCGATACGTCACCTCCCAGGTGACGGCCGACGAGTGGATCGGACACCGTATCGTGGCCAGCATGGTGGAGGACAGCAAGAGCGGCCGGCGCTACCTCAAAGTCGTCAACGCGCTGCCCGTGGAACTGACCCTGCACCTCGACGGTCTCTCACTGCCGCAGGGCACGTCTTATGAGGGGTTCAGCGGACAACCTGGCGACCAGCAGGTGACCTGCGGGAAAGGCACCACTCCTGAGGGAGACCTCATCCTGCCGCCCTACACCCTGAGAGTATATGATTTAGGAAACTGACAAGGCGGGTAAGAAACCTGCCATAACCACATACCAGAATGAGAAAAAGAGGAATAATCGCCGCACTGGCCCTCATGGTCCTGACCCTGACCACCAGTGCCCAGAATGCGGTCAACATCGCCAGTCTGCGCAAAGATGCTGCCGCTGGCAACGTCAAGGCCCAGGTAGCCCTCGCCAACCGGCTTCTGTCGGGCAAGGGCGTCCAGACCAACTATCAGGAAGCTGCCGAATGGTTTGCCAAGGCAGCCAACAAAGGCAATTTGGAGGCCATGTTCAACCTGGCTTTCTGCCATGAGAAGGGCTATGGCGTGCCGAAGAGCATGACGGAAGCCGTGAAGTGGTACACCAAAGCCGCCGACAAGGGCAACCTGCAAGCCCTCAACAGTCTGGGGCACTGCTATGAGGAAGGTGCGGAAGACTTCGACCGCAACTATGCCAAAGCCGCCGAATGCTACCGCAAGGCCGCCGACAAGGGATACGCTCCCGCCCAGTTCAACCTGGGTTCATGCTACTATCAGATGAAAGGCGTCGATCTCAACTATAAGGAAGCCATCAAATGGTGGGAAAAAGCAGCTGCCCAAGGCAACAGCGCCGCCCTCTACAACCTGGGCTACTGTTACCTGCGCGGTGAGGGTGTCGACAAGGACGACACCAAAGCGTTTGACTATTTCCGCCGCCTGGCAGACAGCGGAGACCCCCGCTCACAGTTCGAGGTGGGCAAGATGTACGCCCAGGGCATCGGCGTGGACCAAGACGGCATGAAGGCCATGAGCTATTTCATCAAGTCCGCCGAGAAAGGCTATTCTCCCGCACAGTTGGCCGTCGGCCGATACTATGACAACGGGGTGTATGTGGACCAGGACTATGAGGAAGCTGCCCGCTGGTATCTGAAAGCCGCACAACAGGGGAACGCCGAGGCGCAATACAACATCGGCAACATGTTTTTCCATGGCATGGGAATGGCCCAGGACTATGATGAGGCCTTCAAGTGGATGGAGAAAGCCGCCCTTCAAGGCAACGCCTCCGCCCAGACGGGCGTGGGCATCTGCTACTACTACGGTTATGGTGTGAAGCGCAACAAGAACACCGGCCGCGAGTGGATCAACAAGGCAGCCGTGATGGGTGACAGTTATGCGAAAGACGTGCTGAAAACCCTCAAATAAACATCTCAACTCAAGTTGAAAGGAGTTTGGGAGTGAGGGAGTTTAGGAGTGTGGGAGTTTAGGAGTTTAGACAAATGCTTGAGTAAGCATCTCAACTCAAGTTGAAAGGAGTTTAGGAGTGTGGGAGTTTAGGAGTTTAGACAAATGCTTGAGTAAACTTTATCTCCTGCCTGAGGGAGGCATTTGCATATAGGTATCGTGGAAGGAGTCACGGTGGGGCATGCTGCCGTGCTCCACAGACACCTCCACACTGAACGACGGGGAGACATTGTACCTCACCGCAGCCCCTATCCTGTCGCCAAGGGCTCCCATGTCATACAACGGATAGGGAACGCCCGGACTGCTGACGAGTGACTTTTGTCCGTAGAGGAAGGCCTCCCAGTGCTCATCAAACTGATAGCCGAGCACGGCCGAAAGTCCTGCTTCCCGAGCGGAAGAATGATTCCAATACACATTATTCATAAAACCGCCTAAAGCCAAGGACCATTTGCGGTCCTTGGAAAGGGGCATGGCATACATGGCCGACAGGTTTTGCGCAAATCCGGCTCCATGACGGGCATGCTTGCCAAACTGGGCGAAGACCGATGCGCCGAGGCTGACATTCAGTCCCTCGTGGAGGCTCCACGACGACCACCCGAAAGGGTAAAAGGGGTAGGCAGCGAGCGGCAACACGCGGCCGTCGTATCCCAAGGTGGGCAGATGGAGGGAGTCCTGATGCTCCCAGCGTGAAACAGGCAAGGAGAAGTTCTCCGGCTGATACGACCTTGTCGTACCGGCCGAATAAGTATCATCAGGCATGGAGGCGGTCTTTTCCTCTTCGACCGTCTCTATCTTGCTTTCCAACACCTCCTGGGCGGAAGCCGCACAGCAGAGGAGCAGCGAAATCAAAGTCAGCAGGGTTTTCATCATGCTGCAAAGATACCGGTTCGGCCGGCAACTTCAAAAGAATTAAAACTTTTTTGACGAACTTTCAGTTTTATTTGGTGAGCGAAATGACTCCGAAGATGCCCAGTCCGGTGAGGCTTGCCACGCCACCATACATGAGAATCGAACTCTGCAGATTGCGCTTCTTGTGGGTGTATCCCGAGAACTGATAGGTGGTCTGCGAGCGATAGGTCTCCCCAGGCCGGAGTACGGTGGAGGGGAATTCCTCATGGTTGGGACTGTCGGCGAAGTGCATGGTCTCCAGGCAGATAGCCGACTGTTTCGGATAAGCCACCCCGTTCTTGCCCACCAGACTGCCGTTGAGTCCGTTGGCCGTATAGACATGGAGGGCAGGTTCGGTGGTATAGACGATGAGTGCCCGCCCGCTCTTCTCGTCATACACCACGGCGGCCGGCTTGTCGATCTGGCCGGCATGGCGCAGGGCGAAAGCATGGTCATAGCCCTTGGTGATGCGCATCTGCTCGTCAAAGATATCGATGTCGGTGCCGATGGCCTTCAAATGCTTTTTCGACATGAAATCGAAGGGAGTGTTTCTCACCTTCATAAACTGTCCGTCCACATTCTTCAGACTGTCGTAAGTGGCGATGTACTTGCTGTCGACAAACAGTTTCTGGTCGAGTATGGTCTGGTCAGGATTGCCAGAGATGTTGAAGAACGTGTGGTTGGTCAGGTTGATCACGGTGGGTTTGTCGGTCGTCGCCTCATAATTGATTCTCAGGGCATGGTCATACGTCAGGTAATAGGTCACGAAGAGGGTGAGCGTACCCGGGAAGCCATTCTCTCCGTCGGGCGACACCACCTTCATGCGCAGCACACTGTCATTGACAGACACCACGTCCCACACCTTGTCGGCGAACCCGGGGTAGCCACCATGGGAAATGTTGCCACCGCCAGTCTTCTGCAGTTGGAACGTCTTGCCGTCGAGGTTGAAAGAGCCACCCTTGATACGTCCGGCGTAGCGTCCCACCACACTGCCGAAATTGTTTTTCCGCAGGTGATAGTCATCGATGTTGTCGAATCCGAGCACGACATCTTCCAGTTTTCCTTCCTTGTCGGGCACCATCAGCGACACCAACCGGGCGCCGTAGTTGGTCAGACAGGCCTCCATGCCATTGTTGGAAAGGGTATAGAGGGCGGTCGGTTTGCCTTCCACCCTGGAGACAAACCGCTCGGGATTAAGGCCAGAGGCTGTTGTCTGCTGGGGTCTCAGACTGCGGATCAGCAGTGCCATGTTTTGGATATACGTACCGACGGAGACACCCCTGAGTTCCTGGTTTTCGTAGGGCGACGTGTCAAACGCGTCCCCCACCATTGTCTGGGCATAGGTCCTGTCATCGCTGGTGTCCTCCATCTTGGAGGGGATGGGCTGATAAGGATGGCTGACCTGCCGGATCACTGATGGCCAATAGCCCTCCGCGTTGAGAGAACCGACAATCTCGTCGATGCTGGGCAACTCCCTTCCGGGTCTTGCCACCCTTCCCATCCGATAATAGTAGTCGAGCGGTCCTTTATGGCCGCAGTCATTCAGGACGGAATTACGCGCCAAATCCTTCTGCAACAGCGACTTCGCCTCATTGTAGGCATTCCAGAGGCGCGAGGGGCTCACCACCATGAATGAACTGTAGTGGGCGATGGTGCCATCGGTGTTCTCGTCGGTGTAGTATTCACCGTTGCGCACGTTCGACCCCTTCCGGTGCACATAAAGCGGACGTCCGTTGTCGGGATTGATGAACCGGGGCATCAGCATCTCATCGCCTTGCAGCGGGGTGCGCCTCACCTTGTCAGCCAGGGAAGAGGACAGCTGATGGTTCTCCAGAAAGCGGATGGCGTCGGGTATGCCCTTGAGGAAATCACCGTCGCCGGTCATCTTGTAATACTCCAGCATCTTGAGGATCATGTTCACCGTGGTACCGGTGTTCACGGCCCGCGGCTCATACGACCGGGCATGGGCCGGTTTCAGGTCATCCGGCGTGTATTGGTCGGCCCACCCGGCGAGCGGCTGAGGCTGCTGAAGGTCGCGCAGGAGGTGCATGGCCTTGAGGATGGGTTGGCGCAACTCACTCATTCCGAGCGAGGTATAGCATTGCAAGAGGAAATCGATGTTCCCCACTGCCACATTGTCATTGAGCGTGATGAAGGAAGAATAATCTGCCTTTCCCTTGAAAGGATGGTCACACATCAGCGGGTAGCGCTGCGGCCATCCGCCGTTGTCGTATTGGCTTTTGACGAAGAAGTCAATGGCCCGGCGGAGCGGTTTCTCGAAGACCTCTTCCTTCTTCTCCAGATAGATTCTCAGCAGAAACTCCGCACAATGCTTAGTGGCCTCATCGTCGAAGGTAGCGTTGCCGTAATAATGCTGAAACTCCTCCAACCGCCATGCCTGTCGGCCGACGGTGGCATACCAGGCGCGGAGTGAGTCCTCCGGTTCCAGGTCAAACACATAGTTCCAGCCTCCGCAGGGCAGCTGTCCCTGCATGATGCAGAGCGCCACGCAGCGGGCACTCTCATAATAGTATTCATCCCTTGTGGCGTGGTAGGCATCGAGCAGGATCTCTCCCATGTCGGGCGTACCGGGAGACTGCAGCCACACCATCGTGCGCCTGGCCTCCAATTCGCCCCATTGCCGGGAGTAGTCGGGCAGGTAATTCCACACGAAACCTCCGTTGTAAGAGGCCACATCCATCATGTATTGGGTGGCGCGGCGCATGGCCTGCCTCACTTCCGTATCTCCTCCCCAGACCGTATGCGCCATGAGGACAAGAGCTGCTGATAGCAAGAATCGTCTCATTATTAGGTGTATTAGAGATTGTAAAGATATAAAATATTATTATGCCGCCATTATCTGTTAACATTTTTTAATATTACAACAACTTGACTCATACCAAGTGGGTGCTGAGCAAATACGACTTGACAGTGCAGCACACGATCAGCGAGATAACGTTTTTGTGCATAAAGATTTGCAAATCTTCGAGGAAAGTATTATTTTTGCACAAAACATCGATTATGAGAAGATTTTTCCTCCCCTTTTTCGTGACTTTCTGGGCTGCAGCCACCATGGCGGCCCCCGTGACCATGCAGCAAGCCCTGCAGAAGGCCAGGCAGCAGATACGTGGCAAGCAGTTGACTTTGGTGGAAACCCCTACCCTCACCGCCCACGCTCCCTCCGCCGGCAAGCCTTCTCCCTATTACATCTTCAATGCAGAAGGCAATGGCGGCTATGTGATCATTTCCGGCGATGATCTCACAGAACCGGTCCTCGGTTATTCCGAAGAGGGCAATATCATCCCTGACCGCATGCCAGAGAATATGAAGGCATGGCTGGAGGATTATGCGCAGCAGATCGAGGCCGTGGCCAGTCATCATGCCCAACCGGCGAGGGTGCCCACACATGCCTCCGTACAGCCGTTGCTGACCTGCAAGTGGGACCAGACCCCGCCCTACAACAGAGCCTGCCCCACCTCCGGAGGTGAGCACTGTGTCACAGGTTGCGTAGCCACAGCCATGGCCCAGGTGATGTATTACCACAAATGGCCACAGGACTACACCCAAACCATCCCTGAATACACCACAAATGGAGTTACGCGCAGCGCCCTCGATCCCGTGAAGTTCAACTGGTCGGCCATGAGGGACACCTACACGAGCAACGACACCGACGCGGGAGCCACAGCCGTAGCCACGTTGATGCACTATTGCGGACGCAGCGTGAAGATGGGATATGACCTGTACGGTTCTGAAGCCCAGACACAAGACGTCGCCCCCGCCCTGATCAACTATTTCGATTATGACAAAGGTCTGCGCACCATCAGCCGAGGCATGTTCACCATGGCGGAATGGGACGCGGCCATTTATGAAGAGTTGGCAGCGCAACGGCCCGTGGTCTATAGCGGAGCCTCCTCCAGCGTGGGTCATGCCTTCGTCTGCGACGGTTACGACGGCAAGGGCAACTACCACATCAACTGGGGTTGGGGAGGTGCCTTCAACGGTTATTTCAAACTGTCCATCCTCAACTCCGACGGCAGCGGCGTAGGCGGCAGTTCAACCAACGACGGCTACACCTTCAGGCAGTATGCCGTCATCGGTGTACAGAAATCCACCGGACAGTCAACCGCGCCAGGCATCTGGATGGAGTCATCCTATATCACGGCCAACGGAACATCCATCACCTTTGATGCCCAGAACAACAGCGCCGAATCCGCCGATTTCGAGTTGGGCATGGCCATCGTGACAGACAATGGCCTACAAGTCCTCATCTCGTTCGGAGATGGATATAAGCTGGATCCCGGATGGTATTATTCTTCTCTCACGGTCGATGCCACTTGGTTGGATTTGTCAAACGGAACATACAAAGTGGTTCCTGTAAGCCGTGTGTCTGGCACATCGGAGTGGCGCTCCACCCTGCCAAACTATAAGTATGTGGAAGTAGTGGTCAACGGCGATAATATCACCTGTACAGCCATACCCAAAACCGACCTCACCGGCACGCTCACCGTCAATGGCAACCTGGTGGTGAACAGCAGTCAAGAAGTGGAGGTCAACGTAGAAAACAAAAGCGGTGAGTTCTATGCACCGATTTACCTCTTCGCTTCCAAGACCACCAGCAAAGGCAGCGTTGTCAACAAAACACAGCTCATGGTGGAACCCGAAGCCACGGGAACGGCCTATGTGTATTTCACGCCCAACACCAGCGGCGTGTGGAACCTCTGGGTGACGCTCGACGAGGAAGGAGAACAAGTTCTTGCCACCACCCAGGTGACCATCGGCACGGCACCCACCGGACAAGCCAACCTCGAAGTGACCAATTTCAAGGTGACAGGCAACAAGGTGACGGCCTACATCCACAACAAGGCCAGCGAACCCTATTGCAGAGAAATTATCGCTTTTCTCTTCGATCAGTACAGCATCTACAACATCGACTACGCCATGGTCTCCCGTATCAACATCCAACCCGACGAGACCATCGCCGTGAATTTCACCTACGACGGACTGACTGAGGGAGAATGGTATCAAACGGATCTCTATTATTTCCCTTATTATTCGGAGAACGATTATAAGTTCCTGGCATCCAACTCATTCATCTACACGACCTATCAACCTGGTGATGTGAACCATGACGGTCAGGTCAACGTCTCTGACATCATGGCCATCGTCAACTATATCCTTGGATCTAAACCGGCCGTATTCTACGAAGAGGAAGCCAATGTGAACAATGACACGGCAATCAATGTCTCCGACATTATGGCCATCGTCAATATTATCCTGAACCAATAGTCAAAGATTCATCATTCAAATCATCATGACACCTATCATTCTGTTTTTCCTCTTCACGGCCATCCTGATTATCGCGCTGTTCAGGAAGACCCAGGCCCTGAAGAAAAAGGCTCGGAGATGCGCTGAAGGCGCCAAGGTTTTCCATGAGAAACTGCAACGGCTCGCCAGTCCGTCGCATTTCTTCACGGATGAGGAAGCCCGCCAACTCAAGATGGAGTTTGACCCGCTGCTGTTTGATGTCAACAAACTGTATGATAGCGTGTTCATCTCAAAATCCTACCTCGACAATCTCGGTCTCAGCGACTTTCTGGACGAGCGTAAACTGATCAATCATATCCAGATGAAAAACAACCAGGTTTTTCGTCCGGACACTACTGATACAGGCGGGAACTGACACAACAGCCCCCGCGGATGACGGTTGTCATCAAAGGAAATCCTGCCGCATGGGACTGAAGGTGTCGATCAGTATGCCGGCCTCCAGGCACACACAGCCATGGAGTTGGTCGGGTTCCACGTAATAGCCGTCGCCGGGACCGAGTACCATGACCTCATCGCCGATGGTGAGTTCAAATTTTCCGCTGGCCACATAGGAAGCCTGACTGTGATAATGGGTATGGGGAGTTCCCACGGCACCTTTCTCGAATTTCACCTTCACCAGCATCAATTGACCGTCGTAGGCCATGACCTGGCGCGTCACCCCGGGAGCGGGGTTCTCCCACTGGATATCCTTCTCCAGCTGAAATGTTTTGCTTCTTGTCTTCATCGAGTGATTGTTTTTGATTTGTTGAGCCGGCAACATGCCTGCGCTGCGAAGTTAGTGATTTTTTTGCGATGAGTCGATAAGTTTCACAAAAAAAGACAATAATCTTTAAAAAATAGTGCAGGGGACGGGAATTCCATTATTTTTGCATCAGAATGTGTGAATCAAATGTGTGGTTCATCACCTATTTTTTAATACGAGAATTGGATTAATATAAAGGAGAATTGGAAATGAGAAAAATCATGATGACAACCCTTCTGGCCCTGTTTGCCCTGCTCACGGTGAACGCCCAGGCGACGAAGAAGGATACCGGCAATGGCCCGTTGAAGGAACGGGTGTCGAATTTTTGGAAGAAGACCAAGAAATCGCTGGACAAGGCAGCGGAGAAAATAGAGAACGATTTCACTTCAGAGAGCAGTGGCCTGCGCCGCATCAGTGGCAAATACTACATGAACATCTACGACACCAATCTTTATAAAGGTGAGGACGGAGAGTCGCTGCGCTCACTCTGCCTGAAAGAGTTCAGCGGCAAATACCCCCACGTGAAGGTTCACTCCTGTGTCATTCCCCAATCCGAATGGCTGACGGAGACCGTGGAGGCCAACGGTGAGGTGACGGGCTATGCGCAGACCCTCTATTGCTATATCTTAGGCAAGGACGGCAACGAGGGCTTCATCAACGCCAAGTTTGTCTTCGAGCGACAGAAAAAAGTGGGAGAACCGTATATCAACACCCGCGTGAAATGGCCGCTGTGGTTGCGCACCGACGTGATGACCAATGATGTGGCAGAACGACTGATGATGAATAAATAACATGGGATTTCTAAAGACATTGTTTGGAGGCGACGATCTGTCTCCAGAGGAAAAGAAAGAGCGGGAAGAGGCACGGCAGTTTGACGTGTTCAAGTCCGATGGTGTGCGCGCCATGCGCATGGGACAGGTGGATTATGCTGAGAAATGCTTCAAGAGAGCCTTGGAAATCAAGGATGACCTGGAGATTCACGACTACCTCTCACAGGTGCTGGTGCACCAGGAGAAATTTGACGAGGGCTTCGACCATCTGAAACTGCTCGCCGAGGCACAGCCCGACAACATCCACATCCTCATCACCATGGCTCATGTGGCCTATATGAAGGAGGACCACACCACCATGGCGGAGGTCTGCGAAAAGGCGATGCTCCTCGACAAGGACAACGCCCAGGTGCTGTTTCTCTATGCCCGATGCAGCCAGGGACAGCACGACTTGGTGAACGCCGTGGCCATGCTGACCAAGACCATCATGCTCGATGAGTCCTTCGCCGCCGCCTATCTCGAACGGGGTGAGATTCTTCTGGGCATGGGCGATGTGGAGGGAGCCTCGGAAGATGCCGACCACCTGATGGAAATCGCTGATGGGGCGGAAGATGTGCTCCTGTTCAAGTCACGGGTGCTGATGGCCCAGGGACAGTTTGCCCAGGCCATCGACGTGCTCGACCGTGCCATTGAGGGCAATCCTTTCTGCACCGCGGCCCTCAAGGCCCGTGGCACTTGCCGTCTCGCCCTTGGCGACAAGGACGGAGCGGAGCGTGACATGCGCCAGGTGCTGGACATCGACCCGGATGCGCTGTCGGATGTCTCTGGAGAATTCTCCGCTGAAGGAAAGGACTGAGGATATTCTGCCTGATTTGTTATCCGACAAGGGGGGGGAAGAATTGCCCTCACCTAACCTCTCCCATGGGGAGAGGGATAGGTTTGTTGTGTCTTCCGGAAGGAGAGCACTGATTTCAAAAAGGAAACTGCCCCTCTCCCTCGAGGGAGAGATGGGTGAGGGGGAATGAAGAGGATGAGGGACAAATTGAGAAATTCCCTCACCTAACCTCTCCCAAAGGGAGAGGGATTTTGGTCTTGACTTTCGTAGGAAACAACCCACCCTCACCTAACCTCTCCCAAAGGGAGAGGGATAAGTTTGCTGTGTCTTCCGGAAGGAGAGCACTGATTTCAAAAAGGAAACTGCCCCTCTCCCTCGAGGGAGAGGATGGGTGAGGGGGAATGAAGAGGAAAGAGGGACAAATTGAGAAATTCCCTCACCTAACCTCTCCCAGGGGGAGAGGGATAGGTTTGCTTTAGGAGGTAGAGATGGGTGAGGGGCCGACTTTTATTTGAAAAGTCTTTGGGCGAACATGGTCAGATAGATGCGCCAGTTGCGCCAGATGTGACCACCATCGGTCTCCACATATTCATAGTTGTAGCCCTTGGAGTCCCAGTAGTTTCTCAGATCGACTGTGCTCTGATAGAGGAAGTCGGTCTTTCCCATACCCATCCAGTAGAGTTTGGGTTTGCTGCCAAACAGACGTGCTGACTGCTGGGCGAAGTCCGGGTCGCTCTTGATCTGCTCAGAGAAAGGCTTGTTTCCGTTGAAGTCCTTGCCCAGATGCAGTCCGGCGGAGAAGAGACCGTAATAGTCGAACTTCGTGGGATAGGTAAGACTGATAGCGAAGGTATGTCCGCCGCCCATCGACAGGCCACAGACGGCACGGTGGGCACGGTCTTTCAACGTACGGTAGTTGGCATCGACATAGTTCACGATGTCCATGAAACTGGCAGGGATGGTGGCGGCAGCTGGTGCGGTGGGACCTGTGCCGGCATCGCGGAACCCCGGGGTGTACATACCCCATGACCACTCGCCGGGAGCAGCCTGGCAGTTGGGATTGCCGTTGGGCATCACCACAATCATCGGCTTCGCCTTGCCCTGGGCAATGAGGTTGTCCATGATCTGGGCGGCACGGCCGAGTTCGCTCCAGGCGTTCTCATCGCCACCGGCTCCATGGAGGAGGTAGAGCACCGGATATTTCCCACCTTTGTCATACCCCGGCGGGGTGTAGATGGTCATGCGGCGCTGCATCTTCAGCGTGGGACTGTTGTACCACACTTTGCTCAAGTTGCCGTGGGGCACCTCATTCACGCGGTAGAGATCACCCTTGTCGCCTTTCTGTTCGCTGACGATGAAAATGTTGGTAAACGACACGATGTCACGGTTCACATAGATATTGGCCGGGTCTTTCACACCTGTCATCCCGTCGATGTTGAAGGTATAGCTATACATCTCCGGAGCGAGTTTGCCGGTGGTATAGGTCCACACCCCGTTACGGCCCTCCTTCAGCGGAGCCACACCCGGGGCGTCATACTTGCCAAAGCCCTCCACCTCGATGGTCTGCGGAGGCAGGAAATCGCCTGTCACCTCCACCTTCACGGCCTTCGGTGCATAGAGGTTGAAGGTCACTGTCCCGTTGGGATTGACGACGGGAGATAGCACGTTGGCACTGTTGAAGAGTTTTTCCTGTGCCTGAGCGCCCATGCAGCACACGGCTGCAAGAGCCAAAGTCAAGATTGTCTTTTTCATTGGATTGTCAATTGGTGTTTTGATGATATGATGATTTAGGTTTTGTTTCCGCCGACAGGTAATAGATACAGTCGGAGCATTTCCGGCCCCAACATGATGCAAAGATAAACATTTTTCATTGACTTTCCAATGATTGCACCTCATTTTTTGACAATTTGGAAGCACCTGGGGATGGACGGAGAACAGCAGTTCCGGCAGAAGCGCACAAGCAACCTGACCATTTTTTGCTGTTTTGGAGAAAAAAGTGGCAAAATGTTTTTGCAGTTCACAAAAAAGTTATAATTTTGCACCCGACAAAGCCATAAAGCGACAAATGAGAACTCTTAACGCATACTTCTACTTCTATTTTTACTTTGCAAGGGAATTGTGAAGCGGGAAGTTGCGTATAGATTTCAACCATAGTATCTTATCATCCCGCTTCACGGAAGAAGCGGGATTTTTTATTGAGAGAAGATGAAGAGAATAGCCATCCAGGGGCGCATCGGTTCGTTTCACGACATCGCCGCCCATATCTATTTCGAAGGAGAGCAGGTGCAGATCATCTGCTGCTCCACTTTCGAACAGGTCTATGATGAGATCCGGCGCGACCCCACCGTCATCGGCATGACGGCCATCGAGAACACCATCGCCGGCAGCCTGCTCCGCAACTATGAGTTGCTGCGCGACTCCGGCACCACGGTGGTCGGTGAGCACAAGCTCCATATCCGCCACTGCATCTGCTGTCTGCCCGAGGACGACTGGGACACCATCGAGGAGATTCACTCCCACCCCGTGGCGCTGATGCAGTGCCGGCAGTTTCTGGCACAGCACCCCACAATGAAGGCTGTGGAGACAGAGGACACGGCAGGAGCCGCCGAGGAGATCATGGAACGCCAGCTGCGCGGCCGTGCCGCCATCTGCCATGCCGAGGCCGCCCGTCTCTATGGCATGAAGGTGCTGGAGGACTCCATCGAGGACAACAAGCACAATTTCACCCGTTTCCTGGTGGTGTCCGACCCCCGCAAGGCTGACTTCCTCCGTCCCCTGGAGAAGGCCGACAAGTCGAGCCTGGTCTTCTCGCTGCCTCACGAGCAGGGAGCGCTTTCGAAAGTGCTCACCATCCTCTCTTTCTACAACATCAACCTCACCAAGATCCAGTCGCTGCCCATCATCGGACACGAGTGGGAATACCTCTTCTACGTCGATGTCACCTACGACAACCTGACGCGCTACCGGCAGAGCATCGACGCCATCACGCCACTGACCAAAGAACTGAAAATATTAGGAGAATATCAAAATGGAAAACAGACCAACTAACATACAACCTGCCGAGAGACTCGGTCTGGTACAGGAATACTACTTCAGCCGGAAACTGAAAGAAGTGGCACAGCTCAACGCCGAAGGGCGCGACATCATCAGTCTGGCCATCGGCAGTCCCGACATGCCCCCCTCGGACCAGACGGTGGAACGCCTCTGCGAGGTGGCTCGCCGTCCCGACGCCCACGGCTACCAGCCCACGATGGGCACGCCCGAACTGCGCCAGGCCATGGCAGGTTTCTACAACCGCTGGTATGGCGTCGCCCTCGACCCAGCCCGTGAGATACTGCCGCTTATCGGCAGCAAAGAGGGCATCCTCCACATCACCCTCGCTTTCGTCAACCCCGGCGACGCCGTGCTGGTGCCCAACCCCGGATACCCCACCTACACGTCGCTGAGCAAAATCCTCGGGGCACGCATCATCAACTACAACCTGCTTGAGGACAACGGATGGCAACCTGATTTCGAAGAACTGGAACAGATGGACCTCAGCGGCGTGCGCCTGATGTGGACCAACTACCCCAACATGCCCACCGGAGGCAACGCCCGCAGGGAGACCTACGAGCGGCTGGTGGATTTCGCCCGCCGCCACAACATCGTGGTGGTGAACGACAACCCTTACTCCTTCATCCTCAACGACAACCCGCTGTCGCTTCTGCAGGTGGAGGGAGCCAAGGATTGCTGCATCGAACTCAATTCGATGAGCAAGAGCCACAACATGCCAGGATGGCGCGTCGGCCTATGCGCCACCAACGCCACCTTCATCTCCTGGATCCTCAAGGTGAAGAGCAACATCGACAGCGGCACGTTCCGCGGACTGCAGCTGGCGGCCGCCGAGGCCTATGCCAACGACGACTCCTGGCATCAAAAGGCCAACATCGAGACCTACGGCCGCCGCCGCGCCATCGCCGAAGAAATCATGCGGACGCTCGGATGCACCTATGACCCTGCCCAGGTGGGCATGTTCCTCTGGGGCAAGATCCCCGACCGTTACGACGATGCAGAGACCCTCACCGAACGGGTGCTGCACGAGGCGAGAGTCTTCATCACCCCGGGATTCATCTTCGGCAGCAACGGCAGGCGCTATGTCCGCATCTCCCTCTGCGCCAAGGACGACAAAATGAGAGAAGCACTCGAAAGAATCAAAACAAACATCAAATAAAGACATGGAACTGACATTACAACCACTGAGACTGCCAAGCGACAACGAACGCCCCTCCGTCGTTATCTCCGGACCCTGTTCGGCTGAAACCGAGGAGCAAGTGATGACCACCGCCAACCAACTGGCCAGCAAGGGCTGCCACATCTTCAGGGCCGGTGTATGGAAACCCCGTACCAAGCCCGGAGGCTTCGAGGGACAAGGTGAGATTGCCATGCCCTGGCTCAAAAGAGTGAAAGACGAGACCGGCATGCTGGTGGCCACCGAGGTGGCTACACCGGAACATGTGGAGATTGCCCTGAAATACGGCATCGACATCCTCTGGATCGGTGCCCGCACCAGTGCCAACCCCTTTGCCATCCAGGCTCTGGCCGACTCCCTCAGGGGTGTCGATATCCCCGTCATGGTGAAAAACCCCGTCAACCCCGATCTCGAACTGTGGATCGGTGCCCTGGAGCGCATCAACCAGGCCGGCGTGAAACGACTGGCCGCCATCCACCGCGGTTTCTCCAGCTATGACAAGAAGATCTACCGCAACCTGCCCATGTGGCAGATACCCATCGAACTGCGCCGCCGCATCCCATCGCTGCCCATCATCTGCGACCCGAGCCATATCGGCGGCCGCCGCGAACTCATCGCCCCCCTCTGCCAACAGGCGATGGACCTGGGTTTCGACGGTCTGATGGTGGAGTCGCACTGCGACCCCGACAACGCCTGGAGCGACGCCAAGCAGCAGGTGACACCCGATGTCATCGACTACATCCTCTCGCTGCTGGTCATCCGCGACAAGGTGGTCTCCACCGAAGGCATCCATGAACTGCGCCGCCAGATCGACGAACTCGACAACCAACTGATGGACCTCCTGGCCAAGCGCATGCGCGTGTGCCGTGAGATCGGCCTCTACAAGCGCGAGCACAACATGACCGTGCTGCAGCCCGTGCGCTACGGCGAGATCCTCGACAAGCGCGGAGCTCAGGGATCACTCTGCGGCATGGATTCGGAATTCATCAAGAAAGTGTTTGAGAGCGTGCACGAAGAGAGCGTGCGCCAGCAAATGGAAATCATCAACAAATAAAGTCATGAGAATACTTGTCATGGGAGCCGGCAAGATGGGGAGTTTCTTCCTCGACCTGCTGAGCTTCGACCACGAGACCGCTGTCTATGAGAAAGACCCGCGCCGCATGAGGTTCACCTACAACACGCAGCGGTTCACCACCCTTGAGGAGATAGAAGCCTTCAAACCCGAACTGGTCATCAATGCCGTGACGGTGAAATATACCATCCCCGCTTTCGACGAGGTGATTCCCCACCTGCCCTCCGACTGCATCATCAGCGACATCGCCTCGGTGAAGACCGGACTGAAGGAATACTACGAGCAGTGCGGTCTCCGCTTCGTCTCCACGCACCCGATGTTCGGCCCCACCTTCGCCAACCTCCAGCAACTCAGCGAGGAGAACGCCATCATCATCAGCGAGGGCGACTACATGGGCCGCATCTTCTTCAAGGACCTCTATCAGCGACTGGGCCTCAACATCTACGAATACACCTTCGACGAGCACGACCGCACGGTGGCTTACTCCCTGAGTATCCCCTTCGTGAGCACCTTCGTCTTCGCCGCCGTGATGAAGCACCAGGACGCCCCCGGCACCACCTTTAAACGCCACATGCGCATCGCAAAGGGCGTGCTGACCGAGGACGACTACCTGCTGCAGGAAATCCTCTTCAATCCTTACACCCACGACCAGGTATCGCAGATCCGCACCGAACTCAAGGAACTGCTCGAAATCATCGACAACAAGGATGCCGAAGGGATGAAAGGCTATCTCAAGAAAATCCGTAGTAACGTGGGTCGCGACATTGGATTATAAGCAATTAGCGATTTTTTTCATTGACAAAACATAAAAATTGCGAAAAAAGCCTTGTCATTCAAAAAAAAATCTTAATTTTGTCCCCAAACACTCAATTCTGAATGCTGGATTGACTCCAGCACCTCAAAATTTAAACTATACGACATGAAACGAAGATTACTAATGGCAGCCGCATTGCTACTGGCTGTGACAGGATTTGTTAGGGCACAAGAAGCCACAAATCCTGCCTACATTACATTCTCCGAAGCTGTCATTCCACAGGGCGGCACCGGTGAAATGGAAGTGTATTACACAGTGGACAATAGCCAATTGTTCAAGGCTTTCCAGATTAACGTGTCCTTTTCAGAGGAGGAACTCAAAGGCATCACGATTGAGAAAGTGGAGATGAATTCATTCCCTGCTAATATCACTAAGGGCGATTATTCAAATCTGAGTGAAGATGACACGTATGACCCTGCTTCGAAGTTTTTCGCCACTTCCAAAGTGAAAGATGGTAAAAACGTTGTGATAGGCTTCCAGACGGGGAACATGGCCTTCCCAGCTACAGCTACTACAGAAGAGAAAACGTTGTTATGTACCCTTACCCTCAAGTCAGCAGAGAGCGTAGCTACCAACTATACTGGTTATTCCTCTTCAACAGATTACATCGAGCTTACCAGCAGCAGCGATATAAAGCAAAACGACACAAAGGTCATGGTAAGCCAGAACCAAAACCTTACTATCAAGGTGTTCAAAAAGGGTGATGTGAATGGGGATGGAAAAGTGGGTATTGCAGATGTTGTCTGTATCATCAACCATCTTAACAAAATGGCCAATGAGAGGTTCTACAAGAGTATGGCCAATGTAAACCAAGACCATTTGATTAGCATTGCAGACGTTGTCTCTCTCATCAACATTCTGAATAATTCATCACAACAGGCACCAAAATACGAAGAATTTTTGTTGGATCCACAATAACAATAACCATTATGAAAAATTTCAGATTATTTTCAGTTGTGGCTTCACTTATGATGATGACGGCCACCATCGCCCAAAATACGAATAGCATCTTTGGAGTTGACGCATCTGTATCTATTCGGCAAGGTAATACAGGAGATTTGGTCATAAAATATCAATTTGATCAAGAAGACATCTATGCAGCTTATGAATTCTACATCTCCCTTCCAGAAGGTATAACTATTTCTACTGCTGAGGGCGATGCCATAAGCAATATAGGTTTTAACACTTGTTCGGTTGTTCTTCAATCGGATAAATCTTACAAAGTTATGGGTGCTAATAATCCTACCAAAATCATACCAGGATTGACAGGAACTCTACTAACTTTGAAATTAGAAGCAGACCCTTTGATAGAAGTCGGGGCTAATCTTGATGAAGCAGAGATCAAATTAGTTAATTTATCCACTAAAACAGGAGAAAATGTAGAAGTAGCTCCTACTACTTTTAACATTTCCATTGTTGATTACGTCACTTTGAAAGAAACTTCAACTGAATTGCCCGTTCCTGCCAAAGATGTCGAAGTTAGGGTCATACGAACCATAAACGCTAATGAATGGTCCACCATTTGTCTGCCATTCGCTATTAGTAAAAGCCAGATGGCAACCGCCTTTGGTGAAAACGTGGATGTATTACTTGGTGATTTTAATGGTTGTAAAACAACTTTAAATGATAATGATGAAGTAGTTTCTATCCAAGTTAATTTCGAAGAGAAAGACGAGATAGAAGCAAACCATCCATACATAATAAAAGTCTCCTCTCCTGTCAAAACTATTATTGTTGATAACGTAACGATTGTAGAGCCTAATGATTTAACTGTGAAAAGAGATAAATTTAGATCTTTCTACAATAAATTTATAGGAACTTATGTTGCAAATACCAAAGTAGATGAATTTTGTCTTTTCTTAAACGATAATAAATTCTGGTATTCAAAAGGCAATACTAAAATGAAGGCTTTCCGAGGATATTTCGAGTTCTATGATATACTCACGGAAGTAGAAGAGGCCAATAGCAACATCACTTTAGCCTTTGACGAGGCAGACGGCATCAACAACGTGACGGTGGGCCAGCCAGCTGAAGGTATTTACGATATCCAAGGACGCAAGGTGCATACCGACGAGAACAAATGGGATAACCTGAAGAAGGGTGTCTATATCATTAACGGCAAAAAGGTAGTAAAATGATGAAAAAGACTTATATTTCCCCGGAATGCGAAATCGTCGGTGCAGAGACACTGGAGATTATGACAGATTCCCAGTCTGTTAAAGGAAATCCGTACGACAAGTTTGATATCGGATATGGCGGTGTTGACACAGATGGAACAAAAGATCCTGCTTCTATTTCCTGGAGTCAGGACAACTGGGACACGCTGGATGACTAATCCTTGCCAAACCTTATAATACATATCAGAGCGATGGTGTGCCTCGAATGACTGGCACACCATCGTTTTTGCTTACGACAAACAGCTCCGACCACCATGCTAACCCTCTTGCTTGCCTCCTTGTTCACCTTCGTGGAACTCAACTGCGAGAACCTCTTCGACTATGCTCATGACGAAGGGAAGAACGACCAAGAGTGGTTGCCTACGGCAACACGGAAATGGGATAAGAAACGCTACTGGAAGAAGGTAAATAACATCGCACGGGAAATCATCTCCTGCGGAGGAGAAGGAGACGATTGGGCACTGCCCGACTTGGTGGCACTGACGGAAATCGAGAACGACTCGGTGATGCATGACCTGACTCACAGGTCGTTGTTGAGAAACGCCGGATATGAGTATGTGATGACCAACTCCAATGACGAACGGGGCATCGACGTCGCCCTACTCTACTCCCCGTTCTCCTTCCGGTTGCTCAACCATTATCCCCTAAGGGTGACACCGGTCGAAGGACGACACGCCACAAGAGATATCCTCTATGCCAAAGGACTCCTCACCTCGGGCGACACGCTGCATGTGATGGTGGTGCATGCCCCCAGCAGGGTGAGCGGTGTAAATGCCACCCGCCCCTACCGTCTGCAAGTGGCGGCCCGCATCACGGAGACCATCGACTCACTCCGTGCTTTGGGCGAAGGCACACACCTCATCGTGGCCGGCGACTTCAACGACTATGTTGGCGACAGTGCCTTGGTGAGGCTCTGCCAACACGGACTGACCAACATCTCCGCCAATGCAAAAGGAGCTAACGGTGCTCGCGGCACCTACAAGCACCAAGGTCGCTGGAACAGTCTCGACCATATCCTCGTGAGTGACCCACTACGCGACACCGAGCACGACTGCCACGTCCACGACGCCCCCTTCCTCACGGAGGAAGACAAGAAATATGGCGGCACGCAGCCCCGCCGCACCTACACCGGCATGCGTTACCGGGGTGGTTTCAGCGACCATCTGCCCCTCGTGGCACGCTTTCATATAGAATAAAGGTGATGGACAATCATGGATTGGCATTATTTTTGATGGAGAAAAAATGATAAAATGATACAATAACCAAATAAATACGAAAATGGACAACAAAGATTTCGCTTCAATGATCAGAAGGAAAGTGGGAGAGATTGACGGTACCAACAGCGGCATCAACGCCCAGGAACGGCAGCGCTATGCTTCCACCGCCTTCGGCACCCTCATGCGCAAGGTTTATCTCTGGATGACACTTGCCCTGGTGATTACTGGGTTCGCCGCTTACTACGTGGCCCACTCCAACTTCATCTTCACGCTCTACAACACCCCAGCGCTGTTGTGGGGACTTATCATCGCCGAACTGGCCCTGGTGATTGGACTGTCGGCAGCCATCCGCAAACTGTCGCTGCCCGTAGCCACACTGATGTTTGTCATTTACTCGGTCATCAACGGTGTGACTCTGTCATCGATTTTCCTTGTGTATAGCATCGGGTCGATTGCCAAGGTATTTCTAATCACGGCCGGAACCTTCGGTGCGATGGCACTGTTCGGATACACCACGAAAAAGGATCTCTCATCAATGGGTAAAATCCTCTTCATGGCCCTGATCGGACTCATCATCGCCACGGTGGTCAACCTCTTCGTCAAGAGCAGCGGACTCGACCTGATTCTCTGCTACGGCGGTGTGCTGATCTTCGTGGGACTCACCGCATGGGACTCGCAGAAAATCAAGGAGATGTGCATGAGCGCTGAATATGCCGACGAGGGAGCCCAGAAGATGGCCCTGCTCGGTGCGCTCACCCTCTACCTCGACTTCATCAACCTCTTCCTCTACCTGCTCCGCATCTTCGGGCGCAGAGACTAATAAAAGATTGAAAATTGAAGATTCAAAATTGAAGATTCAAAATTGAAGATTGAAAATTCAAAATTGAAGATTCAAAATTCAAAATTGAAGATTCAAAATTCAAAATTGAAGATTGAAGATTAAAGATTCTTGCTCTGGCAAGCGTTCCTGCGGGCCGAGCGGAAGATTGAAAATTGAAAATTCTTGCACCTTGCAACTGCACACGGCCCATTGCCGTGTGCAGTTATTTTCTTGATAATCATCTAAAAAAGAAGTGTTTTTCAATTAAATTTGGCAATACAAGGTGCTAATTGGGATTTTTTGTCTATATTTGCATGTTAAAACAAAAAGAAACGAATAAAAAGTTTATAATAATACAAAAGCAAGATGTTTGAGAACTTAAGTGAGAGACTTGAGCGCTCGTTCAAGATACTCAAGGGTGAAGGCAAAATCACCGAAATCAATGTGGCGCAGACCCTGAAAGACGTGCGAAAAGCACTGATTGAGGCCGATGTCAGTTACAAGGTAGCCAAGTCCTTCACCGATGATGTGAAGAAGAAAGCCCTCGGCATGAACGTGCTCACGGCTGTGAAGCCGGGACAGTTGATGGTGAAACTGGTACACGACGAGATGGCAGAGTTGATGGGCGGCGAAGCCGTGGGACTCAACCTGACCAGCAAACCGTCGATCATCCTGATGTCGGGCCTGCAAGGTTCGGGAAAAACCACCTTCAGTGGCAAACTCGCCAACATGCTGAAGACCAAGAACCGCAAGAACCCGTTGCTCGTAGCCTGCGACGTCTATCGTCCGGCTGCTATCCAACAGTTGATGGTCGTGGCCGAACAGATCGGCGTGCCCGTCTATTCCGAGCCCGACAACAAAGACGTGGTGGCCATCGCCAACAACGCCATCCGCGAAGCCAAATCAAAAGGCCATGACGTGGTCATCATCGATACCGCCGGCCGACTGGCCATTGACGAGGACATGATGAACGAGATCGAGTCGCTGAAGCGCTCGGTCAACCCCGACGAGACCCTGTTCGTGGTGGATTCCATGACCGGTCAGGACGCTGTCAACACGGCGAAGACCTTCAACGACCGCCTTGATTTCGACGGTGTGGTACTGACCAAACTCGATGGTGACACCCGTGGTGGTGCAGCCCTCTCCATCCGCACTGTGGTGACCAAGCCGATCAAGTTCATTGGTACGGGCGAGAAGATGGAAGCCATCGACGCCTTCCACCCCTCACGCATGGCCGACCGCATCCTCGGCATGGGCGACGTGGTGAGCCTCGTGGAGCGTGCCCAGGCCCTCTACGACGAGGAAGAAGCCAAGAAGATGATGGACAAGTTGAAGAAGAACAAGTTCGACTTCGACGACTTCATGGGCCAGATCCAACAGATCAAGAAGATGGGCAACCTGAAAGACCTCGCCTCGATGATTCCCGGTGTGGGCAAGGCCATCAAGGATGTGGACATCGACGACGATGCCTTCAAGGGCATTGAGGCCATTATCCAGAGTATGACCCCGAAGGAGCGCGCCAATCCCCAGATCCTCAACCAGAGCCGCCGCATGCGTATCGCCAAAGGCTCCGGCACCTCAATCCAGGAGGTCAACAAACTCATCAAGCAGTTTGACCAGACCCGCAAGATGATGCAGATGGTGACCAACACCTCGAAAATGAACATGATGATGAACGCCATGAAAGGCAAGATGCCTCCCATGCCCAAACCATAAACCATGACACTGATAGACGGAAAAGCCACAGCCGCCGCCATCAAACAGGAGATTGCGGAAGAAGTAAGAGAAATCATCGCCAACGGCGGCAAACAGCCCCATCTGGCCGCCATCCTCGTGGGACACGACGGCGGTTCGGAGACCTACGTGAAGAACAAGGTCATCGCCTGCGAGACCTGCGGTTTCAAATCCACCCTCATCCGTTTTGAGGATGATGTCACCGAGGAACAGCTCCTCGACCAGGTGGCAGCACTCAACGACGACCCCGACATCGACGGATTCATCGTGCAGTTGCCGCTGCCCAAGCATATTGATGAGCAGAAGGTGATCATGGCCATTGACTACCGCAAGGATGTGGATGGTTTCCACCCCATCAACGTGGGACGCATGGCCATCGGCCTGCCCTGCTTCATCTCTGCCACGCCCTTAGGCATCCTCACCCTGCTGCGCCGCTATGGCGTAGAGACCAGCGGCAAGAAATGCGTCATCCTCGGCAGGAGCAACATCGTGGGCAAACCCATGGCCCAGTTGATGATGCAGAAGCACTATGGCGACTCCACCGTGACGGTATGCCACAGCCACTCCAAAACACTCAAGGAAGAATGCCGGCAAGCCGACATCATCATCGCCGCCATCGGACAGCCTGACTTCGTCAAGGCCGACATGGTGAAGGAAGGTGCCGTCATCATCGACGTGGGCACCACACGCGTGCCGGATGCCACCCGCAAAAGCGGTTTCCGCCTCAACGGCGACGTGAAGTTCGACGAGGTGGCTCCGAAATGTGAGATGATCACCCCCGTGCCCGGAGGCGTGGGTCCGATGACCATCTGTTCGCTGATGAAGAACACGCTGGCCGCCGCCAAGAAGGAATACTACCAATAGGAGTATATGACAGCAGAGGAGTATTATCAGAAAGGCAATGAGCACCGGCGCCGAGGCGACTGGCAGGGAGCCCTCAACAACTACATGGAAGCCATCGCCCTGGACCCCGACAGTCCGGCGGTGGAAGCCAAGCAGATGCTCGAGGACATCCTGAACTTCTACCACAAAGATTATTACAATCCATAGAAATCGGCTTCCGAAAGGAAGCATAAAGCACAGATATTATGAGCAAAATCAAAGGTCAAATCCTGGTAAACACCAACAGGTGCAAAGGTTGCCAGCTGTGCATTGAGGCTTGTCCCAAGGACGTCATCGCCCTTGCCGCCAAGAAGGTCAATGTGTCGGGCTATCCTTACATCGAGGCCGTCAATCCCGACAACTGCATCGGATGCGCCTCGTGCGCCATCGTCTGTCCTGATGGATGCATCACCGTTTATCGTAAAAAAATGGAGGGTTAGCTGATGGCAGAGCAAGAAGTAACATTGATGAAAGGCAATGAGGCGATAGCCCATGCTGCCATTCGGTGCGGAGCAGACGGGTATTTCGGATACCCCATCACCCCGCAGAGTGAGGTAATCGAGACGCTGTGCGCCCTGAAACCCTGGGAGACCACCGGCATGGTTGTCGTACAGGCAGAGAGCGAGGTAGCGTCAATCAATATGGTGTATGGTGCTGCCGGCGCCGGCAAGCGCGCCCTCACCTCCTCGTCGAGTCCCGGTGTGGCTCTCATGCAGGAAGGCATCGCCTATCTGGCAGGAGCCGAACTCCCCGGCGTGTTTGTCAACGTGCAGCGCGGCGGTCCTGGACTGGGCACCATCCAGCCCTCACAGAGCGACTATTTCCAAGCCACCCGCGGCGGCGGCAACGGCGACTACTATGTCATCACCTTGGCACCCTCGTCGGTGCAGGAGATGGCCGACTTCGTGGACCTGGCCTTTGAACTGGCCTTCAAATACCGCAACCCCGCGATGATCCTGAGCGACGGCGTGATCGGTCAGATGATGGAGAAAATCGTATTGCCTCCTTACAAGCCCCGCCGTACGGATGAAGAGGTCATCCAGCAGTGTCCGTGGGCCTCTACGGGCAAGACCCGCAACCGTGGCGTCAACGTCATCACGTCGCTGGAACTGAAGCCTGAGATCATGGAGGAGCGCAACATCCACCTCCAGAAGAAATATCAGGAGATCCGCGACAAAGAGGTGAGATACGAGACGATGCAGTGCGACGACGCTGAATACGTCATCGTATCGTTCGGCAGTGCTGCGCGCATCTCGGAGAAAGCCATCGAACTGGCCCGTGCCGAGGGCATCAAGGTCGGTCTGCTTCGCCCCATCACCGTGTGGCCCTTCCCGACGAAGGAAGTGGCAGCCATCGCCCATGGCAAGAAGGGCGTGCTGGTGGCAGAGATCAACGCCGGCATGATGGTGGAAGACGTCCGCCTGGCCATCAACGGTGAAGTTCCCGTGGAGCATTTTGGTCGTCTGGGAGGCATCGTGCCTGAGCCAGAGGAGATTGTAGAGGCATTGAAAACTAAATTGATGAAGTGATGGAAGCAAACGAAATCATCAGTCCGGAGAACCTGGTTTACAAAAAACCGACTCTCCTCAACGACACCCCCATGCACTATTGTCCTGGTTGCTCGCATGGCGTGGTCCACAAACTGATCGCCGAAGTGATCGAGGACATGGGCATGGAAGAGAAGACCATCGGCATCTCACCCGTGGGATGCGGCGTGTTTGCATACAAGTATATCGACATCGACTGGCAGGAAGCAGCCCATGGGCGCGCTCCCGCTGTGGCCACCGGCATCAAGCGGCTGTGGCCCGACCGTCTCGTCTTCACCTATCAGGGCGACGGCGACCTGGCCTGTATCGGTGCCTGCGAGACCATCCATGCGCTCAACCGCGGTGAGCACATCGTCATCATCTTCATCAACAATGCCATCTATGGCATGACGGGCGGTCAGATGGCTCCCACCACACTGATCGGCCAGAAGACGTCCACCTGTCCTTACGGACGTGAACCGGCGCTCCATGGCTATCCCCTGAAGATGACCGAGATCGCCGCCACATTGGAGGGCACCTGCTACGTCACCCGCCAGAGCGTGGAGAACGTGGCTGCCATCCGCAAGGCCAAGAAAGCCCTGCGGAAAGCCTTTGAGGCCTCCATGGCCGGCAAGGGTTCCTGCCTCGTGGAATTCGTGAGCACCTGCAACAGCGGATGGAAGCTCACCCCGAAGCAAGCCAACGAATGGATGCAGGAGAATATGTTCAAGTTCTATCCCAAGGGCGACCTGAAAGACACCACTGGCGAATAGGCAAAGTATCACCTTTAAACTGAAGAGAAAATGAAAAAAGAAATCATCATATCCGGTTTCGGTGGACAGGGTGTGCTCTCCATGGGCAAGATCCTGGCCTACTCGGGACTCATGGAAGACAAAGAGGTGACATGGATGCCGGCTTACGGACCTGAACAGCGTGGCGGTACGGCCAATGTCACTGTCATCGTCAGCGACGACCGCATCTCATCGCCCATCCTGAGCCGTTATGACATCGCCATCGTGCTCAACCAGCCCTCACTCGACAAGTTTGAGTCGAAGGTGAAGCCCGGCGGCATCCTCATCTACGACAGCTACGGCATCATCAACCCGCCGACCCGCAAGGACATCGATATCTACAGTATCGCTGCCATGGACAAGGCGGCAGAGATGAAGAACGCCAAGATTTTCAACATGATCGTGCTCGGCGGACTGCTTCACGTCTGTCCGGTGGTCACCAACGTGGGACTGGAGAAAGCCCTGCGCAAGACCTTGCCAGAGCGTCACCACGACCTCATCCCCCTCAATATGGAGGCCATCCGCGTCGGCGGTGACATCATGGAGAAGAAATAAGCGAAGATTTGCATCTGAGCAACAAATTGGAGTTTAGGAGTTTAGGAGTTTGGGAGTTTAGACAATAGCATTGATAGCCCCTTTTATCTGAGTTAGAGGTTTGCAAAAGTAATGTCTAAACTCCTATACTACCAGACTCCTAAACTCCTTTTTTTACTGTACTCCTGCCAACTTGCGGAAAAGATCTTCTGCAAATCAATCAGCTACAAGTTCTTTTTGAAAAACTGCAGCATCCGTTCCTGTACTTTGATACCACAGGAATGGGGAATCTCCCAGATTTCTGTTTCCAGACGGTCATCAGCCTTCTGGCTCTTCCAGGTGTCGTGCATGATCTGGAAAGCGGCTTTCACCCCGCGCACGGGGAAGAGGTGGTCTTTCGTGCCGTTGATAAAGAGCATCGGTTTGGGACAGGCCAGAGAGGCGATGTGCGGATAATCCAGATACTGACGCAGTCCGGGAAGGCAGTTGGCGAATCCGCCGTACTCCCGTTTCTTGTCGGCCACTGACATCTGCACGTCGGTGGTCACCATCCAGCAGATGGCGGCACCGGCCTTGATGCGGTCGGTCATTGCAGAGAGCATCCATGCCCGGTAAGCCCCCATCGAACAACCCATGCATCCGATGCGGTTGCGGTCCACCATCGGCAGGGTGGCCATGAAATCCGTGGAATAGATGTCGTCGTAGTGCATGAACCCGCAGAGGTCGCGGCCCAGCATCATCATGTTGCCGGCGATGATGTCATACTTGCTGCGGTCAACACCCTCTTCACGTCCGCGCTCTCCCCACAGCGGGGCATCCATCGAGAACACCACATACCCGTTGCGGGCCAGATAATCACCCACGAACTGACCGTCATAAAGATTGTCGGCCCAGGCCTGCGCATCATCCAGCACCTCCTGTTCCACACCAAACGGCCGGATCATCTTCTCCTTACCTATATATAAATGGGCACCGTGGTCGTGGAGGGCATTGATGGCAGGAAACGGTCCCTTGCCGTCGGGAATGAGGAGATAGGCCGTCACACGTGCGTACTCATTGACATTGAATGCGATCCGTTGCGCCTTGTAACCATCCCGCTGTTCCTCAGCGAGCACCTCCATATTGAAACTGGCAGCCGGCCGCGGTGGGGTCATCATGCATTCAAACACTTTTTTGCGGGCCTCCGCCTTCCACTTGTCGAAATTCTTGATGGGAGAGTTGCCCCACGCCATCGGATAGGTGAGTTCACGCTTCAACTGTTCGACATAGACCGGCAGGTCAAAGGAGTATTCAAACTTGTCGCGTTTCTGCAACTTTTGGTCTTTTTTCTGCGCGCATACAGGCGACATGCTGCCCAAAAACAGCACGGCCAAGCATATCCATAAACTATTTCTCATGTCTATAGTTTGTTTTTTCTACTGCAAATATATGAAAAAATCCCATTACGTGAAAATAATGCAGATAAATTATCCTTTATCAAGGCTGTATCCTCCAAAACACTTCTATGAGAATCAGAAAACGCATACCCATCCCAACCTGCGTTTTTTTGTATAAAAATCATCATAATTGTTGGGCAATCCATGAAAAAGCTATACTTTTGCAGGGATGAAACAACAGGAGAACAAACGTAGGATAAGCGCATGGATACTGATCGCGGTATTCGTGCCGATGCTCCTGTTGTCGTTCACCCATACCCACAGCGTCGGCAGCAGTCAATCCGTGGAATGCCAGGAATGTCTGCACCACGTCCATCACACCCATTTGGGCACTGCCGACTCTTGCATCGACAACTGCGTGCTCTGCCAGATGCTCTCTGTGGTGTATTATCCCGCAGTGGCATTGGTGCTGTGCGTCCTTTTCCTCATTCTGAGGAACGAAGAAAGGCGTCTGGCCACCTCACCATGCACGGGTTTTAACCTTCTTCATAGCGGAAGGGCTCCTCCTCAGTCTGTTTTCTGAGAGATATTCCACATTTTTTATTTTTCAAGAAACAGCAAACACATGAAATCCATTTTCAGTTTGCTGCTACTGGCGTGTATCAGCATGTCGGCAGCAGCAGAACCATCATACGGACACCTGACCCTCAGCGGCAGCGTGACCGATGCCACCGATGGCGAAGCACTCATCGGTGTCACCATCCATATCACAGAACTCAGCAAGACCACGGTGACAGATATCAACGGCCATTATTCCTTCACCGACCTGCCGCAGAAGAGCGTGACTCTGCAGGTGAGTTACGTCGGCCATCAGACTATTATAAAAGAGGTGGATCTCAGCACCACCTCCCATCTCGACTTTGTGATGCATGAGAGCAACGCCATGATCAACGAGGTGGTGGTGACGGGCATCACCGGAAGTCAGTTGCTGAAAGACTCTCCCACCCCTGTCTCGATCGTCACCCAGCGAGACCTCCAGACCACTTCATCCACCAATATCATCGATGCCATCGCCCGCAAGCCCGGTCTTTCGCAGATCACCACCGGCAGCGGCATCTCCAAACCCGTGATCCGTGGCTTGGCCTACAACCGCCTGGTCACCGTGGCCGACGGCATCCGCCAGGAAGGACAGCAATGGGGCGATGAGCACGGCATCGAACTCGACGGACAGCGCGTCAACAGCATTGAGATCCTCAAAGGTCCGGCGTCACTGATGTATGGCAGCGATGCCATGGCCGGTGTGGTGATTTTCCACGACCGCCCTTCCCTGCCTGAAGGCCGCATCAGCGGGTCGGTCTCCACGGAGTATCAGACCAACAATGGTCTCCTGGCCTACTCCGTGGACATGGGCGGCAACCTGAACGGAACGGTGTGGGACCTGCGTTACTCCGACAAGATGGCCCATGCCTACAAGAACAAATATGACGGGCGCGTGCTTGGCACGCAGTTTGGCGAACGCGCCCTCAGCGGTATGGCGGGCATCAACCGCCGTTGGGGTTTCAGCCACCTGGCACTGAGCTACTATCATCTGACCCCCACCATGACGGAGGGAGAACGTGACGAAGAGACCGGAGACTTCCTGAAACCCGTTGTGGGAGACGAGGAAGAAACACTCGTCCCTGCCACCCATCATGACCTGACCACCTACAAACATGGTTTTCCCTATCAGCAGATACACCACTACAAAGCCGTGAGCGACAACTCCATCTATATCGGCGACGGTACGATGAAAGTCATCGTGGGATATCAGAACAACCGCCGGCAGGAGTTTGAGGAAGTGGAGACCCCCGATGAGTGCGGCCTCGACCTGATGCTGCACACGCTGACCTACGATGTGCGCTATTCCTGGCAGAATGAACATGGACTGAAGTTCAACGCAGGAATCGGCGGCATGTGGCAGAACTCCATCAACCGGGGAGAAGAGTATCTCATCCCCGACTATATGCTCAACGATCTTGGGGCATACGCCACTTCGGGCTACAATACAGGCAACTGGACATTGAGCGGAGGAGTGAGAATCGACCGCCGCCATCTGCATGCCTTCGCCCTCGGTGACCGTTTCAAGGATTTCTCCCGCACATTCAAGGCCATCACCGGAAGTTTGGGAGCCGTGAGAAGCCTCGGCGACAACATGCACTTGAAAATCAACGTGGCCCGCGGTTTCCGCGCCCCCAACCTCAGCGAACTGGGCTCCAACGGAGAGCATGAGGGAACCTTCCGCTACGAGGTGGGAGATTCGGGGCTGAAACCCGAATACAGTTGGCAGGCCGATGCCGGATGGGACTACACCTCACCCCTTGTCTCGGCCCAGGTGTCTCTCTTTGCCAACCTCATCGACAACTACATCTTCGCGCGCCGCGAGGCGGGAGTGCTGACCGAAGGCATCCCCACCTACGTCTTCACACAAGGCAACGCCCGGCTGTTCGGTGCCGAGGTCATGCTGGACATCCATCCCGTCGAACGACTCCATATCGAGAACAGTTTTTCTTTTGTCGATGCCCGGCAGACCGACCAACCCGCCGACCGTCGCTACCTGCCCCGCACCCCGGCTCCGCGCTGGGTGTCGGAGATCAGTTACGACCTCATCAGAGACGGCCGCGTGCTCAACAACACCTTCGTGAAACTCGGTCTGGAATGCTGTCTGCGCCAAAGCCACGTCTATTCCGCCGATGACACAGAGACCGCCACGCCCTCTTATACCCTGCTCAACTTCGCCGCCGGCACTGACATTCTGTGGCATCACCGCAATGTGTGCACCATCAGTCTCACGGCCGACAACCTGACCAACCGCGCCTACCAGAACCATCTGAGCCGTCTGAAATACGCTGCGGAGAATCCTGTGACAGGCCGCCAGGGCATCTACAACATGGGCCGCTCGTTCGGCATCAAGGTCATGGTGCCGCTCAGGCTGAGATAAAAAAGAGCATTTTCCATCTCTTATCAACCAGCCATATCACTTTTTTTTGTATTTTTGCAGAAACACAAAGAAAAACATGAAAAAAGCAAGGATTCTATCAGTCGCCCTCCTCACCATGCTGGGCATGATCAGCGGTTGGGCACAAGAGATGTATGACATCACCTCGATGTATCTCAAGAACTATGGATTCGACACCGACTTCGACTACACGATAGACGACACCGGCAACGTGGCCCAGGAGATCCTCGAGGTGAAAGGATGGACCAAGAGTTTCTCAGCCAACTACACCATCACCGGCGTCTATCAGATCGGTACACCGGTGACCTTCAATGGAGCCGCCGTGCCCGCCGTGGGACAGAACGGCACCACTGAAGGTGGTGTGCTGGCCCTGAGCACAGGTTGGAACCAGTCGATGCTCTTCTTCCAGAACGTGACACTGCCTGCTGGAAAATATGCCCTCGTATCGGCATTCTACAACAGTGTGGAACAGACCGCCGGCCGAAGCCGCGTGGCCTGGGTGCCGTCAGGACAATCCGGGGCGAACTCCACGGTGGCCTCTTTCCCGACCGGGGTATGGATCACCGACACGATACGGTTTGAACTGACAGAGACCACACCGGGACTCATCCAAATCGGGTTCTTCGCCAACGCCGACAAGGGTTCCGCCAACTTCGCCAAACCTTGTCTTGACTTCGTGCACCTCCTCCGCGACACCCCTGTTGGGAAGGTTGACATGGACATCTACAAGCAACAGTTGCAGAACACCATCGACGAAGCCCTGCAGCTCTACGGCGACGGCAGCGGCAACGGGGCTGAAGCCCTGAAACAAGCCATCGATGAGGCCACCGCCGTCATGAACGATGACAATGCCACCACAGCGCAAGTCGATGAAGCCATGGCTGCACTGGAAAAAGCCATCGACACCTATCTCTGGGCCAACCCCTCCGGCAAAAAGCCCGAGGTGACCACCGACACCCGTTATGCGAGGGGAGCCACGATGGCCTTCGGCAGGATGAGCTATACCGGTGTCGGCAGCAACGAGGTGGTGGAACAGGGATTCTGCTGGAGCGAGAATCCGGAACCCACCATCCAGGACAACAGGACGACACACTATCTCACCAACAACGGAAATATCTATTGGTTGGAGAACCTCAACCCGGGCACCAAATACTATATGCGCGCCTACGTCATCACCAAAGGCAGGCAGGTGGGCTATGGAGACGTCATCCGCTTCTACACCATCCCCAAAGGCCAGATCACTTTCAACATCCGCAGCAGCAACGACAATGCCGCCGACGAGCGTATCAGGAACGCCGCCGCCAAAGCCATCGACTACTGGAACAACCTGACGGAGATGAAGGGCTTCAACACCAGCATCGGCTACAACCCCGGAGTGCCCACAGCCGAGTGCTCCTACGGCGGATGGATGAGCGTCGGCTCGAACCAGTCCTACCAAAAGCCCGGCACCATCATGCACGAGATGCTGCATGGTGTGGGCGTCATCCCCTGGGCTGACACGGAGTGGAGCCGGTTTAACCTGCGCTCGGGAACATCCAACGCCACGGGATCGACCACAGGGTCGGGCTACTGGCTCGGTGACCGGGTGACCGAGGTGCTGCGCTTCTGGGACAACAGCACGACGTCGAGGCTCAACGGCGACTACCAACACATGTGGCCCTACGGCATCAACGGAGCCAATGAGGATACAGGCACTGACGTGCTCTACATCGGCAACTCCCTCGTCTGCCAAGCACTCGGCGAGGACGGTCTGCAGCACACCAGCAGTCTGTTTGCCGAACCCTATCATGCCTTCGACCACCAGGACGACGTGAAATACTACATCAAGTGCGAGGACAGCGACCATGGTCTCTACACCTCTTTCCTCATGCCCACTGCAGCAGGAAAACTCGTATGGCGGGCCATGACGACAGACGAGATCGCCGCCAACGACAGTTGCGCCTGGACCGTCAGCTTCACTCCGGGCAACCAATACTACCAGTTGCGCAACGTCGCCACAGGGCAGTATATGACCTATACGTCGAATATCTTCCAGACCATCAGCCGCACCACACCCACCAACAATGAGAATTTCCAGATGATGCGTGGCAGGGTGGATGTAGGCCAGGCCGGCACAAGAGGCTACTGGATCATCCATCCCACCACCAACTGGACACCACCTTGTCTGCAAGCCAACGCCAACGGAGCGACGGCAGGAGCCACCTTCAACATCGCCAACGCCGCCACGGCGCAGCGATGGCTCATCCTCACCCAGGACCAGGCCACAAGCCTCACCACCGAACTGCTGACCAAGATGAGAGCCGCCACACTTGAGAAATATGATCAAGTGAAATGCCTTGCTGACGTGCCACACACGGAAGATGTCAACGGGGTGGACGAGACCTTCAGCAACGCGCTCACCGACCTCTACCAGCGGATAAGTGCCGCCACCAGTCCCATTGAACTCCAAGCCATCGCCGATGAGCTCAACCAGGCCGCCTTTGACTTCCTGGCCAACGTCACGCCGAGCGACATGGAGCATCCCTTCGAACTGACCTATATGCTCCAGAACCCCAACATGGACGCTACGGATGGATGGTCGGACAACCCCACCATCAGTTACTCCTGCGCAGAGTATTATGAGAAGACCTTTGACTTCAACCAGACGGTGAAAAACCTGCCCGCAGGCACCTACCAGTTGCGCGTCCTGGCCTTCCAGCGCCCCGGAAAACCAGCAGAATGCACAGGAGCCGCCGTCACGGCATACCTCTATGCCGGCATCAAGAGCAAGAAACTGGCGCATATCACCTCCGACGCACAAAATCACCAACTCGGCGGCAATGAGTCGTATGTCAACGGCATGTATTTCCCCAACAACATGCAGGCCGCCAGCATCTATTTTGGCCGTGGACTGTATGAGAACCGCGTCACCACCTCTGTCGCCACTGATGGCGGTCAACTGAAAGTGGGACTGCGGTGCTCCTCCATGCCCGGCTACTACTGGTGTATCTTCGACTCCTTCGCCCTCTGCTACTATGGATCCGTCAGTCCGGAAGAGGTGGATGGCATCACCACACCGACCATCACGGTCAGCGAAACCAACCGCCACGGCATCTACAGCCTCGACGGACGGAAACTGCGTGACACCAGCGATGATCCCGGCACCCTGCCCGCCGGCATCTATATCATCGATGGACAGAAATACGTGAAACCCTGATGGACACCCGGTATTTCAACTCCTACAAGGCAGGACTCGACCTGGAGTTCCTGTACCAGTATTGCATGGAGCACGGCAAACGAAGGACGCTGCAGCGTGGCGAGATACTGGAGAAAGCCGGAGAACCAGCACAGTGGATAGGTTATGTAGAGAAGGGATGTTTCAAATACATCGTGCACAACGAGGAAGAAGACAAGGATTACATCACGGGGTTCGTCTTTGAGGGTGAGTTCGTGGCCGACTATCCCTACTGCCTTCAAGGCGACTTGTCGGAAGTGACGATAGAGGCCGACATGCCCTGCGAGATATGCCTCATCAAGGGAGCCGAACTGCAACACTTGTATGATGAGCGTATCGAAGCCTTGCACATCGGCATGCAACTCATGCAAAACCTGTTCAAGATGGTCTATTCCCGCAATCTCGACCACTACCGCTACTCCGTCCGGGAACGCTACAAGATGCTCCTCCAGCGCTGTCCTGACATCGTGCAGCAGTTGTCGCTGAAAGACATTGCGTCCTTTCTCAACATCACTCCCATATATCTCAGCAAGATACGCAAGGAGATCACTTTTGGCAGCGAGAAATAGACTTTTTTCTAAAAATAGTTTTAGACCCATGCACTTGGCGGCCTTTTTCCAAAGGCCGCCAAGTGTTTTTTGCTTCTTTTTTTGTTATTTTGCATCATCAAAAAAGTCTCCTTCGCCATGAGGAGACTCTTCAGAGGAAAAAACTGATTATCATAAAGGTTAGTTATAGGAAGACCTATATATAGGCAAGAGGCCCCGTTTTGTCGTGACGACAAGACGGGGCCTCGCTCTGAATGGGAAACAATCCCACTTTTTTAGAAGAGCGTGAACTTGTAGCCCAGCGTCAGTTGGAAAGCGAGGTTCTTGCTGTCGAGTTTGATCTTATCCTCGTCGAACATCTTCGTGAGGCCGGCTGCAAGGTGAGTGAACCAGGCGCATGCTGTGCGAAAGCACAGGTGGTAGCCATCATGATAGCGGCTACAAGGATAAATTATCTCATTTCTTTTTTCTTTTAGTTAATAATAAATAGTTGAATGTTCCGCAGAAGGAGGCTTTTTCCATATTCGCCTCCCAAACTCAGATTGTACACTTATAATTTGCAAATATACAAAAAAAGCAATACATGCAAGAGAAAACCACGGAAAAAATCCAGACGCAGCCGTTTTACCCCCTCAGTGTCTCGACAATACGGGCCAACTGGTTGGGGATGCGGATCTGCTGCGGGCACTTCGACAGACACTCCTCGCAGTCCTGGCAACGGCGTGCCCAGGTCTTCTCGTCAGGAAGCGCCTTTTTGAAACCATCGACAAACTGCTGATGGCGCTGTGCGAAGTCGGCGGCCCCGCGCTCGGGAAGCGGGACAACCTTCTGATGCACCGCCTCATTGTAATAGGCGAAATTGCCGGGAATATTGACGCCATAAGGACAAGGCATGCAATATTCGCAAGTGGTGCAGGGAATGGTAGGCACACCGGCCACCTGATCAGCGATCTTCGCCAACAACGTGTTCTCACTGTCGGTGCAGGGGTCAAGCGGCGAGAACGTCTCGATGTTCTCCACCACATGCTCCATCCTGTTCATGCCGCTCAGAGTGGTGAGGATATTGGGATGCGAGCCCACCCAGCGGAAGGCCCAGCGCGCCATGCTGTCATCGGGGCGCACAGCCCTCAATTCCTGTTCCACCTCTGCGGCCACCCTGGACAGGGCACCGCCACGCAGCGGTTCCATGACGACACACTGCACGCCCGTCTTCTCACACTTGTTGTAGAGGTACTCAGCGTCAGCATCATGACGACGGCCGCCACGGATGGAGGCATGCCGCCAGTCAAGGTAGTTCATCTGAATCTGCACGAAGTCCCAGTGATACTCTTCCTGACGGTCGAGCAACCAGTCGAAGGCGCTCACGTCGCCATGATAGGAGAATCCCAGATGGCGGATGCGGCCGGCTTTGCGCTCAGCGAGCAGGAAGTCGAGAAGGCCGTTGTCGAGGAAGCGGCTCTTGAGGTTATCCACCCCGCCTCCACCGATGCCGTGCAAGAGGTAATAGTCGATATAATCTACCTTCAGCCGCTCGAACGACTTGAGGTACATCTCCTTCGCCTTGTCGAAATCCCAGAGGTTGGGTCCCTGATTGGACATCTTCGTGGCAACGAGGAATTTCTCCCGAGGATGCCGGGCAAGGGCATTTCCCGTGAGCACCTCGGAGTTGCCACCCATATACATCGGAGCGGTATCAAAGTAGTTGACGCCATGGGCTATGGCGTAATCCACCATCTCGTTTACCTGTTCCTGGTTGTTGGGCAGGCGCATCATGCCAAATCCCAACAGCGACACCTGCTTGTTGCTGCCATGCTGCACACGATAAGTCATGCGGATGGGTTCGTCGTCCTTGCCGGGAACAATAAACGGTCTGGTCGTACGGGCAAGCGCATCAAACGGTTCCAATGCGATCATGGCAACGGCCGATCCCGCACCGATACCCAGTCGCCGCAGGAATGCACGGCGTCCAAGATCTGTATTTCTCTTCTTTTCCATTTTCAAACGGTTTAAGGGGTATGTTCTCCATTTATCTTTGGCCACAAATATAGTGATTTTCTTCCATAGCGCCAAACTTCTGAGCACATTTTCATCAGGTCTTTCCGCATATCAGCCAAGAAGATACATATTGGCCAAAACTGAGGACATTCAAGCCCGTGAGCGGGCATAATGACACGTGTGACGGCCATCATGGCATAAAAAAACAATGAATTCTTTTGTTCTGTCGCAAACTTAGAGTAACTTTGCCGTATTGAGGTAAAGTTACTCCGTTTTGAATTGATTATTTCCCGATACCGTCATGCGCAAGAACCTGATCCTGACATCCCTCCTGGCCGTGCTCTCCATCATCACCGCCACCGCACAATACGCCGACTATGGCAAAATGTCGCCGATGCTCCGCTCTTTGGTCCTCGACAACCGAACCGCCATGCGCCGCACGCCGGCGAGCGGTGACCGCCAGGTGTGCGCCTTCGTCCGCATCGAGACACAAAACGCCGACAGCGTCCTCTCCGAGTACGGTTGCCGTTCCCTGGCCCATTTCGGACAAATCCACATTGCCTCCATCCCCCTGAGGAGCCTCGCACCGCTCTCACTTTGCCAGTCGGTATCGAGAATCGAGGCCCGGCGGGGCAATTCGGTCCTGATGGACACCACCGCCCTGGTCCTGGGAGCAACGAGGGTACACTTGGGCGATGGTCTGCCCCAAGCCTTCACGGGAAAAGGCGTTGTGGTGGGTGTCGAGGACATCGGTTTCGACCTCACCCATCCCAATTTCTATGACACCACGGTCACCGACTACCGCATCAAGCGGTTCTGGGACTTCCTTTCTACCGACACGGTGGGCAGTACGCTTTTCGTCGGCGCCGACTACACCACGGAGGAAGCTTTGAAAACCTATGCCCACTCCCGCGACGCATTCATCCAGTCGCATGGCACTCATACCCTTGGGTCGGCGGCGGGCAGCGGCTATGACTCCCCCTACCGCGGAATGGCTCCGGAGAGCGACATCTGTCTGGTAAGCAACGCCGTGACTGATGACCTGCAGTTCATCGACTCCGCCGATGTCTATAAATTCACCTACGCCACGGATGCGCTCGGATTCAAATATATCTTTGATTATGCCGATGCCGTGGGGAAACCCTGCGTGGTGTCGTTCAGCGAAGGATCACCGATGGACTTCCGAGGCGATGATGTGCTTTACTACGAAGTGCTCGACAGCATCACCGGACCCGGACACATCCTCGTGGCCTCGGCGGGCAATGCCGGACAGCAGGTCACCCACGTGCGCAAACCCACAGGAATGGAGACGGCACGGGTGGCCGTCATTTCCAGCGGCAAAACAGCCACCTTCTCGGTCAAGGGAAGCAGCAACAACTATCAGTTGGCTTTCAAACTCTATGGCGAAGACGGACAAATGGTGGACTATCCCGTCACCGTGGCGGATATCTATCAGCGTCCCGACACATTGCTCACCGACACCCTGCAGGCCGGCACAAAGCCCTATTACATCACAGCCACCTGCTATCCCTCCTGTTTCAACCCTGCAGAGAACGTGATGGAAATCGTACTCAAAACCGACACACTGTTGGGACTGCAGACTTATGCGGGTTTTGATATCATCGGACAAGAGGCGGAGATTGAAGTGTATCGGGGCAGCGGCTATATCGTGCCAGCCGATGCGACACTGGGCGACAATGCTTTCTCCGTCCACTCCCCGTCGAGCGCGCCTTCCGTCATCTGCGTGGGGGCTACCGGCTACCGCACGGGCATCACCAATTACCTCGGTGAATACCGTGAGTACGATCAAGGCACCAACGGTCAGCGGAGTGCCTACTCTTCGGTAGGACCTACCTACGACGGGCGCATCAAACCCGATGTCATGGCTCCAGGCACCAACGTGATCTCTTCCTACAGCAGTTATTACATCGAGGCGGCTCCTGAAGCCAGCGACGTGCGCTGGGACGTGGAGCATTTCGATTTCCAGGGACGCACCTATGCCTGGAACTCCAACAGCGGCACCTCCATGTCCACACCCATCGTGGCGGGCATCATCGCCCTGTGGCTGCAGGCCAAACCCGATCTCTCGCCGGAGGATGTCATGGGAGTGATCAGCCGCACGTCACGGCATGACCCGGCATACACAGAATATCCCAACAACGAATACGGCTATGGAGAGATTGATGCTTACGCAGGACTGCTCGATGTACTCAACTTCTCGGGGATAGAGGATCTCTCCACACGGCAACCCTACGGTGTGCGGTTCTCGTTCAGCGGTGGACAACTCCATCTGGACTTCGACCAGGATGAGAAATCCTCCATTGTCCTGAAAGTATATGGCGTGTCAGGACAACAGATCCTGAAGCGCAGCATTCCCGTCAATGGCAGGCACGCCACCATCGACCTCAGTACCCTGCGACCTGGCGTCTATGCCGTTCAGACGGTGACCTCAGACCCGACGACAACAGGTTCCACCCTGATCAGGAAGTAAAGATTGGAAAGATTGAGGATTGAAGATTGAAAATTGAAGACCTTTTTAGGGTTATTGCGGATATTCAGACTTTTTTTCATCAATGGGGATTTTTTTTGACGTACATCAAAAAAAGAGGTTGTGTGCGCAAACAATAAAGCAAAAATATTGTTGACTCCCTAAAAACGTCATAACTTTGCACCGTCGAAAGACAAAAAGGATAACATTAATAACACAAGGGAGCCTAAGTGAAGGCCCCACAAAAAAGAAAGGTAAAAAGATGAAAAGATTTGTTTTAAGCATGATGGTCATGATGAGCATGACCATGGCATTTGCAGAGAATGAAGAAGGCAACACCACCAACAGCGCAGCTGCCTACACCATGAACGTGAACATGCACTCCTTGAGCCGCACGCTCAACCTGAGCAGCGACCAGTATGAGTTTGTGGAGGATGTGATGCAGGCCTTCTGCGCAGAGATGCAGAATGTGGCAACAGCCACTGAGGAAGAGCGCAAGCCGATGGTTCACAAGATTGTGATCAAGAACCTGGCTGCCACCCGTTCGATCCTCACCACCGCTCAGTATCACAAATATCTGAGACTGCTCAACGTAACCCTCAACAACCGCGGACTGAACTAAAAAATTTCTATAAAAAAGCCCCACCTGTCAGACTGAAGGTGGGGCTTTTTTTGTTAGATGTAGGCTAATCATACTCATCCCAGACAAGGGGAGTATGCGGCCACGTGAACTCGTCCTCCCAATTCCAGGCTCCTATCTCCGCATCTTCCTGGTTGCCCTGTATGGTGGGGTCAACGGATATGGTGTCCAGCAGTTGGATTCCCTCGAGAGGATTACACATTGTTTCCGGTTTGATATATTTCTTTTTTCCCATAATCTTATCCTTGCTATTTTACGACCATCTTCTTTCCATTCACGATATAGACACCACCCTTTGAAGGTGAGCTTACCCTGCGGCCTGTCAAATCGTATGTCACTGTCGGGGCGGTCTTGCCGGGATTCAGGTCATGGATACCATCGGTGTCCCATACCAGTGTGATGCCGCTGCCACTGACGGAGGGCAGTTGTTCGCTGGGCACTTGCAGATAGGCTTTGTTGGCAGGCATTTTCGCCGTGGACTCCTGTTCGGCGATCATGATGAACTTACCGCTCTTGAGCATGAAGTTGGTGTAGTCGCCTTGAGTCTGTGACACATGAGTGGGCACGGTGACCGCCACGAGAGCATTGTCTGTCACGGCCTCTGCTGTTTCCGTGGTGGCATTGAGCGTATAGGTCTCGCCTGCCGTTCCCTTGACGAGCACACCCGTATGTGCTGAGATGACACCGCCAGAGACCGTCCCTACTGTCATCGTGCTGGCTGTCGGGTTGAAATTGTTGCAGTAGTGTGCCGTCAGTCCCTCGGGGATGGTGACATTCTCAGCCGCACTGAAGGTTCCGATGCCCGAGGAGGGGATGGTGATGGTGTAGCTGTCGTGGTGGCAGCGCAGATAACCGCCTGTGCTGTAGTGAGCCCGTGCGATGGTGAAATCATTCTCATCGTAGGTGGTTCCGTCCTCGCCGATGATGGCCAGGCAACCTTCAAACATATCATTCGTCTGATGATAGGCATTGCCCACTTCCACAAGGTCAGTATCCCATCCTTCACCCACATATATCGCCTGGAGGTTTTCGCAGCCATTAAACATATAGGCCATGTATTTAGCATGCGACGTATCCCAGTTACTCAAGTCAAGTGTCGTGAGCGAAGAACAGTTGTAGAACATATACCCCAAATCGAATTGATAATAGCCTTCCTCAGCGTTCACACCTGTAATGTCGAAACTATTCACATTGAGTTCCCGCAGACTTGTACAACCAGCAAACATATTCCTAAAACTCCACACGTTGGAGGTTTTCCATTTGCTGAGGTCAAGGCTCTCGAGGGTGCTGCATCCTGAGAAGAGATAACTCATGGTAGTCACATTTTCGGTGTTGAAGTTCTCAATGCCGATGATATTCTTCAATACTGAGCAGCCAATGAATGCTGAATTCATCGTGGTCAGATGGTCTGTTTTCCAACCGTCCAGATTGAGCGTTTCGAGCGATTTGCAGCTATCGAACATGCCCGAGATATTAGCCAAGTTGGCCGTGTTCCAACCACTCAGGTCAAGGTTTTTCAGTGGTGTGCCAGCAAACATATAACTTGCCACTTGCAGGTTTTCGACATCCATTTCCTCAATGCCGGTGATAGATGTGAGCTTCGAGCAGTAATTGAACATGCTTAATGCGTTCGTCACCTGACTCATGTCCCAACGGCTGATGTCAAGGCTTTCCAGCGACTTGCAGCCGCAGAATAGATACTCCATATCCACCACCTTGCTCACGTCGTAGTTCTCTATACCCGAGAGGGATTGTAGCGACTCGCAGTTGTTGAACATCTCATACATCGTGGTTACCTCACTCGTATTGAGGTACTCCAAGCCGTCGATGCTGGTCATATTGTAGAAATAGTAGAACCATGTGTCGGTGCGGGTGGGCCGCACATTGGCAAACGATGGTTCTATAACCGTCTTAGTCGTCGTTTCGTAGACCTTGTGCCAAGGCAGATTGTATTCTCTTGTTCCTCCATTGGCAGCGGTCTCGCAAACATCCTTTCCATACCAGACATTATCGATGGTGATGGGCGTGTCGCTGCCGGCTGGTGTGAACTGATTGCCGGCGATGAGTGTCTGGTCGCTCTGGCACAGGTACAACGTGGTGCTCTCGGCATCATAGATGGCGTAGGGCTGTGTGCCGAGAACCACATCGGTGCCGTGGCGCAGGTAACCACCATCGCCATAGTGAGCCTTCGAGGCATCTGTTGCTCCACTATCGTAAGTCGTGCCGTCCTGCCCAATTATCGCTACACAACCATAGAACATTTGCGTGGAAGAGGATGCGGCATTGGCGACACTCCACAAATTGCTTACAGTGACGCTCTGCAGTGCTGTACAGTCTCTGAATAGATAACTCATGTCGGTTACATTGCTCGTATAGAAACCGCTCAGGTCAAGCTGCGTGAGCATTTTGCTCTGATAGAACATGCTGTTCATTGTTATGACGCGCGAAGTATGCCATCGGCTCAGGTCCAGCGTCTCCACCTTCGACAGACCGCGGAAGGTGTTGTTGAAATTGACGACGTTGCTCACGTCCCAGTTGCTCACGTCGAGAGTCTCCAGGGCACTGCATTGCATGAACATGCCGTCCATCGTTACCACATTGCTCATATCCCAGCCGCTCACGTCGAGTGTTTCCAATTTTAAGCACTGCTTGAACATCTCTGTTGTCGAAGTCGCCTTACTTGTGTTCCAACCGCTCACATCTCCTATTGTAGTTAGTAAAATGCAACCACTAAACATGCCATTAAAACTTACCACATTGTCTGTTTTCCACCGGCTTAGGTCGAGATTCTCCAATTTTTTGCAATTAAGGAACATATTGTATATTTGGGCCACATTGTTTGTGTCCCATTTGCTTATGTCACCCACCGAGGTAAGGCGATTGCAATTGTTGAACAAACTGTACATGGATGTCACCGACGAAGTGTTCCACTGATCCAAACCTTTGATCTCTGTCAAGTAGATACAGTTAAAGAACATACCATACATCCTCTCCACCTTGCTTGTGTCGAAATGGCTTAGGTCAAGTGAGGTTAAGCTTTGACAGTAATAGAACATATATGCAAGAGTAGTAGTCTCACTTGTATTGAGATACTCAAGTCCAGTGATACTCGAGAGGTTTTTATTATTATAAAACCATGCATAGAGGCTTTGGGGACGCGCCTCGCTGAACGAAGACTCTATGACGGCATAAAAAACATAATTTCGAATCGAAGTATTGTTCCACGCAGGATAACTATACTCGCCACTCTTGACCACTTTGTCGCCGCTCCATATATTAGTTATGGTGTATGTTGACGATGAACCCTCGGGGGTGAAGTCATCACCTGCGGACAGCACCTCACTGCGGCAGGTGAAATAGAGGGTATAGTTGCCTTTACACCATATCACATAAGGGGTCTTCGTCTCCTCGGCATGCGCTGTCGTAGTTATCGCCATAAGCGTAAAAAGGACAAACAGTATTTTTCTCATAATGTATAGGTTTAGTAAATTTTCAGGTTGGTGGGTTTTCATAGCAAAAATATAGAAAAAAACGGATACAAGATATTCTTATCACATACGTTTTGACGAAACACACCCTCTGAGTGACGAAACGCCGTTTCTGGATGACGAGACGAAAAAACTTTCGCCAAAACACCAGCCATCATTGCAAAAACGGAGAAAATTCCATAATTTTGCGGATGATGAGAAGACTGACAACACTCCTTTTTTGTTGGCTAGCCGCCATGAGCACATGGGCAGAAGATGGATTCACCAGTCAACTGAGTTACCGCCGTTTCACCACGCTCGACGGACTGCCGCAGATGCAGACCGAGACGGTGTTTCAGGACAGCGAGGGCTATATCTGGATCGGTACGCTCTCAGGATTCGTGCGCTACGACGGCCGCACGCTTACGCCCTTCCTAAAAGGAAGGCGCGAGAACATCGTAGCGTTCTCCGAAACCGAGGAAGGAGTGAGCGCATTAGGCTTCCGCAGGCAATGGCTCGTCGATGGCGACAAGACGACGATGCGCCCCATTGACCCCGACCAGCAATGGTTGACCAACAATGCTGATGGTGGCCAGCAATGGTTGACCAACAATGCTGATGGTGGCCAGCACTGGTTGCTCAACAACTTCAACGCCACCGACCTGCCGAAGGGAATGATCCTGCTCGAGGATGAACAGGAGACCCACCGCATGCTCGTACGTCTGATCAAAGGCGGATGGACGCCTCATCTCAAGGCAAGCGTCTTCGACAGGATGATGCCCGACCGAAAACTCTACATCGACGATGATGACATCTACGTGCCTACCGAACAAGGATTGTATGTGATCCGTGACAAGAAGTCGCGGTTGTTGACGAAAAAGGATGATTTTTTCACCCTCACGAGGATGGGTGACAAGCTCTATGCGCTGGCCGGTGACGGCATCTACTACGTAAATGACGGAAAAGTGCAACAGGCAACGGCCTTCTCCTTTGAGGCACCCGACTACGGGCTTTTCGCCCGACAGAGTCAGGACGGCAAACTCTTCATCGCTGACGCCCACAACCTCTATCAATACGACGGAAAGGCCGTATGCAAACTCGCCAGCGGTTTCAACCTCATCAAGAGTCTGCTCATCGACAAATGGGACCGGCTGTGGATGGCCACCTACCAAGGGGTCTATCTCTTCTTCCACACCAACTTCACCATCCACAGGCTCAACGATGACAATGATGTGGTGCGCTCACTTTGCACGGACCACGCTGGGCATATCGTGATGGGCACACTCAACGGCACATTGCTCATTGACGGACAGCAAAGCCACGCTGAAGAAGGACAGTATTTCAATCCCAGCGCCACCAGAATAGGGCAAACCGTGTATATGGCGGGCAAGGGCGACGTGGCCGCCATCGACAACGGCACGCTCCACTGGATGGGACTGCCGCAAGACCGCTACCAGTTTGTGGCACAGGCCTCCGGCCGCCTCATCATCGGAAACCGACAAGGAATCCTCGCCTATGACCCACAGCGGCAACAGCTCGACACCCTGACCGAGGACATCATGCACCCCTGGTGCGCCGCCGCAGACAAAAAAGGAGACCTGTGGGTGGGCAGCAGTTCGGGTCTCTACCGCATCACTGGATGGCAAGAAGGGAAAACCCAACTGGAGAGCGTGCTCCAGAAAGTCATCTCCACCATGGACGGCGACAGCAGGGGAAACATCCTTTTCGCCTCCAACGACTCGCTCTTCCTCATCCGTGACGGGCGAGTGGAAGACTTCACCTGTCAGTTGCCCCTGCTCGCCAGTCATGAGATACGCACCCTGCACCGTTCACCACGCGGTTTCCTGATTGTAGGAACACTCGACGGAATGCTTGTGGCGCGCATCAGCGAAGACAACCACACCAGCGACGCGCAATGGTTTGACCACACCAACGGATTCACCATCATCGAACCGATGAACTCGCCGATGGCAGAGACCAAAGACGGCAGGGTGTGGATGGCCGGACTGGAAGAAATGGTGTCTTTCCAACCCGAACGGTTGCTGGCCTTCGACCCATCCTCCACCATCATCGAGGGGAAACGTCCCTGGTGGAAACAATGGTGGGCATGGGCGGTCATCGGCCTGGCGGCCATCCTGCTCGGTTGGCGCCTTGCCTATCTCTACGAACGGCATGCGAACCGGAAGACGATGGAAAGGCTGAAACGGGAGAAACGGCAGAAAGAACTGCAGATCAAGGCCATCCGACTGAAAGCCATACCCCATTTCCATGCCAACGTACTGGCCAGCATCGAGTATTTCCTGATGAACAACAGCAGCGAGGAGGCCAGCCGCTACCTGAAGATGTACAGCGACTTCACCAACATGACGCTGTCGGACATCGACCGGCCGGCACGCAGCATCAACGAGGAAATCGACTATATCCGACTGTACCTCGAACTGGAACGGTTGCGGTTGGGTGACCGGCTGAAGTATGACATCACCGTAGAGGACGACGTGGAACGGCTGACGCTCTTGCCCACCATGCTGCTCTACACCTATTGCCAGAATGCCGTGAAACACGGCATCGGTAACAAACCCGGTGGCGGACACATCGACATCCACATCCGCAAGGAGAATGAAGATGTCGTGGTGGAGGTGAAGGACAATGGCGTGGGACGCGCCGAGGCGGCACGTCTGAACAGGAACTCCACCAAACAAGGTCTGCTGCTGCTCAACGAACAGATAGACCTCTGCAACCAGACCAACAGCCGGCCCATCCGCCAGAAGGTGACAGATCTGTATGACGCCGACGGACGGCCTGCGGGAACCAGTTTTGAGATGGTCGTGCCCATGCACTACCAGTTTGAAGAAGAAAACGAGAAGCTATGAAACCATTGAAAACCATTGTCGTGGAGGATGAGCGCCTGCCCCGTCTCTCCCTGTTGCAGAAACTCGAGGAATTCCGCCAGGAGGTGGAGGTGATAGACAGTTGCGACAATTACGACAGTGCCCTGCAAAGCATTCTGCGGCACCAGCCAGAACTGCTCTTCCTCGACATCCAACTGCAGGGGCGCGATGCCATCCAACTGCTCAATGAGGTGAAGCAGACCCTTCCATTGCCGCATGTCATCTTCACCACCGCTTATGCCGACCGGAAATACCTCATGAGCGCCATCAAACTTTCGGCCGTGGACTATCTGCTCAAGCCCATCGGCAGAAACGAACTGGCCGCGGCCATCACCAAAGCCAGGCAACTGTATCCGGAAAGGCCTGAGGCAAGTGCTTTGGACACCCGTCTCTCGCTGAGAACGGCCAACGGCAAACTCTTCATTGATGTGGCCGACATCGCCTTCATCACCGCAGACGGCAACTATTCCCACCTCTATACCTTCAGCAACCAGGAAGACATCATGGAGAGCCTTGCCGCAATGGAACAGATGCTCGACCCGGCTGTCTTCCTGCGCGTGGACCGCTGCACCATTGTCAACACCCAGCGGGTGTATAAGCTCAATGTGAAGCGCCGCCTTTGCACACTGCTCTCTCCGGAGGGCATGACGCTCGACATGGAATTGTCGAAAACCGGCATTGAGCGCCTGATGAAGTTTCTGTGATATGTAAAAAACAGTTAAGATTGGCAGAAAAGAAGAGTTTTTCCCTTTTTTTCCCTATTTTTGTCGTTTGAATGTCAAACAAGACTGCATTTAGCACTATCAACATGGACAATAACATCAACAAATGCATCGCATTGACATACAGCCTGTATGCCAATGTGGAAGGAGAGAACGAACTCCTGGAAGTGGCCTCAGAGAAAGAACCTTTCCGCTTCGTCAGCGGCATGGGCTTCGCGCTCCCCCTCTTCGAGGAAGCGGTGGCCAATCTCGCACAAGGCGAGGAATTCGACTTCGTCATCCCCAAAGACGATGCCTACGGCGACTACGTCGAGGAGCGCATCGTGGAACTGGACAAAAACATCTTCATGCGTGACGGAAAACTGGATGAGAAAGTCATCCATGTGGATGCCATCATACCCCTCGTCAACGAAGACGGCAACCGTTTCAACGGCCGCATCCTCGAGATCGGAGACAAGGAAGTGAGCGTTGACCTCAACCATCCCTATGCCGGACTCGACCTGCACTTCGTGGGCAAGATCCTCGAGAACCGCGACGCCACTCCTCAGGAAATGGAACAGATCATGAAAATGATGAGCGGTGAAGGTTGTGGAGGCTGCGGAGGCGGTGACTGCGGTGGCTGCGGAGGCGGTTGCTGACCTACAGACAATAAAGCAATGAGAAATACTTTTGGAAACATCCTGACGCTCACCACCTTCGGAGAGAGCCACGGAGATGCCGTGGGTGGTGTCATCGACGGCATGCCCGCAGGCATCACCGTCGATATGGACTTCATCCAGTCGGAACTGGACAGGCGGCGGCCAGGACAGAGCGAACTCACCACATCACGCCAGGAGGCAGACCGGGTGGAGGTGCTCAGCGGAGTGTTTGAAGGAAAGACCACCGGCACTCCGATCGGATTCATGGTCCGCAACACCAACCACCATTCGCAGGACTACGAGAGTCTGAGATGCCTTTTCCGTCCCTCCCATGCCGACTATGCCTACCAGCAGAAATACGGCATCCGGGACCACAGAGGAGGAGGGCGCACGTCGGCACGCATCACCATCAGCAGATGCGTGGGCGGTGCATTCGCCAAACTGGCACTCCGGGAATATGGCATCAGCATCACCGCATACACGTCGCAGGTGGGCAACATCGCCCTTGACCACGACTACACCCGCTACGACCTCACGGCCACCGAACAGAACGCCGTGAGATGCCCTGATCCGATCAAGGCAGAGGAAATGGCCGCACTCATCCGCCAGGTGAAGAGCGAGGGCGACACCATCGGCGGCGTCATCACCTGTGTGGTGAAGGGATGTCCGGCCGGTGTCGGTGAACCAGAGTTCGGGAAGTTGCATGCCGCTCTCGGAGCCGCCATGCTCAGCATCAATGCCGTGAAAGGATTTGAGTACGGTGATGGTTTCCGATGTGCCCACCATCGGGGGAGTGAGCTGAACGATGTCTTCATCTCGGACAACGGGCAGATCCGCACGGCCACCAACCACAGCGGCGGAATCCAGGGCGGAGTCAGCAACGGGCAGGACATCTTCTTCAGGGTGGCTTTCAAACCCGTCGCGACCCTCCTGCGTGAACAAGAGACCGTGGACCTGGATGGGGAGCCCGTCACTTTCAAGGCCCGTGGCCGTCATGACCCCTGTGTGCTGCCCCGCGCCGTTCCCATCGTGGAAGCCATGACCGCACTGGTCGTTTTGGACCATTTGCTGATCGGGAAAACCGTAAAGTGCAAATGATTCCGATACGTTCTCGGCATAGAATGTTAACAAATTAAAAAATCATCAAAAAAAGTTACACTACATAAGAAAAAAAGGATGATTTTTAATAAGTTTGTAATCGAATTAGTCGGGGTTTGTGAAAATCCTCATTAATTTTAGTTAAGTCTAGTTTAGTTTTTGTGTTGGTTGAGGGCAGCGATTTCGCTGCCCTCAAATTATTTAGGCTCAACTGATGACCCCGATGATTTCATGCACATCCGCACATCCATGACGGTCCAACCATTGATTGATCCCATCGCGGATCTTGAGAGTCACAGCAGGATCAACGAAATTGGCCGTGCCCACCTCTATGGCAGTCGCACCCACCATGAGGAAAGCGATCGCGTCCTCGGCCGTGGAGATGCCTCCCAGGCCCACCACGGGGATTTTGACGGCCTTGGCCACCTGCCACACCATCCTGAGTGCCACAGGCTTGACAGCAGGCCCGCTGAGCCCTCCTGTACCGATGCTGAGCAATGGTTTCCGCTTTTCGATATCCACAGCCATTCCCATCAACGTATTGATCAGCGACACGCTGTCGGCTCCCTCCGCCTCACATGCCCGGGCGATGTCGGCGATGTCGGTGACATTGGGCGAGAGTTTCACGATGAGCGTCTTATGATACCGTTTCCTGACGGCTCTGACCACGGAGGCGGCGCCAGTGGTGGTGACTCCAAAGGCCATCCCTCCCTGTTTGACATTGGGGCAGGAGATGTTGAGTTCGATGGCTGGGATTTGTGGCAGGGCATCGATCCGTGCTGCGCACTCGGCATAGTCCTCAGGTGACGACCCGCTGACGTTGACAATCATATTGGTGTCGATGTCCTTGACCTGGGGGTAGATGTGCTCACAGAAATAATCCACACCTTTGTTTTGCAACCCCACGCAGTTGAGCATCCCCATCGCTGTCTCCGCCATACGGGGATAGTCATTCCCCTCACGAGGATGCAGGGTGGTCCCCTTGACGATGATGCCACCCAACTGACTCAGGTCGATGAAATCAGCGAACTCCAAACCATAGCCGAAAGTTCCTGAAGCAGTCATCACAGGATTCTTCAGAAACAAATCATTTATCTTTACATTTAGATTGGCCATAACAGTTGATTAATATTTAACACTGGTCCTTCTTTGCATACACAGATATTTCCCTTCTTGGTGTTTTCGACGCAGCACAAGCAGGCGCCAAGACCACAGGCCATCAGGTTCTCCAACGACACCTCGCAGTCGATTCCCTGGGCAGCAGCGTAACGGGCCACTGCCATCATCATTGGTTTCGGGCCACATGTGCAGATCCGGTCGAAATGTTCCTGGACAAGGATGGAATGGTTGGTGACAAATCCTTGTTCACCGGCAGACCCGTCTTCCGTGGTCAGCATTACCCTGCCCAACTGCCGGAACTCTTCCAACAGGACCAGGTCGGACGCCTTTCTTGCCCCCAACAAGAAGGTTGGTTCACAGCCCATCTGCCTCAATCGGCTGCCCAAAAACAGCAGTGGCGCCACTCCTACTCCACCCCCCACGAGGAGCATTCGCTTCTCTGGTGACTCGGGCAGGGTAAAACCATTGCCCAGGGGTATCACGCAGTTAAGGAAACTGCCTCTTCGCAGGCTTGACAACTGGCGAGTGCCATCTCCTACCATTGCTACCAAAAACCACACCTCATTGCGCTCGAAATCGACATAATTGATGGAGATGGGACGGCGCAGATAAGTGTGAGGGGAACCCTCTATCTTCAGTTCGGCAAACTGTCCCGGGATCATCTCCGGCAGGGGTGTGTCGCTGGTGAGTTTCAGCAGCACGTAGCGGTCGCCCAACTGTTGGGTGTCCACCACTTTCAAATCCAGAATATACTTTTTCATCACATGCAAAAGTAGTCAAAAAATCTCGGATTCTATTGCCTGACGGAAATAAAATCTCTTCTCTACAGCAGAAAATAAACTCTTTTTCCCCGACCACCTCGCGCCCTCGTTACCGTAAAGAGGGGTTAATGCAAAGTAGAGACGTCACATTGTGGCGTCTCCGAATGAAGCAGAGCAATCCTGTCCCTCTCCCTCTGGGAGAGGTTAGGTGAGGGCATGAAAAATAGACGCCACAATGTGGCGTCTCAAAGTGAAGTATAGCAATTCAATCCCTCTCCCTTTGGGAGAGGTTAGGTGAGGGCATGAAAAATAGACGCCACTATGTGACGTCTCTACATAATATATGCCCCCTCACCCGTCCTCTCCCGAAGGGAGAGGGGCCATGGTTTGTATGGGTGCAAAAAAGTAGAGACGTCACATTGTGGCGTCTCAAAGCGAAGTATAGCAAACCTGTCCCTCTCCCTCTGGGAGAGGTTAGGTGAGGGCATGAAAAAACTACGGGCAATCACTTCACTGTGATGCCCGTAATCCGAAGAAATGTTATCCGTTGTTGAAAACATCGACGTTAAAGGCTATATCTCAAAGCCTACGCCCAATAAAAATAATTGATTGATTGGAAATGTATATTAATAGAATATGTGTACTTACTGCTTTTTGGGAACGAAGGTTTCAAATGTATTGTCGTCGTAATAAACCGTGATGGTCGTCACACGCCGCTTCACATTGTCTTGATTTTTCAATTCCACCATCTGCAAGGCTCCCTCTTGTGCTTTCTTTTTTGCTCGCCCAGCAACTGTTTTCACCATATCATCCGGCTCATCCTGGAAATCAAGTTCCGTCTGAACGGTACGGGGGTTAACCGTTTCATTCTTTGGATTTTGCGTAGCACTTTCATCCAAATACATCGGTCCGACTCCCTTAAGCAGCCACATGGGGTTGAGGTTGGGAAACTTCTCGATGATATTGGTGAAGATGACCATGGTGGGCTTAGTGCGGCCATTGAATATATTGCTCAATGCCGCGGAAGAAATTCCGAGGTATTTAGAGAAGGTCTGCTGGGTCATTTCCTTTGACTCCATGAGTAACTTGATTCGATCTATCATACTTTTACGATCTCAAAGCTCCGTTTCAGGGGTTTTTTCTAAGATTTTACAAAGATAAACATTTTTTTTCATACATGCAAACTTTTTCCTAACTTTTTTACTATGGTTATTTTATTTTTATAAACTTAAATTTTATAGATGTTTTACATTTATAAAGCATTACCTCTGTTTCGTTATATGAATATGAAATTTAGGTATTGAAAATTGACTTATGTTTAGTTGAACAAATTTTAGTAACATACTGAGCATAATTGCGTTATATGATGAATATGCAGTCAGATTTTGCCTAAAAAGAGGCTTTTTGGAGCAAAAAGGCCATCTTTAGGATATAAATACTTGAATATTATTGTGTAACACGTTGGTTTTTAATACATTATCATTAAATATGCATATCGCATAAAAATACATTCACGTTTTTAAAATAGTATTATTCGCAAATATAAACATGATTTAATGCTTTAAAAGATTTATATTTTTAAACTTAAATCCGTTTATATTTTAAAAATGATTTCGCTTTGTAAATCCAAACATTTCATTTTTAAAACATTAAAATTTCTTAATCACAGGCTTTTCAATCTTCAAATCTCCGAATTTTTGGCATTTTTCAAATTTTCCCCACAGCCATTCGGGAAAAGATGAAAAATGAGAGTTTTGAAGCGCCAGAAACGCCCCGAATAGTCTGCAGACATGTGATTTAGGTATCAAAAAACGCACCATGGGAAAGGTGCGTTTTAGCGTTCAGGAGACCCCTTTTCGGTCAAAAATAGTGCTTTTTCAGTGCAAAATGAAGAAAACGAGTTCCTTGAGGAGGTCTCCAGGGGTTGTATTTGGGTTGTCTATGCCTTTACTTTTAGCGTCGGTCACTCTAATTTGGTGAATGATCTGCATTGTCTTGTAAGCATTGAAGGATCGCAGTGCTTTCATGTAGTCTCTCACAGCCCATTCCGACTTGAAGCCCAGAGCCTGCATCACTCCCCTCTCCGACCGGTCAGAATAATGGGCGACCATCAGGTTCTGGAAAAAGGAGAAGAGACCAGGCAGGAAAGAGTAGAGCGAGGCCGTCTTGGGATTGTTGTCAAGATATTTCACGATTCGGTTTGCTTTCAGCGCATCCTTGTTGATGAGGGCATCACGGAGTTCGAACATATTATACTCCTTGCTGATACCTATTTTCTGTTCCACGACATCCGGAGTCACCTTCTTCTCCCCCTCTGTCATGGAGATCATTGCCTTGTCGATTTCCGAGGTTACCCTTGCCAAGTCGTTGCCGATGAAATCCGCAATCATCAGTTTGGCTTTGTTGTCGATGGTCCCGCCCTTTGATTTCACGTAGTCCTCAATGAATGTCGGCACGGCATTCTCACGGAGTTTCTCACTTTTGAAGACCACGCCCACAGCTGCCGCCTTGCTCATGAACTTCTTTCTGGAGTCGATCGTGCCATGTTTGTAGCAGATGACAAGAACGGTTGAAGCCAGAGGTTTTTCCAGATAGCTGTCAAGTTTGTCCCAGTTCTTGATGTTCTGGGCCTCTTTCACGATCACCACCTGGTATTCCGCCATCATGGGAAACCGTTTTGCCATATCGACGACCTGTGCGGCGTTGGTTTCCATCCCATAGACCACGGTCTGGTTGAAATCCCTTTCCTCTGGTCTGAGCACATTCTCTTCCAAGAAATCCGACACCTTATCTATATAATAAGGTTCTTCACCCATGAGAATGTAGATGGGTTTGAACTTTCGGGCCTTGAGATCGCCCATGAGGGTGTCGAAGGTTTGCTTTGCTGCCATTTTCTTTCTTTTCCGGATGATATTGCAAGTTCCACCCTTCAGAAAAAGGGGCGGATTCTTCTTGTTATGCTTCCATTTTATTATCTTTGCATGCAAAGATAATAAAATGAATCGACTAAACCTCCCTTCCTTCGACACAAAAATCATCATCCGTGACGGCAAGCGCATGATTTTCGACCATTTGCGTCGGAAATACGTGACACTGACCCCCGAGGAATGGGTGCGTCAGCATTTCGTCCACTACCTGACCCATCATCTGGGTTATCCGGAGACGATGCTGGCCAACGAAGTGGAGCTCATGGTAGGGCACAAGCGGCTTCGCTGCGACAGCATTCTCTATGGTCTTCAGGCGGAGCCCCGTATGATCATCGAGTACAAAGCCCCCACGATAGCTCTCTCACAAAAGGTGTTTGACCAGATCTCCATCTACAACATGTTGTTGCATGTCGATTACCTCATCGTGAGCAACGGCATAGAGCACTACTGTTGCAAGATGGATTATGAGCATCAAAATTATTTATTTTTGGAAGAGATTCCAAGATACGAAAATATTTAACATTATTAAGTAAGATAAACATGGGCATATTCAAATGGATCGGAGGCGTGCTTGGGTTTATGCTGGCCCCTCCCCTCGGGGCGTTCGCCGGCTATTTCATCGGCAGTCTGATAGACTCACTCAGTGAGAATGACGGATCTGGTTACGAAGAGGGTCCTGCAGGAACCTATGGAAATTCGACAAGGCGCAGCCATGAGGAAGGTCAGCGCAACAGTTTCCTATTCTCCCTCCTCGTGCTTGCCTCCTACATCATCAGGGCCGACAACAAGGTGATGCATTCCGAGATGGAGTATGTGAGGAATTTTCTCCGCAGCAATTTCGGAGAGGCGGCTGCCCAGCAAGGCAATGAGATCATCCTTCGTCTGCTGGAAGAGCAGAAGCGGATAAATGCCAGCAATCCTTATGCCTACCGCAATCAGATCCGGCAGGTGTGTGCCCAGATCGCCGCCAACCTCAACTACAGTGAACGACTGCAGTTGTTGTCCTTCCTTGTTGAGATTGCCAAGGCCGACGGTCACGTGTCACAAGAAGAGCTCAATGCGCTGTATGAGGTGGCCCAATACATGGGCATGTCAGCCAGCGAGGTCGATTCGATGCTTCACATGGGCGGCGGCAGTTACGGCGGCGGCAGTTACGGCGGCGGTAGAAGCGGTGGAGGCAGCGGTAGCAGTGGAGTGACCCTTGAGGATGCCTACAAGGTGCTTGGCATCTCCCCCAACGCCACCGACGAGGAAGTGAAGAAAGCCTACCGCAAGCTCGCCCTCGAGCATCATCCCGACCGAGTGTCGGCACTGGGCGAGGACGTGCGCAAGGCAGCAGAGAAGAAGTTCAAGGAGATCAATGCCGCAAAAGAGAAGATCTACAAGGCCCGCGGACTATAAAATGTTCTCCCCCTCACCCATCCTCTCCCCCTCCGGGGGCGAGGGGATGCTTCCTTTATGAAATCAATCTTTATCCCTCTGGGGAGCAATGCAAACTTATCCCTCTCCCTTGAGGAGACACTGCAAACTTATCCCTCTCCCTTGGGGAGAGGCTAGGTGAGGGTCATTATTTCTTGTACGCTGGGGACCCCCCTCACCCATCCTCTCCCCCTCCGGGGGCGAGGGGATGATAATCCCGCTCTTCGTGCGAGGGATGAAAATTTCTCTCCTCGTGCGAGGGATGAAAATTTCTCTCCTCGTGTGGGGAATGAAGATCCCTCTCCTCGTGCGAGGGATGAAAATTTCTCTCCTCATGTGGGGAATGATAATCCCTCTACCTATGCGGTGATGAAACCCCTCTCCTCATGCTGAGCATAATAAAAAAAATCCCTCTCCCCCCGCGTGGGGGGGAGAGGTTAGGTGAGGGGGGAGAACAATCCCCAGGTTTGTCGAATATTACTCGTAGTGGGTATCGAGATAGACCACCTTGGTGATGAGGTACTCCTCGACACCATGTTTTCCGTCAGCGCCGCCGATGCCGCTCTTCTTCATGCCGGCATGGAATCCCTGCATAGCCTCGAAGTGCTCACGGTTGATATACACCTCGCCGAACTCCAGTTCACGGCATACCTTGGTGGCGATGTCGATGCTCTGGGTGAAGACCGACGAAGCCAGACCATACTCCACGTCATTGGCCCAGGCGATGACCTGGTCGATGTCCTCAAACTCCACGAGCGGAAGGACAGGACCGAAGGTCTCCTCGTGCACGATATCGAAGTCCTGCTTCACGTCATCGAGAACGGTAGCGGCATAGAAGTAGCCCTTCTCTCCCACTCTCTTGCCTCCGCAGAGCAGTTTGGCACCCTGCTTAATGGCGTTCTCCACTTTAGCCTCCACGCTTTCGAGAGCACGCTGCTCAACGAGCGGTCCCATATCGACTGCGTCGTCTGCGCACGGGTCGCCCACTTTCACGGCCTCCATCTTCTTGACGAGGATATCGGTGAACTCCTTCTTGATGTCCTTGTGGATATATACACGTTCTGCATTGTTGCAGATCTGGCCGTTGTTGCCGATACGTGAATCGACGATCCACTGTGCGGCAGCCTCCAGGTCAGCATCCGGGAACACGATGGCAGGAGCCTTTCCGCCCAGTTCGAGCGATACCTTCGTGATGTTGGTGGCGGCAGCCTTCATGATGCTCTCTCCAGCGCCCACGCTTCCTGTGACACTGACGATGCCGATTTTCGGGCTTGCGGCAAGAGCATTGCCCACGACAGAACCTTTACCGGTAATCACATTGAAAACGCCTGCGGGGAGTCCCGTCTCATCCACCACCTTGGCAAATTCGCAGCAGTTCTCCGGTGTAAGCTGTGAGGGTTTGATGACGATGGTGCAGCCTGTGATGAGGGCAGCTCCAGCCTTGCGTGCGATGAGGAAGAAGGGGAAGTTCCACGGCAGGATACCAGCCACCACGCCGATGGGCTCCTTGAAGAGCATGATGGTCTCGCCACGGCGGTCGCTGGGGATGATCTCACCCTCGATGGAGCGTGCGAAGGTAGCCATGTAATCGAAGTAGTCAGCTGTCACAGCCACCTCGACAGTAGCCCAGTTGCGGGTCTTGCCTTGTTCACGCATGATGATATCGACAAACTCATCCTGGCGTTTGCGGATACCATCAGCCATTTTCTTCAGGTAGGCTGCCCTTTCGATGGCAGGAGTCTTGGCCCAGGCTTTCTGAGCAGCCTTGGCTGCATCAAGAGCCTCGTCCACCTCTTCCACAGTGCCCTCGGGCTGTCTGCTGATGACTTCCTCGGTGGAGGGGTTGAGCACGTTGATCCATTTACCAGACTTGCTTTCAACGAATTTACCGTTGATGTACATTTTAAGGTCTTTCATAAGCATATTTGTTTTAGTTAGACATATTGGTGTTTTCCCTTGAATTCTGAATGGTCAGAAAATCTCCCCAAAATTAGCAAAAAAAAATCACAATCCAAATGGATTATGATTTTTTGCCTTTACTTTTTGATAAAGCCAGATTTTTTAGGACATGCCCAAATCAGTCTGCCTTTTCGTCTGCCTTCTTGCGTGTTCTTGTCGAGCGTTTCTTGACCTTCTCCTCCGTTGCCGTCTTCACGCCGGCGAGTTCGGGATCGACGAGGATACGGCCGCAATACTCACAAACAATGATCTTTTTGTGCATCTTGATGTCCAATTGCCGCTGCGGTGGAATCTTGTTGAAGCAACCACCACAGGCGTCACGCTGCACATAGACCACGCCGAGTCCGTTGCGGGCGTTTTTGCGGATGCGCTTGAAACTGGTGAGCAGACGGTCCTCGATCTTCTCCTCGATGGTCTTGGCTTTCTCCTTGAGCTTTTCCTCTTCCTCACGGGTTTCCTGCATGATGGCATCCAACTCGCTCTTTTTCTCCTCCAGCACCTGCATGCGGTAATCCACCTGCTCCTGGTTTTGTTTCAGCAAAGCTTCCCGCTCCTCGATTTTGACAAGGGCCTCATTGATTTTCTTATTGCAGAGTTCAATCTCGAGAGTCTGGAAGACGATCTCCTTACTCAGCATCTCATACTCACGGTTGTTTTTCACATCATCCAGTTGTTCCTTATAACGGGCCACGATAGCCTGTGCGTCCTGGATGTCACCTTTTTTCTGGGTGATGGCCGTGCGGAACTCCTGAATCTCAGCCTCGATTTTCTCGATGCGGGTCTTCAGTCCTGCAATCTCATCTTCCAGGTCCTGCACTTCCAAGGGGAGTTCGCCTCTGAGGGCTCTTTTCTCGTCGATTTGCGACAGTGTGGTCTGCAACTGGTAGAGCGCTTCCAGTTTTTTCTCCACGGTTAAATCTGTAGGATCTTTTTTTGCCATACTATTTATAGATAGATAATGGGATTGGTGTGGGTTTTGGCCAGGCAGCACCTGACCCCCGGACACCTCTCCTCGATGATTGATTGGAATAATTCGCTTGTAAACTGTTCACTCTGGTAATGTCCGATGACACAGATCTGTATCACCTGCTCACACCCGAAAAACTCATGGTAGTGCATCTCGCCAGTGACGAAGGCGTCTGCACCAGCCGCGATGGCGTCGCCGAGCAGGAAAGCTCCCGCGCCTCCGCAGATGGCCACTTTCGCAATCTTCTTCTGGAGGATCTGGTTGGTCTGAACGCATTCCACCTCGAAGCGTTCCTTCACCATCGAGATGAAATCCATAGACGGCATCGGTGATGCCAGTTCACCAATCACACCACTGCCGCCTGTCATCTCCCCCACTTGTTTGGGAGCGAGCAGAGACACGTGACGCAGACCCATTTTCTCCGCAATCTTGCCATTCACTCCACCTGGAGCGTTGTCCATGTTGGTGTGCATCGAAACGATGGTAATGCCATGAAGGATGGCCTTGGTGACACATCTCTGCACCATGTTGCGGTCGGAGACGCAGCGCAGCGGACGGAAAATCAGCGGATGGTGCGACACAACCAGGTTGCATCCCCTTTGTATCGCCTCTTCGAGGATTTCCTCTGTCACGTCAAGACACAATAATGCCCCTGACACTTCCGTCTCTGTCAATCCCACTTGCAGGCCGGCATTATCATAGTCTTCCTGCAGGAGCAGAGGCGCGAACTTTTCAAGGGCATTCACCACTTCGAATATTTTCACGCTTTTCAGCTTTTTATGATTGGAACTGCAAATATAATCATTTTTGGTGTTATTATCCCTCTTTTGCACTGAGGTTTAACTATTTTTATGTTTTCCAGGCCGTCAATTATACTGGCTGCTGTAGTATTTCACGGCTTTCTCTATCTGCCAGTCATCTATCATCCTTTTATTGGAGGCAGCTTCGACCACGTCCTCCACGTTGTCGTCGAGCATAGGAAAGAAGTCGATGCCCGTGATGCGCTCTATCTCATCCACCGACCTCACGCACTGGTCCATGTCCTGATGGCCACCTCTGTTGGGATAGACAAATCCGATGGCCTTGGCTTTTCTGCCATCGTCGAGCACCACCTTGAAGAAAGCATCGGGCACGGCCACTCCATGTTTGCCAATGGTCTTCTTGACTCCGTTGTAGAAAACAGGTCCCGTGACGATGTAGAGGTTGCCCATCCGTTTGGCCCAATAGCGGCATTGGATTTCCAGGTCATTCCAGTCTCCTACGTTGAGATCATGGTTCTGCGGACAGATATTGGTGAGCAGAAACGACTGGGTCTGTGCCTTCTCACTCCATTTGTTGTCGCCCGAGGGGCACAAGTGCCCTCTGTCGTATGAGGAGCGGACATAATCCCCGTCTGTCGCCCTGGGCCAGCCCACTTCCTCATCTTCCATGAACAGTTTTCCGTCGCGGTAATGGTCGCCCTTGGTATGGTCGGCCGTGAGGCACCATGCCACCCAGTTTGGCACCTTGCGGTCGCTGTTATAGGAGACGTAATACCCCTCGCGCCGCAGCAGTTGTTCCTTCATGCCTTTCATCGGAGCCGGAATCTCCATCTTACGAGGACGGCCGTCAGTATAGGTCTGGCCTTGTTGCGTTTTAGAGACAGCAGGTGCTTCCGAGGAACTTCTGTCCCTGGAAGAGATGGTTTCCACACTTTTCTTGTCGAAAAGGCTTGTGGACGCCTTGTCTTTTCCCGCTTCCTTCTTGCTGTTCTTGCATGCTGTCATGGTCAGCAACAGGCAGGTCAAGCAAACCAAAGTATTGACTACTCCTTTCATCTTCTGCAAATGATGTGGGTGAATAAGTATTGCAAAAATAGCAAAAAAACATCAGATTACTCCATCTCAGCATAAGAAAAGAAAAAACTTTTCGTAACTTTGATGTTTTACGTCGAAGTTACTCCGTCTCGGCATAAAAAAGAAACAAGTTTCTTTTGTTCTGCACTCGACTTTTCGTATAACTTTGACGCTGCGCGTCGAAGTTACTCCGCCTCGGCATAAAAAAGAAACAAGTTTCTTTTGTTCTGCACTCGACTTTTCGCATAACTTTGACGCTGCGCGTCGAAGTTACTCCGCCTCGGCATAAAAAAGAAACAAGTTTCTTTTGTTCTGCACTCGACTTTTCGTAACTTTGCCACAAATACTGAGATTATGGACAATATGTACTTTCCGGCGGAGTGGGAACCGCAGCGTTTGATCCAACTCACCTGGCCCCATGCCGCCACCGACTGGAAAGACTACCTCAACGACATTACAGAGACCTTCATCGCCCTGGCACAAGTCATCACCCGGCATGAAGGACTGCTCATCGTGACTCCCGACGTGGAAGACACGCGGAGCAAGCTCGCCATGAGCCTCACCCCAGAAGAAATGTCACAAGTGACCTTCTTTGAATGTCCCACCAACGACACCTGGGCCCGCGACCATGCCGCGCTGACACTCATAGACCGAGAAAAAGCTACCACCACCCCACTCCTCCTCGATTTCCGTTTCAACGGATGGGGCGAGAAATTCCCTGCCCAACTTGACAATGCCATCACCCGCCATCTGGCTGAGGGTGGCCTCTTCCAAGTGCCCCTCGAAGATCATGAAGACTTCGTGCTGGAGGGCGGTTCGGTGGAAAGCGACGGCAAGGGCACTGTTTTCACCACCGCCCAATGCCTGCTGGCTCCTCACCGTAACCAACCCCTCACAATCGAGGAAATCGAGGAGCAGTTGAAATTGCGGCTGCGGGCTGACCGCATCGTCTGGTTGCACCACGGCAACCTTGTCGGCGACGACACCGACGGTCATATCGACACCATCGTCAGGTGTGCTCCAGATGACACATTGCTCTATGTCTGTTGTGAAGACGAGTCAGACGAACAGTTCGCAGATTTCCAGATGCTCCAGGAAGAACTGCGCATGCTCAGAACTCCAAAGGGTGAGCCCTATCGGCTCCTGCCTTTGCCCATGCCCGACGCCATCTATGAAGAAGGCGACCGTCTGCCGGCCACCTATGCCAATTTTGTCATCCTCAACGGAGCGGTCATCGTACCCACCTACGCCCAGTCCGACAACGATGCCAAGGCCCTCAGCATTATCCAACAAGCCTTTCCCGACCATGTCATCATCGGACTCGACGCACGCACTGTCATCCGCCAACATGGTTCACTCCATTGTCTCACCATGCAGTTTCCCAAACAACTGACCATCAACACCCACACATCATGAAAGAACTGAAAATAGGACTGTTGCAGCAGCACAACATCGCTGACCGTAAAGACAATATGCGCCGCCTCTACGACAGCATCACCGACCTTGCCGACCGTGGAGCTCAACTCATCGTACTGCAAGAACTCCACAACAGCCTTTACTTCTGTCAAGTGGAGGATGTCAACAATTTCGACCTGGCAGAACCCATCCCCGGACCATCGACAGAATTCTTCGGAGCCCTCGCCCGTGAGAAAAAAGTGGTGATTGTCACCTCCCTTTTCGAGCGGCGTGCTCCAGGCCTCTACCACAACACCGCCGTGGTGATCGACCGCGACGGCAGCATCGCCGGGAAATACCGCAAGATGCACATCCCCGATGACCCCGCCTATTACGAAAAGTTCTATTTCACCCCCGGCGACCTCGGTTTCCATCCCATCGACACCAGTGTGGGCCGCTTGGGCGTGCTGGTGTGCTGGGACCAATGGTATCCTGAGGCAGCCCGTCTCATGGCACTCGCCGGAGCCGACCTGCTCATCTACCCCACCGCCATCGGCTATGAGAGCAGCGACACGCCAGAAGAACAGCAACGGCAGCGCGAGGCATGGACCACCGTACAGCGTGGACACGCCGTGGCCAACGGTCTCCCCGTGGTGACCGTCAACCGTGTGGGCTTTGAGCCCGACCCGTCGGGCCAGACCCAAGGCATACAATTCTGGGGAAGCAGTTTTGTGGCTGGTCCACAAGGAGAGATCCACTACCGTGCGAGTGACAACGAGGAAGAATCCGTCATCGTAAACCTCGACCTTGACCACAGCGAGCACGTGCGCCGCTGGTGGCCCTTCCTCCGCGACCGCCGCATCGAAAACTACGACGACCTGACCCGCCGCTACCGCGACTGAATCAAATTCCATTAATGCCCTCACCTATCCTCTCCCAGAGGGAGAGGGATAAGTTTGCTGTGTCTCCAGAGCGTGAGAACTATCGGCGAAGATAATTTCCCTCACCTATCCTCTCCCAGAGGGAGAGGGATAAGTTTGCTATGTCTCCAGAGCGTGAGAACTATCAGCGAAGCCCATAGAACTGATGGTTCTTCGTCAGTAGAGGCTAAGACTTGCAAGAGTAATGTCTACACTCCCAAACTTCCAAACTTCCAAACTTCCAAACTCCCAAACTCCTGAACTCCTAAACTTCCAAACTCCTAAACTCCCAAATCCACTCCTTTCAACTTGAGAAAGTTGAGTTACATTTCTTGTAAAGCAGGTGTGCGACGACCACCGCCACAAGAGCCAAAACAGCCAAAGCCGCCACGATCATGAAGAAGCGCCGATAGCCGAGATAATCCTGGAAAAGGCCTGTGCACCACCCTCCTATCATGGAAGACAGCATCACCAAAGCAAAACAGATGTCAAAATGGGCGGCATGATCTTTTCCAGGCGAGTTATACCTTATATATAATATAAAACAGGCGACGGCAAAACCGCAGCCAAGAGCTTCCGTGGCCAGGCAAAGGCTGACCGTCGGCAAATCCGACGGCATCCTAAATGCCAGGTACAGCAACAAGACATCAGGCAAAGTGCCCAGGAGAGCCATCGGCAGCAGGCTTTTCCCCACTCCCCATTTTCTGGCCGCTTCCAGTCCAAGGACACAGCCCATCATCATGGCCAGCACACTCACCGTGCCCTGTACGAAGCCCACTTCCTGAGGTCCCAGAGACAGACCTCCAATACTTCCCGGGTCAACGAGGAAAAGCAGCGTTCCTCTCCACAGCATCCATTCATGCAAGGTGAAGAGCACCACCAACGCCGCGAAGGCCCACTGAAGGGGCTGTCTCCACCAAGCCATGATCTCCTCCAGCGACCATTTGCCTTTTGGGTTCAGGCAAGTGCCATCATCATCCACATCACGCGGCAGAACGAGCGCGTCAAGCACCGACAGGCCCACAAGACACAAGGCGAGAGCCTCGAAAGTAGTTCCCCATGAGTCATCCAGACTGCGAGACAGCACCTCCATGTCGCCAGCCATGATCAATACCAGCCCCAAGCCGACCATCACAGCCAACAGGAAGAAGGACAAGCCCATCACCTGACGAGAGCCAAAGGAAGGAGAATCTTTCCCGACCAAAGAAGAGCCGCATCGGTCAATCCATGACCTTGACAAGTCAGAGGCCGCCACATCATGCAGTCCGCCGCTGAGTGCACCAAGCACCAAGAAAACCCAGATCACAGATCCGCCCGAATTGGGTTGCAGCGTCAAAGCCACGCCCCATATCGACAAAGCGAAGACGGCCTGAGTGAGAACGACCCACAACCATCTGGAACCACCAACGCATGTCACACGGCGCAGCAAATGACGCAGCACCCACGGCAACGCCAGGCATGCCGTAGAAGCGGTGGCCATGGTATTGCTCATGCCCATCCTCTTCAGCATCACCATGGTCACGGACAACAGGGATACCAGCACCATTCCACGGAAGAAACAGAGCAGGGGCACCCAGAGCCATTCCCTTGAAGAGCGTTTTTGAATCGTGTCGTGCGTCATCTGTGCATTCATAACTCAGTCCTTGTTTTTCTTTCCAAACTCAGGGTCGATCTTGATGAACGCCGAAACAGCAAAGGTGATCAAGCACAGTACCATCACGATGATGAAGAAAGTGCTGTAGCCCACTGCATCTTTCAGGAAACCTGCAATCATGCCTGGCAACATCAAACCCAGATAGGTGATGCCCGTACAGATGGCATAATGGGAGGTTTTGAATTCCCCCTTGCTGTAATACAACATATATAAGGTGAGGGCGGTGAATCCGAAGCCATAGCCAAACTGTTCGATAAAGAGGCATGTGCTGATCACATAGAGATTGCTCGTCATGTCGTAGCTCAACCACACATAGACGATATCGGGCAGGGAGATGGCGCACACCATCGGCCATAGCCAGCGCTTCAGGCCATCACGCCCGGCGAGGATTCCGCCCAGGATTCCGCCCAGAGTCAGTCCGATCATACCCACCGTACCACTGGCTATGCCATAATCGACCAACGACATCCCAAGTCCGCCTTCATCTGGGGAACGCAACAGAAACGTCTTCGTCATCGTATTGAGCATGGCCTCGGGCAAACGGTAGAGCAAGAAAAAAAGCATGGCATACAGGGTCAGTTCCCCTGGCATCTTGGTGAAGAAGGTCACAAACATTTTCTTGATGCCTTTGACCACCTCATGAGCCGAGGTGTGCCGTTTCTTGTCATCGGCTGCGCGAGGCATCAAGAAACTATGATAGAGACAGAAAGCGATGAACAGGGCTGCCAGTCCGTAGAACACCAGACTCCAAGAGAACGCCGCAGAACAACCCAACGACTTGGCTAAGAGACCGGCCACCGGCACCAGCACACCGTTGCCCATAATCACAGCCAATCGGTAGAAGGTGTTGCGTATGCCCACAAACCATGCCTGATGATGGTCGTCGAGTGCCAGCATATAGTAACCGTCGGCAGCGATATCGTGGGTCGCACTGGAGAAAGCCATGAGGAAAAAGAAAAACATCGTGCCCTGAAACCACACCGGGGTGTTGAGCGTGAAAGCCACACCAGCCAAGGACGATCCCAGCAGAATCTGCATGACCAGGACCCACCAACGCTTCGTGCGATACAGATCGACGAACGGGCTCCAGAAGGGTTTGATGACCCATGGCAGGCCAAGCCATGCCGTATAAAGGCCAATCTCCGAATCCGTCATACCCAGTTGCATATACATCACAGCAGCCACTGCCGTGACCAGCACATTGGGCAAGCCTTCCGCTAAATAGAGTGTCGGCACCCATGCCCATGGATTTCTCTTTTCTTTCATGATTTATTTATAGAGTTTTTTGATTTCAGCATTCCGATAATAGTGAAGGAGAATAGCGTCGTAGGCATAACCTTGCTCGCCCATCACCGCAGCACCGATCTGACAGAGTCCGACACCATGTCCCCACCCTGCCCCATGCAGGATGAATGCGGCAGGCAGACCTTGCTTCATGCCTTCCTTGTCGATGACGAAAGCCGAACTCAGCAAGTGGGTGTCACTCAGCGCACGGCGTATCTCCAATTCCTTGCCGATGATGACAGTCCGCTCCGTGCCGACAATCCTCAACCGCGAGATGCGGCCACTACGCCCCCGCTCAACCGGTTGCATGTCTACTATCCCGCCAAACTCGATCTTGAGTTTCTCCGCCAGCAGTTTGGCGACCCTCTCCTGCGGAAGCCGCACGCACCACCTGTAGAAGTCCCTCGTCTCCGTGTCATAGTCGTTGAGCACCTGTGAGAGCACCTGCTGATCGGTGGTGTTGCAGAAAGCCTCCTCGTTTCCAAGGATCCATTTCCGTGCGTTCTGCTCCACCCTGAGGTCCGGCAACCGTCCTTCGGTGTTGTCACCCACAGCCCTAAGATAAGGTTTGGGCAGGTTGTCCCAACAATACTGGAATTCCTCTGTCACCCCACCGCAACACTTGCTGAAGCGTGCGTCGCAGATCTCCCCTCCATACGAGAGCACCATTCCCTTGGTGGCCTTGACGGCCTCCGCCACCCTTTTCTCTGTGGCTCTGGTCACGCCCTGGTAGCGCTGGCAATGGTCGTCGGCGCAGACATCGAAGATGGTGTGGTCCTCACGGTCATACCATTTGATGATCTCATTCTCCTTTTTGATGAAGGAGAAGAAATTGCCCTCCGACTTGCTGATCTTACGGCGTCGCTCCATCTGGGCCAGGAGCCAACTGCGTGAGATCACGGCATGCGCCTTGAGCAATTCGGCCGAGGCGGTCGCCTTCATCTCGCTGGAGATGACACTGGTAAGATAGTCCTCCACCGGCAACTGGTTGATGGCCCATATCCTGTCGGCTTCCACGACCAACCGCAATGCACCGGAGAAGACCTGTGTCTCCTTTCTTTCCCAATGGAAGTTGACGCCGATGGTGACCTCATAAAGTGAGAACGTCGCACCGCCGGACTTCGGTGTGAAGGACAGTTCGCGGTATTGGTTGCCATTCCACAGGATACCGCCCTCACAGAACTCCACTTCCTGGATTCCCTCGATGGTCTCACCTTTGGCGATATAAGGTTTGTTGAGATTGAAGCGGATCTTGCTGCCTCCAACAATGCCCACCGACACCATCGGTTCGCTTTCCATCACGGGCAGTCCGGGTTGTCTATTCTTTCCCGTGACAGCCGCCACCACGGCGGCCATATCATCATCGCTGATGGAGACCTCGCGGAGGATGTGATAAGCCTTCTCGGCAGTGATGGACTCGAAGTCGTCCTCTCTCGGGGTGATAATCAGTCCAGCCATGTCGAGTGCGCCAGGACTCACCATCAGTTGTTTGCCGCCTTCTGCAAAATAGCAGTTAGGCCGGTGCTTCCGTCTTGGGAAAACCACGGTGAGCAAATCATCGTCCTGTCTCCAGGCCACGATATTCATCATCGGCTCCTCCCCTTTTTCCCGTTCTGAGTCGCCCACATGTCTGTCGAGCGCATCATACAACTTGCGCAGGAGCTGGTCGCCATTGTTCTTGTTGCGGCTTTTCACAAGGAACACAGGACAGGGATAGTCCGACACCACGAAGATGCCCTCAGCATCATTGATGGAATACACACCCTCGAGGTTGCGGGCGAGTCTTGGCCAAGCTGTCTGCAAAGGCAGCAGTCCTGTGGCGCCAGCCTGCAGATGGAGATGATCGGGGGCGGAGGCGCCGCACCTCGGTCCGTTATAGAAGACGGTCAGTGATGGATAGAGTTCAATCAGTCGGAATATCTCATAGAAACAGTCCCGTATCTGCTGGGGCTGGTGTTTCCTCGCCACGATGGTGAAATGTGAGGTGAGGATGGGGTAAGGATTGATGAGGATGTCGAACCGGTTGTCGAAATCCTTGGTGATCTGTTGTTGGGGACGGTTTTTCTCGCACAGGAAGCAAGGTCTCTCCGCCAGGGTGCGCTTGTCTAGTTTTGCCCCTGTCGACCGGATTCTCGCAGGGTTCCACTGCACGGTCAGCGCCACCGTCTGGTCGTTAAGCTGCAGGGACCTCGTCTTCACGTCATGCAGGTCCTTGTAGTGCTGTCTCGCCTCTGGCCACAGTTCCAACTGACGGTTGAAAAATCTCCTCAACGAGTTGTCTTCCTCCTTGTCTGTCCCCTCTGTCGTCATCCGCTGTCTGGCAGCGATTTCCAAGGTTCTAAGCCTATCCTTATAAAGATTATTGGCGTTGACACGGTCGATGCTCAGTGCGGCATCGCTGTTGCCACCCCACCGGCGGCAGAGATAGAGTTCGTCGTAGATGCGGCCGATCCTGTAGCGCCGGCTGAAAGCGAGTCCGAGAGCATAGTCCTCCCCATAGCTGGTATTGGGGAAGAGCACCTGCCGCAGCAGCGGGGTGAAGAATGCCCTCGGGGCGCCCAGGCCATTGATGCGCAGGGCGTTGTTGCAGCCGTTGTCATCTGTCCACTCGCGGTGGTCGATGAGTCCCGGCGGCAGGGTGTTGAGTTGGAAGTCACACATCCGGTAGGAACCAATCACCATGGCGGCTTTCTGCTGATAGAAAGCATCCACGATCCGCTGCAGGGTATGCGGTGAGGAGTAGAGGTCGTCGCTGTCGAGTTGTACGGCGAACCTGCCGCACCGGCTATCGACGACCGCCATGTTCCAGCATCCACCTATGCCGAGGTCGGTTCTCTCGGGACAGATATGGATGAGCCTTGGGTCTTCATACTTCTGAAGCAGCCGGGTGGTGGCGTCGGTCGAGTGATTATCGACCACGATGACATTGTATTTGAAGTTGGTCACCTGCGACAGGGCAGAGTCCACTGCGTCGCAGATAGTTTTCTCTCTGTTGAAAACGGGAATCACCACAGAGGCCTCATAGTCGAACTGCTGTTCCGAGAAATCAGGCATCAGGTAGGACGAAGTATCGACGACCGCACCGACAGCCCTGAGGTGGTTGGTGGCAGCCTTCTCCATCTCCACCTGCACTTCGCGGTTTCTGGGATTCACATAGTCAAACTGTTTTTCCCCACTTACCCGGAGGTCCAGTTCCTGTTCGGTATAGATGAACTCATTGAGGTGCAGGATCTGACCGTTTCGGCTGGCGAAGAGTCTGAAGTCATAGAGGCCGGCAAACTGATATTCCGGTTTCCGTTCCTGCCGTGCGTAGGCATGCAGTACGTCAGCCTTGAAGAACAGCAGTGAACCGAAGTCGAAATCGTCGCGTATGCTTCCGAACTGATAGTCGATGACGGGGTGCTTCACCACCTTGCCCTCCTCCACCGAGTAGTGGTCGGCATAGGTCATGACAGCCCCCATGTCGTCAGCCACCCTGAGCAGTCTGGTCAAGGCATACATACCGAGCGTTACCGGAGAAGACTTGGTAAGCAACAGGAAATAGTCCGCTGTCACGTTCGCCTCTATGGTGAGCATCGTCTCTGTGGACAACAATTGCCCGACCTCAAGCAGTGAGCAACCAGAGGGGCAGTTCCCCTCCTGTGCCAGCTGTTTGCTGACGAGCAGGAAAATATGTCTGACAGCATTGTCGTTTCTCAGTTGTTCTATGGTCAATTCCGCCATGCCCAAATCCTGGCATGGCAAGAAGCAATCGACTTTTCCCCTCATATTGATCTTAGTCTTTATGCTGCAAAGGTAGTGTAAAATGAGGGCAGAACAAAAGAATTTATTCTTTTTTTATGTCGAAAAGCAGCCTACCTTATCGAAAGGTAGGAAAAAAAATCAAACAATACTTATTTTCCCTTAAAAATCGCTGATGGTATCTGGGTTTTTCTTACTTTTGCAATCGACGACCATTTCCATTTTTACGGCATGAAAACAGGCAAGCTCATCTGCAAGACATTGAAGACCGTCCGCCGCCAAGTGGCGGAAGCCAACGATATCCCCTACGAACCCACGGAATGCCACCACAAAGGCGACTGTTCCGGCACCTGTCCCAAGTGCGAGCAAGAGGTGAGATACCTTGAGAACCAGCTTGCCATCCGCCAGGCTCTTGGCAAGGCCATCACCGTGGTAGGCGTCAGTGCCGGACTGGCTGCGCTGACATCGTGCCACAAGTTTATATTAGGTCCCAAACACGTGGACGGATACATGGAGCCCCCTATCGAACAACAAGATGTGGAGGATCAGCCATTGGCAGGCATACCACCTGCGCCCCATAGCACAATGGAAAGCAATGACAGTGCCCTCGCATGCAATGAGCCAAAGTCATTGGTGGCCAAATCCGACACGCTCAAGGAAGAAATCATTTTTGGTGAGATGCCAGAAACCCAGCCCGCTTTCCCGGGAGGACAGGCAGCCCTGTTGAAATACATCAACGACAACGTCAGATACCCAGAAGAAGCCAAGAAAGACAACTTGGAAGGTCGTGTAGTGGTCAATTTCACGATTGAGAAAGACGGTTCCATCACCAATGTGAAAGTTGTGAAGTCCGCTCATCCCATTCTCGACAAAGAAGCCGTCAGAGTGGTTGAATCCATGCCGAAATGGATTCCAGGAAAGCGAAATGGCGAAAGCTACAAGGTAAGCTACAACATACCCATCAAAATCTCCCGAAAATAACCACACATTCAGATGCAGCGAGCACCACTCATCGGCACGGGCCGCCACCGTCTGGCCATCGACGGACAAGGAGTGACCACCCTTGTCGCTTTCCATGGCTGTCCGCTCCGGTGCAAGTATTGCCTGAACGACGCATGCTGGCGTCCGGAAGGCATCTGGCGCGAGGTCACCACAGCTGAACTTTTGAATGACGTCCACATTGACAACCTCTATTTCCTCGCCACGGGGGGCGGCATCACTTTCGGGGGTGGAGAGCCCTGTCTGCGCAGTCTGTTCATCGAGGAGTTTCATCAGATGATGGATCAGCGCTGGCACCTCAACATCGAGACGAGCCTCTGCGTCGATCATGACCACGTGGAACGCCTGTTGCCGTTGGTTGACCAATGGATCATCGACATCAAAGACTGTTCTTCCGACATCTACGAGCGATACACCGGGAAGCATCTGGAGACGCCTCTCGCCAATCTCCGATGGTTGCTCTCACACGATGGCATGGCTGAGAAAATCATTGTCAGGCTGCCCCTTATTCCCGATTACAACACCAAGGATGACATCCGGCGCAGCCGCAAGCTGCTCACCGAAATGGGCGTCACTCATTTCGATGAGTTCAAATATATCATCAAGAAATAACCCTTTCCTTTGTTTTTCTCCCCAACCTGTTCAGAAATCAGATTTTTTGGCTAATTTTGCAGGCATGGAGAATCAGACCAAAAAGACCCTTCTGGGAATGACCCTTGACGAACTGAAACAGACCGTCAAGAATTTAGGTATGCCGGCCTTCACCGGAGGCCAGGTAGCCGACTGGCTTTACAAGCATCATGTGAGCAGTATCGAGGAGATGACCAACATCTCCAAAGCCAACCGTACACGGATGGCCGAGACGTTTGAAGTCGGCCTTCTGCCCCCAGCCGACTGCCAGCGCTCTGCCGACGGCACCATCAAATACCTCTTTCCCACGCATGACGGCCATCGCGTGGAGACCGTCTATATTCCCGACGGCGACCGTGCCACCCTCTGCGTGTCATCACAGGTGGGCTGCAAGATGAACTGCCACTTCTGCCAGACCGGGAAACAAGGGTTTGAAGGCAATCTCACGGCCAGCGACATCCTCAACCAGATCTATGCCCTGCCTGAGCGCGACACGCTCACCAACATCGTCTTCATGGGACAGGGCGAACCGATGGACAACCTCGATGCCGTGCTCCGCGCCACGGAGATACTCACCGCGCCATATGGCTGGGCATGGAGTCCCAAGCGCATCACGGTGAGCAGTGTGGGCATCCGCAACAAGCTCCGCCGCTTCCTTGATGAGAGCGAATGCCATCTGGCCATCAGTCTCCACACCCCCCTTGCCGAACAGCGGGCACAGCTGATGCCTGCTGAGCGCGGCATGCCATTGACCGACATCATCGACCTGCTCCGACAGTATGACTTCAGCCACCAGCGCCGCCTGTCGTTTGAATACATCGTCTTCGGGGGCGTCAACGACACCCCGCTTCATGCCAAGGAGACCGCGAAACTTCTCCGCGGGTTGGAATGCCGTGTCAACCTCATCCGCTTCCACCCAATCCCCGGCGTGGAACTCCACGGAGCATCTGAGGAAAAGATGGTATGGATGCGCGACTATTTGACCTCGCATGGCATCTTCACCACCATCAGAGCCAGCCGCGGCCAAGACATCTTTGCCGCCTGCGGTCTGCTGAGCACCGCCGACAAGATAGAGGAGGCACGCCGTCACTGACCCCTGCCACACCTCCTTCGGTGGTCATTTTCAACAGATCATGATGATTTTTGAATAATAATTCGTAATTTTGCATCAGCATTGCCCGAAGAGGCATCAAGATCAAACCATCAACCATCAAAGTTACCCGAAATGGAAGACAAGAAAATCCGCATCGCCATCACCCACGGCGACACCAACGGCATCGGCTACGAGATCATCTTCAAGACCTTCGCCGACCCCGCCATACTCGAACTGTGCACCCCCATCATCTATGGTTCCCCCAAAGTGGCTGCCTACCACCGCAAAAGCCTCAACATGCAGGCGAATTTCAGCATCATCAGCAAAGCTGAGGACGCACGCGATGACAGGGTCAACATCCTCACTTGCTTTGACGAGGAAGTGAAAGTGGAACTCGGCGTGGCCACGAAAGCATCAGCCGCAGCTGCCCAGAAAGCCCTGCTCCGCGCCGTGCAAGACTATCAGCAAGGCCTTTTCGACGCATTGGTGACCACCCCAGCCATACTTGAGGTAGTTTCCGGCGAGGAAACCGTGAGGGAATCGCAGCAGCGCTGCATCGAACGGGCTTTGGGCCATGACGGCAAATCACTCACCATCCATATCAACGGCGGTCTGCGCATCGCCTCCGTGACCGGCGAGAAACCCCTTGGAGATGCTCTCCGTGAAATCCGCAAAGACCTGATTGTCGAGAAGGCCACCGTTTTCCACAACAGCCTCCGCCGCGATTTCCGTCTCTCCAACCCCCGCATCGCCCTGCTTCAAGTCAACCCGCAGTCTGGTGCGGAAGAGGAAGAAATCCTGAAGCCCGCCGTCACCGAGCTCCACAATGCCGGCATCGGGGTCTTCGGCCCCTACCCTGCCGATGACTATTTCAGCCATTACGAGCACACTCATTTCGACGGCACCCTCGCCATGTATCATGGACAAGCCATCACTCCGCTTCGGATGCTTGCCGAAGAGGGACGTATCGAACTGACCACCGGACTGCCCATCGTTCACACAGCACCCGGCATGGGACCATCTTACGAGATTGCCGGCCAGGGTGTCGCCGACGAAAGCCAGCTCCGCAACGCCATCTACCTGGCCATCGACACATGCCGCTACCGTGCCGAATATGACGAGCCCACCACCAATCCCCTGAAGAAACTCTATCATGAGAAGCGTGACGACAGCGAAAAGGTGAGGTTCAGCATCCCCAAGAAGAACGAGGCCGACTGACCATGAAGAAGAAATACCAGAATGGCTTCTTCCTATTCGGGTTAGCAGTACTGGTCATCATGGTGTCGCAGCTCGATTTCAGCGAGGTGTGGCAGCACATCTGTATGGCGGGTTATTGGTTCTTGGCCGTTGTGGCCATATGGGCATTGCTCTACATGATGAACACCCTGTCGTGGTACATCATCATCCACAACGGACTGCCCCGGAAAAGCCAGGTAAGCTACTGGTGGCTCTACAAGATCACCATATCCGGATTCGCACTCAACTATGCCACTCCCGGCGGTCTGATGGGAGGCGAGCCCTACCGCATCATGTCGCTGAAACCCAAAATCGGCACAGAGAGGGCCTCTTCCTCGGTGATTCTCTTCGCCATGACGCACATCTTCAGCCATTTCTGGTTCTGGCTCTTATCGGTGGTGCTCTTCATCGTTACCCAACCCGTCAATGTCGCTATGGGTATCCTGCTCGCCGCCACCACTTGTTTCTGTCTGACCGGTATCTGGTTCTTCATGACCGGATACAAAAAAGGACTGGCCGTGCGGGTGATGAACTTGCTCAGCCATCTGCCTTTCATCAAAGGATGGGCCATGCGTTTTGTGGAAAAACGACGCAAACAACTTGACCGCATCGATCATCAGATCGCCGTACTGCACGAGCAGAACCCCAAGGCCTTCGTGTGCGCCGTCTTGTCGGAACTGGGATGCCGCATTGCCTCGGCTCTCGAGGTCTATTTCATCCTGAGGGTGATGATGCCTGAGGCCAACTATATCGCCTGCATCCTCATCCTCGCCTTTACCAGCCTGTTTGCCAACATGCTGTTTTTCATGCCTCTCCAACTGGGTGGCCGTGAAGGAGGATTTCTCATGTCGGCCAAAGGTCTCGGCATCAGTTCCAGTGCCGGCATCATGGTCGCCCTGCTTGTGCGCATCCGGGAACTCATCTGGACGGCCATCGGTCTCTTGCTCATCAAATGCGAGAAGAATTGAGAAAATATCCTAAAATATATGCCATAATTGCAGTTTTCTCAGAGAAATAATGTAATTTTGTCACCCAATGAGAACGAACAACCTGCAAGACATCAAAAACCGCTATAACATCGTAGGCAACTGCGATGCGCTGAACCGTGCCCTTGACATCGCCCTACAAGTAGCCTCGACCGACCTGTCGGTCCTGATCGTAGGAGAGAGCGGTGTGGGCAAGGAAATCATCCCACGCCTCATCCACGACCACTCCTCGCGCCGTGGGAAGAACTATTTTGCCATCAACTGCGGTTCAATTCCCGAAGGCACTATCGACAGTGAACTTTTCGGGCATGAGAAAGGAGCCTTCACCGATGCCATCGGTGAGAGCAAAGGCTATTTCGGCGTGGCAGACAAAGGCACTATCTTCCTCGACGAGGTGGGTGAGTTGCCCATGGCCACACAAGCCCGGCTGTTGCGTGTCCTGGAAAACGGCGAATATATCCGCGTGGGTGGCCAGGAAGTCAGGAAGACGGATGTCCGCATCGTGGCGGCAACCAATGTCAACATCCGAAAAGCTATCAGCGAGGGCCGCTTCCGCGAAGACCTCTACTACCGGCTCAACACTATCCCCATCCAGATGCCCCCCCTGAGGGAACGGGGCAGCGACATCCTGCTGCTCTTCCGGCTTTTCGCCATGCAGATCGCGGAGAAATACCGCCTGCCACGGATCACCCTCACAGAGGATGCCAAACAGAGGATGCTGAAGTACAAATGGCCAGGCAACGTCCGTCAGCTGAAGAACATCACGGAACAGATGTCGGTGCTCAGCGAGAAACGTGAGATCGACGCAGAGACCATCAGCCGTTTCATTCCGGATGACGAAGACACCACCCTGCCGGCTCCCATCACCACTGCCACCAGTTCACACAGCTATGAGAACGAGCGCGAGGCACTCTACAAGATCTTGTTTGACCTGCGGGCGAACGTGGGTGAGCTCCGTCGTGAGCTCAACGGACTCAGACAGCAGATTGACGATGCCTCGACACTCAAAGCCCAGGCCCAGTCGTTGAGCACCCAATACACTACGGCAGTGGGCGCCCCCATCGCCGACAGCCACAAATCACTCGAGGCACACCATGACGTGGAAGACGCCGAGGCAGAAGAGATAGCCGATGCCGAACTCGAAAGTCTCAATCTCAATGACCAGGAGCGTCAGACCATCCAGAAATCTTTGGAGCGCAACAACGGAAACCGGAGCAAGACCGCTCAGGAACTGGGAATCTCGCCCCGCACCCTATACCGCAAACTCAAATTGTATGGACTCACGAAAAAATAAGCTCGCAACACGATTCTTGGCACTTCTTTTGCTGACCATGATACAGGCGGCCTGTTCCGTGTCCTATAAGTTCAACGGCGCAAGCATCGACTATACCAAGACGAAGACAATCACCATCGCCGACTTCCCCATCCGTTCGAATTACGTGTGGGGACCGATGCAGACCATCTTCAACAATGAACTGAAAGACATCTTCGCCAACCACACCCGTCTGTCACAGGTAAAGCGTAATGGCGACCTGAAGATCGAAGGTGAGATCACACAATACTCACAGCGCAACAAAAGCGTGTCAAGCGAGGGTTACTCCGCACAGACAGAACTGTCGATGACCGTCAACGTGAGGTTCACCAACAACAAGAAGCACGACGAGGATTTCGAGAAACAGTTCACCTCGACCACGAGCTATGAGTCAACCCAGTCGCTCAACTCCGTCCAGGAAGCCCTGGTGACCCAAATGGTGAAGGAAATCGTTGATCAAATATTCAATGCCACCGTGGCCAACTGGTAAGAAACATGGATCTGAAAGAACTCATCAACCATCCCGAAAAGATGACCAAGGAGACCTTGTATGATCTCCGGGAACTCACCGCACGCCATCCATACTACCAAACAGCACGGCTTCTGCTGCTCCAAAACCTCTATCTGCTTCACGACTCGTCGTTTGACGATGAACTGCAGAGGGCGGCGATCTACATCACCGACCGCACCAAACTCTTTGACTTGGTGGAGGCACGCCATTACCAGCTGAAGAAAGCGGCCCCCCAGCCACAAGCCAAGCGCCAGGAAGACGACCGCACCGCTACGCTCATCGACGATTTCCTCGACACCATTCCTGAAGGACAGCCTTCATCAACCGGACGTCGCCGCAAACCCACCACGGTGGACGCGACCGTCGATTATGTGGCCTACCTGATGGAAATGGAAAACCTCGGGGAAGAAAAGGACACCGTACCGGAAATGAAAGGCCAAGGACTCATCGACAAGTTCATCAACGATGACGGGGGAAAGATACAACTCCATGAGCAACCCGAGTATTCTCCCCAAATCAACGATGAGACAGCATCCCACAGCGAAGAAGGGTATTTCACCGCCACTTTGGCCCGAATTTACGTCAAACAAGGACGATATTCGAAGGCTTTGGAAATTATTAAGCGTTTAAATTTGAATTATCCAAAAAAAAGTGCTTACTTTGCAGACCAAATCCGATTTTTGGAAAAATTGATTATAAACAGTCAAAACAAATAGATTAAAAAATGTATTATTTATTCGTCATTCTCATCGTCATTGCATCATTGCTGATGATAGGTATCGTACTGATCCAGGAGTCTAAAGGCGGCGGTCTGTCGTCAAACTTCTCCTCTGCCAATCAGTTGGCCGGTGTGCGCAAAACCACCGACTTCATCGAGAAAGCCACATGGGGCCTTGCCATAGCTATGGTTGTACTCAGCGTGTTCTGCGCTTATGTTGCCCCCACTGTCACCGAACAGAACGTGATTGAGTCGAGCACGACCAACCCGCTCGCCAATCCGACCACCCAGCAGAACTTCGGTGCTGCGCCAGCTGCTGAACAAGCTGCTCCCGCTGCCAAGGAAGCTGCCGCTCCCGCTGCAGAGGCACCCGCTGCTCCTGCCAAGGAGGCTGCACCTGCTGAGGCCAAATAATCAGGCAATCGTCTAAGATTTTTGAAAAAAAGTGCCATATTTTTTGGCAATTTAAGCAAATTGTCTTACCTTTGCATCCGCTTTCTAATGGAAAGCGGCAAAATGGTGCCCGTAGTTCAGTTGGTTAGAGCGTCAGATTGTGGTTCTGAATGTCGTGGGTTCGAGTCCCACCGGGCACCCCTCAAAGCAAATCCCTGCAAGTCAAGCACTTGCAGGGATTTTCAATTCCAACACCTTCTAATTTTGAGGATCTTCGTCACTTTTGTTGCAAAATCGTCCTCTTTAATTGCTTGATTTTGTTTAGTTTTATCAAAATATAGATATTGCATTATTTAACTGATAATCA
>CACYQD010000002.1 GCA_902776475.1 uncultured Prevotellaceae bacterium | reverse complement strand
AGAAGTATATTAACACGGGAAAAGTCATCTATCTTCAGATGGTCAATACCTCTAAAGTTCTTTATTTCAATATTTTTGAATCCATCCATTGTCGTTATTGTTTTAAGGCTTTATGATAATTACAACTCTTTGCTTTGGGTTCCTAAATCCACTTCCAGCAAATCTTTAATATCAACTTGGAGCAGGCGGGCGATTTCCACGAATTGCGCCATCGATGGTTGTATCTTGTTCGTTTTCCACCGTGAAACAGTCATGTCGGTAACCCCCATCTGCTCGGCAAGCCAACGGTTGGTGATTTGTTTGTCGGCCAACACCACTCTGATTCTGTTTTGACAATCTTTCTTCGTCATCTATTTTGATTTTAGCTATTTACATGTACAAAGATAAACATAATTTGTTAAACCACCCAACATGATGTTGAATATTATCTCGTTTTTAGCACTTTTTGTGTTTCTGACTTCTTGATTTGCATCCGGCCCAACCAAATTACACAGAGTCTTTTCGCATTTAGTACACCCCTTGCTATATATGCGCAATGTGGACTAAACTTATTCTTCTTTTGCCAGAACAATGATGTTTGCTGGCGAAGGGAAAATATATCTTCTCTTTTCGCCAGTAAATGAATCAATGCTATAGGTTGAGTGCTGGCAGGCTGTTGATGGCATCCTCTTTCAACTTGTCAACGGCCCGGGTGTATTTCTCGGTGTGCTTCAAACCGCTATGGCCGAGAAGGCTGGCAACGGTCTTGATGTTGGCACCATTGTTGAGGATATTCACAGCAAAGGAGTGGCGGGCACAATGCCAGCTGATGTGCTTGTCGATGCCGGCACGTTTAACCCATCGCTTGACGGACTTACAGCAGCTTTCGTATGATGGGAGGTTGAAAACGAGAGATTCCTTTGTCTCTCCTTCTTTTGGCCTGCCGACCAGATGTATGAGTCCATCATTGAGGGGAATGGTGACCCAACTACGGGCAGAGTGTCCTTTAGTCTTGTCCTGCTCGAAGCGCAGGAGTTTGTTGGCATAGTCAATGTTCGAGTAGCGCAGGTCTTTGACATCGCAGAAACGCATGCCTGTATAAAGGCAGAAGATGAAGGCGTTACGGACGTTCTCTTTCTCGAACTGGTAGTGAGTATCCATGAGTTTTTGAATCTCCTCTTGCGAGAGTACATCTTTCTTCAGCACCTGGTCATCAACGACACAGACAACTCCCTTGCATGGATCTTTCGCCATGATGCCCTGGTCAACGGCAGAGCGCACCACCTTCTTGAATCGCTGCAAGATGCTTTTTGCCCCTTCGCCCACACTACGAGTCTGAAGGTATTCGGCAAACTTTACCATCATTTCATGAGTAATGGCATCGGGCCGGATGAAGTCTTTCAACAGCGGATGATACTCTGCAAGGAAGTCCTGGAAGCGATTGAGGGCAATCTGAATCATGCGAATGTCTTTCTTGGTATAGCTACTGATGTACGACTGGTAATAGTCGAGGAAGTTGATGCCCTTCTCTTTCTTAAGTCGGTAGCCCTCGCGGTTGTCCAGAAACTCCTGCTCACGCTCGAAACGAATCTTCTTGGCTAATTCCAGCGTCTCTTTGTTCTGTTGTCGTTGGATGGGTGTACGGGGTGATGCCAAAAGATACAGCGACAGACTTTCTTTCCTACGAATGGATGTGCCGTTGTCCCGATTATACCCCATCTGATACTCCAAATATAGGCTATATTCGGTGTCATTCTTCACCAATTTCTTCAATAATCGGTAAGCGTCTCCGCGATTACGGTTATGTTCCGGTTCCGGGTACCGCAAACACCTTGTAAGTCGTTGATTTACAAGGTGTTTTTGTTTCAGGGGTGTACTAATGGTGCAACATTTTAGTTTTTTAGTTTGCCAAGGCTGTAGCCTTCGCTTTACCAGTCCTCGCGATCCACTCTTTTTGATGTTGCAAAGATAATGCATTTTGCAGCTGTTGGTGTGTCATTTTCGTTTGGACATGATTTCAAGCCGTGTTAGCTTTCGCACGCGCGCGTGTTAGTGGAGTTTTTATTTTATTTTTTTCTTTTGGGGTTATAGGGGTCTTTTCTTTTTTGTTTTTCTTTTTATCTCGAAGGGCGTAACATTGTCCTCGAAGGGCGTAACATTGTCCTCGAAGGGCGTAACATTCTCCTTGAAGGGCGTAACATTCATCTCGAAGGAGGGCGTAACATTCATCTCAAAGGGCGTAACATTCTCCTTGCGCGAGGAAAATGTGCTCCCAACCTGAGTCTCGATGAATTCAATGGATCACCTTAACTTAGCCATTTGTAGACGCCACAATGTGACGTCTCTACATCGTCATCTGGCCGTACTGGTTTTCTTACCGCCCTTCCTGCAAATAATTATCCCCGCACCCTCCACAATCTTGGAGGGGCGGGGATGGTTGTCTTATGCTGTTGGGGGCTTCTCTTACTTATGCCTTCTTCACATACATGTACTTGGGATACCTTCCTAATACAAACAGGGTGACAGGGCAAAGCCAGATGTCGCGGTTGAAACCTTTGAGATTGTGCACCTCATAGGTGGAACCGCCTGTCAGCGAGTGATCCTTCTGCACCAGTTCGGCATAGCCGTCGAGCTGGAGGCGCTTGTTCGACGGGCGCACCAGAACCTCGGCGGTGATATCATCGTCCGACAGGAAGGCGCACATCTTATCGGCACCGCATACCATCAGGAGATTGTGATGGTCGAAAGGCCAGTTGGGGAAATCCACATACCAGAGACCGTCGTCCTCGTGGTTGAACTTGATTTGATACTCGTCTTTCTTACCAAAAACACTTCTCGACATGGCTTTTGCGCCCTTCAACAAATCTTGGATTGTGTACTGCATAAAATTTCTTTAAGGATTAAACATAAAGTATTGCGTAATTTTCACGCAAAAACCATGCCAAACTATTTTTCCCTATTTTGGCATAAAAAACATGAAGTTTGTGCCAATTTGCCATGGGACATGTGCCATGTGACATATGTCACAAACATCGAGTACTGTCAAAACTGTCTCATGATGTGCAGAACAAATACCACTGTTTCATATACCAGAGATGCCTTAAATCTCGCAAAAGTACAAAAGCATTGGGTATAGAGAAATAAAGTGCTTCAAATCTCTAAGCCTTCATCTATTTTGTGATTTTAAAGAAATAAAGCAGAGACACATGAGATTTTGGGTTTTTTCTCTGCGGAAATGCAATTTCCTTTATATATTTGCAACGACGTTAGACTACAGGTCATGCCATCCTTATGAGACAAACCATCACATTCCTTTTGTTCTGGACCGCCATCATCACCAGCATGGCGCAGACTCCGCTCGCCTACGGTTTCGATCATCCGCAGGACACGGCACGCACGAAGGTATGGTGGTTTCATGGCGAGACGGCCGGAACCCACGAGGGCATCACGGCTGATCTGGAGGCTTTCAAACGACAGGGGATTGGCGGTGTCGTCTATTATGACCAGGTGCATGGCGACGGCGAGGGGGCTTTTGACGTGTTCTCACCAGAATGATGGGACGAATTGTTGTTCTCTTCCCAGGAAGCCCGGCGGCTCGGACTCAGTTTCGAGGTCAACTGCAGCAATGGCTATGTAGCAGGCGGCAAATGGATTACCCCTGACCGGAGCATGCAGTCGCTGGTCTGTACGGAGAAGATTGTGGAAGGTGGCTGCGACCTGACCTTCCAAATGCCTTTGCCAGAGAAAATGCCTGGCGGTTGGCATCATGATGTGGCTATCATCGCCCTACCCTATCAGGAGGCTTTGCTGGAACAGGTCCTGATGCCAGAACTGGCCATAGACTTTCCACAGCCTTTCACTGCCCGCAGCATCACCTACGAAGTGTCGGCACGGGGCAAAGCCCGCACCTCGTCCATGCAGGTGCCTCCCTCACATTTCAACCTCGACAGCCGCCCGAAAGAATTCTTCGGATGCGGTTTCACACCACTGCCACCCGTGGCGGAACTGCACGCCTCCCAGGATGGCGTATCCTTTTATAAGGTCTGCGACCTACGTCCCCGCTATCGCAACCTCGGCGGCATCAAACTCCAGACGGTCGCCTTCCCGAAGGTGACGGCCCGCCGGTTCCGCATCGTCCCGACAGACACGACCGTCACGTTCAACCACATCACCCTCTCTGCCCGGGCCTCCGTGGATGCCTGGCAACAAAAAGCCAGTCTGATATCAGAATTCATCGATGCCGATCGGGTACAGCAATCTACTGATTGGGTACAGCAATATTCTGGCGAGACAAAACAATATCCCAACGAGACAACGCAATATCCCGGCCAGGCAACCCAATCTGCCAATCAGACGCTGCCCTATCCCGGCTCACAGTCCTATCCCCCTGAAGATTTAGCCGACTTCTCACAGGCCATCGACCTCACCTCCATGCTCGCAGCCGACGGCACAGTCTCATGGCAGAAAGCGCCTCAAGGCAAGTGGCTCGTGCTTCGTTTCCTTTCCGTGTCCAATGGCGGACACACCAAGCATGGCCGCAAGGAAGCTCTCGGACTGGAATGTGACAAACTGTCCGTAGAAGGTATCCGCCTGCATTGGCAGAGTTATGTGAAGCCCGTTATCGACAGCATCCGCGCCCATGGCGGTGTGCTTCAGGGCATCTGCATGGACAGCCATGAAGCTGGTCCGCAGAACTGGACCGTAGGTTTCGAGAATGAGTTCCTTCGTCTCCGCGGCTACGACATGCGGAAGTACATCCCCGTCATGGCAGGTTTTGTTGTAGGCTCTGTCGAGGAGTCCGACCGGTTCCTATACGACCTGCGCCGCACCATCAGCGACCTGATCACCGACCGGTACTATGGCGAGATGAACCGCCTCTGCCATGCAGAGCAGCAAGTAGGCGACGCTACATCAGGAGCATGCCTGACACTCACCGCCCAGGCCGTCGGCGGTGCACTCTGCATGGCCGGTGACGCCATTGAAGTCAAAAAACTGTTGGACAAACCTCAGGCAGAATTCTGGGCATACCAGACCGAGGGCAACTACGACATCAAGGACTGTTCATCGTCCGCCCACCTCTACGGCAAGCTGATTGCCTCGGGCGAAGCATTCACCGATGCCACTTACAAACATACCCTCGCCGACATCAAGAACCTGGCCGACTACGCCTACAGCTTCGGCATCAACGAACTCGTGGTCTGTGCCGTGGCCTACCAGCCCTGGCTTGATAACCGCCTGAACACTGCCCATGGGCGGCAGTACGTGCTCAACCGCAAAAACACGCTGTGGCCCATGAGCCGCCCCTTTTGGGACTATCAGGCCCGCTGTTCATGGATGATGCGCCAGGGCCAACCCGTCAGCAGCCTATGCCTCTATCTGGGCGATGACGTCCCCATGCGCATCCTGAGCCATCGGTTGCCCGACCTGCCACAGGGTTATGACTTCGATGCCTTCACGACCGACGCCCTGCTGCACCGCATGGTCGCCAAGGATGGCCGCATCGCCCTGCCGAATGGCATCAACTATCGCATGATGATCCTGCCGCCAGATGGTCAAATGACCTTGAAGGCGCAGCAGCAGATAGACCTTCTGCGCCAGCAGGGAGCCGTCATCTACGACCCACAGACCGACCATCGCACACTGGCCGAGGCGATTCACGACGCAGGCATCCGGCCCGATGTGGAGACGCCTCATGGAGAACCGCTCTATTTCGCACACCGCCAAACAGACGATGAGGACATCTATTTCCTCAACAATCATAGCGACCAACCCATCCGTGGACTCTTCACCTTCGCCACGACGGCCGATGTGGCAGAGCTATGGCATCCCGTCAGCGGTGAGAGATGGCGTCTGGCAATGGTGGCGTCGGCAGACAGACCTGGGGGCACCAGCCTCTGCACGTCAGAAAGCTGTCCACAAGAAACCTGGACCGGACAACTTGGCACCATCGCCGACGGCAGAAGCACCGTTCAGCTCCACATGGCCCCCCGGGAGTCATTTTTCATCGTTTTCAACCATAAGGACAAGGAGCAGCCTGCTCATGGACGCAAGGGTAAGCATCCGATAAAATGCACATTGCAGAATGCGCCAGACAAACAAAAAACCGCCACCTGGACGATACCCGTAATACCGTCAGAGTGGTCGGTCTCTTTTGACGCCAAAATAGGCGGACCCACTGAAGCCATACGCATGCAAGAGCTCGGAGACTGGACACAAAGCGATGACCCGCGCATCAAGTATTTTTCGGGAACGGCCGTCTGTAAGGCTTCCTTCAAAATGGCCCGCTACAACCACCGCTACAGTTACCGCCTGAATCTTCCGCTGCTCAACACCGCCGCAGAAGTCCTCATCAACGGCCAATCGGCCGGCATCGTGTGGTGCTCGCCCTGGACGGTTGATGTGAGCCGTCAGCTCCATCGCGGCACCAACCACATTGAATTGCGCATCGTCAATTGCCTTTGGAACCGTCTGGTGGGTGATGCCCTTTTGCCCGAGTCCGAGCGCATCATCCGGCAAAACTACCCATTGGCCAAGCCCACCGACAGTCTTGTTCCCTCCGGCATTTTGGGTGGAATGGGCATTATAACTTTTAGAGACGCCACAATGTGACGTCTCTACTTTGCCCTCAGAGGGAAAATCTGGCCCTCACCTAACCTCTCCCAAAGGGAGAGGGAATAAGTTACTTTGCTTCTCCTTCGCCGTAGATGAAGGGGAAGGTGCAAGCTGGATATTCGAAGATCTCATCGTCGCGGAAGAAGCGCTTCAGTTCAATCTCGGCGTTGGAGGTGGAGTCGCTGGCATGGACGATGTTCTGCTGGTTGCTCATCGAGTAGTCGCCGCGGATGGTGCCTGGAGCGGCTTCACGACCGTTGGTGGAACCTGTCATGGTGCGCACCACCTGCACGGCATCCACGCCCTCGAGGGCAAGAGCCACCACTGGCGATGCCTGCATCGAGGCCGCCAACGAGGGGAAGAAAGGCCGGTCGACGAGGTGTGCGTAGTGCTCACGCAGGATTTCGTCGGAGAGCTGCATCATCTTCATGCCTGCCACGCGGAGTCCGCGGCGCTCAAAACGGTTCACGATCTCACCGATCAGCTGTCTCTGCACGCAGCTGGGTTTCAGTAATACAAGAGTTTTTTCCATCATGATGTTTTTGTGTGATTGTTGTTGTGATAAAATGATATGTGATTGATATTGTGATTGCGATTGATGATTTGTGATTGTTGTCGTATTGCGATCAGATGATAGAAAGATCTACTCCGGATTCTGGAATTGTGACTGTGCCTTCTGTCTCTTTTGCCACAGCTGGGTTTTCAGATTCACCCACACCTACTTGCACGGTTCCTGTTGACCCGCTTTCAGTAACCACTTTATAAGTCACGGGGATGCCTTCTCTACAATTCACCGTAAACGTGTCTCCAACGGCGGCCCACACGCTGCTATTTGCTCCCGTCATCAGTGCGACGAGCAAAACAAGGATGGTTCTTACTTGTTTCATGGCTAATTTGGTTTTTATTGATAATAATTGTGTAATTGTCAGATTTGTGGTTATTAGGAGCAAAGATAGTGAAAACCGAATGAAAATCCAAATATATACCCAAATATTTACATTTTTCCCTGACGGGGCATCATACGCGGCAGTTTTCCAGCGTTTTGCGACAGAAATCACAGGGCATTCTCCTGATTGTCGCAAACGGGGAGGACTGTCGCAACCTAAGGGACAGAAAAACAAGGAAAAATGATTGTTTCCATGCCATATAGTCCTATCTTTGCCATGTCGAAAGGAACAACGGGTTTCCTGCGGCAAAAAGAAATCAAATTAGGAACAATAAAAAAATGACGATTATGAAAAAAATGAATATCTTTCTCGCAGCACTCCTTTGCATGATGATGCAAACCATGTCAGCCGTCGCACATGAGAAACTCATCACCACCGATGAATTGCCCGCCACAGCCAAGGCCTTCGTGCAACAGACCTTCCCCGGACAGATGATCGAATACGCCATCATCGATGCCGACTTTTCCAAGACCACCTATGAGATTTGCCTGAACAACGGCGTGGAAATGGAGTTCGACATAAACGGAGAGTGGTATATGGTGGACTGCAACTACGATCCAGTTCCCCAGCAGCTCATCCCGGCAGTCATCGCCAACTTCGTGAGCGCCAACTACAGCGACCAGACCATCGTCAAAATCGACAAGGAGAATGGTGGCTACAGTATAGATCTATCAAACGATGTAGAAATCAAATTCGACAGTAACGGACAAGTGATTGAAGTCAGTGACTGACCTAAGTTTTTTCTCGACTGTAAAAAGCAGGGCTCCGGCCTTGCTTTTTCTATCACCCCAAACAAAATACGCCACTTCCCTCCCCCATCCTGCATGGGTGAGGGGGCAGATAGCCTTACTCCTGAACAGATGAAGGATATGCTAAAGGGCAAAAGTATAGCCAAGAGGATTTCGCTTCTCTAGCTGGACTGACAAATGCCAATGGCGGCAGCGATTATAAGTGTTTGGACGACGCATTGGCTTGTCTGAGCGATTGGTGAAACGGGAATTGGATTTCTTTGCCACAGAACATCCGTTGGCAAAGATACTTATTGACCATTCTTTCCTGTCCGAATCCTTGAAACGAAGCTACTGGCTTTCTTACAATTATCGACGTGTGACGTTGGGATTAAAATGATGCCATTACACTTTTCCAAGGTGTTTTTGCCTCTGATTTTACACCTTTCCATGAGACATGAAAAAAGGAGTTGCGCAGTTTGCGTAACTCCTTGTGTTTCACCGTGGACCAGACAGGGCTTGAACCTGTGACCTCCAGATTATGAGTCTGTTGCTCTAACCAACTGAGCTACAAGTCCGTCAAAATGCCTTCATGGCATCAATATTGGAGTGCAAAATTACTGCTTTTGACCGATAATACCAAATTTTTGCCTAAAAAAATTTTTATGGATTTAAAAATTTGGTTTATTGGCGGGGTTTGACTACCTTTGCTGAAAACAACTCACCAACTGTCATCATGGACGAAGATTTTGACATCAGGAGCGAACGGATTTCCCCAGCGGAGAAAGACTTCGAGAATGCGCTACGGCCACTGAAGTTCTCTGACTTCAGCGGACAGAAAAACGTGGTGAGCAATCTCGAGGTGTTTGTGGAGGCTGCCAAATTCCGCGGCGAACCTCTCGACCACACGCTGCTGCATGGACCACCGGGACTCGGCAAGACGACGCTGAGCAACATCATCGCCAACGAACTGGGCGTGGGATTCAAACTCACCAGCGGTCCGGTGCTTGACAAACCGGGCGACCTGGCCGGCATCCTGACCTCGCTGGAGCCCAACGACGTGCTGTTCATCGACGAGATCCACCGCCTCTCACCCGTGGTGGAGGAGTATCTCTATTCCGCCATGGAGGACTACCGCATCGACATCATGATCGACAAAGGCCCCTCGGCACGCTCCATCCAAATCGGACTCAACCCCTTCACCCTGATCGGTGCCACCACGCGCAGCGGACTGCTCACAGCACCGCTCCGCGCCAGGTTCGGCATCAATATGCACCTGGAATATTACGAACCGGAGACACTGACGAAAATCGTGAAGCGCAGCGCAAGCATCCTGCGGGTGCCCATCGATGAAAAGGCGGCGGCAGAAATCGCCGGACGCAGCCGGGGCACGCCACGAATCGCCAACGCTCTGCTGCGAAGGGTACGTGACTTCGCCCAGGTGAAAGGCAACGGACGCATAGACGAGGACATCACGAAAATCGCACTGAGCGCCCTCAACATCGACCAATACGGACTCGACGAGATCGACAACAAGATCCTCCTCACCATCATCGACAAGTTCAAAGGGGGCCCCGTGGGCCTCACCACCATCGCCACTGCCATCGGCGAGGACTCCGGCACCGTGGAGGAGGTCTATGAGCCTTTCCTCATCATGGAGGGCTTCATCAAGCGGACACCGCGCGGACGTATGGTCACCGAACTGGCCTACCGCCATTTCGGGCGTAATCCCTATTCGGGCAACATCATGACACCAAGTCTCTTTGACGACATGCCCTGAACCATTCAAGTGAAAAACACCTTGCAATGAGAACAGCAGTATTCACAGGCAGTTTCGACCCCTTCACCATCGGGCACGACGACATCGTCAGGCGTGCCCTCCCGCTCTTCGACCGCATCGTCATCGGTGTGGTGGAGTCCAACGTCCACAAAAGCCATGCCCGGAGCGCCGAAGAGCGCCGGGCGGCCATCGCCGACATCTATGCGAAAGAGCCACGGGTGGAAGTGAAAATCTACAGCGACCTGGCGGTGGATTTCGCACGCCGTGAGGGCGCCCTCTTCATCATCAAGGGCATCCGCTCGGTGAAAGACTTCGAGTATGAACGTGAGATGGCGGAAATCAACCGAAGCCTCAACGGCACGGAAACCCTCCTCCTGCTGGCCGACCCGGCACTGGCTCACATCAGTTCGAGCATGGTGAGGGAACTGGCCCACTACGGAAAAGACATCAGCAAGTATTTACCCAAAGCAAAATGATCACATACAACAGCGACGGCATCCGTATGCCAAACATCAAGAAAAGAGAAACCACGGCATGGATCAAGGCCGTAGCCGCTTCCTACGGACGGAAAATAGGCGAGATCGGCTATCTCTTCGTCAGCGACGACCGCATTCTGGAAGTCAACAAGGAATATCTCGGGCATGACTATTTCACCGATATCATCACCTTCGGATATGATGAGGGCGAGACCATCAGCGGCGACATCGTCATCTCGCTCGACACCGTGCGCTCCAATGCCGAACAATATGGAAAGGAGTATGACGAGGAGCTCCACCGGGTGATCATCCACGGCATCCTACACCTCTGCGGCATCAATGACAAAGGGCCCGGGGAAAGGGAAATTATGGAGGAGGCGGAGAACCGAGCACTCGCGATGAGATGAGTTTTTCGACAAAACCATGACATTTTTCTCCTTCCTACTGGTGGAAGAATCGAAAAAAATATCTACTTTTGCAAAAAGTATGACTCAGATGAAGGAATTATATATGAAAAAGGGGCTTGTCACCCTTATCCTGCTGCTTGTCTTCATGCTGACCACCAGCGTGTCGGCTCTTGCCGGAACGGTGGAGAAGGCTGAAGACGGATACCCTATATGGAGCGCCGACAATATCCAGATGGTCTATCTGCAGGACTCCACTCAGTATGTCTGTGACCCCGACCATATCCTCAGCAAGGAATACAAAGACTCTGCCAACTTCTACCTCAGCAGGCTCAATCATGAGTTTGACATCCAGACCGCCTTCATCATCGTCAACCACGTGAAAAACGGCGACACCTTCCGGATGGCACAGGACGTGGGCAACAAATACGGCATCGGTTACAAAGATACCCGCACCGGACTCGTCATCGTCATCGCCGTGGAAGACCGGCAATATTTCATCGCCCCAGGAAAGGGACTCGAGGAATTCCTCACCGACCTCACCTGCAACCGCATCGCGACAAACTTCATCAAGCCCAATATGCGAGCAGGCAATCCCGACCTGGCCGTATCGCAAACTTGCCATGCCGTATATTCACAGATCAAGAACGGCGAACTGCCTCCTGCCACATCCATGGTACTGGATGAAGACGAGGATCTGACCTGGGGAGATATCTTCTGGTTGATCGTCGTCATCGTCATCATCATCGTCCTTTGGGGTTCAGACGGAACCAGTTCGGGCAAGGGAGGAAGCAGTGGACCCATCATCTTCGGAGGTGGTGGAGGATTCAGCAGTGGCGGAGGCGGCTTCGGAGGAGGCAGCTTCGGCGGAGGCAGTTTCGGCGGCGGAGGTTCCGGCGGCGGCTGGTAATAGAAACAGCTGGTTATGACAGCAGCTGAGACAAGAGAAAGCAATCAAACAATAATTATCACCATAAAAACGAAGAAAGAAAATGAAAAAAGGTACAATGATCATCATTGCCATCATCGTGTTGGCAGGATTATGGGCTATGGGAGCCTACAATGGAATGGTAGCTGTGCAAGAGGATGCAACCAATGCATACGCCAATGTGCAGTCAGCTTATCAGCGCCGTGCTGACCTCATCCCCAACCTCGTGGAGACAGTCAAGGGTTACGCTGAGCATGAGGAGAACACTTTCAAAGAGGTCGTGGAGGCACGTGCCAAGGCCACTCAGATGACCATCGACCCCAGCAACTGCACTCCTGAGCAGATGCAGGCTTTCCAGAAAGCTCAAGGTGAACTGGGTGCTGCCCTGGGCAAACTGATTGCCGTTTCAGAAAATTACCCCGAACTGAAGGCCAACGAGAACTTCATGGACCTGCAGAAGCAACTGGAGGGAACGGAGAACCGCATCAATGAGGCACGCAACAAATTCAATGATGCTGTCACCGTCTATAACCGTGAGATCCGCACCTTCCCGAAGAACCTCTTCGCAGGCATCTTCGGCTTCAGGACCATGGAGAAGTTCGCTGCCGACGAGGCTGCCCAGAAAGCACCCTCAGTCAAGTTCTGATCCTGTTTTTTCCCTCAGAAAATATCCCTCTCAGCACTTGAGGGAGCAAATCATGTAGAGACGTCACATTGTGGCGTCTCTATTTGCCCTCACCCAATCTCTCCCACGGGGAGAGGGATAGATTTGCATTTTCAATCTTCCATCGGCGCAGCCGATATCAATCTTCCATCGGCGCAGCCGATATCAATCTTCATCAGCCGCAGGCTGAAACATACCACAAATGAGAAAAGTACTTTTTACAGCTTTACTGCTCATCGCATGCACCAACCCCAGTGCACAGAAATTGCCTGAGGCTGCCCTGCCACAGGAGGCCACGGACTCTTCTGAGACATTGGCCATTGCCGGTGCAGCAACCACAGACACATCGGCAACAACAGCTGCCCTGCCCAGGACACAGCCCGACAGTACCGCGCTCAGCGCCACCGCCCGGTCGATGGAACGGCAGGGCATGGTCAACGTGCAGTCGCTCGACCCCACCATCGAGGTCAGCCTGATGTACTCCCGGCCCGACAATTTCACCGGCCGTGTGCTCTATGATGATCTCCGCGAGGGTTACCTGCACCCGAAAGCAGCCAAGGCGCTCGTCGTCGCACAGCAGCGGCTCAAGCAACTGCGTCCCGAACTGAGCCTGATCATCTTCGACGCCACCCGTCCGATGAGCATCCAGCAGAAGATGTGGGACGTGGTGAAAAACACGCCCAAATACTTCTATGTGAGCAATCCCGCCCGTGGTGGCGGCATGCACAACTATGGCATGGCCGTCGATATCTCCATCTGCCGCGTGGGGGGTGACACCATCCCGATGGGAGCCACGGTAGACTTCATGGGCGACCTGTCGCACATCGACAAGGAAGACCTACTGGTCAAGAACAAAAGAATCACAGAGGAGGCCCGCGCCAACCGGAAATTGCTCCGAGAGGTGATGGCGGCCGGCGGGTTCATGCCGCTGCGCACCGAATGGTGGCATTTCAACCTCTGTTCACGGCAGGAAGCCAAGCGCTACTACAAAGTAATCAAATGACCGACCCGAAGACCCGGCAGTTCATCCTCGACCATCACGGCGACGACCCTCACGCCCTGGCGCTTCATGCCCGCCGCTTCCCAGACATCGACATGGCCTTTGCCGTCGAACAGATAGCGGGCTGGCAGAAAGCGAAGGGGAAACTGCCGTCATGGGCGGCTTGCAACGACATCGTCTATCCCGCTCATCTCGCCTTGGAACAATGCTCGTCGGAGACGACGGCCCTCTACAAGGCACGCCTCTGCCAGCGGTTGCTGGGCACAGGCGCACCGGAGACCGCCTCCGGGGTGATGGCAGACCTGACGGGCGGTATGGGGGTAGATTTCTCTTTCCTCGCACCGCTCTTCCAACGGGCAATCTATATTGAACGGCAACCTGCGCTGTGCCAATGCGCCCGGCACAACTTCCAGGCACTCCAGCTGGAGCAGGCTGAGGTGTGGGAGGGCGACAGCATGCAGCAGCTGGAGCATTTGCCGAATCTGCAACTGCTCTTCATCGACCCTGCCCGCCGTGACAAAAACGGGCTCCGCACCCACGCCATCGGCGACTGCAGTCCAGATATCCTGCCGGTCCTGCCGGAACTCCTCGACAAGGCCAACTTCCTGATGATCAAACTCTCGCCCATGCTCGACTGGCACGAGACAGTCAGAAGCCTCGAAGCCGTATGTCCCAATTGTGTCGGCGAAGTGCACCTCGTCGCCACGGCCAACGAATGCAAGGAACTCCTCGTCATCCTCTCGCGTCATGACGGCAACAGAACGGTGCGCATCTGCTGCGCCAACGATGACGACCTCTTCATCACCGATACCGCCACAGAGCAGACTTCGGCGCCGCTCCCCGTCGTCGGCGATGCCGAAGAGGCCATGGCAGCCTCCTGGCTTTACGAACCGAATGCCGCCGTCATGAAAGCCGGCTGCTTCTCCACCCTCACCCAACGGTTTCCGGTCAGGGCGCTCTCGGCCAACAGCCACCTTTTCCTCTCCGACACCCGTCTCGATGGTTTCCCCGGACGGGAGTTGCGGATCCTCCGCTCCTCGACGATGAACAAACGGCAGTTGCAGGCCTGTCTCGGCGACATCCGGCAGGCCAACATCACCGTGAGAAACTTCCCCCTGTCGGTGGCCGAACTCCGGAAGCGTCTCCATATCGCCGACGGCGGCGACATCTATATCTTCGCATCCACCGTGGCAAAGCGCGATCATCTGATTTTTGTTTGTAATAAAGCCTAAAAAGCGGCCATAAATTTTGCCATATCAGCAATTTTGCGTACTTTTGTCGGATGTATATTAATATCCACTGATTTTTTAGAAAATGTCAGCCATTTCCATTAAAAGAGTTGAGAATCGCAAAGATCTCAAACGGTTTATCGAATTCCATTATGACCTCTACAAAGGCAACAAATACGATGCGCCCGTTCTGTTCAGCGACGATCTCCAAACGCTGAGCCGCGACAAGAACGCAGCATTCGAATTCTGTGAATCCGAGTATTATCTTGCCTACAAAGACGGACGTATCGTGGGGCGTGTCGCTGCCATCATCAACCACAAGGCCAACGACAAGTGGAACCGCAAATGCGTGCGCTTCGGATGGATCGACTTCATCGACGACATCGAAGTTTCAACAGCCTTGTTCAAGGCCGTAGAGGACTACGGACGGAGCAAGGGCATGACCGAGATGGTGGGTCCGCTCGGTTTCACCGACATGGACCCGGAGGGTATGCTGACCCACGGCTACGACCAGTTGGGCACGCTGGCCACCATCTACAACTATCCCTATTACCCCGAGCACTTGGAGCGCATCGGTGGTTTTGAGAAAGACAACGACTATGTGGAATACAAGGTCTTCGTCCCGAAGGAAGTGCCGGAGAAATACGCCAAAATCGCCCAAATGATTGAGAAGCGCTACAACCTCCACGTGAAGAAACTCACCAAAAAGGAGGTGTTCGAGGGTGGTTACGGCATACGGGTGTTTAAAGTGCTCAACGAGTGCATGAAGGATCTCTACAGCTTCTCCGAACTCACCAACCGCCAAATCGACCAGTATGTCAAGATGTACATGCCGCTGGCTGACCTCAACCTCTTCACAGTGATTGAGGACTGGAGCGTCGAGCCCCACAAGACCGTGGGCGTCGGACTCACCCTGCCTTCCTTGACCAAGGCCCTGCAGAAATGCTACAAGGGCCGTCTGTGGCCTTTCGGATGGTGGCATCTACTCCGGGCCATCAAGTGGCACAAGACCAACATCGTGGACCTCTACTTGGTGGGGGTGCTTCCCGAATACCGCAACAAGGGAGCCAACGCACTGCTCTTCTCCGACCTCATCCCCCGTTATTCCGCCTATGGTTTTGAATGGGGAGAGACCAATGTGGAGATGGAGACCAACTCCAATGTCCAGAGTCAGTGGGGTGCACTGAAAACCGAACTCCACAAGCGCCGCCGCTGCTTCAAGAAGAACATTTAAAATTGAAGCGGCCTGCGGCCGATTGAAGATTGAATTCGGCTTCGCCGATTGAAGATTGAAAATTGAAAATTGAAGATTGGAGATTGGAGCGGCTTTGCCGATTGAAGATTGAAAATTGAAGATTCTCTCCCTTGGGGAGGTTAGGTGAGGGCACATATTTTCGGCTAAGGCTGATTAAAAATTGAAGATGAAGATTATCTATGGAAGAAGACAAGACCTTGTTTGACAATAACGAAACTCAGACCGAATATACCGACGACAACATCGTCCACCTCGAAGACAGCGAGCACATCCGCATCCGTCCGGGTATGTACATCGGACGTCTGGGCGACGGTTCACTGCCTGAGGACGGCATCTACGTGCTCCTCAAGGAGGTCATCGACAACAGTATCGATGAGTTTAAGATGAACGCCGGAAAGCGCATCGAAATCGACATCGAAGACAACCTCCGCGTGCGGGTGCGCGACTATGGCCGCGGCATCCCCCAAGGCAAGATGATCGAGGCCGTAAGCAAGCTCAATACCGGTGGAAAATATGACTCCAAGGCGTTCAAGAAGAGCGTGGGTCTCAACGGTGTGGGCGTGAAGGCTGTCAATGCCCTCAGCAGCCGTTTCGAAGTGCGCTCCTACCGCGACGGGCAGGTGCGCAGCGCCACGTTCAAATGCGGTATATTGCAAACGGATTCGACTGAAGCCACGACCGACGAGACAGGCACATACATCTGGTTTGAGCCCGACAATTCCTTGTTTAAGAACTATCGCTTCCATGACGAGATTGTGGAGACAATGCTCCGCAACTATACCTACCTCAATACCGGCCTCACCATCATGTACAACGGTCGCCGCATCCTCAGCCGCAACGGCCTGGAGGACCTGCTCAACGACACGATGACCAGTCCGGGCATCTATCCCATCATCCACATGAAGGGAGAAGACATCGAAATCGCCTTTACCCACACCAACCAGTATGGCGAGGAATACCACTCCTTCGTCAACGGCCAGCACACCACCCAGGGCGGTACACACCAGAGTGCCTTCAAGGAGCACATCGCCAAGACCATCAAGGAGTTCTCGGGCAAGGGTTTCGAGTATGGCGACATCCGCAACGGACTGGTGGCGGCCATCGCCGTCAACATCGAGGAACCGATGTTTGAGAGCCAGACCAAGATCAAACTGGGTTCGCTGACCATGAGTCCCGACGGTGTGTCGGTCAACAAATACGTGGGCGACTTCATCAAACAGGAGGTGGACAACTACCTGCACAAGAATCCCGACGTGGCCGAGACAATGCTCCAGAAAATCGCCGAGAGCGAGAAAGAGCGCAAGGCCATGGCCGGCGTCACCAAACTGGCCCGCGAGCGCGCCAAGAAAGCCAACCTGCACAACCGCAAGCTGCGCGACTGCCGCATCCACTACAGCGACACCAAGAACGACCGCAAGGAAGAGAGTTGCATCTTCATCACCGAGGGCGACTCCGCCAGCGGCAGCATCACCAAGAGCCGCGATGTCAACACCCAGGCGGTGTTCTCGCTCCGCGGCAAGCCGCTCAACTCCTTCGGCCTCACCAAGAAAGTCGTCTATGAGAACGAGGAGTTCAACCTGTTGCAAGCCGCCCTCGACATCGAGGACGGTCTCGACACCCTCCGCTACAACAAAGTGATAGTGGCCACTGATGCCGATGTTGATGGCATGCACATCCGCCTGCTCATCATCACCTTCTTCCTGCAGTTCTTCCCCGACCTCATCAAGAAGGGACATGTCTATGTGCTCCAGACCCCGCTTTTCCGTGTCAGGGCCCGCCGCACCAAGATCAAGAACAAGCAAGTCATCGCCGAGGCCGACCAGAACCGTGCCTCAGGTGAGCGCAAGAGCGACTACGTGACCCGCTACTGCTACAGCGACGATGAGCGCCTGAAAGCCATCAGCGACCTCGGTCCCGACCCCGAGATTACCCGTTTCAAAGGTCTCGGTGAAATCTCTCCCGACGAATTCGTCCACTTCATCGGGCCCGACATGCGGTTGGAACAGGTGACGCTCCACAAAAACGACCAGGTGCAGCAACTCCTCGAATACTACATGGGAAAAAACACCATGGAGCGCCAGAATTTCATCATCAACAACCTCGTCATCGAGGAAGACATCCCCGAAGAAGAACAAGCATAACCATCATGAGAAAAATCCTACTCGCAGCCCTCGCGCTGCTCACCACGATAGGTGTCCAAGCCCAACTGAGGCTTGGCGACAAGAGTCCCAAGAGCAAATTGCACATGGCCGAGATGGCCATCACCAACCTCTATGTCGATACCGTCGATGAAAACAAACTGGTGGAAGATGCCATCCGTGGCATGCTCGACAAGCTCGACCCCCACTCCACCTATTCCACCGCCAAGGAGGTGAAAGCCATGAACGAGTCGCTCGAAGGCAGTTTCGAGGGCATCGGCGTGCAGTTCAACATGATGGAGGACTCCTTGGTCGTCATCCAGACCATCACCAATGGTCCGTCCGAGAAAGTGGGCATCCTGCCCGGTGACCGCATCGTGGAAGTCAACGACACGGCCATCGCCGGCGTGAAGATGTCGAAAGAGGAGATCATGCGCCGTCTGCGCGGTCCGAAGGGCACGAAGGCCAACCTCAAGATTGTCAGACCCGGTATCAAGGGCAAGCAACCCTTCACCGTGATCCGTGACAAGATCCCCGTCTATTCCCTCGACGCCTCCTACATGATCCGTCCACGCACGGGCTATATCCGCATCGGCAATTTCGGCGCCACCACCTACGATGAGTTCATGAAGGCCCTCAACCGTCTTCAGGAACAAGGCATCGACGACCTCATTCTCGACCTTCAGGACAACGGCGGCGGTTATCTGCAGGCAGCCGTCAACGTCATCAATGAGTTTCTCACCAAGGGCGACATGATCGTCTATACCAACGGGCGCAGCACCCCGCGCCACGAATACCGTTCCGACGGAGGCACCACGCCCTACCGTGGCCGCGTCATCGTCCTCGTCAATGAGTTCAGCGCCTCCGCCTCAGAGATTGTGGCCGGAGCCATCCAGGACCAGGACCGTGGTTTCATCGTGGGCCGCCGTTCCTTCGGCAAGGGCCTTGTGCAGCGCCCCATCGAGTTTGCCGACGGTTCGATGATCCGCCTCACCATCGCCCATTACTACACCCCGTCGGGCCGTTGCATCCAGAAACCCTACACCAAGGGTGACCAGAAGGACTATGCCAAGGACCTCGACAACCGGTTGAAGAACGGTGAGCTGACCAATGCCGACAGCATCCACTTCGCCGACTCGCTGAAATACCAGACCCTGCGCGAGCATCGCACCGTCTATGGCGGCGGTGGCATCATGCCCGACTATTTCGTACCGCTCGACACCACGAAATACACCAAGTACCACCGTCAGTTGGCCGCCAAGAGCGCCATCATCAACGCCAACCTGAAATATATAGATGCCAACCGCAAGTCGCTCAAGAAGCGCTACACCTCTTTTGAGGATTTCAACGCCAACTACGAGGTGCCCCAGAGCTTTGTCGATTCCGTCATCGCCAATGGTGAGGCTTCCGAAGTGAAACCCAAGGACGACGAGGAACTGGCCACCACCCTGCCCTACCTGCGCACCCAGCTCAAGGCCCTGGTGGCCCGCGACCTGTGGGACATGAACGAGTATTTCCAGGTGATGAACGAGACCAACGACATCATCCTAAAAGCCCTGGAGGTGCTCAAGAAGTGAAACTGCGCATCATCCTTCTGGCCGCAGGCTTTGCCATGTTGCTCTCCTGTTCACATCGTCAGGAGAAGTCCCGTCATGAGGCAGAGCATTTCCGAACAGAAGTGATGCTGCGTACCACCCCCGTAAAAAACCAAGGCCAGGACCAACTCTGTTGGATCTATGCCATGTTGGCAACGATAGAGACCGAGCACCTCATGCAAGGCGACTCCATTGACCTGTCGGTGGCCTACATGGCCCGTCAGTTGCTTGCCGAACAGGCCCGCATGGTCTATGCCAAAGGCCGTCGCCACCATGTATCCCTGCGGGGGATGTCCACCAAGGCCCTGCTGTTGCTCCATCGTTATGGAGCGATGCCCTATACCTCTTACCGCATGCCAGAGAATATTGACCTCTCGGGACTGGCAATGAAGATGCAGCGGAGCGGCGAACAAGCCAAGGCACACCTGACAGGACTGGCCAAGCTCGACGAGCAGACCGGCAAGACACTCGACGATGCCATCGGTGGCTTGCCCTATTGGGTCTTCATGCTGGGTTGCCAATACACGCCTTTGGAGTTTGCCCACAGCATCTGCGCCAAAGATGAGTATCTCGCTCTGACCAGTTTCAGCCACCATCCCTTTGGGGAGTCATTTGTCCTCGAAGTGCCCGACAATGATCACCAAGATGCCTTTTTCAATGTACCCATCGACTCGCTGATGCGCTATGTTGAGCATTCTCTCCGCACGGGCCATCCCGTCTGTTGGGAAGGCGACACCAGCGAACCAGGTTGTGATTTCAGACAGGGCATTGCCAGACTTCCCCAAGGTCACAAGCCCATCAGTCAGGAGAGCCGTCAGCAGGGTTTTGACCATGCGAAGACCACCGACGACCATTGCATGGCCATCGTCGGCATCGCCCGCGACGATGAGGGCAGGCGATACTATATCTGCAAGAACTCCTGGGGCACGGGAAATCCTTATGGGGGATACATGTATATGGAAGAGGATTATTTGAAGGCCAAGACCATCGCCGTGATCATCCCCACCGCAGCCCTCCCCACGATGGACCAAATGATCAAGGGACTGCGACCCGATAACCTGTTTTAAGCCAGCATGCGGAGCAGTTCATCTTCATCATGGGCGAAGTTGATGCGGCTGTGATAGTCGCCCCGCATCACACCCTTTTGCTGCAAGCCATCCAACAAAGACTCCAAGCCATTCCAAAAACCTTTCATGTCATAGACAATGACTCGTTTGTCGTGATAAGCCAACGTGCCTTCCGCCGCCACACTGAAAATCTCATCGAGCGTGCCGATGCCTCCTGGCAACGCCACCACAACATCGCTGCGGTCGAGCATCAACTGCTTGCGCTCGCCCAAGGTCTCACACAAAATCTGGACATCGATGTAGGAAGAGACATGGCCTCCTTTCTCCAAGCGGATGGGTATCACCCCGACGACCCGTCCACCAGAATCATGGACGGCTTTGGCCACACATTCCATCAGTCCCATATCGCAACCGCCATACACCAGCGTATGGCCCCCACGACCTATCCACTCGCCCAACCGACGGGTCAAGGTGAAGAACTCTGGGTCGAGCGCATTGTTGGCAGAACAAAAAACAGCAATATTCATTTTTTCAGTCCATTTAGAAAAACAAACTTGTTTTGAAATGCAAAAGTAAAAGGAAAACCACAAAAAAAGAAAAATAAGATGACGATAAAAGAAAAAAAAGCTCAAATTGTTGTCTATTTCATAAATAATGGCTACTTTTGCTATCAAAATGACAACCATTCTAACGACAATACCAAAACTACAAACAAGAACCTAAATGGCAGCAGAAAAAATTGATAACCTCGACAAAAAAATCCTCTGCATCCTCTCCAAAAACGCACGAATACCTTTCAAAGACGTAGCTGCAGAATGCAATGTTTCCAGGGCAGCCATCCATCAAAGAGTGCAACACTTGATTGAAAACGGCATCATCACAGGCAGCGGATTCGACGTGAATCCCAAAAGCCTGGGATACCACACCTGCACTTATGTGGGCATCACACTGGAGCGAGGAAGTATGTACAAGTCTGTATGTGAAAGACTCATCCACATCCCTGAAATCGTGGAATGCCATTTCACCACAGGACCTTACACCATGCTCGTGAAACTCTATGCACGCGACAATGAGCAACTCATGCAGCTGCTCAACAGTCAACTGCAAAGCATTCCCGGAGTGGTGGCCACAGAGACTCTGATCTCGCTTGAGCAGAGCATCAAGCGCGAAATACCCGTAAAGACTGACGATATCGACAACTGATCATGGCTTCCTTCGACCTCAATTCTCATCTCAGTCCGATTTACGCCACCTTCCCTGAAGCCAAACGCAAACCCATTATCGGCATCACTGCCAATTTCTGGGAAGGGGAGGCCACGATGGCAAAAGCATATTACCAGCAAGTGGTGGAGGCCGGCGGCACGCCGGTGCTCATTCCTCCCGTGGATGACAAAGATGTCATCCTCAACACCCTTGAGGGCATCGACGGACTGTTGCTCTCAGGAGGGGGTGACCTCAACCCGCTTTGGACCGGGGAGGAACCATCACCACAACTCCACCGCATCAATGCCGTGCGTGACCTGCCAGAACTGCTCATCACCCGACTGGCCTACAACCGGCAGATACCTATCCTCGGCATCTGCCGCGGCATACAGACCCTCGCCGTGGCCATGGGAGGAAAGGTGATGCAGGACATCCCCGCCACCATGCAGGAGGCCAAGGAGAGCGAACCCGCCGACAGCGACAAGAAAAAGAAAAAAGACAAGGAACCACAACCCATACCAGTAGCCACCATCAAGCACAGTCAGGATGGTGACCGAAACCTGCCCACGCACTCCATCACCATCGAGAAAGACTCCATCCTCTTCCGGATCTACAAGGAAGAGCGCATCTACGTCAACTCCTTCCACCATCAGGCCGTGGCCGATACGGGAAAGCATTTCCGTGTCACCGCCAAAGCGCCCGACGGCATCATCGAGGCCATGGAGAGCACGGAGTTCAAGCCATTCCTCGGTGTGCAATGGCATCCGGAATGCCTTGAGAAGGAAGGCAGGAAACTGTTTGAGTGGCTGGTGGCGCAAGCCAGCAACTTCCAACTGGCCAAGCGCATCCACGACAGGGTGCTCACCCTCGACACCCACTGCGACACGCCGATGTTCTTCCACCAAGACATCAAGTTTGATCACCGCGACCCAAGAATCCTCGTCGATCTGCACAAGATGACCGATGGAAGGCAAAATGCCGTGATCATGGCAGCCTACCTGCCCCAGCCCAAAATGGGTGAATCATTCTCCTCCAAAGTGGCCTTCGACGTGACCACGCCCATGGAGTATGCCAATCTCATTTTTGACAAGATAGAGGCCATCGTGAGAAGCAACCGCAAATACCTCAGCATCGCGCGCACGCCCGCCGACCTCTATGAAGACAAGCGCAAAGAGCGCAAGTCCATCATGTTTGCCATCGAGAACGGTATCGCACTCAACCATGACATCACCAACGTGAAGCATTTCGCCCAGCGGGGTGTGGTGTATATCACCCTCTGCCACAATGGCGACAACGACATCTGTGACAGTGCGAAAGGCTGTGACACCAACCATGGTGTGAGCAAATTCGGTGAGAAAGTGATCCGCGAGATGAACCGGCAGGGCATCATGGTCGACCTGAGCCACGCCAGCGAACAGAGTTTCTATGATGCACTTGAAATCAGCAAGACACCCATCGTGTGCAGCCACAGCAACTGCAAGGCACTCTGTGACGTGCCCCGCAACCTCACCGACGACCAGCTGAAGGCACTCGCAAAACGGGGAGGTGTGGCCCACATCACCCTCTATCCGGGTTTCCTGAGAAAGGAAGGCGAGGCCAACATACGCGATGCCATCGAGCACCTCAACCATGCCGTACGCATCATGGGCATCGAACATGTAGGCATCGGCACAGACTTCGACGGCGACGGAGGAATCATAGGCATGGCAGACTCCTCAGAGGCCATCAACTTCACGCTTGCCTTGCTCAAAAACAAATACAACGAGCGCGACATCCAGAAAATATGGGGCGGCAACTGGCTCAGGGTGATGGCTCTCGTGCAAAACAGCAATAACTAAAGACCAGCATGAAACATAGCAATATCTTCATCCCTCTCATAGTACTGCTGGCCATCATGATCTCCAGCGGTGCCTCCTGTCAGCGCAAACCCAAACCCATAGAGGTCATCGAGGTGAGACCGGAAGGGCCGGATTTCAATGCCGACTCGGCCTACGCCTATTGTTATGCGCAGTGTGAATTCGGTCCCAGAACCATGAACAGCGACGCTCATGAGCGCTGCGGACAATGGATCGCAGGGAAATTCCAGGAATTTGGTTGCCAGGTCGAACTGCAGCAGGCGGCTCTCACGGGATATGACGGAACCATGCTCAAAGCCACCAACATCATCGCACGGGTGCATCCTGAGAAACAACAGCACATCCTGATCTGCGCCCACTGGGACAGCAGGCCCTGGGCGGACAATGATCCTGACAGCACCAACTGGATGACTCCGGTGATGGCTGCCAACGACGGTGCCAGCGGGGTGGCTGTCATGCTCGAAGTGGCACGGTTGCTGCAAGGCAACGACTCCCTCAACTACGGCATCGATTTCGTTTGCTTCGATGCGGAGGACTGGGGCGTGCCGCAGTGGAGCAACCACAGCGACTTTAATTCGTGGGCCTTGGGAGCCAACTACTGGGCAAGTCATTACAAACCCGACGGATTCTCCACCATCTTCGGTATCCTGCTCGACATGGTCGGCGGACAAGCGGCTCAATTCTACCAGGAGGACATGTCGATGAGATATGCACCGCGCATCGTGGAGCGGGTGTGGAATGCCGCTCATGCAGCTGGATACAGCGGATATTTCCCCAAGAACGTTGGAGGAGGCGTCACCGACGACCACCTGCCGGTCAATGAGAAAGCCGGCATTCCCACGGTGGATATCATCCCTCATTACCCGGATTGCGAGGCCAGTTCATTTGGACCAACCTGGCACACCGTATCAGACGATATGGACCACATCGACAAAAATACCCTCAAAGCAGTAGGACAGACCGTCATTCAGGTGCTGTTCACTGAGTAACTACCCCAAATGACCTATCTGATACTATCTTACTAAAACATGCAGGAGGACGTGACCCAAAAGGCACGTCCTCCAAATTTTATGCAGATCATCCTGGCTTTCTACAACTGTCCGGCTTCCACCATCAGTACCACGCGCTCGGTGAGACGGTCCTTGGTCTCCGGCTTGTACTCCTTCTTCAGACTCGCTCCGAAGGTCCAGGCGAAGGCCTGCCAGAAACCGGCCCGGATAGGTCCCATGAAGGCCTTCACGATATCGTAGGAGGAGGAATTGCATTCCCGGTTGACCAATTTGATGAGCAACTTGCCCTGAGAGTAGGTCAACTTCTTCATTCGGGGCTTGTATTTCTGGTAGATCTCCTTCTCCACCTTCTTCATGTGCTCATCACGTGACTTCTGGTCGGGAAGGGTCTGCAGATACTCGTAAGTCTCAATGATGATCTTGTTGGTCTCCTTGGCAATCGGAAGCACCTTCTTCACATTCTGCACCAGACGGTTGAAAGCCTTGCGCTGCTTCTCGCTCTTGATCTCCATCACTGGATAGACATAGACGTTGTTCATCTTCATGAACAGGACGCTGTCGCCGTCAACCAGGGCTTTCGCCAACTTCACCTCGGGCACGAAAGTGGGTTCCTCGGCTACCGTCTGCGGCACATCCTGTGCCGACACATGGAGTGCCGGACAACATAAAATGAGCAGGATGGTCAATAATCGGACTTTCATGGCGGCAAAAGTAGGAAAAAAGGCGTAAACTATGAGCAAAAGTGGGATAAAAAATAGTTTTTTTAGCAATTCTGACCCGTCATGAATGCTTTTTGGAGATTTTTAAGTATGTTTGCAAAGACTTTGACACCTACCACCATGAACCGGACACTCCGCCCTCTCCTCACCCTCGCCTTCCTCTTTTGGATGCTCATGGCTACTGCTCAGCAACAAAGGCCATGGGAGGAAGCCTTCGCCAACCTCTCCACGGCTGAGGACATCGAGAGTGCTGACTGGGAGGACACTTATGAGTTGCTGTGCGACCTGGAACAGCATCCGATCGACATCAACACGGCCACCAGGGAACAGCTCCAGAGTCTGCCTTTCCTCAGCGACAAACAGGTGGAGGACATCCAGGCCTATCTCTACCAGTATGGCGGCATGAAATCGCTGGGCGAACTGGCCATGATCCTCTCGCTCGACTACAATACCCGGATCTTGCTCTCGCATTTCGTCTATTGCGAGACAAAGGAAAAAGACTTTGTCCCCGACATAGGAAAAATGCTACGCTACGGCCATCATGATCTCATCGTCACCGCCAACGTGCCGATGTATGAGCGCCATGGTGACAAACAAGGGTATCTGGGCTATCCTTACAAGCACTCCGTCAGATACCGCTTCGCCTACTCCAACCGGCTGAGATTCGGGCTCGTGGGTGCCCAGGATGCAGGCGAGCCCTTCATGGCCAACAAAAACAATCTGGGCTATGACTTCTACTCCGTCTATGCCGAGATGCATGACATCGGACGGCTGAAATCGGCCGTCGCCGGGCGCTACCGGGCCTCCTTCGGCATGGGCCTCGTGATGAACAACAGTTTCAGCATCGGCAAACTCTCCATCCTCTCTTCCCTCGGCAACCAAACCTATGGACTGAGGGCACATACCTCACGCAGCGAGGCCAACTACCTGCAAGGCGCGGCGGCCACGGTGACCGTCGCCAAGGGACTGGATGTCAGCGGGTTTGTTTCTTGCCGCAAAAAAGACGCCACCCTCGGTCATGGAGACTCCACCATCACCACCATCGTGACCAGTGGATACCACCGCACGGAGACCGAGATGAACAAAAAGAACAACATCAGTGAGACGACGGCCGGCGGCAACATCCACTTCTTCCGGATGGGGTTCCACCTCGGGGCAACAGCTTCCTATAGCCGCTACAGCAAACCCCTGCAACCCAACACCGCGCTGCGCTACCACCTCTACGACCCCACGGGACGTGATTTCTGGAACGCCAGTGCAGACTACGGCTACACCGGCCACCGCTTCTCCGTCCACGGAGAGACAGCTACAGGAGGATGCGGGGCTGTCGCCACCATCAACACCGTCAGTTACTCCCCCTCATCCAACCTCTCGCTGATGGCCATACAACGTTTTTACGGCAAGAAATACCATGCCATGCATGCCCGCAGCTACAGCGAGGGAGGAAAAGTGCAAAACGAAAGCGGCTTCTACCTGGGTGCTCAGTGGTTGCCGACCAGGCAGATCAAACTGACCGCCTACACCGACTATGCCTACTTCCCGGCAGCCAAATACCAGGCGCAGGTGTCGTCGCAGGCATGGGACAACCTGGTGCAGGCGCAATATGACTCAGAGCACCTCTCACTCTCCGCCAGATACCGGCTGAAACTGCAGGAACAGGACAATGACGAGAAGACGGCCCTTATCACCAAGACCACACACCGCGCAAGACTGACCGCTGCCGTGCCTTGCGGAGATTGGAGACTGGCCACCACCGCCGACTGGGCGTATTCCGAAGACGAGAAGAAGAGTCTGGGGTGGATGATCTCAGAAAACATCGGCTACACCCACCGCTGGCTCAAGATGAATGCCTGCGTGGGCTATTTCGACACCGATGACAGCGACAGCCGCATCTATGGTTATGAACAAGGGGTGCTTTATACTTATTCCTACAAGTCTTTCTATGGAGAGGGCATCAGGTATGCGCTCTCCGTCCGGGCCGACCTCGGACGGCATCTGATGCTCATCGCCCACCTTTCGACGGTGAACTATTTCGACAGAAACCATATCTCCAGCAGTTACCAGCAGATCGACCGCTCATCGCAGACCGACCTGGAATTGCAGGCCAGATGGAGATTCTGAGTGTGCTAAATGCCGGCTCCCACCTCCAGCAGCATATCCCAGACGGCGATGATGTGGCAGACCGAACCGGCCAGGACAAAGAAATGGAAGACGCTGTGCATGTAGCGTTGCTTGTTGAAACTATAAAAAACGGCTCCCGTGATATAACATACACCTTCGGCGATAATCCAGATCACGGCGGCCGTACTCACATTATCAACCAAGGGCTTGAAGGCAGCCAGCACACTCAAGCCCATGCCCACAAAACAAATTGTCTCCAGATTGCTGTGCTCCTTGAGATGGACAAAACTGGTTATCGTCCCGGCGATGGCACAGGCCCAGACGAAGGCAAACAATCCCCATCCCCAAAAGCCATCCTCACGAAGCGCCACCAAGGTGATGGGGGAATACGAACCGGCGATGTGCCAATAGATGGCGGCATGGTCCCAGCGGCGCATGCGCTCCTTCCACTTGCTGCGGCGGGGGAGAGCATGATAGACCGTGGATGAGATGTAGGAACCCAACATGCCCACCAGATAGAGGATCACTCCAAAACGTGCCCATCCAAAACCCTTCCCGGCACACATGACAAGGAAGATCACCCCTACGGTGACACCCATCAGGATGCCGGCGGCATGCGACCAGGTGTTGAGGTGCTCTTCCTTGCGGGTATAACGGATACTCATGACGATGCTAATCTGCCAAAGTGAAATCCAGCTGACGTTTCTCTACATTGGCACGGGCAACCTTGATGGTGATCGGGTCGCCCAACTGGAACTTATGATGATGGCGGCGGCCGACAAGACAGTAGTTGCGCTCGTCAAACTCGTAGTAGTCATCGTCGAGATCGTGCATGGGCACCATGCCCTCACAATGGTTCTCGTCAATCTCACAGTAGATGCCATACGATTGGATGCCACTGATGTGCGCCTCATAGACATTGCCGATCTTGTCGGACATGAACTCCACCATCTTGTACTTGATGGAGTCGCGCTCGGCATTGGCGGCTATTTGCTCCATGTCGCTGGAGTGCTCACACAACTCCTCGTAATGGTCCTTGTTGGCACTGCGCCCTCCTTGCTGGTAACGGGTGAGCAGCCGGTGGACCATCGTGTCGGGATAGCGGCGGATGGGGCTGGTGAAATGGGTATAGTAGTCGAAGGCCAAACCATAATGGCCGATATTGTGAACACTGTAGCGCGCCTTCATCATCGCACGCAAAGCCACGGTCTGGATGAGGTTCTGCTCGCGGGTGCCCGTGCAGTCGGTCATCAGCGCATTGAGGCTCTTGGAGATGGCTCCACGGGTGCCTGTGGTCTTCAACTTGTAGCCAAACTTCGAAATCACCTCCCGCAGGTTCTCCAGTTTGGTGGGGTCTGGTGAGTCATGGATACGGTAAGGCAGCGTCTTGGCCTTGACGCCCTTCGGCACCCGGCCGATGCTCTCAGCCACCGTGCGGTTGGCCAGCAACATGAATTCCTCAATGAGTTTGTTGGCATCCTTGGAAACCTTGAAATAGCACCTGACGGGCTTGCCTTTCTCGTCGATGTCGAAATGCAGTTCCTCCCGCTCAAACTTCACCGCACCATTCTTGAAACGCTCCTCACGCAACCGCTTGGCCAGACGGTCGAGGACGATCAACTCCTCGGCGAGATCTCCCTTGTATCCACCCTTGGGGGCCTTGGGAGCCGGCTTGCCTGTCCCATCGACCACACCGTTGTCCTCCAGGATCTGCTGCACCTCCTCGTAGGCGAAACGGCGGTTGCTGCGGATGACGGTGTGCACCAGGCGCCAAGCACGCACATTGGCATTGTCATCCATTTCGAAGACGACGCTGTAGCACAGTTTGTCCTCATCGGGACGAAGCGAACAAATCAAGTTGCAAAGGCGCTCGGGAAGCATCGGTATGGTGCGGTCAACGAGATAGACGCTGGTGGCACGCTTCTGAGCCTCCTTGTCGATCACGGAACCCTCCTTGACATAATGGGAGACATCGGCGATGTGCACGCCCACTTCCCACATACCCTTGCCGATGCTGCGCACCGACAGGGCATCATCGAAGTCCTTCGCGTCTTTCGGGTCGATGGTGAAGGTGCAGACCTCACGGAAGTCCTCGCGGCCGGTCAGTTCGGCCGGGGAAATCTCAAACGGTATCTTCTCTGCGGCCTCTTCCACAGCCTTGGGATACTTGTAGGGCAGGCCATATTGGGCGAGGATGGCGTGCATCTCCACAGTGTTGTCGCCGGTCTTGCCCAGCACATCCACCACCTCGCCGATGATGTTTTTCGACTCACGGCTGGGCCATTGGGTGATCTTCACCACCGCCTTGTCGCCGGTCTTGCCGCCTTTCAACCGTTTTTTCGGCACCATGATGTCCATGGCGATGTTGCTGTCGGTGACCAGGAAGGCATAGTCGCGCTCCACCTTGAGCTGACCGACAAACGTGTCGCGGGCACGGGAGAGGATCTCCGTCACCATCGCTTCCTTGATATGATGGGTGCGGCGGGCGTTGAACGTCACCTTCACACGGTCGCCGTCAAGGGCGAACATCGAGTTGCGCTCCGCCACGAAAACAGGCTTTCCGCCATCATCTGGAATAAAGCTGTTCTTGCCATTGGCCTTGCGGCGGAAAATGCCCTCCTGAACCTGACCTTTGAGATTGAGCCGGTAGGAGGTGGCTGACACCTTGCTGAGGTAATCGTCCCACGCCAGTTCCTCCATCACTTCGATGGCCAGCATCTTCAGGGGATGGGTATTGAATCCAAGATCCTTGAAAATCTTCTTGAAAGACAATTCCTCATTGGGATAAGACTGGAAATAACTCATCAGACTATCCGTCACTTGCCTCTTGTTCATGCGTTTGCCGCCTTTTTTTCCTTTTCCCATAGTATATGCATTTTTGTTTCTGCAAATTTAGAAAAATATCTTTAATATTGGATGTCTCATCGATATAAAAAACTATCTTTTAACCACAAAGCCCTCATTTCGGCTCCATATTTGGCAGGGGGACACGAAATGAGGGCGGCATTTTTGGTCAGTTCGCTTTTTTGATGTACTTTTGCACATCATAATGTTTTGCTGAGCGCAGAAAAGTGTCATGGAACGTATATTAATAACCGGTGCCAGCGGATTCATTGGCAGTTTCATCGTAGAGGAGGCTCTTGCCAAAGGCATGGAGGTGTGGGCCGCAGTGAGGAAAAGCAGTTCACGGGCTTTCCTCACCGACAGCCGCATCCATTTCATCGAACTCTCCCTCAACGATGCCGCAAAGCTCTGCGAACAGCTTCAGGGCCATGCCTTTGACTATGTGGTGCATGCTGCCGGTGTGACAAAATGCCTTCATGCGGAGGATTTCCATCAAGTGAACACCGTAGGCTCGCAAAATCTGGTGGAGGCTCTCCTGACCACCAAGCAACCTCTCCGGAGATTCATCTATATCAGTTCGCTGAGCATCTTCGGTCCCATCAGGGAACAGCAGCCTTATCAGGAAATCCGGGAGGATGACACCCCACAGCCCAACACCGCTTACGGCAAAAGCAAACTGGCCACCGAACGATGGCTCGACAGCCTTGCGGCGAAAGGCGTGGACTTCCCCTACGTCATCCTGCGGCCCACAGGCGTCTATGGACCACGGGAGCGCGACTACTTCATGATGGCCAAAAGCATCAAGCAGCATGTGGATTTCTCGGTGGGATACACGCAGCAGGACATCACCTTCGTCTATGTCTCGGATGTCGTGCAGGCGGTCTTCCTGGCCATCGACCATGGAAAGACCGGAAGCAAGTACTTCCTCAGCGATGGAGAGGTGTATCAGTCGAGGGCTTTCAGCGACCATCTCCGCCATTGTCTGGGCGACAAATGGCTGCTCCGCATCAAGGCGCCGCTATGGGTGCTCCGTGCCGTCACGTTCTGTGGCGAGTACTGGGGCAGAATGACCGGCAAGATGACCGCACTCAACAACGACAAATATTACATTCTGAAACAGCGCAACTGGCGCTGTGACATCCAACCGGCCATCGACCAACTGGGATACAACCCTCAAGTGAAATTGGAAGAGGGGGTCAGGAGGTCTGTGGAATGGTACAAACAACAGCATTGGCTGTAAGCGCACAAACATGAGAAATTTCCTCAAATACCTCTTCTGCTTGGAGAAGAATCCCAAGAAAGGCCTGATGGCATACGAATGGATCGTCCTGGCTTATCTTGCCGCCACGCTCGTCATGGCAGGCGTGATGCACTCGCAACTGATCAACGCCGAAAGCATGATCTGGGGACGGCTGAAAATCCTCGCCATCACACTCGCCTTGTGGGGTGTTTACAGAATGCTGCCCTGCGGACTGACACGTACGGCAAGGGCTGTCGTACAGATGTCTCTCCTCAGTTGGTGGTATCCCGACATCTTTGAACTCAACAGGATTTTTCCCAACCTCGACCACATCTTCGCCTCATGGGAACAGGGTCTTTTCGGCTGCCAGCCGGCCCTGCTGTTCTCCAATGTGATGAACAGTGCCGTATTCAGTGAGATGATGTGCATGGGCTATTACAGCTACTACCCCATGATGGCTGTCGTGGCCGTGGCTATTCTCCTCGTCAAGAGGGTGTCGTTTGAAAGGGTGGTGACGATCATCATCGGCACATTCTTCATCCATTACGTCATCTTCATCCTCCTGCCCGTGGGAGGACCACAGTTCTACTACGAGGCCGTCGGCATCGATGAAATCGCACAAGGCCACTTCCCCAACCTGCACGACCATTTCAACCACCAGCAGGTGCGCATGACTTGCCCTGGTTATACCGACGGATGGTTTTACGCACTCGTCGAACAGGCTCATCAGGCGGGTGAACGGCCCATCGCAGCCTTCCCGAGCAGTCATGTAAGCGTATGTATGGTCCTGATGCTTTCCGCATGGGTCTTCAGACTGAGAAAGCTCTTCTGGGTACTCCTGCCCTTCGCCATACTGCTCTGCCTCTCCACCGTTTATATCCGGGCTCACTATGCCATTGATGCCCTCGCCGGAGTCGTCAGCGGTTCCCTGTGCTGGGCATTGCTCTACCCGCTCACGCGGCGTTTGGATTCGCCGCGGAAAAACACCAAGAAAAAGAAAAGATGAAGAAACTATACATCGAAACCTACGGATGCCAGATGAATGTGGCCGACAGTGAGGTCGTGGCCGCCGTCATGCAGATGGCGGGATATGAAACAACCGACAAACTCGAGGAGGCCGATGCCGTGTTCCTCAACACTTGTTCGGTGCGTGAGAACGCGGAGAACAAGATTTTCCGCCGGCTGGAAGCCTTGCATGCGGAAAACAAAAAGGGGCACCGACGTCTCATCGGCGTGCTCGGCTGCATGGCGGAACGCGTGAAGGAAGACCTCCTCGAAAACCATTTCGCCGACATCGTGGCCGGGCCCGACGCCTATCTCAACCTGCCCGACCTGACCGCTCAGGCTGAGATGGGACACAAAGCCATCAACATCCAGCTCTCCACAACGGAGACCTACCGTGACATCGTGCCCCAGCGCATCGCCGGCAACCGCATCAGCGGATTCGTGAGCATCATGAGAGGGTGCAACAACTTCTGCCACTACTGCATCGTGCCCTATACCCGCGGACGGGAGCGCTCCCGTGACGTGGAGAGCATCCTCCGTGAGGTGAGCGACCTCGAGGCACGGGGATACAAGGAGGTGACCTTGCTTGGACAGAACGTCAACTCCTACCACTGCGTCAACGGAGGAAATGATGTCAACTTCCCACAACTGCTGCGCAAGGTGGCGGAGACGGTGCCCGGCATGCGCATCCGATTCACCACCTCCCACCCCAAGGACATGAGCGACGAGACACTGCACGTCATCGCCGACATGCCCAATGTCTGCCGTCATATCCACTTGCCCGTGCAGAGCGGCAGCGACCGCATCCTGCAACTCATGAACCGCAAATACACCCGTGAGTGGTACCTGGGACGGGTGGACGCCATCCGCCGCATCATCCCCGACTGCGGGTTATCGACCGACATCTTCGTGGGATACCACAGCGAGACGGAGGAAGACCACCAGCTGTCGCTGTCACTGATGCGTGAGGTGGGCTATGACTCGGCCTTCATGTTCAAATACAGTGAACGGCCTGGAACCTACGCCTCGAAACACCTTCCCGACAATGTGCCGGAGGAGGAGAAGATCAGAAGGCTCAACCAACTCATACAATTGCAGACCCAACTGTCGGCTGAAGCCAACCGGCGCGACGAGGGCAAGACCTTCGAGGTACTTGTCGAGGGTTACAGCAAACGGTCACGCCAACAGCTCATGGGGCGCAACGAGCAAAACAAAGCCGTGGTCTTCGACCGGGGGTCACACCATATCGGAGAGACGGTGAAGGTGAGAATCACAGGTTCCTCAAGCGCCACTTTGCTGGGGGTATGCGAAGATAACCAGACAAACGGATAATACGATATGCGGCAATTCCTACAAGTTCTCAAACGTTTCATACCGCCTTACAAGAAATACCTCGTACTGTCGGTGCTGTTCAATATCCTTTCGGTGGTCTTGAACATCTTCTCCTTTGCCGCACTGATCCCTATCCTCCAGATCATCTTCAAGACAGGCGACGCCGAGACGGCCACCTCACTGATGGCTTGGGACTGGAGCCATGCGCAGGACGTGCTGATGAACAACATGAACTACTACGTCAACCAGATGATCGGCAATCTCGGTCCCACCACCACACTGCTCTTCATCGGACTTTTCCTGGCCTTCATGACCATGCTCAAGACGGGTGCCTACTTCCTCTCCTCCGCCACCATCATTCCCATCCGGACCGGCGTGGTGAGAGACATCCGCAACCAGCTCTACCGCAAGATCAACGCTCAGTCGCTGGGATTCTTCTCCGAGGAGCGCAAAGGCGATATCATCGCCCGCATGAGCGGCGACGTGCAGGAAATCGAGCACTCCATCATGTCGAGCCTCGACATGTTGTTCAAAAACCCCATCCTGATCGTGGGATACTTCGCCATGCTGCTCTTCATCTCCTGGCAACTGACCTTATTCACGCTCATCATCGTTCCTGTCATGGGGTGGTTTATGGGCTACATCGGCCGCAAACTCAAGAAAAAGAGCATCAAGGCACAGGCTTTGTGGAGCGACACCATGAGCCAGGTGGAGGAGACGCTCGGCGGACTGCGCATCATCAAGGCTTTCTGTGCTGAGGAGAAGATGAACAACCGGTTTGACAGCATCAACAGCGCCTACCGCAACGACATCATGCGTGTCAACATCCGACAGTCGATGGCTCATCCCATGAGCGAGTTCCTGGGCACAGTGATGATCGTCATCGTCCTGTGGTTCGGCGGCATGCTCGTGCTCAACAACCAGACACTCTCCGGTCCGATCTTCATCTACTACATGGTGATGCTCTACAGCATCATCAACCCGCTGAAAGAATTCTCAAAAGCGGGATACAACATCCCCAAAGGACTGGCTTCGATGGAACGTGTCGATAAGATCCTGCTCTCGGAGGTGGAAATCAAAGAACCTGAGCACCCGAAATCCATCAGCAGCTTCAACCATGCCATAGAGTTCCGCAACGTCTCTTTCAGATACGGACAGCAATGGGTGCTGCGCGACATCAACCTCACCATCGAAAAGGGAAAGACCGTGGCCCTCGTAGGGCAAAGCGGAAGCGGAAAATCCACTCTCGTCGACCTGATACCCCGTTACTACGACGTACAGGAAGGACAGGTGCTCATCGACGGTATCGACGTGCGCGAACTGGGCTTGCATGACCTTCGCTCTCTTATCGGCAACGTCAACCAGGAGTCCATCCTCTTCAATGACACCTTCTTCAACAATATATCCTTCGGAGTGAAGGAGGCCACCCGCCAGCAGGTGGAAGAGGCTGCCCGCATCGCCAACGCCCATGAGTTCATCATGGCCTCGGAAAACGGCTACGACACCTTCGTCGGCGACCGTGGCGGACGACTCTCAGGCGGACAGCGCCAGAGGGTGAGCATCGCCCGGGCCATCCTCAAGAACCCTCCCATCCTGATCCTCGACGAAGCCACCTCGGCCCTCGACACCGAAAGCGAAAGACTGGTGCAGGACGCCCTCGAACGGTTGATGAAAACCCGCACCACGGTGGCCATCGCCCACCGCCTCTCCACCATCCGCAATGCCGATGAGATCTGCGTGCTCCACGAGGGACGCATCGTGGAAAGGGGTACTCACGACCAACTGCTCGCCGCCGACGGCTATTACAAGAAACTTCACGACATGCAGGCATCATGAACATCCTCTACCCCATCATATACGGATTCTTCTACCTCTTCTCGTTGCTGCCCTTCCGCATACTCTACGGGATCTCCGACTGCTTGTACCTGCTGATCTACCACATCGTCGGATACCGCAAACGGGTGGTGAGAAACAACCTCACCTCGTCGTTCCCCGAGAAGGACATCAAGGAAATCAAACGCATTGAGCGCGGTTTCTACCATTTCCTCTGCGATTATTTCATGGAGACAATCAAACTGCTCTCCATCACCCCGGAGAAGATGCGCCAGCACCTCAAGTTCCGCAACGTGGAGGAAGTGGAAAAATGCTTCGACGACGGACAGACCTGTGCCGGCATTCTGGGACACTACTGCAACTGGGAATATCTCTCTGCCACCGGACTGGGTTTCAAACGCTATCCCGATGCCATCATGGGACTGATCTACCATCCGCTCTACAACAAGGCGTTCGACCGGCTCTTCCTCAACCTGCGCCAACATCTGGGCGGTGTGTGCGTGCCTAAAAAAGACATCCTCAGATACCTGCTCACCTACCGGCGTGAAAAAAAGATGTCTTACTTCGGATATATCTCGGACCAGACCCCCAAATGGAACAACATACACCTGTGGCTGCCTTTCCTCAACCATGACACGCCAGTGTTTACCAACGGCGAGAAAATCATGAGGAAAATGAACAATGCAGTGTTCTATGTGGATATGGAACGGCCACGAAGAGGACTGTATATCGTGACCATGAAACTCATCACGCGCACCCCCAACGAACTGGAGGAGAATGCCATCACACGGCGCTTCTTCGAAATGCTGGAGGAAAGCATCCACCGCGACCCGCGCTACTACCTGTGGAGCCACAACCGATGGAAACGCACCCATGAGGAGTTTGACCGGAGATTCGAGGTCATCAACGGCAAAGTCATCCCGAAAACCAAAAATCAACCATAAACAAAATCCTGCTAATCATGAAAATCATCAACCTGAGTGACACCAACTCCATCGTCAACCAGTATCTGGCTGAGATCCGTGACAAAGACTATCAGAAAAACCGCCTGCTCTTCCGCAACAACATCATGCGAATCGGTGAGATGATGGCTTATGAGATCTCCAAAACCCTCGACTACGAGACCAAAGATATCGCCACACCTCTGGGCATCTCCAAAGTCAACATGCCTACCGACAAAATCGTGCTGGCCACCATCTTCCGCGCCGGACTGCCCTTCCACACGGGATTCCTCAACGTGTTCGACCATGCAGGCAATGCCTTCGTGAGCGCCTACCGTGAATACACCGATGAGGAGCACCATCAAGTGGGCATCCATGTGGAATATCTCGCCACACCAAGCATCAACGAGAAAAACCTCATCATCGCTGACCCGATGCTGGCCACGGGTGGAAGTATGGAACTGGGCTATAAAGCGTTTCTCTCCAAGGGAGTTCCCAAGCGGATCCATGTGTGCTGCGTCATCGCTACCCCGGAGGGACTCGACACCATAAAACAGGCCTTCCCCGAGGAAAAAACAACGATATGGTGCGCCGCCATCGACCCAGGACTCAACGAACACAAATATATCGTACCAGGTTTCGGTGATGCCGGTGACCTGTGCTTCGGCGACAAGGTCTGACAGGACCCACCTGTCCAACGTCTTTCTCACCCCATTCCTGCATGATGAAAAAAACACTTCTGATCCTCATCTCCATGATGATGACCCTTTACGTCCATGCCCAGCACCGAGTGGTCGTGGCCGACAGGGTCACCCATGGCCCCATCCCGCAGGCCAGCATCTACACCAAGGAAAACGGACAATTCAGTTCGGCCATCAGCAATGACCAGGGAGTGGCTGTCATCAATTTTCATTTCACAAAGCTCACCATCTCGCATCTCAATTATGAACGCATCGTGGTGACCAGCCTCCCCGACACCATTTTTCTCGCTCCCCGTTACCGGCAGACCGCCGAGATCGTCGTGCGCAATATCGAACCGAAATGGATCAGAGAGAAACTTCGAAAGGTGGTCAAGACCAAACAAAAGGTCTATTTCTCGCAACCCCGTGTGCTCAGCTATGACTATCAGACGCAGAGCATCGAACAGCACTCCTATTATAACTACCGGTCGAAGGGATTGATGAAGATGAAGAGCAAGGACCACGACCACTACAGCCTAAGCCAGACAGAGGGCCACATCGTCAGTGTCGACAGTACCCAACTGACCGATGTGGCCAACCTGCGCCGCATACTCTACGAAGACTTCGTGGAAGAACTCGATGGCGGTTTCATCAGCTCCCATCGTTTCAGTGAGAACAAAGAGTACGAAAGCAGCAACAAAGATGAACTGGAACTGGTGTTCCGCTCAAAAAACCGCCATGACGACCGTGGCCGTATCCTCATCGACACCGCACGCTGCATCATCCGTTCGGCCTACCGTTTCACGGGCACCGAGACCAACAAACAAGAGCGCATGTCGTCCGTCCTGCTCTCCCTGGCCCGTGTCATGTCGGGATACCGCATCGACAAATGGAACCGTACTTATCATGTGAGTTATGCCGAACTGCCCGACGGCACCATGTATCCCTGTGATGCCAGCTATAAATTCTACTTCGAGGGATACGATAAAGAGGATGACCCACATGCGAACGAATATAACCAAAAAGCCGGCGGAGGCTTCCCCAATATGGAAGCCACGCTCCACCTCTCTGTCGCCTCTTCCCTGCCCGACAGCATCACATGGGTTCAGCTCCCTGGGTCATGGTACCTGAGACTCAGTTCTGAAAAAGAACGGCAACAGGAGATCAGCCTCTCGCATTTGCCTGCTTCTTTCGACCTCTTCAAGGACGAGGATGACGTTCAGTCTAAATGAAACACTTCTTGAATGGGGATGGTGACGGGTGAGTTGTCGTCATTCACCTCCATGATGTCGGCCATCATGTCCCACCACTTCTGGGTGATGGGATCCACATCGGTCGTGTCCTGACTGTTGCTGTCACCCGTGCACTCCTGATAGCCGAAAAGGATGTTCGTCTCCTTGTCCCAATAGATGCTGTAGTTGCACACACCCGCATCCTTGATCATTTTCACCAACTCTGGCCAGATGGCGGCATGGCGCCTGGCATACTCTTCCTCACAACCTGGTTTGAGGAACATTTTAAAAGCATAACGTTTCATCATGAAAAGTTTTAAATGTTATGCAAATATAACATAAAAACTAACAAAAACGTCAGAAAAGCACAATTTAGGACGTTTATACATCTAAAATGGACAAAATTACATAGCCAAAGGTCTCGCTTCATCGTACTTTTGTCATCGAAAAATACCTACTTCGCATATCCGATTATCAAAATACTATTATTCACCTAATTAAAAACCTATGTCAAAGAAACATTTTTGTTTGATGCTTCTCGTCTGCATGGGAATGCTCTTCGGAGTCCAGCAGACGGTTTCTGCACAAGGTGCACAGAAGCAGAAAGTGACAGGAACAATTGTGGATGCCAATGGTGAACCCATCATCGGTGCCAGCATCTTGGTCAAGGGATCCTCGACCGGTACGGTAACCGACCTCGATGGTCATTTCACCCTCGACAATGTTCCAGCTAACGGAAGCCTTGTCGTTTCCTATGTGGGATTCGCCTCTCAGACCGTCAATGTCAACGGTAAATCTTCCCTGAACATCACCCTTGAGGAAGACAGGCAACTGCTCGACGAAGTCGTGGTGGTCGGTTACGGCGTCCAGAAAAAGAGTGACGTGACAGGTGCCATCGCCAGCGTGAGCAGCGAGGAACTGAATGCCCGTCCTGTGAGCAACGCCCTTGAGGCCATGCAGGGTAAAGCCGCCGGTGTCGACATCACCACCAATGAGCGCCCGGGACAGTTGGGCAGCATCCTCATCCGTGGACAGCGCTCCATCGGAGCCAGCAACGCCCCCCTCTATGTCGTCGATGGCGTGCCCCTCATGTCGGCCTCTGCCATTGAAACCCTCAACCCACGCGACATCGAGACCATCGATATCCTGAAAGATGCTTCTGCCACCGCCATCTACGGTTCTCGTGGTGCCAATGGTGTTGTCCTCGTGACCACCAAACAAGGCAAGACGGGCAAGATGAGCATCGACTACACAGGAACGCTGACCGTATCCAATATCGTGGACCGCTCACCATCCATGAGCGCCGCCGACATGATACAGTTCCGCCGCTGGGCTGCCTACAACCAGAACTCCGAGGAATTCGCACACCCCAATTCCCCCACCATGGCCAACGATGAGAAACTCTTCGACACCTCTGAGGACAACCACACATCCTGGAACAATATCAAACAAGGATGGGCCAGCGGTTCATGGGATCCCTCGAAGGTGACCAACACCGACTGGACAGACTATGTGACCCAGACCGCTCTCTCACACGAGCACACACTCGCTGTCAGCGGCGGCACAGACAAGATGAATGCCTACGCCTCCTTCGGATACCTGAGCAACAAGGGTACGCAGAAGGGTCAGTGGTATGACCGCTATACAGGTAAGGTAAGCGTCAACATCAAACCTACGAAGTGGTTCACCATCCAGGCCAGCATCAATGGATCATGGCAGGAACAGGACTATGGTATGTCAACACTCCAAGGACGCTCCGGTTCTGTGCCTGATGCCATCTACGGCACCGCCAAACAAATCTACAACTTCGCCGTGCCTTATGACGAGAACGGCAATGTGGTCACCCATCCGGGCGGCGAGACAACCGTCTATACCATCATGGAGGAGTGGAAACACTCACAGCAGAAATCACAGACTTTCCGCGCACTCGGCAACTTCTCCGCCACCGTTGACTTCGGCGAGATTTTCAAACCCGTCGAGGGACTGCGCTATAAAATCAACTTCGGTCCTGACTTCCGCCATTGGCGTGAGGGTGTCTATGTCGATGGATTCTCTGCACACAAAATCAACCAGGACGGTACGGAGGGTACCAACTTCTCCCGCCTGCAGAACCGCCGCGACTTCTCCTGGACACTCGACAACATGATCATGTATGACCGCACCTTCGCTGAGAAGCACAAGCTGGGCGTCACCCTGTTGCAGACAGCCTCGAAGTGGAATATCGAAAACTCTTCGATGCAGGCTCAGGACCTGGCCAAGGACTCCTATCTCTGGAATGCCTTCGGAACCGTCGATGTCACTGATGCCACCAAGAAAGCGTCCATGAGTTCTGGTCTGACCGACAGACAGCTGGAATCCTACATGATCCGACTCAACTACGGCTTCAACGAGCGTTACCTCCTCACCGTCAGCGGTCGTTGGGACGGTGCTTCGCAGTTGGCCGACGGACACAAATGGGACTTCTTCCCCTCCGCTGCCTTCGCATGGCGCATTGGCGAGGAAAGCTTCATGCAGAATGTCAACTGGGTGAGCAACCTGAAACTCCGCCTCGGCGTGGGTGTCACCGGCAACTCCGCCGTGAGCCCCTACAGCACCAAAGGTGATATCACGGGTGTATTCCTCCCCTTCAACGCTGCCGACAGCAAACTGTGGAACGTACAGGGCTATACCACCAACGAACCTTATTATATGGCCAACCAGCTGACGATGGCCAATCCCGAACTGGGCTGGGAGAAAACCACACAATGGAACGTCGGTATCGATTACGGCTTCCTCAAGAGCCGCATCTTCGGTAGCCTCGACTTCTACTGGTCGAGAACCAACGACCTGATCATGTCCACCACCATCCCCACTCTGACCGGATTCCCCAGCACACTGTCCAACATCGGTAAGACCAAGAACCATGGTATCGAGTTCACCCTCAATGCCCTCCCCGTCATGACCAAGGACTTCACCTGGGAGACCGACTTCAACATCGCCTACCAAAAGGATGAGATCGTCGAACTGGCCTACGGCAAGAACGACATGGTCGATAACGGATGGTTCATCGGCGAGAGCATCAGCGTCTATTATGACTTCGCCACCGACGGTATCTGGCAAGATACTCCGGAAGACCAGGCCGAGATGACCAAATGGAACGAGAACGGCTACAAATTCCGTCCGGGTATGGTGAAACCCGTTGACCAGAACGGTGACTACAAGATGGACTCCAACGACGACCGCGTGCTGCTCGGCAGAAGAAACCCGACAACCACCATGGGATGGCAGAACACCTTCAACTGGAAGGGACTGGAACTGGGCATCAACATGTTTGGACGCATGGGTTACTACTTCAACACTGGCGGTGAGGCAGAGACTGCACACGGCAACCAGCGTGAGATAGACTACTGGAGACCCGACAACACCGGTGCAGAATACCAGATGCCTATCCTGGCCCAGGCCACATCCGGATCTGCCGACCAGTTCTCTGGAAAGCTGGGATACAAGAAAGCATCCTTCATCAAGGTGCGCAACATCTCGCTGGGATACAGCATCCCCAAGAACGTGCTCTACCGCTCCGGTCTCTCACATGCCAAGATTTATGCACAGGTCATCAATCCATTCAGTCTGAAACAATCCATCAACGGATTTGACCTCGACACTGGCCGCACTTATTTCAACCGCAGCTTTGTATTCGGTTTGGAAATTGGATTCTAATTGACGACAACAACAACTAAAGATAAATAGAATATGAAACTCTATCATTATATCATAGGTGGCCTGCTCGCCGCTTCGATGACGGCAGGCGTCACATCCTGCTCCAGCGACTTCCTGGATGAGGACCTGACCACCAAGTATTCCACGGACTACTTTGACACAGAAGAAGGACTGGAGGCTCTCACAGTTTCATTGTACGGCAACATCCGCTGGCACTTCGGATATGAATGGGCATACGGCATCACCTTGTATGGCACAGATGAGTTCACCAGCGGCAATGACCTGACCTCTGACGCATGGAATGAATATGACTCGCGGTTCGGACCCGTGGTGCAAGGCACCAACAGAAACTGCCCCCAACCGCAGGCCCTCTGGGACGAGGTCTATTACGGCATCGCTTCCTGCAATACCATCATCGCCAAAGCTAACATCATCAAGGACGAGAAGGTGCGCAACCGCTGTCTGGCCCACGCCTACTTCCTCCGCGGATACAACTACTACCGTCTGACAGCTCAGTATGGCGGAGTGGTGCTCCAACTGACACCGACCTCCGGCGTGGTGCGCAACTTCCAAAGAGCCACCGAGGAACAGTGCTGGGAACAGGTCATCTCTGACTTGCGCCAAGCCTATGAGCTGTTTCCTGGCGAGGATTTCACCTACGGAAAAGGCATCACCTGGACCAAGGCCACCGCTGCTCATTTCCTGGCAAAGGCTCTCTTGTTCCGTGCTTCGGAGCGCTGCGATGCTTTCAACAGCAGCACCAAGGAGGCTGACCTGCGCGAAGCCATCAATGCCTGCAACTATGCCATCGGAGCACGCCAACTGGCTCCCAACTACAGCAACCTCTATGCTGACTGGAATGGTGTGGACTGCGCTACCGAACAACTCGACGAGATCCTGATGGCCGCTGGCTTCAACAACTCCTCATCCACCATCGGACGCTTCGGCAACCGCACATACAACTACTTCTGTCCACAGTTCTCCAACTTCTCCAACGGTTGGGTAAGACGTGGATACTGGATTGGAGACATGGACTTCCAGCGCTGCCGCCCGACGGAATACACCTACTCGGCATACGACCATGTCAACGATGCCCGTCTGTGGAAGACCTTCAAGACCGTTTTCGGTGTCAACAACATCGCCGACAAGGGTGCATCGGGCGTGGAACTGGGTGATCCGGGTATCATCATGATTCTCAACAAAAAAGATGACCACACCTACGACAACTATAAGTTTGGTGCCAACAAGCAGGAACCGACCTTCAAGGATGATGCTGGCCGTCTGCCGGAATGGAAAGTCGGCGAGCGCCAGACTCCCACAAGCGGCAACCTGACTTCCAAACCAGGTCAGTGGATTCCCAACTCCTCCGTGCTTTACCAGAACGGTGTGTATGTGGCTCCTACCTTCATGACTCCGGGCTACAAGTACAGCAATTTCTTCGCCGGCATCAACAAGACTGCTGACGGTACACGCCAGGCTGAGAAGGGTGACTCCTTCCGTGATGTCATCATGGCCCGTCTGGGTGAGACCTACCTGATCCGCGCAGAATGCTACGTCCGACTGGGTGACTATGCTTCTGCCAAGAAAGACATCGATGTGATCCGCGCCCGCGCACAGTGGAAGTCGGGTGAGAACCGCTCCTACTACGTCGATGGCTCACAGGCATTCGAGAAGAATGCGCTGAATACGGGCTCAGCTGCCACCAACTACATCAACTCCAATCTCTGGATGAACACCTATTATCTGTCGAACCCCGACCAGCCCGTCACGACGGAGGCTTCCAACCTGACCAACTGGAGTTGGGAGAAACTGCCTGCAGAAGATGAGGCCATCTTGTCGAAACTGGGTGTGACAGACCAGAAACAAAGGGCTATCCAATTCATCCTCAACGAGCGCACCCGTGAACTGATCGGTGAGTGGCAGCGCTGGGAGACCCTCTCTCGTACCAAGAGTCTGGTGCCTCGCGCCAAGGCATTCAATACGGAGGCCGCTCCCAATATCCAAGACCGTCACAACTACCGTCCTATCCCGCAGTCGTTTATCGACGGTCTGAAGAACGAGGATGGCAGTGACCTGAGTGATGAGCAGAAGAAAGCCTGGCAGAACCCTGGATATTGAAAATCTATATAGATAATTTTTAGTCATATATTAGGTAATTTTCACAAAAAAGGACAGTTCCGTTGTGAAACGTCTCTGTCCTTCTATTGAGTTTTATTGTTAGGTTAGATTCATCAAGTAAGTTAAAAACACCCCTGGCTCGCAGTGGCAGCCAGGGGTGTTTGCATTGGGTCAGCCTTTCTGATATTTCGAAGGGGTCATGCCATAATATTGCTTGAAACAACGGCTGAAGTAAAGGGCATCGGTGAAACCCACCTGATAGGCGACCTCTGCCACGGTGATCATCTCGCCGCTGCGCAACAGTTCTGCGGCACGGATCATCCGCTTCGTGCGGATATAGTCCTTGGGAGTCTTGCCCGTCACTTCCATCATCTTGCTGTAGAACTGAGAGCGGCCGTATCCCGTGGATTGCGCCAGATCATCTACCAGCAGATCGGGATTGGACAAGTTGGATTCTATCTTCATGTCGATGATGGCGCGGAATTTCCGGTCGCGCTCGCTGGTAATCAGCGGTGTGGCTTGCTCTTCATTCTTCTCTGTCGTCTTTGTCTGGGTCTTGCTCCGCCCAGAGGCTCCATAGGCGGCCTTCAGACGCTCTCGCTGCTGAATCAATGCTATGCTCTTGCCGGTCAAAAGTGCAGGACTGAATGGTTTTGGCAGATAGGCGTCAGCACCGAAACGGGCTCCCTGAAGCTGTTTTTCTATTGTCGCTATGGCTGAGAGCAGGATAAAAGGTATGTCAAAGAATTCATCATTGCCGCGCACCCGTTTCAGAAGTTCGATGCCATCCATGATCGGCATGCGGATGTCGCTGATGATCAAGTCTATCTCGTCATGGTCTTCCTCTATGATTCTGAGCGCTTCCTCTCCGTTTTGTGCGGTGATGACCTTGAAATAGAGGGATAGTTCACTCTTGATATACTCCCTGACATCCTCATCATCCTCAACGACCAGTACCTTGCGGTCGTTGAGCGGGATGGAGGCGAGTTCCTTGTAGTTCAGGTCTATGTTGCCCGTGTCCTCTTCCTCCATCCTGCTCAGTTGGCTATTGTCCAAATAATCTTCTGACAGATAACACTCCTGATTCTCTGGTATGGAGACGATGAAAATGCTGCCGCCGGTCGGGTTCTCCTCGAAATGGATCTCTCCGTGATGGGCCATCACGAGCTGATGGGTGAAATGGAGTCCGATGCCCATGCTGTCAGCCAACAGGTTGGTCTGCATGAAACGGGTGAACAACTGCGACTGTTTCTCCTTGGGTACGCCAACCCCGGTATCCTCCACCCTGACAATCAGGTGCTGGTTCTCTCTTTTCACCCTGACGGTGATATCCCCCTTGCGGGGGGTGTACTTGAAGGCGTTGCTCAAAAGATTGTAGATGATCTTGTCGAGAAAGCCTCGGTCGACAAACATCTCATGATGCTGAGCGAAAGGCACAAACTGGAGGTTCATCTCGCGGTTGTAAGCCATATCGGAAAAGCTCATGGTGACATCCCGCAGGAAGAGGATGACATCCGTCTGCTGAAGCCGCAGTCTGAGCTTGCCCTGCTGATACTTATCAACATCGAGCAACTGGTTGACAAGACGCATCAGGCGGTCTGTACTCCGCCCCATATTGCTGATGGGCTGACGGATGGCTGACGGCAGGTCTCCGGATTTCCTCATACGCTCCATCGACCCTTGTATGAGCGTCAGCGGCGTGCGGAACTCATGGCTCACATCCATGAAAAACCGTTGCTTGAACTCACTGATTTCCCTTTCCACGCGGATGCGGTTGCGCATGGAATAGGTAATGAGCAGCAAACGGATGATATACCAGGCGATACCGCCCACCAACAAGAGGTAGATGAGCCACGCCCACCAGGTGTTCCACCAGGGTTGGAGGATGGTCACCTTCATCGTTGCCTCCTTGTCGGAACCCGACCGTTTCACGTGAAAAACATAGGTGCCGGGTTCCAAGTCCTTATACACGGCTTCGTTTTGCCGTGTGGGCTGGCTCCAACCGCGGTCGGCTCCCTCGAGCATATACATATACTCCGTGTTGTGGGGAAAGTCGAATTTCAAGTCGGAAAACCTGAAGGTAAGAGAGTTCTGGCGATGATTGAGGCGGATGTGCTGCTGCTGGACATACTCGTTCTGCATGATTCCATTGACCAGGAGGTTGGTGATGGCCAGATGGCTGCCTTCGCTTCTGTTGAGCTGCGGGTCTGACGGGTCAAAGCTCACCACTCCGTTGTTGGTGCCGAAAACCATCCGTCCATCGGTGAGCATGCAGGCGGAATTCTCACTATACACATCCCCCAACTTGTCGGCTGAGAGATAATAGGTTGTAAACTGTGATGTTTTCGGGTCAAGACAGGAGAGTCCATAGTGTGTGCCTATCCACAAACGGCCCTTCCGGTCGGCGATGATGGCGTTGACAGTGTTGTCGGCCAGACCTTGCTGAGTGGTCAGTTGTTCAAAATGCAAGTTTTCCACCTGGCGGGGGTTGCTCACCTTGTAGATGCCGCCTCCTGCAGAGGCCAGCCACACATTGCCCTCGGCATCCTCAAAGATGTCGCGTATCTCAAAATAGTCCAGCGTGCTGTTAGAACCATTGTAGTAATGATAGGCTTTGGGGTTGGAGACCAATTTCGCAGGATCAAACACCACGATGCCGTCTCCACATCCCACAAAGATGTGACCAGACCGGATCTGACAGAGTTTGGTGACGTTGCGCATCAGCGGACTGTCTTCCAGAAACCGGCGGAACCTGAACCGGCCGTCGCTCTGAGGTTCTGCCAGACAGAGGGCTCCGGTATTGACGGCTATCCACACCCGGCGGCTCTTGTCGCAGATGATGTCAAACACTTTTCCCGCAGCCAGGGAATGACTGTCTTCGTCCACATGGCGATAGGACCGGCCATCGACGAGAATACCGCTCCTGCGCGTACCTATCCAGCGGCGGCCTTCATGGTCGATACAGACCGACAACATGTCATCATCGATGCCGATGTCTTTTTTCTGCAATGACCCACCCGTCAGCAAATAGGTGCCTCCCATGAAATTGCCTCCCCAGACCTGGTTGTCGGAGGTCTGACGCACAGAACGGAAAAGGTTGACATAATTGGGTGACGGACTTTCGGTGACATAATACCTGCGCACTCCCTTTGGCATGGGAGTCAATACACTGATGCCCATATTTTCCTGCGACACCCAGATATTGCCGGAACGGTCGGCCATCAATCCATAGAGGTAATCTGACTTGATGGGCGAGTGGGCATCTCGCTGGCGCGAGTGATGCTCCAGCTGATGGGTATCGGGAGAAAAGACAAACAAGCCATTTCCAATCGTGGTGATCCAGATGTTGCCATCATGGTCGGTCAACACGCTGTAAGGCCGTATACCGCGCTTGTGGAGGAGTTGGCTGTCGAGCACATTGAAAGTATACACCTCTTCGCTCTTGCGGTCGATGTAGTAGATATCGACCTTATGGTCGGCCATATAATAATTGCCGATATTATCGCGGTAAACGGTGGCATGGGGTATTTGGACAGCATTGACTGTCATCTGCCTGGAGCCGGGATGATAGGAATAGGTTGTTCCCTCGGTCAGAATCCATAGTTGTTTGCCATAGGGGACAATGCCGCGGATGATGTTGCCTTCTTGCCAGGATGGAAATGCGGCGGTGACAGGGGTCAGACGATTGTCGCTGCCATAGGAGGCCAACCGCCGATTGTCAATGGCGAAATACATGGCATCACCGCTCTCGGCGGCGGCTGTATAAGCATGGTCAGCATCCACACAGGTCAGTTGGCTCCCCTGTTTGAGATAAAGTCCCTTGTCCGTACCGATCCAGATCCGGCGATGACTGTCGGGTTCGATGAAAAGCACGTGGTTGGAACGAAGTTTGCCGTTTTTCTCGTTGTATTCATGGCTGACGATCTTCCCGTTGCGGTAGCTCACCTCCAAACAACCGGAATAGGTGTACCACAGCCAGGTGTCTCCCTCGGGGGTGAAGATGCAGTCACAGTAGTTGCGGTCATTTTCTCCTCCTGGTATGAATTCCACAAAACGCTTGAGGTTGGTGTCATAACAACTGTATCGCTCTCCCTGAAGCCGGATGAAAAGCAGTCCGTTGGGATTCATGTGCAACTCACGCACACGGTTGGTGAGCAGAAGGGAGTTGTTGCCTGACTCCGCATGGCGCAAGACATCAAAGGAATAACCATCATAGCGGCACAAACCGTCGGAGGTGGCCATCCAGATATACCCCTGAGGGTCTTGTTCCATGTTGATGATATAATTGCTGGGTAATCCGTCTTCCGTACTCAGGTCACGGGATTTGAACTCCATCTGGCACCATGCCGTGGTTGCTGCCAGCAACCACCATACCGCCGACAAAAACGTTCTAAGAGTCATAAATTAGGTTTTGCTGCAAAATTACGAAATATCCACCAACTTCTGCACCGAATTGGACAAAAGTAATGAAGAATTGGACTGTAAACATGGCTATATTACGTTTTTTTCCATTAATTTTGTGGTGAAATCAGATCAAACTATAAAAACCAACCTATGAATAAAGTGTTTTTCCTTTTGGTGATGATGCTCTCAAGCATGGTCGCCACGGCGCAGAACCAGAGTGAGGATGTATTGGCTACGGCACGGAAGGTCAATACATATTTCATGACCATGCATGCCGACCCCACCCTCGACACCAATGTGGGACGTATCCGTCCGAGCAACCTCTGGACAAGAGCTGTCTATTACGAGGGACTCATGGCTCTCTATGAGATAGATAACAACCCTGAGTACATCAACTATACCGACCGATGGGCCAATCATCACAAATGGACACCCCGCAATGGCATCAAGACAACGGACGCAGATGACCAGTGCTGCCAGCAGACCTACATCGACCGTTATGTGATGACCAAGGACAACCGCATGATCGAACATGTCAAGGAGAACCTTGAACTTCAGATGAACAGCGGGAAAATCGGTTACTGGACATGGATCGATGCCATCCAGATGGCCATGCCGGTCTATAGCAAGATGTTCCGGGTGACTGGAGAGCGGCGCTATATCGACCATGCCATGAAAATGTACACCTGGAGCCGCGACACCTGTGGCGGCGGACTGTTCAACACTGCTGAAGGACTATGGTGGCGTGATGCCGACTACGTGCCGCCCTACAAGGAGAGCGACGGGCAGAACTGCTACTGGAGCCGGGGAAGCGGCTGGGTATATGCAGCCCTGGTGAAGGTGATGACCGACATCGGCAAAAAGGACAAGTATTTCAAATCGCTCAAGCGCGACTTCATCCTCATGAGTGAGGCATTGCTGAAATGCCAGCGCGAGGATGGTCTGTGGAACCCCTCTCTGGTATCGCCTGTCACCTATGGAGGCAAGGAACTCACCGGTACGGCGCTGTTTCTCTATGGCATGAGCTGGGGCATCAACAACGGCATTCTGAAAGCCAAGAAATACCGTCCTGTCTGCGACAGGGCATGGAAAGCGCTGGTCAATGACTGCGTGCATGCCGACGGATTCCTCGGCTATGTCCAAGGCACAGGAAAAGACCCCTCTGCCGGGCAGCCTGTCACCTACACCAAGGTGCCTGACTTCGATGACTACGGCACAGGATGCTTCCTGCTCGGTGCCGCAGAATACTACAAACTGGTGAGATAGGAGGGCGCCCTCCTATCTCAGATACTTGGCCAGCGGCGAACCAGCCTGCTTCAATCCTGTACGCACACTCTGGGCATTGGCCTTGGCGCCTTTCAATGAGGAATGGGTGTGGTCATGGTTGAAGTAGGCTGCTGTCTTTTTCTCACCCATCTTGTCATACTTGTCGGCGGTGATGTTATGTACGTCGATAAACTCCACACCGGTCTGTTCCACCACCTCACGGTACCAACGGCCATAAGAGTCGTTGCGGCGCTCGATATGGCCGTCTTTCCAGATGTTGCGAGGCGTCAATGATAGAAGTATCGGGGTTCCGCCTTTCTCACGGACATCCTGGATGAATTTACGCAGATACCATCCAAAAGTGTAGACCACCTCATATTTGCCATTCGACTTGAGTTTATAGACATGGCAACTGTCGGCGGTTCCTCTGATGCCGGCGCGCTCCTTGAGACTGTCGATGGCTCCCACATCGTTATGGCCAAACTGGATGAGAACGTAGTCGCCGGGCTGGATGCTGTTATAGACCTTGTCCCATCGTCCTTCATTGAGGAAGGTGCGGCATGACCGGCCGGCCATGGCGCAATTGGAAATGGTAATCTTATTGGTATCGAAAATGTCGGAGGCTACCGCTCCCCATCCCCACATGCCGTCTTTCTCCTTGTCGGTGTTCTTCACCGTGCTGTCGCCAGTGATGAAGACCACTGGCTTTCCGTCTTCACGCTTCACATCAGCCATAGGGAGATCGACATTGACCAGACAGGACTTGAGCCATGCGATCCAGGGATGGTCGCAACGGGCGATGCCCTCGGCGGCGCTGCGGGCATTGAGCACAGCACCAAATTTGCTGGTATGGATTTTGTCGCCAAAGAAATGATAGTTCATCTTCTCAGGTCCGAAACCCTCCAACTTGGCAGCGGAGATCTCGTTGAGGTCGATGTACGGCACTTGTTCTTCTGCTGCCACCTGCTGGCACCACTGGCTGTGGATCTTCCGCACCACATGACCGTCTTCCCATGCATTTCTCGGTGTCAGCGACATGAGCACGGGGAAGGCTCCGGCTGCACGGGTCTCGTTGATAAACCGCCTGAGATAGCCTCCGTAGCTATAGACATCCTCAGCGCGGTAGGTGGTGTCGCCCCTGTGGATCTCCTGCACATTCACATGCAACACAGTGTCTTTGTCGATGCCGGGGATACTGGCACGGGCACGTCCGGTGTCATAAGGGCCGTTGTCGTTGTGGCCGATGCTGATGATGACCCAGTCGCCAGGACGGAGGGCTTGACGGATCTCCGGCCACAGCATCCGGTAGAAAGTCCGGCTGCTGGTACCGCCAAGGGCTTGGTTCTCCACCGTGATCTTATTCTTGTCGAAGAAGTCCTCAGCATAGTAGCCCCAGCCCCACTGACCGTTGTTGCCGTTGCCGAGTGTTCCATTGCGCATCGTACTGTTGCCCACGAGAAACAGCACGGGGTTGTTGCCACGACGGCTGCTGCCAGGTTTCACACGGGCTTGCCTTACTTTGTCGAGACTGTCGAGTGTGAGGTCGGTCACTTTATTCACATCCTCCATGCCCTGCAGACGGGTTTCCTGTGCCGACAGGTTTGTCATCAACATCCATGTGGCGAGGAGGAAAAAAAACTTCTTTTTCATGATGATAAGGTTGTTATTTGTCTATTTCTCAAACGTACAGGGAAGAGCAAGCAACTGATACATCACGGTACGGGCCATGCGGATATGACCTTCGTCGTTGGGGTGCAACTGGTCGCGCTCGTTGTGACAGTAGATGATGTGCTCATCGACCAAAGGATAGAAGCCGCAGGTGGCGTTGAGGTCAATCACAGGCACCGCCCAGATGTTGGCGGCTTCCTTCACGCTCTCCACATAGGCATCCACCCACTCGCCAATCTCATTGGTATAGGCTTCCGTAGGCTGGATGTTCTTTTCATTGCCATAGAAATAGCCGCGGTGGATGGGTGTGAGCAGCACCACTTGTTTCGACGGAAACATCTCCTTGATGCGTTTCATGGCAATGTTGATCCGTCCGCGGTAGGTGTCTTTGTTCATTGACGGCACACGGTGGCGGCGCAGCACGTTGGCCTTGTCGCGGTGCACGGCGGCTTCCACGGAGTCTTCCGTGATGTTGTACCACTCACCGATAGGCACGGCGGCATTGAAGTCATTGGTGCCGATGAAGATCAGGATGGCATCGAAGTCATCGCCATGCTGTGTCTTCAACTGTTCGGCTTGCCGGGGAATGTCATTCCACTGACGACCGCTGACGGCATAGACATAAGGTTCGATGCCCAACCAGGTTTGCAACCAGTTCCACCACTTCCGCTGCGAACCGCTGTTACGGGGGTCGGTGATGCTGTCGCCGAAATAGGCCACTCTCTTCCCTTGCCAGGGATGCTGAATCAGAGCCTGGGCTCCTGCCGACAGGCTGAAAGCCAGTGCGGCGATAATGAAAATCTGTCTCAAAAGTCTCATAAGATTGGTTTTTAAGTTTCTGTCGCTTCAAAGAAAGCCTCGTCTTGCTTATGGATGACGCTGCATGTATTCCGCCGTCTGCTCCATGGCGAAGACATAACGGCGCAAAGCGTCGTAACGGACCTGCTGTCCGGCTACAGCCTGTTTCAACTGCCCGTCCTCGGTCACCTCATAGCAGAAGTCTTTCTGCATGCGTGGATCATGGATCAGACAGGCGGTGCTGTCGCGGGCCACAAGTTGGGTGTCGGAGGTGTAGAACACCTTGTCGCGGCGGGTCTTCAACAGGTCGAGGCCAAAACCCTCGTATTCATAGTCCAGGCCCATCACGCCCAACAAAGTGGGCATGACATCAACCTGCATGCCAAGTCCATCGTAGTGGGCCGGTTGTATGCCAGGACCAAACATGATGCAGGGGATGTGGTTGTAGGACTGAGGCAATTCGGAGTCCATCTCTCCCACCAGTTTGCCATGATCGGCCAGGATGACGAACACGGTATTGGCATACCACGGCTGACGTCGGGCTTCGGCCAGGAAGTCGCCGATACATTTGTCGGCGTATTCCACAATCTGTGTCTCCGGCTTGCCGGAACGGTATTGCTGGGAGTCGGAAATGATATAGGGAGGATGGTTGCTGATGGTGAGCAGCGTGGCCATGAAGGGCTGTCCTGATGCGGCCGTCTTGTTGATCACCGGCAAGGCATAGTCGAACAGGAATTGATCGGGCACCCCAAAACTGTTGACCACTGCTTCCGACGGATAATCTTCCTGCGCAAACACATCATCATAACCATTGGTGCGCAAAAACGCATTCATATTGTCATACTGCGACTCATGGGTCATGAAGAAGAGGTTGTGGTAGCCATGGCTCTTCAGGACGGTGGCAAGACCTGTGCGGCGGGGGGTTACCGTTCCTTTCATCAGGTTGCGCATCATAAGGGCCGGGAAGGAGTAGAGGGTGGCGGTGATGCCATGGTTGGTGTGGATGCCGGCAGAATAGAAACGGGTGAAGGCCAACGAACAGCGGTAAAGACTGTCGAGAGTGGGGGTAAGCCGCTCTTTCTGGCCGAAAGTCTGCATCAGACTGGCCGACATCGACTCCATCAGGATGATGACCACATTGGGACGCATGGCCGTACTATCGGAAACCACCTGCCGCCTGAGCAACGAAGTGCTGTCGACAGGTGATGTAAGTCCCAATTCTTTCCTGACATAGGAAATGGCCTCACCATAGGGCATCAGATGCAGTTCGGCATTCTCCTTCCGCATTCCGTCGAGGGTACTGGTAAACAGGTTGAACGCAGGAGCTATGCCCAACTGGTTGAGGAAGGAATCATTGCAATAATAGGCCTGACTGATCTTGATGGGGTTGTAGCCACGGCGGCCACGGATTCCAAACACACAGAGGGCGAGAACGATGACCGTCAACAGAAAGCGCAGAGACAGCCATCCCCAACCCGAACGCTGCGGTGCAGCGGCAATCCGACGGTCGGTCAAACGCCGCCATTTTCTCAAGCACCAGACCATGACGGCCACCGACAACAGGAAAAGCAGGAAATAGATTAGATAGGAACGCTCACCTACCAACATGCCTGCCGTGGTGCCCGCATAGCCAAACCATCCGAAAATGGAGGCATCGATATTTTTAAAGAAATATGCGAAATAGGGGATATTGGAGGCGGAAATGCCCATCACAACGGCATACAACACACCCCACCATATCCCTGCGAAACGTCTCAAAGCCTTAGGATACCATCCCATCGTGGCTGCCAGAAGAAGCAAGGCAAGAGGGACGATCATGATGTAACAAGCGATGACATTGTCGAACCACACGCCCTTGATGAAAGCTGTCAGCACCGAGGCGTCTCCATGGGACGACATCATACCCCTGAGGATTCCAAACTCCAGGACACGGTAAAACGACAATAGAAGCAAAATCAATACATGGGCTCCCAACGCGTAGGCTAAAGTATGGAAGAAACGCTTCATGAGTCGCTCATCATCAGGGTTTGGAGGTGTCCACAGGCTTGATGGTGATCTTCTCCGGCACGGCGGGAACAGCGGGTTTCGGTGCCAGGTCGACAGTGGGTTTCATCTGTTCGGTCACGGAGACTGGCTGCGGCTCACGCTCTACTTTCTCTTCGGTCCGCTCCACCGTCTTCTTGGGTTTTTCCACCTTGGGCAGATTCTCCCATTCCGCACCGCTGATGCCCTTCACTTTGTCGCCATTGGAGTCGTAGGTGGCCGTGCGCATGTCCGTACTGACCGTATATCCGTCTTTCTCCGGCACGACGCGGCCCTTGTCGATGACTTCCAGTTTCCGGTCGTCCGTCCCCAGACGGTAGAACCCGAACTCGGTGTTGCCGGAATTGCGCGAAGCGATAATCAGGATGTATTTCTCATTGGTGCTCAGATAGGCATTGAGCACTCCACTGCCGCCGTAATCCACAACAGCCTTGGGGTTGAGGGCCACAAGGTCAAGTTCCTCATGGGTCTGGCTGACAGCATCGAAATGATGGAGGTGACCGTTCTGGAGATAAATCATGCCATGGCGCTGACGGTCGGGAAACTTGGCCACGATGGTGGAACTCTGATAGAGTTCGTTCTCCACACTGTCGATGACCTCCTTCAGTTCGTTATCCACATTGTTGTTCAGACTGAAGGTCTCCGTCTGCATCATTTTCACGGCAATGAAGAAACACAAGACAATGACAGACAGAAGGGCGATGACACTTCCGATGAGTATCGTCGAAGGGGAATACTTCTTGCCGATTTTCTCCTCGTATTCGTGCTTCACCTTCTCCGTGTCTTCGCGCAGGTGTTTGATGTATTTGCCCAGATGACCTTCTTTCTCCTCCGAAGAGAGGTCCTGAGGCCCTTCCACCTCGGGAGACTCTGGTGCCGGGGCGACATCGCCAGGGGTTTCCGGCTCTTCAGGCTCTGCATAGACAGGTGGTTCCACCTCATCGATGGAGGCGAAATGGGTCTCCGCTTTGCAGTAAGGGCAAACCTGGGCATACAGGTAGATCTGTCGGCCACACGACGGGCATTTCTTCACTTTCTTCATCTGTCAGTCTGTGATGGGGTTATTTGTTGAGTTTCCAGGTCACGCCGTCTTTGGTGTCTTTCACCTCAAATCCGGCGGCACTGAGTTCATCGCGGATCTTGTCGCTTGTGGCCCAGTCCTTGGAGGCCTTGGCTTTGGCACGGAGCTCAAGAACCATATCGACCACATGGCCGAATGCTTCCTCGCGGGCTCCGGAGGAATCGCCCTTCTCCGGGCGCAGACCCAGAAGGTCGAAGGCGAACAGATGGAGGGTCTGCCTCAACTCATCCAAGTCTTCTGCACTGATGGTCCCCTGATGGTCAAGCAGGATGTTGACCTGGTGGCAGGCCTCAAAGAGGTGGCTGATGACCACGGGGGTCTGCAGGTCATCATTCATGGCGTCATAGCACTTCTGCCGCAGTTCGGACACCAGTTGATGAGTGGAGGGGTCGGAAGTCTTGGCAACGGCCACACGCTCCAGGTCGGCTATGCCGCCAAGCAAGCGCTCCAGTCCTTTCTCGCTGGCTTTCAAGGCATCGTTGGAGAAGTCCACGGTTCCTCTGTAATGGGCGGAGAGGATGAAGAAGCGGATGGTCATCGGGGTATAGGCCTGTTGCAGGGTGGGATGGTTGCCGGTGAAGAACTGCTCAAGGGTGATGAAGTTGCCAAGGCTCTTGCCCATCTTCTGTCCGTTGATGGTGATCATGTTATTGTGCATCCAGTAGGTCACCATCTGGTCACCCTGACTGGCCACAGCCTGTGCTATCTCACATTCATGATGAGGGAAAATCAGGTCCATGCCACCGCCGTGGATGTCGAAATGGGCTCCGAGATATTTGCGGCCCATAGCGGTGCACTCGCAGTGCCACCCCGGGAAGCCGTCGCTCCACTCGCTGGGCCAGCGCATGATGTGCTCAGGCTGTGCTTTCTTCCATAGGGCGAAGTCGGCCTGATTGTGCTTCTCCCCTACTCCATCAAGCTCTCTGCTGGCATTGATGACATTGTCGAGGTTGCGGCCGGAGAGAATGCCGTAGCCATATTTCTCGTTGTATTTCCTCACATCAAAATAGATGCTCCCGTTGCTCTCGTAAGCAAAACCGTTTTGGAGGATTTCCCTGACCAACTGCTGCTGCTCGATGATATGGCCGGTGGCATGGGGCTCGATGCTGGGGGGCAGCACATTGAGGGCTTCCATGGCCTTATGGTAGCGGTTGGTGTAGTACTGGGCAATCTCCATGGGCTCCAACTGCTCCAGACGGGCTTTCTTGGCGATCTTGTCATCGCCGTCATCGGCATCATTCTCCAAATGACCGACATCAGTGATGTTGCGCACATAGCGCACCTTGTATCCGAGATGCTTGAGATAGCGGAACAACAGATCAAAGGTGATGGCCGGACGGGCATGGCCGAGATGGGGATCTCCATAGACGGTCGGTCCGCATACATACATGCCCACATGGGGAGCGTGAAGGGGTTTGAAAGGTTCTTTCCTCCTTGTCAGTGTATTGTAAATGATGAATGTCTGTTGCATCTTGTCGTTTAATGAAATGGTGAAAGTTTTTTCAACTTAATTCTGCAAATATATACAAAAATCCTGAATTACATGTCTGTTGGCTCAAGAATTATCTTTTCCACGCTTGACAGAACTTATCCCATCCTGCCTTCAATCAGATCGGTGATCTCCTCGTCGGTGGCCAGGTTGAAATCGCCATTGAAGGTATATTTCAGGGTGGAGGCAGCAAGGGCATAGTCCAAAATGCGCTGGTCGTCTCCGGGATAAGCAAGCATGGCATGGATCTGACCGGCGGCGAAAGCATCGCCCACTCCCATAGGGTCGACCATGTCCTGAATGTCGTAAATCCGGGTGGAATACAGATTTCCATCGCTCCAGAGCAGGGCTGTCAGCAGGTGATGGCTGGCATTGACCTGGTTGCGCATGCCCATGAGCCACTTGCGACACCTCGGGAAACGGCGGTGAATATCCTCAAACCATTCCTCGTAGGGAGCAAGGTCCATCTCATAGTCCGGGGTCAGAGCCTTGAAAGGTATCTTGGGATGCTGCATCAGAAACTCAAACTCGATGACATCGCCGAACATCACGTCGGCATACTCCAACATGCGGCTCAACGTCTCGATAGGCTTTGCTCCAGGATACTTCCACAGGTTCTTTCTGTGGTTGATGTCGAAGGAGATGGTGATGCCCATCTCATCGGCCACACGGAGAGCTTCAAAAGTGGCTTCGGCGGCTTCTTCGGAGAGTGCGGCGGCAATGCCCGATGTGTGGAAGACTGATGCTCCACGCAAGACCTCATGCCAGTCGATCATACCGGGCTTCAACTGAAAAAAGGCTGACTCCGCACGGTCATAGGTGACGGAGGAATTGCGCAGCGTGGCAGCTCCCTCAAAATAATAAGTGCCCATGCGGTTGCCGTCCATCATCACATGACTCACATCGAGACCATACTCCATGAGCATCATCTTCGCTGCCAGTCCGATCTGGGTCTTCGGCAAACGGGTGACATACTCCACATGATCACCCAAGGTGGCGAGAGAGATGGCCACATTGGCCTCACTGCCGCCGAAATTGCCCAATAATTCCTCACCTTGTGTGAAACGCTTGTGCGACTTCTTCGAGAAGCGCAGGAGGAGTTCGCCGAAAGTAACGATTCTATTGCTATTCATCTGCATCATTTTAAACTACAAAAGTAGGCATTTCTATTGGAAATGCCAAATCTACGCCCATTTTTCTTGAACAGGACAGGCAAGAAACCCTTATCACCACCCCGACAGAAAGGAAACAGCAAGGAATGAAACAGAATGGACGGCGCATGAGTGTGCAAATCCAACACACGCACAAAATAAACTGCAAATAATTTGTGGTTTCGGCCGATTTGAAGTAACTTTGCAGTCACATTGAAATCCACAAATCAAAGACATTTTATGGCATACACAAGACTAACCGCTGCAGAAGCAGCCTCACTGATCAAAAACGGTGAAAACCTTGCTCTTAGTGGCTTCACACCCGCCGGTGTGGCTAAAGCCGTGACAAAGGAACTTGCCAAAGTTGCCATTGCCGAGCATGAGGCAGGTAGGGAATTCAAAGTAGGCATTTTCACCGGTGCCTCCACAGGACAAAGCACCGATGGCGACCTGGCCAATGCCCAAGCCATCAAGTACCGTGCTCCATACACCACCAACAACGACTTCCGCAAGCACGTGAACGCAGGAGAGATTCCCTACAACGACTTGCACCTGAGCCACATGGCACAAGAGTTGCGCTATGGTTTCTATGGCGAGGTGGACTGGGCTATCCTTGAGGTGTGCGACATCGAAGAGGCCGACGGTTTCTACAAAGCTTACCTGACCGCCGCCGGTGGTATCAGTCCCACCGCAGCTCGTTTGGCCAAGCGTATCATTCTGGAGCTCAACTCCTTCCACAACCCCAATGCGAAGTTCATCCATGATGTGTATGAGCCACTCGACCCGCCTTACCGCAAACCCATCCCCATCTACAATGTAGGCGACCGCATCGGAAAGCCATACGTGGAAATACCCAAGGACAAACTCGTGGGTGTCGTGGAGTGCAACATCCCCGACGAGGCCCGCGCCTTCAAGGACAGCGATCCCGTGACCGACCGCATCGGATTCCTCACAGCTGAATTCCTCGTCGATGAACTCCATGCCGGACGTATCCCAAAAGAGTTCCTGCCTCTCCAGAGTGGTGTGGGCTCCACCGCCAATGCGATTCTCGGTGCCCTGGGAGCCGACAAGCATGTGCCCGACTTCAACATCTACACTGAGGTCATTCAGAATTCCGTCATCGACATGATGCTCACCGGTCGTGTGAAAGACGCTTCCGCCTGCTCGCTCACCGTGAGCAACGAATGCCTGATGCAGGTGTATGACAACATGGACTATTTCAAAAATCACCTGACCTTGCGTCAAAGCGAGATCTCCAACCACCCGGCTGTCATCCGCCGCCTCGGCGTCATCGCCATCAACACGGCCATCGAGTGCGACCTCTACGGCAACGTCAACTCCACACATATCAGTGGCGTAAGGATGATGAACGGCATCGGTGGTTCCGGTGACTTCGAGCGCAACGCCTACCTGAGCATCTTCACCTGCCCCTCCACCGCCAAGGGAGGACTCATCAGCAGCATTGTCCCCTTCGTCAGCCACCAGGACCACTCCGAACACGATGTCAATGTCATCGTCACCGAACAGGGTGTTGCCGACCTGCGCGCCAAAGGACCGATGCAGCGAGCACAACTCATCATCGAGAAATGCGTGCATCCTGATTACAAGCAACTGCTTTGGGATTATCTCAAACTGGGAACAGGCGGTCACACACGCCACTGTCTGCCGGCAGCCTTCGCCATGCACGACACGCTCGCAAGAAAGGGTGACATGAGACTCACCGATTTCGCTGAATACGTGAAATAATTTCTCACACCTTGCAATAATAGACGATCAAGGGGCGGACCACAATGGTTCGCCCCCGATCTTTTTCATACGAATGCTGTCGGTCTTGACGACAGGATTGGTTATCTCACGCCGCCGCCGGAACCGCCGCCGCGGAAACCGCCGCCGCCGCCGAATGACGACGAACCGCCCCGTCCGCGGTTGCGTGACTCCACACTTTGCCTGACGGATTTGGCACTGGAAAACGTCGCTGCGGTCAACATGGGCACGACATTCCGGTCGGTCAGGTTACGGGCAATCTGATTCAGCTGCAGATACTCAGGATTGAGTTTCTTCATGTCGGCCATCACCTGGTCAGCAACGCCGTAAAGCGTGGCATAGACCAGATAGTCGTTCCACAGAGCCACTTCGCTGAGATGGCGCTCATTGGCCAACGTGAAGTCGCTCAGGAATTTCTTCAGGCCATAGACCTTCCTCACATCGTCGATGCTCTTCCTGGCTTCCTTCTTCGATATCTTGTTGTCGATGCTGTTGATAAAATCCATTACTTCGGTCTCATGGGCACGCATCCATCGATTCAACTCGTTGGGCTGCAAAACCAAGTCATCGCCTGATGACTGGCGCATGATATCATACAACTTACGCAAGGAGGAGGTCTGGAGAAGGCGGTTTTTCTCATTGAACTCACCTATCACGATGCAGTCTTGCATCGTACCTTCTCTTCCCAGAATCTTCTTAAAACCGGTGGGCGCCACATAACGGTTCTCCACACGCAACGTGCCGGTCCGGACAAGCCGCAAGACCAAGGCACTGATGAGATCCTCGTTCTTGATGCCTCCACTGAGATAGAAGGCATTGTAGAGGGCTGAGGCCCGAACAAGATTGCCATTGACCGGAATCTCACGATACCAATCGACAGTCTCCAACAACTTTTTGCGCTCTCTCCTGGTACTAATGCCAGTATAAATGCCAAAAACACCAAGAAGGCCAAAAAACAGCAACAATAACAACGACTCAACATCAGACTTCAGATCGTTCCAAAACTGCTGATACCAGGTGTATTCCTTGTAGTCGCTGCCTTCAAAAGCGGTTTTACGGACATCCTCAAAAGTTCCGCCGTCAGACATCGTGGGATGCAACATGCCCTTGGGCAGTTCCAACAAGACAATCATGGCTTGTTCGGACGACATCGGATCGGTGGTATAGACATTCACCTCGCCTCCTCCCAATTCCACTTCTCCCTTGAAACCAAAGGCCCAGGCCTTCACGGAGTCTTCCGGCAGACCTCCCTCAAGGTCGGGAGCGGTGATGGTCACAGAGGCCATCTCCGGACTGGGTGTCATGTTGCGTGTGATGAACATCCAGTTGAAACCGTCTGACTCGTAGTAACTGCGCACCAATCCCGTCACGGTGTATTTGATCAGATAGGTATTGGCGCCGTTCTTGTTACCCAAGCCCCAGCACAACTCAAGACCATCCGACTTCTTCACAATACCGCAACGGCGGGCCTTCTGACTACGGGAACGGTCGACATCCCATGAACCTTCGTTGATGAATTCACCATCCTCATCGGAAACGGAGAAATTCTTGATCTCACTGCCCTCCAGGTTACCGATCACGATATATCCTTCCGTCCCCTCATTATCAATGTTGAGCTGGCGGATTTCTGTGATATCGGCATCACCATTGTCATGAAGGATGACTTCTATCTTGAGATCGCGGAAGACGGGGTTCGCCATCACGGAGATGACGGTCATCAGCAACGAAAGAAGCAGGAATAATCGTTTATTTGCCGAATGCCTCATTGAGATTGGGATAATTGGATTTCTTCTCCTCATCGACAGTGAGGTAATCCTTCTCACGGAAATTGAGCATAGAGGCTACAAAGGATGACGGCCACATGCGCACCATGCGGTTCATCTTGGTGGCGGTGTCGTTATATACCATACGGCTCATACGCACGTTCTCCTCGTAGGAATTGACGCTGTCCATGGTCTTGGCAAACAGGTCATTGGCTTTCAGGTCAGGATAGGCTTCTCCGATGGCCATCAGACGACCCATGATCTGGCTGAGTTCACCTTGCTGCTGCTTCACTTCCTCTGCTGTGCTGGGAGGTGCCTGACGACGGGCCTTGATGGTGTTGATGAGGGTCTCTGACTCATGCTTGGCATATTGCGCAGCGGTCTGAGCAAGGGCGAGCAATGCATCCCAACGGGAATTGAGCTGCACGGCAATCTGGCTCATGGCGTTCTTGCACAACTCATCGAGATTCACCAATTTGCGCTGTGTATTGAATATGTACACCAAAATAGCTACGACAAGGAAAATGATAATTCCAAGAATCAAAACAAGTACTGCTACCATAATAATGATTATTAAATTGTGAATAAATAGATTCAAAAGATTCGCAAATATAATGTTTTCATCTTATATCTGCAACAATTTTTACAAAAAAATCCCAAATCACGATTCCTGCCGTCACGGAGACATTCATCGAATGCTTCGTACCTCGCTGTGGTATCTCCAGACAATGGTCGCAACAGTCCACCACTTCCTGGTGCACACCCTTCACCTCATTGCCGAAAACCACAGCATAACGCTGGTCTGCAATGACTTCCAAATCCGGCAATTTCACACTGCCTTCCACCTGTTCAACAGCATAGACGAAATAGCCTTCCTGGTGTAAGGCGTCCACCGCTTCCATGGCCGTGGGAAAATAGCGCCACTCCACACTGTCTTCTCCTCCCAAGGCTGTCTTGTGGATCTCCGGGTGGGGCGGACAGGCCGTGATGCCGCAGAGATAGACGGCCTCCACACGGAAGGCATCGCAGGTGCGGAAGACACTGCCCACGTTGTAAAGGCTGCGCACATCGTCAAGGACGACCACCAAGGGGAGTTTCTCTGATGCCTTAAACTCCTCCACGGTCAGGCGCTGCATCTCTATGGTCCTAAGCTTGCGCATCCTCCTGGGTCTTATAAGCAAGGGCATAGACGCGGATTTGCTTCACCATCGCCAACAGGCCGTTGCTGCGCGTCGGACTGAGGTGCTCCCTCAGTCCGATACGGTCGATGAAATACAACTCTGCATCAAGTATCTCTTGCGGGGTGTGGCCGCTGAGCACCCTGAGCAACAGGGCAATCAGTCCTTTCACGATAAGGGCGTCGCTCTCAGCGGAGAAATATACTTTGCCGTCTTGATAATCAGAGGTGATCCACACACGGCTTTGACAGCCGTTGATGAGATTGTCCTCTGTCTTGAACTGATCTTCCAGAGGCGACAGTTCGTTGCCCAAATCTATCAGCAACTGATATTTGTCCAACCAGTCGGTGAAATCTGAGAATTCCTCAATCACCTCATCTTGTAATTCATCTATAGTCATTATGATGGGTTTTAATGGTTTTTGTTCATAGAAAAGACACTCAAAAGACGCCGTTAAAGGTCTTTTACGAGTTTAAACAGTTTGTCACTGGGTCTGACTTTCGCTGGCACGGGGATAGAGATATGTGTGCCTTTGGGAGCGGTCTTCACGGGCTGCAACTCATAACGGATCTCCGTGGCATCAACGTACATCACTCCTGTCGTGGGCCCCGTGATGAGCAATTTGTCACCCACGCTGAACTCAGCGGCCTCACAGGTGAATTCGGCCACACCGAGACGGGAATAGTATTTCACGCCGCGGCCCACATACACCTTGCGCACCGTGGCGTTGCTGCCATAGTTCTTGTTCCATTCTCCCAACCGCTGTCCAAGATAGTAACCATCCCAGAAACCCCGGTTGAAAACACTGGCGAGCTGCTCGTCCCATCGGTCCTTGCACTCTTCCGTGAAGGTGCCTTCCACCACATGCTGGATGGCCTCCTTGTAACACTTCACCACGGTATAGACGTATTCGGGGCCGCGGGCCCGGCCTTCAATCTTGAAGACCCTCACTCCAGCTGCCATCAGACGGTCGATGAAACGGATGGTCTTCAGGTCCTTTGGACTCATCACATATTTGTTGTCTATCTCCAACTGTGTGCCCGTCTCATTGTCGGTGACGGTATAGGACCGCCGGCATAGTTGCATGCACTCGCCGCGGTTGGCCGAACGATTGGCATTGTCCAGACTCAGGTAGCACTTGCCGCTGATGGCCATGCAAAGCGCTCCATGGCAAAACATCTCAATGCGCACCAGCTGTCCGCTTGGACCGAGGATTTGCTGCTCTTCAATCTGACGGTAAATGTCAGCCACCTGATGGATATTGAGTTCACGGGCGAGCACCACCACATCGGCAAACTGAGCATAAAACTTCAATGCCTCAATGTTGCTGATATTGAGCTGGGTGGAGAGATGCACTTCCTGACCGATGCTCCGGCAATAGGTCATCACTGCCACGTCGCTGGCTATGACGGCAGTGATGCCGGCCTCATGGGCGGCATCCACGATGGTGTGCATGTTGTCGATGTCCTCACCATAGATAATGGTGTTGACCGTGAGATAGGTCTTGATACCATGACTCTGACACTCTGCAGCGATATGCCGAAGATCGGCGATGGTGAAAGCATTGGCGGAATGAGCGCGCATATTCAACTGGCCGATGCCGAAATACACGGAGTCAGCACCTGCCTGAATGGCTGCTACTAATGACTCCCGCGATCCCACAGGAGCCATCACCTCGAAATCTGATAATAACATGCTGCAAAGTTACGAATAATCGAGGGGAGAACGAAAAGAATTTATTCTTTTCTTATCCCGAGATAAAGTAACTTCGACGTGCTAACGTCAAAGTTACGATTAAGTGAGGGAAAAGCCAAATTTATTTGGGCTTTTCAGAACTTAGGGCAAAGCCAGCCTGAAAGGCCAAGGTATCCATAGCCCAGGGCAACGCCCTGGGTCTGGTGGGAGGGAAAACAAAAAGCCAGCCTGAAAGGCCAAGGAGCCCATAGCCCAGGGCAACGCCCTGGGTCTGGGGAGGGAAAACAAAAAGCCTGGCAGTTGCCAGGCTTTTTGCGTAATTTGCTTCATTTTCTTAGTCGGCCAACTTAGCCTTGATAAACTCGCGGTTGAGACGGGCAATGTTGGCGATGGTCTCGTTCTTCGGGCACACAGCCTCGCAGGCACGGGTGTTGGTGCAGTTGCCGAAGCCAAGCTCCTCCATCTTGGCCATCATGGCCTTGGCACGCTTGGCGGCCTCTGGACGGCCCTGTGGCAACAGTGCCAGCTGGCTCACCTTCGATGAAACGAAGAGCATGGCGGAACCGTTCTTGCAAGCTGCCACACAAGCGCCGCAGCCAATGCAGGAAGCGCAGTCCATAGCCTCATCAGCATCCTGCTTCGGAATCAGGATCGCGTTGGCATCCTGAGCCTGACCTGTACGGACACTGGTGTAGCCTCCAGCCTGGATGATCTTGTCGAAAGCACCACGGTCAACCATACAGTCCTTGATGACCGGGAATCCGGCGGAACGCCAAGGCTCGACGGTGATCACGTCGCCGTCGTTGAAGCGGCGCATGTAAAGCTGACAGGTGGTAGCACCACGCTCGGTTTTGCCGTGGGGTGTACCGTTAATGTAGAGTGAGCACATGCCACAGATTCCCTCGCGGCAGTCATGGTCGAACACGAATGGCTCACGGCCTTCGTTGATCAGTTCCTCATTGAGGATATCCAGCATCTCAAGGAATGAGGTGTCGTCGGGGATGTCCTTCATCTCGTGTGTGTCGAAATGTCCCTTCTCGAGCGGTCCGTTCTGACGCCAGAACTTGATAGTGAAACTTATATTCTTAGCCATTGTTATATCCTTTCTTCATGAATTAGTTCTTGTAGTTACGGGTCTGAACCTTGATTGCCTCATACTCCAGTGGCTCCTTGATCAACTCAGGTGCCTTGTCCTCATCGCCCTGGTATTCCCAGCAGCCCACATAGAAGAAGTTCTCATCGTCGCGCTTGGCTTCACCTTCCTCCGTCTGGTACTCCTCGCGGAAGTGGCCGCCACAGCTTTCGTTGCGTGAGAGGGCATCATAGGCCACAAGCATACCCATCGTGAAGAAGTCACGCAGATGAATGGCCTTGTCAAGCTCGATATTCAGTCCTTCCTTCGATCCAGGAATGAAGAGGTTGGTATTGAATTCCTTGCGGAGCTTCTTGATCAGCTCAATGCCTTCCTTCAATCCCTCTGCCGTACGACCCATACCGACATGCTCCCACATGATGTGGCCAAGCTCCTTGTGGATGGAATCGACACTACGCTTGCCCTTGATGTTCATCAGACGGTCGATCTCAGCGTTGACAGCCTTCTCGGCCTCCTCAAACTCTGGCAGGTCGGTAGACACCTTCGGCCAGATAGACTGGTCGGCCAGATAGTTCTGGATGGTGTAGGGCAACACGAAGTAACCGTCGGCCAGACCCTGCATCAGAGCGGAGGCTCCCAGACGGTTGGCACCGTGGTCGGAGAAGTTGCACTCACCGATGGCGAACAGACCCTTGATGGAGGTCTGCAACTCATAATCTACCCAGATACCTCCCATGGTGTAGTGGATGGCGGGGAAGATCATCATCGGATGATAATAGGTCACTCCGTTGATCTCACAAGCTTTCTTGCCGGGGAAGACGTCGGTGATCTCTTCATACATTTCAAAAAGGTTGCCGTAACGCTGCATGATCACATCCAGTCCGAGGCGGTTGATGGACTCGGAGAAGTCAAGGAACACAGCCAGTCCGGTGTTGTTGACACCAAAACCTTTGTCGCAGCGCTCCTTGGCGGCACGGGAGGCCACGTCACGCGGTACAAGGTTGCCGAAAGCGGGATAACGGCGCTCCAGATAGTAGTCGCGGTCTTCCTCGGGAATCTCATAACCTTGTTTTGTGCCAGCCTGCAATGCCTTGGCATCCTCCAACTTCTTCGGCACCCAGATACGGCCGTCGTTACGCAACGACTCCGACATCAGCGTCAACTTCGACTGCTTGTCACCATGCACGGGGATGCAGGTGGGGTGAATCTGCACATAGGAGGGGTTAGCAAAATAGGCTCCCTTGCGGTAGCACTGCACAGCGGCGGTACAGTTGCAACCCATAGCGTTGGTGGAAAGGAAATAGGTGTTGCCATAACCACCGGTGGCGATGACCACTGCATTGGCGGAGAATCGCTCCAGTTTACCGGTGACGAGGTTCTTGGCGATGATACCACGGGCGCGGCCATCAACGATCACCACATCCTCCATCTCATAACGGGTATAGAGCTTCACCTTGCCGGCCTGCACCTGGGCGCTCAGTGAACTGTAGGCACCCAACAGCAACTGCTGACCGGTCTGGCCCTTGGCGTAGAAAGTACGTGACACCTGAGCGCCACCGAATGAACGGTTGGCCAGCATGCCACCATACTCACGAGCGAAAGGCACACCCTGTGCGACACACTGGTCGATGATGTTGTTGGACACCTCTGCCAGACGATAGACATTGGCCTCACGGGCACGGTAGTCACCACCCTTTACAGTGTCGTAAAACAGACGATAGACGGAGTCACCGTCGTTCTGATAGCACTTGGCGGCATTGATACCTCCCTGGGCAGCGATGGAGTGGGCACGACGAGGAGAGTCCTGAATGCAAAGGTTGATCACATTGAAACCCATCTCACCAAGGCTGGCAGCAGCACTGGCACCTGCCAGACCCGTTCCCACTACGATGACGTCGAGCTTCAGTTTGTTCTTCGGGTTCACCAGACGCTGGTGGGCCTTATAGTTGGTCCATTTCTCTGCTACTGGTCCTTCGGGAATTCTTGAATCTATTTTCTTTGTCATGATCTTTCGAGATTTAATGAGTTAGAAGAAATTATAATGTGCAGCAGAGACTGGGTGCGATCTTGAAGGCAAAAGCCAGCACCACCACAAGGAAGCCCAGCATCAGCAGGGTCACATAGACCAGACCGATGACCTTCCAGCGGTTGAACCAGATCTTACCACTCCATCCGAGGGTCTGCATGGCACTCCAGAAACCATGTGAGAGATGGAACCAGATCGCTACAATCCAAATAATGTAGAGAACGACATAGACCGGATTGGAGAAGGTCTCCACAATCCAAGCAAAACCATCACTTGGAGAATGAGCCAGACTCTCCAGGCCCACCAACTCGGCAAACATCATGTTGTACCAGAAATTGAAGAGGTGAAGGAGAAGACCGAGCAGGATAATGATACCCAGCACGAGCATGTTCTGTGATGCCCATTCCACCTTAGCCGGTGTGTCGGTGATTGCATAACGCTCATTGCCACGCGCACGGCGGTTCTGTGCAGTGAGGATGAACGCATAGACAATGTGAATCACTGCGAGGGCTGCCAGACCGAGTGTTGCCACCACTGCATACCAGTTGGCTCCCAACAACTCGCAAATCCAGTTGTAGGCATCCCCTGAGAAAAGTGCCGCGACGTTCATGCAACAGTGGAACGTCAGAAATAGGATCAATGCGACGCCTGTGACAGACATCACCACCTTCCTACCAATAGAAGAATTTAATAACCACATAAATGATTGAGATTTAATGATATAATAATAAATTTGAATTAATCTCTGTAAATAATAGTATTTATAAATTGGTTAATAAGGTCTAAAAATACCTGCTTATAGGTATTGTACATACACCTTGGACATGCAAAAATAGTATTTTTTAATGATAATTCAAAGTATTTTCTAAAAAAAACGGAATATTATGCTTACTTTTGCGGTGGAAAGACGCTTTCATAGAGGTATGACCAGCTATAAAATGCAATATGATGTCGTGGTCGTGGGTGGCGGACATGCCGGCTGCGAGGCAGCGACCGCTGCCGCCCGGATGGGCGCCAGCACACTGCTCGTGACCATGGACATGAACAAAATCGCCCAGATGAGTTGCAATCCGGCCATCGGTGGCATCGCCAAAGGACAAATTGTCCGTGAGATCGATGCCCTGGGCGGACAGATGGGCATCGTCACGGATGCCACAGCCATCCAGTTCCGTATGCTCAACCGTTCGAAAGGACCGGCTGTGTGGAGTCCACGTGCTCAATGCGACCGTGGAAAATTCATCTGGAAATGGAGGGAAATGCTTGACCAGACCATCGGCCTCGACATTTGGCAGGACCAGGTGGAGGAACTCATCGTAGAGAACGGTACCGCCGTCGGTGTGAAAACCATGTGGGGTGTGGAAATCCATGCCAAAAGCATCATCATCACCGCCGGCACCTTCCTCAATGGACTGCTGCACATCGGACGATGCAAAATTCCCGGAGGACGCATTGCCGAACCTGCCGTGACACACCTCACCGACAGCATCACCCGCCATGGCATCTCTACCGCAAGGATGAAGACGGGCACCCCCGTGCGCATCGACCGCCGGTCCGTCCATTTCGAAGATATGGAAATCCAAGACGGTGAACATGACTTCCACCGCTTCAGTTTCATGGGCAGCGACCGTCCGCTGAAACAATTGACCTGCTGGATCTGCTACACCAACAACGAGGTGCACGAAGTGCTGCGCAGTGGACTCGACGACTCACCCCTCTATAATGGACAAATCCAAAGCATCGGACCAAGATACTGCCCTTCCATCGAAACCAAACTCGTCACCTTCCCGGAACGTGAACAGCACATGCTCTTTCTCGAACCCGAAGGTGAGACGACCAACGAGATGTACCTCAACGGCTTCTCGTCGAGCATGCCCATGAACGTGCAGATTGAAGCTCTACGGAGAATTCCCGCACTGCGCGACGTCAAAGTCTATCGACCGGGGTACGCCATAGAATATGATTTCTTCGACCCCACCCAACTCAAACATTCCCTGGAGTCGAAAATCATCAGCGGCCTCTTCCTGGCCGGACAGGTCAACGGCACCACCGGTTACGAGGAAGCGGGTGGACAGGGTCTCGTGGCGGGCATCAACGCCGCCATTCACTGCGGAGGCGGACAACCCTTCGTCATGCACCGCGACGAAAGTTATATCGGCGTTCTCATCGATGACCTCGTGACCAAAGGGGTCGATGAACCCTACCGCATGTTTACGTCCAGAGCGGAATACCGCATCCTGCTGCGACAGGACGATGCCGATGCACGACTCACCGAGAAGGCCTACCAACTCGGCATCGCCACCCGGGAACGCTACGACTGGTGGATGCAGAAAAAGGAAGCCGTCAACCGACTCATCCAACTCTGCCAAAAAACACCCATCCGGCCCAAAGAGGTCAACGGCTCCCTCGAACATCTCGGCACTACCCCACTCCACTACGGATGCAAAGCCATCGACTTGCTCGGACGACCACAGATCAATATGTCCGTACTCATGGAAATGGTTCCCGCTCTCAAAGAAACCATCATGGCACTGCCCAACCGCCAGGAGGAAATCACCGAGGCCGCCGAGGTGCTGATGAAATACAAAGGCTACATCGACCGTGAGCGCATCATCGCCGACAAAATGCACCGACTGGAAGATATCCACATCCGCGGACACTTCGACTACCAAAACATGACTCAGATTTCCATCGAGGCTCGGCAAAAACTACAGCGCATCAACCCCGAAACACTGGCACAGGCAAGTCGTATCCCTGGCGTGTCACCAAGCGACATCAATGCCATGCTCGTGATGATAGGACGCTAAAAAGTCTCCTTCTAAAATTGTAAAATAAAAATCATGTTTCACGTGAAACAAAACATACTAAATACAACACAATATGAATAACCAATTTTTACTGGACAACCTGAGAAGTATCCCTGACTTCCCCGTCAAGGGAATCAACTTCAGAGACGTGACAACACTCTTCAAGAACCCGGAATGCGTCAAGATCATGCTCGACGAACTCTATGAACTCTACAAAGACAAAGGCATCACAAAAATCGTCGGCATAGAAAGCCGGGGATTCGTCATGGCTTCTGCCCTTGCGGTGAAACTCGGTGCAGGCATCGTGCTCTGCCGCAAACCGGGAAAGCTCCCCGCCAAAACAGTTCAAGAATCCTACACCAAGGAATATGGCATCGACACCATCGAAATCCATGAGGACGCCATCGACGAGAATGACGTCGTCCTCCTCCACGATGATCTCCTCGCCACAGGTGGAACCATGAAGGCCGCACTCAACCTGGTCAACAAATTCCACCCCAAAAAGACCTACATGAATTTCCTCATCGAAATCGTCAACGAGGGACTCAACGGACGCGAGGCCTTCGGCGACTCCATTGAAATCACCACCCTCCTGGAGGTATAACCACGCTGTCAGATGGTGAGGCATTTTTTCCTCACCATCTGACATCATTTTCCAAAGGCCTTAAGACCTATTTCCAAAATCCAGAATACCCCAGAACTCTCCCTTCGCAAATACCCAATCCAAAATTCACCCCCAGAACCCTCAATCCTCCAAACCTCAATTCCAAAAATCGCCAAAATCCAATTCCGCATATCCCCAAAACCCAATTCCAAAAATCTCCAAAATCCACCCCTCAACCCCAAGCCCCACCCCTCTCAAAAAAACCAATTCAAAATCCACCAAGAACAAACAAAACCCCCATCATTTTCGAAAGGCCTTAAGACCTTAAAGACCTTAACCAACCTTAAGACCTTAACCCAAAAGTTCCACGTGAAACACCCCCACCCATGAAAAGCAAGGAGAAGGACCTACTCACCGAAAAACTCAAAAACATCGTCGCCAACATGCCTGAGCAACCGGGCAGCTACCAGTTCTGGGACGCTGACGGCACCATCATCTATGTCGGTAAAGCCAAGAACCTCAAACGGCGTGTCTCCTCTTATTTCCATAAAGAAGTTGACCGGTTCAAAACCAAGGTACTGGTGAGTAAAATCCACGACATCTCCTACACCGTTGTCAACAGCGAGGAAGATGCCCTACTCCTGGAAAACAGCCTCATCAAAAAATACAAACCTCGATACAACGTCCTCCTCAAAGACGGAAAAACATACCCCAGCATCTGCGTGACCAGCGAACCCTTTCCACGCATCTTCAAAACACGCAACATCAATCGCAAAACAGGCACCTACTATGGTCCCTACAGCAACCAAGGACCTATGTTCGCCGTACTCGACCTCATCAGGAAAATCTTCAAGCCAAGAGCCTGCAACATGCCCATGACGGCCGAACGGATCAGAGAAGGAAAATACAAAACATGCCTGAAATACCACCTTCACCTCTGCGATGCTCCCTGTGTCGGAAGACAATCCCAGGAAGTATATCTAGAAAACATTCAAAAGGCGCGTCAAATCCTCAAAGGCAACACGCGCGAACTCATCCTCCAACTGCAAGAGGAAATGATGTCTTTGGCTGCTCAACTGAGATTCGAGGAAGCGGAAATGATCAAACGAGAGATCGCAATGATTGAGAACTACTGCGCCAAAAGCGAAGTCGTCAGCCATACGATCCACAACGTCGATGTGTTCAGCATTACCAATGATGACCACAAAAAATCGGCTTTCATCAATTATATGCACGTCACCAACGGAAGTATCAACCAGGCTTTCACCATAGAATATAAACGCAAACTGGATGAAAGCGACGAGGAATTGCTGGCGCTGGCCATCCCGGAAATCAGAAAACGCTTCAATAGCGATGCCAAAGAAATCATCCTTCCGCAAGAAATAGAATGGACTCTTGAAGGAGTAACTTTCACCATTCCACAACGAGGAGACAAAAAACATTTGCTCGACCTCTCTGAAATGAATGGCAAACAATACAAGGTCGATCGACTCAAACAAACCGAGAAACTCAACCCCGAACAGCGCCAGACACGACTCATGAAAGAACTGCAGGAAGCACTCAAACTGCCCAAAATACCATATCAGATTGAATGTTTCGACAATTCCAATATCAGTGGAACAGACGCTGTGGCGGGATGCGTGGTCTTCAAAGGCATGAAACCAAGCAAAAAAGACTATCGGAAATACAATATAAAAAGTGTGGTCGGACCGGATGATTACGCCTCCATGAAAGAAGTCGTGAGACGCAGATACAGTAGGATGATGGAAGAAGACACTCCCCTACCCGACCTCATCATCACCGACGGCGGAAAAGGTCAAATGGAAGTGGTCAGACAGATCGTAGAAGATGAATTACACCTCGATATCCCCATCGCCGGACTGGCAAAGGATAACCGCCACCGCACAAACGAACTGCTCTACGGATTTCCTCCTGTTGTTATCGGCATGAAAACAGACAGCGAATTGTTTCATGTCCTTACTCAAATTCAAGACGAAGTTCATCGGTTCGCTATCTCTTTCCACCGTGAAAAACGAAGCAAACATGCTTTGCATTCTGAATTGGATGATATCAAAGGCATCGGACCAAAGACAAAAGATATCCTGATACGACAACTGAAGTCCGTCAAAAAGATCAAAGAAGCATCTCTCGAACAACTCACCGAAATCATAGGGGCATCAAAAGCCTCAATGATACATGAATATTTCCACAAATCTGACCAATAGTTGGAGATTTCACAAAAAAATACTATCTTTGAAATCGAAATCAGAAAAAACACCTCATGAGAACTGTTCTACAACGCGTGAGCAAAGCCTCTGTGACCATCAATGGCAAGAAAAAAGCAGAAATCCAATACGGATTACTGATATTATTGGGTATATGCGAAGAAGACAACGCTGAAGACATCGACTGGTTGGTGAAAAAAATCATCAATCTAAGAATCTTCGATGACGAAAACAGTGTGATGAACAAAAGTATCCTCGAAATCAATGGGGAAATCATGGTTATAAGCCAGTTCACACTCTATGCCTCTTATAAAAAAGGAAACAGACCCTCATGGATCAAAGCAGCCAAACCGGACATCGCTACCCCACTCTACCTCGAATTTTGCAGCCATCTCAAAACAGCATTGGGCAAAAATATAGCCACAGGCGATTTCGGTGCTGACATGAAAGTAGAACTTCTGAACGATGGACCGGTCACCATCTGTATGGACAGCAAAAACAAAGAATAAATGAGCGCACAAGACCTTACATTGAAAGAAATCCAACGCATCGTAGACAAATGGATACATGAATATGGAGTCAGATATTTCTCAGAACTGACCAATATGGCCTGTCTCACCGAAGAAGTGGGAGAACTAGCCAGAGTCATGGCCCGCAAATATGGTGACCAAAGTTTCAAAGCAGGTGAAAAAGAAAACCTCGGCGAAGAAATGGCAGACGTCCTGTTCGTCCTGGTCTGCTTAGCCAACCAAACAGGCGTCAATCTGACTGAAGAATTCACCAAAAACATGCAAAAAAAGACCAATAGAGACAGCCTTCGCCATATCGCAAACCCCAAACTCAAAACATAAAATACTCCAAAAAAACACCATCACCCCTCCCCACAACACCAAATACATCATTAATATCCTTAACCGACCTTAAAGACCTTAAGCACCTTAACCGACCTTAAAGACCTTAAAGACCTTAATCGACCTTAAAGACCTTAAAGACCTTTCATTAAAAAATCCTCAAAAAATGTTTAACCAAAATAATAAAAAAATGATGGAAATCAAAAAAGACCCCGCTCTTCCAAAGAGCAAATACGAAGAAGTACTGGCCAAGTACAACACCCAACTCGATGACAAAACCGTCGAAGAGGAAGTAAAACGCATCATCTCAGAAAAAGTGCCTGAAAACGACACCCTCGAGATCAAAAAATTTCTCATGGGAAGTGTGGAACTCACCTCACTCAGTACCACCGATTCTGATCAAAGCATCATGGCTTTCACCGAAAAAGTCAACCAATTCGACGAAGCTTACCCTCTCCTACCCCATGTGGCTACCATCTGCGTCTATCCTTGCTTCGCCAGCGTCGTCAGCAACACCCTCGATGTGGAAGGCGTGGAGATAGCTTGCGTATCGGGCAGTTTCCCCTCATCACAGGCTCTCATTGAGGTAAAAGTGGCAGAAACAGCCCTGGCTGTCAAAGACGGTGCTACCGAAATCGATATCGTCATGCCCGTTGGTAAATTCCTGTGCGGAGACTATGAAGGCGTCTGCGATGACATCAGCGAACTCAAACAAGCCTGTGGCGATAAAGCCATGAAGGTAATCCTGGAAACTGGATGTCTCAAAACAGCTTCCAACATCAAAAAAGCGTCTATCCTTTCCATGTATGCCGGAGCTGACTATATCAAGACATCAACCGGAAAACTCAGTCCTGCCGCCACTCCAGAAGCTGCCTATGTCATGTGCCAGGCCATCAAGGAATATTATGATGAAACAGGCATTCAAATCGGTTTCAAGCCGGCTGGTGGCCTCAATACCGTCAATGATGCCCTCATCTATTATACGATTGTCAAGGAAATCTTGGGTGAGAAATGGCTGACCAATAAATGGTTCAGACTGGGAACAAGCCGCCTGGCTAATATGCTCCTGAGTGAAGTCACCGGACAGGAAACCAAATTCTTCTAAGGTATCGTATAGTAAGAATACTTCATTTGAAGCAATCTTACTGACCTGAATGAAGCCCAATAAACAATCGGGATTGCAAATACGGATGAAAGGATTTTATCCAGATGCAACAAAGCATCGTTCATCCATGATGATTTGCAATCCCGATTTATTGAATAGCTAAAAGTAAAAATTCGAGGGAAATTACATCATAGCTAAAAGCAAAATCCGAGGGAAATTACATCATAGTAATAAGCAAAAATCCGAAGGAAATTACTTATTTATCCCTTAAAGCCACAAATGAGAGATAATTGGAAAGGGCTTCACGAACTTCCGATTGTTTCACGTGAAAATCAATATACTGTTGAGCTTTCTCACTAAATTCATTCATTTTCTGCTCAGCATAGTCGATACCACCACGTTCCTTGGCAAAATCCACCAAAACGGCAATTTCATCATGGTTAATACTGCCGTTTTTGACCTTCCGGGCAAGATTCAACATCGAATCATAACCATAATTCTTCAATGCATAGATAATCGGAAGGGTCAATTTTCCCTCTGCCATATCATTGCCGGTTGGTTTGCCGATCTCTTTGGAATCAAAATAATCAAAAATGTCATCTCTGATTTGGAAAATCATACCGATGGCATGACCAAAATCACGGGCTGCATTCACTTCATCGGCCGAAGCACCAACGGATAAGGCACCGTTCTGGGCACAGGTAGCAAACAAAGAGGCAGTCTTTTTACTGATCACTTCATAATAAACCTCCTCAGAAATGCCTTGTTCTCTGAAATTGTTCATCTGAAGCAACTCACCACTTGAAAGTGTGCGGCCCAGTTGAGCCAAACTGGTGATAATCTCGTCATTTGAAGTCAGAGAAACATGATAAAGAGCGGTAGAAAGGATATAATCTCCCACCAACACAGCGACTTTATTGTTGAATGAGGCATTCACCGAAGGCTGTCCTCTGCGTTCCGTACTCTCATCCACCACATCGTCATGCACCAAACTGGCTGTATGCAATAACTCCAAGCCCAATGCTGCTTGCTGAGTCGTAGAGTTTACCTCACCATAGTTTTTTGCCACCAACAGGGTCAATATTGGTCGCATACGCTTACCGCCTCGCTTACGGATGTGTTGCAAGGTATCAGAAAGCAGCCCATCAGTATGTGATAATGACTCGTCAAACAACCTAATGAAGTCCGACAAATCATGATCGATAGGTTTCTTAATCAGTGATAGATAATCCATTGCAAAGAATTTTGATACAAAATTACGCTTTTATCTCGTAATAATCAAAAATAATTCGTACTTTTACACAGAAAAATGTTGTTGTCTCACCTATGACGTGATGAGTCTCCAACAAGCCAGACGACATCCAAAAAGACTATTATAACTATTATTTATGGAAAAACTGTTTCTCATTGATGCCTACGCCTTGATCTATAGGTCATATTATGCCTTCATCAAGAATCCAAGAATCAATTCAAAAGGGTTGAATACCTCAGCCATCTTAGGGTTCTGCAACACATTGCATGAGATTCTCAACAAGGAAAAACCCAAATATATCGGCGTGGCCTTCGATCCTCACGGACCTACATTCAGAAGCGAGGCTTTTCCAGAATATAAAGCACAACGGGAGAAAACACCTGAGGATATCCTTCTTGCCGTACCTATCATCAAGAATATCCTCAAAGCCCTCCGTATTCCCGTTCTGCTCGTAGATGGCTATGAAGCTGATGATATCATCGGAACCCTGGCCATGCAGGCTTCACGCGAGAACGTGATGACCTATATGTTGACACCTGATAAAGACTATGGTCAATTGATTCGTGACAATGTGCTGATGTACCGGCCAAGACACGGAGGAGGATATGAAATCCTCGGAACGAATGAGATCAAAGGAAAATACGGCATCGACACACCAGAACAGGTGGTGGAACTGCTCGCCCTGATGGGTGACTCCGCCGACAATTTCCCAGGATGTCCTGGGGTGGGGGAGAAGACCGCCGTCAAACTGATCGCTGAATTCGGTTCGGTCAACAACCTGCTCAATCATACTGATCAACTGAAAGGGGCTCTAAAGAAAAAAGTGGAAGAACATGTCGAGGACATCAAGATGTCACACTTCCTCGCAACCATCAAAACCGACGTGCCTGTCACACTCCATCTCGATGAACTGCTCTACACCCAACCCGATGAAAAGCAACTCAAGGAAATCTTTACCGAATTGGAGTTCAAAAGCCTGACGGAAAAATTTTTGGGACAAACCCAAAAAAATGTTAAAAAGCCTGCTTATCAACTCGATTTATTCGGAGATTTTCCGTCCGAGGATACGGAAGCCGACAAAAAATCGAGTTTTGAGAGCTTAAAAACCATACCTCACGATTATCAACTCATTGAAAAAGAAGAAGATATCCAAAAATTATGTGATTTTTTATTGACATTCGATTTTTTGAGTTTAGACACGGAAACGACTTCTACTTCTCCCATTGAGGCAGAACTGGTGGGAATCAGCTTCTCCGTCAAGGAAAATCAGGCGTTTTATGTTCCTCTGTCTCCAAAAAGGGAAGAAACGCAAAAAATCATCGAAATCTTCAGACCGCTCTACGAAAATCCGAAAATCACTAAAATCGGACAAAACATCAAATACGACCTCCAAGTACTCGCCAACTACGGCATCGAACTCAAAGGTGAATTGTGGGACACCATGATCGCTCACTATCTCATTCAACCCGAATTGAGACACAACATGGATTTCATGGCCGAAGCCTATCTCAATTACAAAACCATCCATATTGATGAACTCATCGGACCCCGAGGCAAAAACCAAAAAAGCATGCGCGATCTGAAACCTGCAGAAGTGTATGAATATGCAGCTGAGGATGCCGACGTCACCCTCAAACTGAAAAACATCCTGGATCCCAAACTCGATGAGGTGGGGGCAAGACAGCTTTTCCATGACATCGAAATGCCACTCGTCAGAGTACTGGCCGAGATGGAGCGCAACGGCGTGCGCATCGATACAGAGTCGCTGGCTGAGACCTCACGCACCTTCACGCAGCGCCTGAATGAGATCGAAGAGCAAATATACTCACTCGCTGGAGAACAATTCAATATCTCTTCTCCAAAACAGGTCGGCGACATCCTTTTCGATAAAATGAAAATCATCGAAAAGCCAAAAAAGACCAAAACCGGACAATATGTTACCTCGGAGGAAGTACTGCAAACCCTCAGAGGTAAACATGAGATTGTTGAAAAAATTCTTCAATTCAGGGGTTTGAAAAAACTCCTCAGTACCTATATTGACAACCTTCCCGAACTCATCAATCCCAAAACCGGACATATCCATACTTCTTTCAACCAAACTGTGACGGCCACTGGCAGACTGTCATCAAGTGATCCCAATCTGCAAAACATCCCCGTAAGAGGGGAGGACGGAAAGGAAATCCGTAAAGCCTTCATTCCGGAAGATGGATGTCTCTTCTTCTCCGCTGACTACAGTCAGATAGAACTGAGGGTCATGGCTCATCTCAGCGACGATGAGAATATGATTCAAGCCTTCAAAGAAGGGCATGATATCCATGCCGCCACAGCTGCCAATATCTATAAGGAAAAGATAGAAGATGTGACCAGCGACCAGCGGCGAAAGGCCAAAAGAGCCAATTTCGGCATCATCTATGGCATCACCGTATTCGGTCTGGCTGAAAGACTGGAAATCGAGCGCGCTGAAGCCCGTCAACTCATCGATGGCTATTTCGAATCGTTCCCAAAAGTGAAATCCTACATGGAAGCCTGCAAAGAGGTGGCTCGCGAAAAAGGGTATGTGGAGACATTCTTCAAACGCAGAAGATATCTGCCTGACATCAACAGCCGGAATGCCACCGTCAGGGGATTTGCAGAGCGCAATGCCATCAATGCACCGATACAAGGATCAGCAGCAGACATCATCAAAGTGGCCATGATCCGCATCTTTGAACGGTTTAAAGCAGAAAACCTGAAATCCAAAATGATCCTTCAAGTACACGACGAACTCAATTTCAGTGTCTTTCCAGAGGAAAAAGAAACCGTGGAGCGCATCGTCCTCCAAGAGATGGAAAATGCATATCAACTGAAAGTTCCCCTCGTGGCTGACGCAGGGTGGGGGAGTAACTGGCTCGAAGCTCATTAAAATACTTTTTCCCTCACAGGAGAAAAAATCATTATAAAAATTATTCTTTGGGAGAAAAAGCAAACTTATCCCTCTCCCTGTGGGAGAAAAAGCAAACCTATCCCTCTCCCTGTGGGAGAGGTTAGGTGAGGGGATAATATCAATAACACTGGAGAAAAGAACCCCCTCACCCGTCCTCTCCCTCAGGGAGAGGGGCTGTTTCCTTTATGAATATAATTTGTATCCCTGACGGAGAAAAAGCAAACCTATTCCTCTCCCTTTGGGAGACAAAGCAAACCTATCCCTCTCCCTGTGGGAGAGGCTAGGTGATGGGATAATATCAATAACACTGGAGAAAAGAACCCCCTCACCCGTCCTCTCCCTCAGGGAGAGGGGTATAATGTCGGAAAAGTTCAAATAAATTTGGCTTTTCGCTCGCTTAATCGTAACTTTGCCGTCAAATCATACGTATATCATTAAAATTCTGAAAAATGGCATTGAAATGCGGTATTGTCGGACTGCCCAATGTGGGTAAGTCCACCTTGTTCAATTGTTTGTCGAGTGCTAAGGCACAGGCAGCCAATTTCCCTTTCTGTACTATCGAACCCAATGTGGGTGTCATCACTGTGCCCGACGAAAGACTCACCCGTCTTGCTGAACTGGTGCATCCTGGACGGATTGTCCCAGCTACCTGTGAAATCGTGGATATCGCCGGTCTTGTCAAAGGTGCATCGAAAGGGGAGGGGTTAGGCAACAAATTCCTGGGTAATATCCGTGAGACTGATGCCATCATCCATGTGCTGCGCTGTTTCGATGATGACAACATCACCCATGTTGATGGTACCATCGACCCCATCCGTGACAAGGAAATCATTGATACCGAACTGCAACTGAAAGACCTTGAAACCATCGAGTCTCGCCTGGCCAAACAACAGAAAGCAGCCTCCGTTGGCAATAAGGAAGCCAAGATAGAAGTGTCGGTCCTCACAGCCTATAAAGAAGTACTCGAGAAAGGCCAGAATGCCCGTATTGTGACTTTTGAAACCAAGGATGAACAGCAGGCTGCCCACGACCTTTTCCTGCTCACCGCCAAACCTGTGCTCTATGTCTGCAACGTCGATGAGTCGAGTGCTTTGAACGGCAATGATTATTCCCATCGCATCGAAGAAGCTGCACGCGAAGAGGGTGCCGAAGTACTGGTCATCGCTGCCAAGACAGAAGAAGACATCGCCAGTTTCGAGAGTTATGAGGACAAGAAAATGTTTCTCGATGAACTGGGATTGGAAGAAAGCGGTGTCAACCGTCTGATCAAGAAAGCCTATTCACTGCTCAATCTGGAGACCTTCATCACCGCTGGCGAGATGGAGGTGAAGGCATGGACCTACCACAAAGGGTGGAAAGCACCACAGTGTGCTGGAGTCATCCATACCGACTTTGAGAAAGGTTTTATCCGCGCGGAAGTCATCAAATACGAAGACTATATCAAATATGGTTCTGAAGCTGCTGTTCGCGAAGCTGGAAAAATGGGCATTGAAGGCAAGGACTACGTCGTCCAGGATGGTGACATCATGCATTTCCGTTTCAATGTCTGATTTGATACAGACCCCATAAAATCACCCCATAAAATCGTTGTTTTTCAACCCGTCATTTCCATGAATACATTGCTCTATATCGTATGGAATCCCGATGAGATGGCATTCACCATCGGTCACTTCGGCATCAGATGGTATTCCCTCTGTTGGCTGATCGGACTGGTCCTGGCCTATTTTATCGTGAAAAAACTATATAAGGAACAGAAAATCAAAGACGAGCTATTTGATCCACTCTTTATCTACTGTTTCTTAGGTATCTTGATCGGTGCCCGCTTAGGACATTGCCTTTTCTACGAACCAGGCTATTTCCTGAGCAGTTTCAATCATGTCATCGAAATGATCCTGCCCATCCATAAAATGGCGGATGGTTCATGGAAATTCACTGGTTATGAGGGACTTGCATCACATGGTGGAACATTGGGACTGATGATAGCACTCTATCTGTATTTCAAGAAAACGCACCTTAGCCTCTGGCAGGTCCTCGACAATATTGCCATTGCCACACCCGTCACCGCCTGTTTTATCCGTCTTGGCAATCTCATGAATTCGGAAATCATCGGCAAGGTGACTGACGTGCCCTGGGCATTCATCTTCCAGGCTGCAGAACCCTCGTTGGCCACCGAACCACGACATCCCGGACAACTCTATGAGGCTATAGTCTATTTTATCTTTTTCTTCGTGGGATGGTTCATCTACCGCCGCAGACCTGAGAAAGTGGGTACCGGCTTTTTCTTCGGTCTGTGCCTCACGCTGATTTTCACAGCTCGTTTCTTCATTGAATTCACCAAAATCAATCAGGTGGATTTCGAGGACAGCTTGCCCCTCGATATGGGACAACTGCTCAGCATCCCCTTCGTCATCATCGGAATTCTCTGTATGATCGGAGGAAAATGGATGAAGAAGATTCATTGAATAGGGTAGGGGAGTTCAAGTTTCGCATTTGCTCAACTTTTGAGAGTTTAGGAGATTTGGAGTTTGAACAATAGTACTTTTTCTCTCCTGAGCATGAGAACTATTGGTGAAAACAATAGTTCGATTGAGTGAGAGGAGAAGGAAACTGAGTTTTGTTAATTCCCTCACCTAACCTCTCCCAAAGGGAGAGGGATAAGTTTGCTCTTCTTGTTGGGGACCATGACTCTCACTCCCTCACCTAACCTCTCCCAAAGGGAGAGGGATAAGTTTGCTCTTCTTGTTGGGAACCATGACTCTCAATCCCTCACCTAACCTCTCCCAAAGGGAGAGGGATAAGTATGTTTTGTCTCCCAAAGGGAGAGAACTATCGGCGAAACCCATAACACTGATAATTTATCGTCAGTATAGGCTATGACTTGCAAGAGTAATGTCTAAACTCCTATACTACCAAACTCCTAAACTCCTTTCAATTTGAGAAAGTTGGGTAGGGGAGTTTAAGACTTGTCTAAACTCCTATACTACCAAACTCCTACACTCCTTTCAATTTGAGAAAGTTGGGTAGGGGCATTCAAGACTTCCCACTCACTATTTTCTTGATTTCGTTGAGTTTGTTGAGAGCTTCCACAGGGGTGAGATGATTGATGTCAAGGCCTAAAATCTCATCCCTCACCTGCATCAGCACAGGATCATCAAGCTGGAAGAAACTGAGTTGCATGCCTTCCCTTGACTGTTGGATGGATTGCGCAGATGGTTTGCCCACGCTGCCGACACTGCTGTTGTCTGCCTCCAACTGTTTGAGAATGACATTCGCACGCCGCACTATGCTTTTCGGCATACCGGCGATTTCCGCCACATGGATACCGAAGGAATGTTCCGAACCTCCCCGCATCAGTTTGCGCAGGAAAATAACCTTTCCGTCGATTTCCTTCACGCTCACATTATAATTCTTGATACGCGAGAAATTCTTCTCCATCTCATTCAGTTCATGATAATGGGTGGCGAAGAGCGTACGAGCGCGTGCCCGGGTATGCTCATGCAGGTATTCCACGATGGCCCAGGCAATGGAGATACCATCGTAGGTGGAAGTGCCACGTCCCAACTCATCGAAGAGCACCAATGAGCGCGACGACACATTGTTGAGGATATTGGAAGCCTCCGTCATCTCCACCATAAAAGTAGATTCTCCCACGGAGATGTTGTCTGACGCTCCCACACGGGTGAAAATCTTATCCACCAGACCGATTCTCGCTTGTTCTGCCGGCACGAAACAACCGATCTGGGCCATGAGTACGATGAGGGCTGTCTGTCTCAGCAGAGCCGATTTACCGGCCATATTGGGACCCGTGATGATGATGATCTGCTGACGCTCATTGTCAAGCAGGATATCATTGGGCACATACCGCTCTCCAAGGGGCAGTTGGGTCTCGATGACAGGATGCCTGCCTGCCTTGATGTCTATGACTTCCGAGGTGTCAATGACCGGCCGCATGTAATGATTCTCCTCAGAGACCATGGCAAACGACAACAGACAGTCGAGCTGTGCCACGAGATTGGCATTGATCTGGATAGCGGGGATATACTCCTGCACAGCACTCACCAGTTCATTGAAAAGTTGGGTTTCCAACGACAGGATTTTATCCTCGGCACCCAGAATTTTTTCCTCATATTCCTTCAGTTCCTGAGTGATATACCGCTCAGCCTGGGCCAATGTCTGTTTTCTGACCCATTCGGCCGGCACCTTGTCTTTGTAAGTGTTGCGCACCTCCAGATAATAGCCAAACACATTGTTATAGCCTATTTTCAAAGAGGAGATACCTGTGATTTCAGCCTCGCGCTCCTGTATCTTCAACAAATAGTCCTTGCCGCTGTAGGCGATGTCGCGCAACTCATCCAACTGTGGATTGACTCCACTGCGGATCACGTTGCCTTTGTTGACTTGGAATGGAGGGTCATTTTGTATCTCACGGGCGATACGGTCCCTGATTGTCCGGCAGATATTGATTTGCTCGCCCAGTCGTTTCAAGACCGCATTATCGGCACTCATACAAGCCGTCTTGACAGGTTCCATCGCTTGTAAGGCCACTTTTAACTGCATCATCTCACGGGGTGACACACGGCCAGTGGCGATTTTTGAGATGATACGCTCCAAATCGCCGATCAAGTGCAACTGCTCATCGACACACTCCCTGAACGATGGTTCACGGTAGAAATAATCCACAATATCCAACCGTTGGTTGATGGGATTCTCATCCTTGAGCGGAAACATCACCCAACGCCGGAGCAAACGGCCTCCCATGGCGGTTATCGTCTTGTCGATGACATTCAACAAGGACTTTCCCTCATCCTGCATGGGTTCGACCAACTCCAGCGAACGGATTGTGAATTTATCGAGCCTGACATATTTTTCTTCCTCAATGCGTGAAATAGATGTGATATGCCCGATTTGGGTGTGCTGGGTCATCTCCAGATACTGCAGGATGGCTCCTGCCGCCACCACTCCATTGACGATATGATCGACACCGAATCCTTTCAGGTTTTTCGTACGAAAATGCTTCAACAACTTTTGCCGGGCGGTCTGTTCGGTGAAAACCCAGTCATCCAACTCAAACACACACATTTTCGTGCCGAAAAACTTCTCAAAATCAGCCTTTCTCGACCGGTCATACAACACTTCCTTGGGTTGGAAATTGCCCAACAGTTTCTCCACATAGTCATAGGTTCCCTCGCCAGTGATAAACTCACCGGTGGAGATATCCAGGAAAGCCACACCACAAGCCACCTTTCCGAAATGCACGGCCGCCAGGAAATTGTTCTCCTTGTAGTTGAGCACATTGTCATTGAGTGCCACGCCAGGAGTCACCAACTCCGTGATGCCCCGCTTCACCAATGTCTTGGTGAGTTTCGGATCTTCCAGTTGGTCGCAGATGGCCACACGCCGTCCTGCCCGGATCAGTTTCGGCAGATAGGTATCCAGTGCATGATGGGGAAAACCTGCCATCTCCGCCGAACCCGAGATGCCACCATTGTTGCGCTTCGTCAGCGTGATGCCCAATATCTTCGAGGCAGCGATGGCATCCTCACAATAGGTCTCATAGAAGTCACCACAACGGAAAAGCATCAGCGCATCAGGATGTTTCGCCTTCAACGTGAAAAACTGCTTCATCATCGGTGTGAGTCCATTTTCCTTCTTTGCCATGGTCAGACTGTTTTGCTCACAAAAATAACCTTTTTCCATCACTTGGAAAAATTTTTGTGGAAAAGATTGTGGAAAACTTGTGAATAAGTGTATAAAAAACCCTATTGATATCCACAATCCCTGATCATATCCCATTTTTTGTGCATAATCCCCTCTAAAAATCTCTTTTTTTCAACCTGTTTTCCACACTCTATCCCAGTCAACTGTTATCCACATATCACTTATCAACCACTTCTTAAAAGTGTGGATAACTTAATAAACTATTGATAATCAAAGATATAAGAATTCACAAGAATGTGGATAAATCCATCTATCTGATCATAACTTCAACATCACACCAACCGTTCAAAGTTATCCACTTTTCCAAGCGACATCATCCTATTCTTTTTTTCTTTTATTTTTTAAAAACAAAAAAGAATATAAATGATTCAACCCGTAAACGATGATGGTGGAAAAGATATAAACCAGGAGAAAGGCGACAATCACTTGAACATAGATGCCTTGATAGGGAAAACCTATCAATTGGAGTCCTTTGCTGACCATGAAAGGCACGCCGCCGCAGATAAAATAATAAAACAAGGAGTTCTTGCCTGTCCACTCCACCAGTCTGACTTGTGGCATCCGGCGGAATATGACCAGGAGCACCATGATGCCCAAGCATCCGTCGATGAGCAACAGGGTGAATGAGGAAACCGTGATGGGTTCAAGCGTCAACAGCATGCCGTTCATCTGCTGGAGATATTTCAAGACAATCAGCAGGATGACCATCCCACCATAGAAGGCAGGATGGATGGAATGCAACTGTGGTTCCATTTTCCGGTAATGATATCCGGCATACATGAAAAACAACAGCAGACACGCGTTCTGCCAGCACCACACATTGATGTTCCGCAAGGCGTCGGCAGACAGGAAATGGTAACACGAGGCGATGAGGAAATAGGGTAGGGCAGAGCAGATGAAAAGCCATTTTCCTTTTCCTTCCGTGACATGAAGCAGGAAGGCAAAAAACAGTTCACACACGATCAGGGCTGCGATAAACCATGACGCATGTCCCGTGAGGATGAGCGTCAACACCTCAGTGATGCTCATGTCATCGTGTACAAAGGCCTTAGGAAGCGCCAGAATCAACGTAAAGACAAAATAGGGGATGATCATCGTCCGAAGGATGGAACGCAGCTTGTGGCGCAGGGAAAAGGCCTTTTGGGGTTTCTTGAAGAGATAACCTGAAACGAAGAAGAAAAAGATGATGGCATTGTTGACGTAACAGGCGTAGGGGATGATTTCCTCACCGACATCATATTTCTCAGCGTGGAAGAACAGGATGGCCATCATGCAAATGCCTCTGGCCATATCCACCCAACCGATTCTACGTTCTTCCTCCATGATGAGTTTACCTGACGATGGCTATTTTGCAAACCGTACCTTTCTTACCGTCGCTGGTGGCTGTCTGGACCATATACACGCCGGAGGCCACTCGTTTTCCGCCTTCGTCGCAACCGTCCCAGGTGAAGGTGCCGCCGTTGCTCCTTCCCTCAGCCACGAGGGTGCCGTTGGCGGTGACGATTTTGACGTCGGCATCCATGGTGAGTCCGGTGACGGTGATGAGTCCGGTATAGTCCGGTCTCACCGGATTGGGATAGGCATAGACGTTGTCTTTGGTCATCGTCTCATTGGTGGCGGTGGCGTCGCTCATGAATGAGCACAAGCCGTTGTCGGTGCCGAAGAACACCTCTCCTGTCTGGTCATTGATGGCGATCGACTCGATGTTGTCGGAGAGCAGCATGCTGTTGCTGGAAAGGAAATGGTGGATCTGCGACATGTTGTCGTCGCTGATGAGGTAGGCGCCGTTGCCGTTGGTGCCAAACCATTTTCTGTTGCCGCCATCCACGGCGATGCAGGTGATATCCACACCGCTGAGCAGGTAGTCAGCGAAATTGGTGCCGTCGTTGCGCGGTACTTTCACTTGTTGGAGCACGGCATTGGAGCCGTCATTGATATCTTCTGCAGGCAGGAGCAGTGGACCCACGCTCGATCCGATCCAGATGTTTCCTTCCTTGTCTTCCGCCACGCATCGGATGCCGTTGGGAGTCAGTCGTGTACCATCCTCATTGATGAAGGAAGTATAGTGGTTGATGGCTTCCGTTTTGGGATCGAAGCAATAGAATCCCGGCACCGACCAATGGTTGTTGGCAAACCACAGCAGTCCCCGGCTGTCGATGATGAGCGACTTCATGTTGGGCAGGCTTCTGAGGTTGTCGTCCATGAGGATTTCCTGGTGATGGTCTTCCCAGGTGCCGTCGGTCTTGAGTTCCAGGATGGATCTTGCTTCTGCCAGACTGTTGAGGCACCAGAGGTTGCCGTTTTTGTCGAATTTCACACCGAGGGTGAGGATATAGTTGGGGTTGTTGTCCGCTGTGGAATACATCAGTGGACTGTTTTCGCAGTTGTAGTACTTGACAAACCGTCCGTTGAGATATTCATAGAGACCGGCCCTACTGCCCACAAAGACGTGTGCGGGGTTCTTTGGGTCAAAGTCCAGACAGGTCATGTCCTGGAAGAGGTTGCCCACGGTGGCTTTGATGTCATCTTGATAGATGGTCCATTCGTCCTCGCTGTAGGTCTGTACGGTAGCCTCCCTGAAGAGTTCGGCAAAAGCATCAAAACCACCACCGCAGGAGTACAGCGTGTTGTTGCCGTATGTCAGGAATCCGAAATAGTTGTATTTCGGTCCGTCGGGGTTAATGTTGGTGATTTTCGGTACGATGGTCTTGTCTTCGAGGGTGAGGGAGTAGAGTTTTCCGTCGGCCTGATTGCTCCAGAAACAGTCATTGGTCACATCGTAGGAGAAGGCTTTGATATCAGCGTCACCTTTTTTGATGATCTGTGGGTTGGTGGCTTTTTCAAAGATCCAAACGGAATTAGCCTCTCCGAAAATCAGTTTTTCTCCTGTGAGGTGACAGAAGTCAAAGTAACGGTCGAAGATTTTTTTCCATTCTTGTTGGTCTTTCCTGTAGATGACGCCATTGACAGCCGCCATGAGACCATTGTCGAAAGTGTAGATATGGTTGGCGCTGACGTTGCTCTCTCTTGTCCAGTTTTTCTTGTCGAGCAGGTTGTCGGAGAGCTTTGCCTTGAAAATACCTTCCGACCCACATGCGGCGTAGAGTTCATCCTCAAAAACAGTGGTTGACATCACCTTTCTGCCCAGGTTGTAAGTGGCGGTGATCTCTGCGTCAGCGACATTGATTTTGAGGATGCCGAAATTGGTGGCCACAAAAGCATTGCTGCCCATCACTTTGACCTCATTGATGGTTTTATCGGCGGTCATCGACTTGTTGTAGTAGTCAGAGATATTGACCACGTCTCCATTGTCATCAAGCAGGTCGATGTTTTGGTTCTCATAGACGATGATGAGCCTGTGGGCAGCTTTACAGTAGGTGATGTGAGCGATGTTGCAGTCGTTGAGCACGTTCATCTTGTGATACGTCTGCACGCTCTGGTCAGAGAGTTGGTAAGAGAACAGTCCTTTTGAACTGAGCACATACACCTTGTTGCCTGTAGGTTGTATCTCAGTGATGTCGCTATAGGCCAGAAAACAGTTCCAGGTCCCAATGGCTGCACCACGGGCACCAACGGAACAAACCGTCATCAGCAAGATAAACAATAGTCGTAACACAAATATAAAACTGAGTTTTTGTTAATTCCCTTGTTACTTCCCTCACCTAACCTCAATTCCCTCACCTAACCTCTCCCAAAGGGAGAGGGATAAGTATGTTTTGTCTCCCAAAGGAGAGGGATAAGTTTGTTTTGTCTCCCATAGGGAGAGGGATAAGTTTGCTCTTCTTGTTGGGGACCTTGACTCTCACTCCCTCACCTAACCTCTCCCATAGGGAGAGGGATAAGTATGCTTAGTCTCCAACACTCCTCTCAACTTGAAAAGTTGAGTTAATTTTTAATCTTCAATTTTCAATCGGCCAAAGGCCGCCATCAATCTTCAATCGGCGAAGGCCGCTTTCAGTTTTTCCACTGCTTTCGCGCGGTGTGAGATTTTGTTTTTGATGTCATTGCCCAGTTCGGCGAATGTAGCCTCGTATCCGTCGGGTTGGAAGATGGGGTCATATCCGAAACCCGCTGTTCCTTTGCGCTCACGGATGATGGTACCGTTGACGATACCTTCGAAGAGATGCTGTTCGATTTCATCCCCTTTCACCAATAATAACGCAATAACAGTGCGGAATCGTGCCTTCCGATTGTTATTTTCTCCTAATTTATTCAGAAGTTTGGTCATATTGGCCTCACTGTCATGTCCTTCTCCGGCATAACGAGCGGAGTAAATGCCAGGTTCACCGTTGAGTGCGTCCACTTCCAGACCAGTGTCATCGGCGAAACAGCTGATGTGATAATGGTCAACCACATACTGTGCTTTCTGCAGGGCATTACCCTCCAGGGTGTCGGCGGTTTCAGGGATATCCACATGGCATCCGATGTCTGCCAATGAAAGAACCTCGACAGAATCACCCAGGATCTGCCTGATTTCAGATAGTTTATGGGCGTTATTGGTGGCGAAAACGATTCTCATGACTTTTTTTCTTTTACTTTTACTTTCATTTCATCAAAACCCTCTCCATAGACACCGATGACGCTGCTCTGACTGACGAAGGCGTTGGGGTCGATGGATTTGATGAGTCTGAACATGCTCACACTTTCTCTCTTGCGGGCCAGAATACAGAGCACCTTCATCTCCTGTCCAGTGTACCAGCCGTGACCATCGAGGATGGTCACGCCATGCTCCATCTCCGTACCGATGGCATTGGCGATTTCCTGGTATTTTTTGGAGAAGATGAAAAACTGCACCGACTCCCGCCGGGAGTTCATCACATAGTCGAGCATGAAGTTCTCCACCACCATCGTACAAAGACCGAAGACAATTTTGTAGAGGGCATCGGTGATGGTGAAGTCGCGTGCGAGGATGAAGATGGGGAAACTGCTGCCGATGATAAACAGATCGACGATGATGAGCACCGTTCCCAGTGACATGTTCTTGTACTTGTTGACTACTGCCGCTACGATATCCGTGCCACCCGTACTGCCGTTGTGCAGGAAGACGATGGCCAGTGCCGTACCGGTCATACAACAACCAATGATGAGCGACATGAAGTCCTGGTCGCCGAGCAATTTGGTCATAGTACCATCTGGATGGGTCACCACATCCTGCATGACACCGAGCATGGCAGAAAGCATGAAGATGGCATAGATGGTCTTGATGAGAAATCTCCATCCCAGGATTTTCAGGGCCAGCACCAAGAGCAGGAAGTTGATGATGAAGTAGGAATACATGATGGGTATTCCATGTCCATTGGCATTGGTAGCGTAGAAGATGATAGCCGAGACACCTGTCACACCGCCTGTCACGATTTCGTAGGGCAGCAGGAAGACGGTCCATCCCACCGTATAGAGCAGAAGGCCAAGGGTTATGAAAATATAATCCTTGGCTTCGTTAAGTATTCTGCGTCTCTCAATGGTCATGAGCTAACTATTTGATGACGACATTGACGATTTTCTTGGGTACGATGATGACCTTCACCACCCGTTTGTCACCGATGTATTTGGCAGCCCTTTCATCTTCGAGCACCGCTTTCTCAATGGTGGCATTATCAGCATTGATGTCGAAGAGCATCTGATAGCGTGCTTTTCCGTTGAAGGAGATGGTGAGTTGCATCTGACTTTCCACCAGATATTGCTCATTGTATGTGGGCCAAGTGGCATCACACACCGAACTTTCTTCACCCAACGTCTCCCAGAGTTCTTCAGCGATATGGGGCGCGAAAGGAGCGATGAGCACGACGAGGGTCTTGAGCAATTCATGGTTGCGGCATTTCATCTGCGACAGTTCATTGACACAGATCATAAAGGCCGAAATAGAAGTGTTGTAGGAGAAACTCTCGATATCCTGCGATACTTTCTTGATGAGTTTGTGAACGCTCTTGAGCATCTCCGGAGTGGCATCTCCGTTGAGGTCGAGTAGGGTGTCACTGCTCTCTTTGCCGCTACCGAAGAAGAGAGCCCAGAATTTCTTCAGGAATCTGTGGCAACCGTCGATGCCGTTGGTGTCCCATGGCTTGCTTTGTTCCACGGGTCCGAGGAACATCTCATAGAGGCGCAGCGTGTCGGCACCATAACGCTCTACGATCATGTCGGGATTGACCACGTTGAACATCGATTTCGACATTTTCTCGATGGCCCATCCACAGATATATTTTCCATCCTCAAGCACAAACTCAGCATTTTCATATTCCGGTCTCCATGCCTTGAAGGCTTCGATGTCGAGGATGTCATTGGCCACGATGTTGACATCCACATGGATGGGCGTCGTGTCCTGGTATTGGTCTTTGAGTCCGAGACTGACGAAGACGGGATGTCCTTTTTCCTGACTGGCTACGTTGTCACGATAGACGAAGTTGCTTCGTCCCTGGATCATGCCTTGGTTGACGAGTTTCTGGAAGGGTTCTTCTTTGCAGCTGTATCCGTAGTCATGGAGGAATTTGTTCCAGAACCGGCTGTAGATCAAGTGTCCGGTGGCATGCTCCGTACCGCCCACATAGAGATCCACGTTTTGCCAGTATTCATCGATTTTCTGATCCACCAGGGCCTTGTCATTATGTGGATCCATGTAGCGCAGATAGTAGGCGCTCGACCCGGCAAAACCCGGCATGGTGTTCAGTTCAAGCGGGAAGATGCTGACATTGTCGATGAGGTTTTTCTCAACGACGGCATTGTTTTTTGTGTCCCAGGCCCATTTCGTGGCATGTCCGAGAGGGGGTTGTCCGTCTTCAGTGGGTTTATATTGGCTGATTTCCGGCAATTCGAGTGGCAGACATTCCTCTGGAATCATGTATGGCATATCATTTTTGTAATACACGGGGAATGGCTCACCCCAGTAGCGCTGACGTGAGAAGATGGCGTCTCTCAGACGGTAGTTGACTTTCACCCGTCCGAGGTTTTGTTCAGTGACGTATTGTTTGGTTTTTTCGATGGCCTCTTTCACGGTCAGTCCGTTGAGTGAGAACTCCCCGTTTGAACTGTTCATGACGATACCCTCTTTGGCATCAAAACTCTCCTCTGAGATGTCAGCTCCTTCGATGAGCGGGATGATGGGCAGGTTGAAATGCTTGGCGAAAGCATAGTCGCGGCTGTCGTGAGCGGGTACGGCCATGATGGCACCCGTACCATATCCTGCCAATACATATTCAGCAATCCAGATGGGAATAGCTTCTTTGGTCAGTGGGTTGATGGCATACGACCCAGAGAAGACGCCGGTCACTTTATGATCCATCTGTCTGTCGCGCTCGGTGCGTTTCTTCACGTAGGCCAGGTATTCGTCTACTTCCTTTTTCTGTTCTGGAGTGGTGAGTTGCTGCACCAGTTCACTCTCGGGAGCCAGCACCATGAAGGTGACGCCGAAGATGGTGTCGGCACGGGTGGTGAAGATGGTGAATGCGATGTCGCTGTCTTTCACGTTAAACTGCATTTCCGTACCTTCCGAGCGTCCAATCCAGTTGCGTTGTGTCTCTTTGAGTGAGTCGGTCCAGTCGATATGGTCCAGTCCGTCGAGCAGTCTCTGAGCGTAGGCAGAGACGCGCAGGCACCACTGTCTCATTTTCTTTTGCACCACAGGGAATCCGCCTCTGACGCTCACGCCGTCCACCACCTCATCGTTGGCGAGCACCGTACCCAGTCCGGCGCACCAGTTCACCATGGTTTCACCGAGGTAGGCGATGCGGTAGTTCATGAGCACCTCCTGCTGTTTTTTCTCGTCCCAACTGTTCCATTCCTCTGCGGTGAAGGACAGTTCTTCTGAACAGGCAGCGTCGATACCATCAGTACCATGTTGAGCGAAGATTTCGGTCAGTTGACAGATGGGCAATGCTTTCTGCGTCTTGTTGCAGTAATAGGAATCAAACATTTTTTGGAAAGCCCATTGTGTCCAATGGTAGTAGCCCGGTTCACAGGTGCGCACCTCACGGTCCCAGTCGAAGCAAAATCCTATTTTGTCGAGCTGTTCACGATATCTTTTGATATTGGCTTCAGTAGTGATGGCGGGATGTTGTCCAGTCTGTATGGCGTATTGTTCAGCCGGCAGTCCATAGGCATCATATCCCATAGGGTTGAGCACATTGTATCCTTGTTGTCTTTTGTAGCGTGCATAGATGTCGGATGCGATATATCCGAGCGGGTGTCCCACATGCAGTCCAGCTCCAGAAGGATAGGGAAACATATTCAGCACATAGAATTTCTTCTTGCTCTCATCCTCAGTCACTTTGTAGGTTTTTTGCTCCACCCACTTCTTTTGCCATTTTTTCTCAATCTCTCTGAAATTGTATTCCATTTTTCTTCAATTTAAAATTTCCTGCAAAGGTACGATTAAGCGAGCGAAATACAAAATGAATTTATTCATTTTTATATCCGAGCGATAGTACCTTCGACGAAGTCAAAGGAAAAAACGAGAGCAGAGCAAAGAAAAACATCATTTTTCTTTGCTCTGCCGAGTGCTGAGTACTTTCGACGCAGTCAAGGTACGATTAAGCGAGCGAAATGCCTAATTTATTTGAGCATTTCCGAGCGAAAGTACCTTCGGCGCGTCTCTCGATCATCGAGGTTGATGTCTCGGGAATCAACGAGGCGAATGCATCGGCAGTGAAAACAGTTGGCGTGATCCACGACCTCCAGGGCCGCCGCCTCGCCTCTCCGCCCGACAAGGGGGTGTATATCCTCGACGGGAAGAAGTATGTGAAGTGAATAACCTCCCCAAGCCCCACCGAAGGAGGGGATGTAAAAAAGTGGGGATGATGAATGACTGGGACAATAATGAAATAGAGACGCCACACCGTGGAGTCTCTATTTTTCAATCTTCAATAATATACCCCGTCATTGCCCGCTTCTCGACGGAGAAGCCGATGCCGGCCTTGACGATGCGGCGGCCGTCGGTGGCGTAGCGCAGGGCGTAGCCCCTGTCGTTGATCTGGTCGAGGGCGTCCTGCGCCGTTCCGTTGATCTTGAGCTCCATCACGTAGATCGTGTCGGGCATGAAGACCACCATGTCGGCCTTTCCCCGTGCGCACTTGACCTGTGTCTGCACGTAGACGTTGAGCATGGAGAAGATGAGGTAGAACGACCACTCGTAGAACCCCTCCGCGGTGGAGACCTCCTCGAGCTTTTTCTTGAATCCCTCGACGTAGGGCAGCTCCTCCAGGTAGGCCTGCAGCTCGCGCAGGGCCAGGTCGGTGTCGTCGGCACGCAGGGCGCGCCAGAAGCGCACGGCGAAACCAGCCTGCACGTCACTGCCCTCGATACCTGAAATAGCGGGTAGCAACCCTTCTGTGAATCCTACGCGCACTTCCTTGTTGGGCAGACCAAGAGTGAACATCCCCCCCCGTGGATCATAGTCTTTGATGGTCATGTATCCGCTCTGGTAGAGCAGGGGCAGGGCATTGCGCATGTTTTCCGTGGGCTGGTCGAAGGCCGAGGCCGGAGCCTCGAGGCCGTCGAGTTTGGTGATGTCGGTGCGGAACCGGCGCATCTGGCGGATGAGGTAGGACGGCGTGCCGCTCTCAAACCAGAAATTGCGTAGTTCGCACTCGTTGAATGCCTTCATCAGACTGAAGGGGTTGTAGATGTCGGGTGACTTGCGTGAGAAACGGTAGCCGTCGTAGGTCTCGCGGAGCATCTCACGCATCTCCCGGGAAGACACTTCATACTCCTTGGCCAACCGCTCCACGTCGGGCTGCATCTGGGTGTTGATCTCCTCTCCGGTGATGCCGCAGATGGCGGCGAAGTCGGGATGGAGCGAGATGTTGGTGATGTTGTTGAGGGTGGAGAAGATGCTGAGCTGCGAGAACTTGGTGATACCTGTGATGAAGCAGAAGCGGATCATGGCCTCGTTGGCCTTGAGGCACTGGTAGAACTCCTGCATCACGCGGCGGTAACCGTCGAGGCGCTCGTCCTCATGGAGCACCTCCAGCAGCGGTGCGTCGTACTCGTCGATGACGACCACAACCTGCGAGCCGGTCTGCTCGTAGGCACGGCGGATGAGACCGCTGAACACGGCACCTGGTGTCAGCTCGGATGCTTTGGCCCCATAGGTCTCCGTGTAAGGTTCAAGCTGCCGGAACAAGGCATTCGACAAAAATTCCTCGTTTTCTTGCGCCTTTGCCATGCTCACGTCGATGTGGAGCACAGGATACTGTTTCCACTCCTTCTCAAGCTCCATCACCCTGAGTCCCTCGAAGAGGTCGCGCCGCCCCTGGAAGAAGGAGCAGAGCGTGGTGGTGAGCAGCGACTTGCCGAACCGCCTCGGGCGGCTTAGGAAGATATACTTGCTCAGACGGGTCATACGCCACATCAGGTCGGTCTTGTCGATATAGACATAACCATTGTTGATGATCTCAGAGAAAGTCTGTATGCCGACGGGGTAGCGCCGCTCGTCGGGATAGGGATTGTTCAGGTGGGTCATGGTCGCTCCTTGATTTTGACTGTTCACGATATTCTCTTTTCACTGGGAACGAATGGCTCCCGGCTCATTTCCGCCGCTAAGATAGTGAAAAATAATGTTCCTTCAAAGAAATAATTGATTTTTGTGATACCCGAAATGTATTTAATTGACTACGTGACGTCTCTACATTTTTATCGGCCCGAAGGGACGCTTGCCTAACCCGCATTGGAGTTTTATAATATTTACTTCGCAAAAATACGCATTTAATAAGTTATTTATTATCAGATATTTATAATGATTATAAAATATTAAATTAACTATTATTAATAATTATTGCTGTCCGATAAAAAATTTAATCCGATGAGTCAGAAACTTAGCTTCCTCATTGTTGGGCGGAACCTATCAAATTTGGCTCTAAAATGCCGAATTTCGAGCTTAAATCCCTGTATTTGGGACTTGAAATGCCTCGATGAAGATATTTTCGTCTATAAAGTCGAATTTGTTCATAGGGGGCTTACTTTTTGAATATGCTTGTCCGACTACTGATTCTCAGTTACTTACAAACCAATTTCTGAAGTTTTCAGTTTTTATCGGACAGCAATAATTAATAATTAAATTTATTTTTATTTTCATTTAATTTGAAAATGTTTACTTTTGTTAATCATTCTTTTGAAATATTTTCATTATATTTGCAGGAAGCATCCCTGATGTGTGAAGTGTGAGAAACAACAATAATAAGACAATCATGAAAACGACTATTACTTCAACTTTATTACTAAGCGTATTGCTCTTTGCTTCCAGTCTTCCAGCCGTGGCTGTGGACGGCAACGTCTGGCAGGAGCCGGCGGTCACCGAGTTCGCAGAGCTGACAGAAGGCGAGGTGTATTACTTCTACTTGCCAGACTGCCATCTTTTCTTTACCCAGGGCAATGCATACGGCACCCAGGCGAGTGCGGGCATATACGGCCTGAAGGTAAGGGCCGAACGTCGTGCCGACGGCGCATGGACACTCACCGACTACGTGAGGACCCAGAATGCATGGAAGATGTGGTGGTTCGTGAATAATCAGAACATTATGTTCGTCGATTACAACAACCAGCCCGATTACCTTTGGGAGATCAAGAATATGGGAGGCCTGACGTACCGCCTTTCACCTTCTTCCCTGAACCCCAATTGCAGGGACAACACGAAATTCGTAGGTCTTGACAGGACGGCTGATCCGGAGAACACCGCACTCTACTACGGCCTTACTGCGGAAAGCGGAGCCTACATCGACTGGAAGCTCGTACCGGAGGCCGCATATGAGGTCTATGAGGCAGCCCTCATGATCTATGATGCAGCCATGGAACTGAAAGACTTGCTCAACAAGGCAGAGTCCATTGGTACCAATGTGACGGCCCAGATCGCCGTCTATAACAACACCAACAGCACGCTGGAGGAAATCCAGAAGGCTATCGAGGAAACCAAGGCCGCCATCACCGCACGTGAGGAGGAAATAGCCTGGGAGCGGTACGATACCGCCACCGCTGAGGCTCCCGCTGACATAACCCCGTTGTTCATTACAAACCCGAGTTTCGCAGGTAACAGCTACGACGGTTGGGAGGGTACAGGTTTCGGTGGCTACCTGCCGAAGGAGAACGCCGAGCGCTACAACATGAACTACGACACATACCAGCGGATTGAAGGCTTGAAGGAAGGGGTTTATGTGTTGAGTGTCAACGCTTTCTACCGTGCTGGCATTCCGCAACCAGCTTATGACAATTTCAAGGTACAAAACGGAGAGTCAAGATATGCGAAACTATATACCTCGACTTCGGAGGACAGCCTGACGGCCAGCATCGTCTCTCCATTCACGGCCAAGTTGACGGAGAACATGGCCACAGGGACTTGGAGATCAGCCATCGATTCGGAGACGGGAGAAACGTTTGTTATTCCCAACAACATGGAGGCGGCCGACGAGTTCTTCAAAGCCGGCTACTGCAACGGCAACAGCGTGTTCATCTACGTGGAAGAGAAAGGTGACCTGAGAATCGGAGTCCGAAAGGACATGACGGTTCCTGACGACTGGACCATGTTCGATGACTTCTCGCTGATATACTACGGTGACGGTGATGACGCATACACGTTGCTATTGGAGTCAGTCAAGAAAAATGCCGGGGGATATGACCCGACGGCAGATGTCATCACTTGGTCTTACATGAGTGCATACAATGAAGCCGTGGCCGGACTTGTCATGGCGGTGGGCAAGGAGCCGTCCATCGGTGCCATGAGGGATTTCCAGAATGCCCGCGACAGTCTGGACAGGAACATCCAGTTGTGGAAAGACCTCGCCTCGGTCTGGTCTGAGGTCAGTTTTGTGGTGCATTCCTTAACAGATATGGAAGATGACGATCTGGCCTGCCAGCTTCTTGAATGGCTTGACACCACATACGGTCAGCTTGTCGAGGAAAGAACGCTGACCAATGGGGAGTTGGAAGAGGAAATCGCGACCATCAACGAATGGTATCTGGAGGTTCTCGACCGACACCTCCAACACACGGGTCTCAAGAATGTTGATGGCATAAAGATGGTGAAAGCGGAATCTTACACCATTGATGGCCGCCGCCTCGCTTCGCCGCCCGAAAAGGGCGTGTATATCCTGGACGGGAAGAAGTATATGAAGTAATGATTTCCCCCTCTCCTGACCTCTCCCGCCAGGGGAGAGGGAAGTGTGGGAATGATATCTCCCGCCAGGGCACTTCTGAGAATCCCTGCATGCTGATTTATCCCGCCGACATGACACTCGACAAGACCGATGGTGAGGGTTATTTCGTTTGGAAGGAAGGCTATTTCAAGAAAGGTGTCCTTTGCGATGCCGACGACAATGGCACCGTCAATATTGTCGATGTGATGAAGACCGCCAACTATGTATTGGGCAACTCTGACCCCAATGGTTTTGCCTTCTACAATGCCAATGTGGCTAACAGCGATAACGTGGTCACGGTGACCGATGTGATGACCATCGTGGACATCGTGTTCGGCCTGAACCCCAACCACGCTCCTCGTAGAAGCGCCACCAGTCTCTCTTCTCACAGAAGCACCACCCAAACACCCGCCAGCGGTGTCAAGGCCAACAACGGCCAAAAGGTGGTCATCAAATAAGATGTGACGTCTCTACTTTCTTCCGTCTCTTATTTGGGCATGCCGATGAGTTTGACCTGATGCTCAAATTCTTCCCTCTCGGTAGTGGCGATGCTTTTCAGACGGGCACGGTAGTTGTAGATGGTGTTGACGCTGTAGTTGAGGAACTCTGCGATTTTTGAACTGTCATCGATGCCAAGGCGGATAAGGGCGAGGATGCGCAGACTGGTGTTCATGCGCTGACCTTTCTCCAACTGCATCTGTTCCTCTGGTTTCAAGAGAGCATTGACCTCACTGACGAAATTGGGAAAAAGATGAAGGAAGGCGGCGTCAAAACTCTCAAAAAGTTCCTCCAACTGCTGGGTCTTGGATTCCTGGCCGCGGGTGGTGTTGTAGAGTTCCTCGTACTCCCGGTTCTTGATCATCTTGTTGACACGCTTGCGGAAAACATCCATCTTGTCGATGTAGATCGAACAGAGCCGCATGAAACGGCCCACATATTCCTCCTTGACACGGTTGGACTCAGCCAACTGGGCATTGAGGGCCTGCAGCTGGCCATTGACATCCGACAGGGCTTCGTTTTTCTCCGACAACTGGGCATTGGCGGTAGCCAGCATGGCATTGGTCTTCTTCTGTTTCGCCTGGGCCAGTGACAGCCGTTTGCGCTGGCGGTTGACATAGAAAAGGGTGGCCAGCAACAACAAGGCCAATATGCTGATGCCCATGATGGTGTGTTGCAAACGGTGGCGGTTGCGCTCACTGCTCACCTTGTAGTTGTTGGCAATCTCGGAGAGCAACGGGGCTATCTGCCAGTTGCGCTGACGTGACCCAAAGCGGTTGGTGCACTCACTGGTGAAACTGATGTAGCGGTAGGAACGGTCGATGTCGCCTTGGAGCATGAGTTGGTTGGCCAACTCCCATAGTGAGCCTTGATCGAGCGTGGCATTGCGCACATCGGCCAAAGCAGACTCTGCCACCCAGTACATCATCATCGTGGTGTCGTTCTGGGCCTTGTATTCCAGGTAGCGGTAGAGGGCCACAAGGGCATAGCGGTGACTGCCGCGCTCCACGGTCTTGAGCCACTCATCGTTGATGGCCATCGACTCCTTCAGGTGACCACTGGTCTGGGCAATCATCTCACGGCGCAAGAACACAGCATCCGACGTGGCGGGAAGGATGCTGAGCATCAACTGCTCATAACGGCCGGCCTCACGCAGGTATTCTTCCTTCATGTCGGCCAGATGCGTGTAATAGGCCAATTCATTGTAAACGTGGTTGTAGGCTTCATAGTATTTGCCGAGCGACTCACCGCTCAGGACGCTCGGATTGACATGACGCAAGATCTCCAAAGCTTCGTCATACATGCCGGTGTTGGAGCAGCGCACGGCGAGCTGAGAGCGGCATTCGTTGGCCTGCACGGGCTGCCCCATCTGTTCGGCCAGCGTGATGCACTGACGCAGATAATGGATGGCGGAATCATTGACAAAGGCGATATTGCGCTCATACAACTGATAGGCGAGCTGATAGCGCTGCTGGTCGTCGGTGGCCTGTTGGAGGACTTGGCGCAGGGAGTCGATACTGCGTTCACGTTGCACCACGTATTGGGGGAAACGGAGGATTTCCTCATCCAGACAGTGGTAGAGGGAATCCAGATCGGGCTGGGCCGTAGCGCCCAAACCGGATAAGACAAACAAAAACAGCAGTATCTTTCGCATCAAATGCAAAGATACGATGAAACGAGTGGAACACAAAATAAATCCACGATTTATTTTGTGTTCCTAAAACTCTAAACCTAACTCTTGTTATCCTAACTATCTAACTGTGAAACGTACTTTCGTGGTGAGGTTGCCGGAACTGTTGCCGACCAGGGCTTCAAACACTCCTGGCTCACAGACCCACTGTCCCTTGGTGTCGTCGTAATAGCTCAGGGCATCGCTGCCGATGGTGATGCTCACGTCGCGGCTCTCGCCGGGCTGGAGATACACCTTGCTGAATCCCTTCAGTTCCTTCTTCGGACGGGGGAGGCTGGACTTGAGGTCGCTGATATAGAGCTGTACGACCTCGGCTCCGGCACGTTGTCCGGTATTGGTGACATTGACGGTGAAGGTGATGGGCTCCGACGGGTTGATGACCGACTTGTCGGCCGTCACCTTGCCCAGACGGAATGTGGTGTAGCTCAGTCCGTGACCGAAGGCGAAGAGCGGGCGGGTCTTGAACTGATCGACTCCACGGTATCCCAGATAGAGTCCTTCCTTGTATTCCTCGTCGATGATCTGATGGTCGGCGCGCCACACACCAGGATAGGCATTCAGGCGATGGGCGGGCACGTCGTTGAGCGTGGCAGGCCAGGTGAAAGGCAACTTGCCGGAGGGGTTGGCATCGCCCAAAAGGACGGAGGCCAGGGCCTCGCCGGATACCGAACCGATGAACCATCCCTGTAAGATGGCGGGCACCTTGTCGGCCCATGGCATTGCCACGGCGTTGCCGGAGATGTTGACGAAGACGAGACGGGGGTTGACGGCGGCCAACTGCCTCATCAGTTCATCCTGACCGTAGGGCAGACCATATTCCTTGCGGTCATGACCCTCACAGTCCTGGAAATCGCTCTTGTTGAGACCACCGAAGACGATGACGTAGTCGGCCTCACGGGCTTTCTCTACGGCTTCGGCTATCAACACAGAGGCCGGACGGTTCTCGGCGATGCTGCGGCCTACGGTGACACCATTGTAGCTCTGCACGGTGTCGCCGACATAACCGCGGGCATAATCGCAGGTGATGCCCAGAGCGGCAAGACGGGATGCCAGGGCATCGAGGGGGAGTACCTCACGCTGTACCTTCAGCGACGAACTGCCACCGCCGACGGTCATCATCTTGATGGCGTTCTCGCCCACGACAAGCACGCGGCGCTTGCCGGTGAGCTGGAGGGGCAGCAGACTGCCTTTGTTCTGCAGGAGCACGATGCCGTCCTCGGCTATCTGACGGGCGGCGGCATAATGGGCTTCGGAACAGAGGAAACCATAACCGCGCCCGCGGTTCATCGTGGTGCGGAAGAAGAGACGGAGCACACGGCGTACCTTGTCGTTGAGCTCTTTCTCCGTCACCTTGCCTTCCTGAATCCGCTGCTTGTAGGCGGCGGCGAGGTGATAAAGGTCATAGGCGTTGGTCTTGCCCATCGTCAGACCGTCGGTCCAGGTGCCAAACTCCATGTCAAGGCCGTTGCGGATGGCTTCGTCGGTGTCATGGGCTCCGCCCCAGTCGGAGACGACCACGCCGTCATAGCGCCAGTCGCGCTTCAATATCTGGTTGAGCATGATGTCGTTGTGGCAATTGTGCTGGTCGCGGTAGAGGTTGTAGGCGCCCATGATGCCCCAGGTGCCTGCCTCGGTGACGGCGGCCTTGAAGGCGGGCAGGTAAATCTCATGGAGTGTGCGGTCGTCAATGACGACGTTCACCTGATGGCGGTTGTTCTCGTCATTGTTCAGCGCGTAGTGCTTCACGCAGGCCGCGATGCCCTTCGACTGCAGGCCCTGGATATAGGGCACCACCATGCGGCTGGCAAGATAGGGGTCTTCGCCCATATACTCGAAGTTGCGGCCGTTGAGAGGGGTGCGGTAGATATTCACACCAGGACCAAGGATCATGTCCTTGCCGCGGTAGAGGGCTTCCTCACCGAGACTCTCACCATAAAGGCGAGACATCTGGGGATTGAAGGTGGCTGCCAAACAGGTGAGGGCAGGGAAGGCCACACAGGAGTCGTTGGTCTGGCCGGCTTGTTCCCACTCGTCCCACAGCACGTCGGGACGCACACCATGTGGACCGTCGTCAGTCCAGAAGTCGGGGAAACCCAGTCGCTTCACACCAGCCGAGGAAAACTTGCTCTGGGCGTGGATGACAGCGATCTTCTCGTCGAGTGTCATGCGGCGGAGGGCATCATCGATGCGCTGCTCCATGGGACACGTCTCGTCGAGGTAGATGGGTTGCTGGGCATGGGCGACAAACCATCCTGCCGCCATCAAACCCAAAAAGAAGAGCTTTCTCATGGGATATCGCTATTTTTTCTGAAACACACGGACATAATCGACTTCCATGACGGCAGGCAGCGCACTTTCGTCAACACCCTGCGCACCGCCCCAGTCTCCACCCCAGGCGAGGTTGAAGATGACATAGAACGGGTCGTCGTAAGGCCAGTCGTCGCGGCCCTTGCCACGGTTGTCATAACTGAGCTGAACCTTACCGTCAACAAAAGTGGTGATGTTCTTGGCGGTCCAAAGGATGGCATAGGTGTGGAACTCGCCCTCGGCGCCCTCGCAATACATCTCATGGGTCACCTGGGTGCCGTTGGAGTGCACATGGGCGTTGGCGTGAAGGCTCGACGACACGTAGTTGGGATGGTAGCCCACTTCCTCCATGATGTCTATCTCACCATCGGCGGGCCATGAGCGGAAATTGACAGGCATCATCCAGAAGGCGGGCCAGGTGCCCTTGCCCTTCGGCAATTTGATGGAGGCCTCGATATAGCCGTATGTCCATCCTTCCTTGACCTTGGCATAGACGCGGCCGGAGTAGATCTTGCCGTTCTCTTTCAGGCATTTGATGTGAAGCGAACCGTTTTTCACCTCGGTGACCAGATTGCCGTCGGGGGTCTTGTGGTTGACGTAGTTCTGCAACTCATTGTTCACCCATCCTGAGTTCTTCACCTCGTGGGTCCAGTCATCGGGATTGAGTTCGGTACCGCTGTTGAACTCATCATGCCACACCAGTGAATAGCCCTCGGGGGCATCATAGGCGGCTTTCTCGGCTGCTCTCTGGCTGACCTCAATGGTCTTGCGGCCTGAGCCCGACATGATCTTGATGCTGCCGGTACGTGCTTCGGTGGTGGGGTTGGGGGTCACCACAACGAGGATGGTTCCTTGTTTCGAAACGGTGTTGCGGGTGGATATCTCTATCCATTTGCTTTCGGTATAGGCACCCCACTCCGTGCCCGTGGTACTCACCTCGACGGTGAAGCTGCCTCCCTCAGCAGAGGCGTTGATCGTCTCTGGCTGACAGGTGATGGTCACTTGACTGACAGGCTTGTCGTCGTTGTCGTCACCACCGCAAGCAGCGAATGTGGTGCTGCAGACCATGGCTATCAAATATAAATATTTACGCATGGATATTGTCATTTTTTGGGGTTGAGCAAAGGCAGTGTCAGAACCTTTTCAGGATGAAATCGTTCTGACACGCCTTGGCTTCTTTCTGGTATCTTATTGCACTTTCTCAAAATAGATCTTGCTGATGCTGACAGATGAACCGGCAGCATTGCCTCCGAAGTCGAAGAACAGGTTGAGGGCGGGGGCATCGCCGAGGGGCAAGGTCACGCCTTCCTGCTTGAAGATATAGGGCTCGTCGGCGGTCAGGGCCACGCGGGGAGCAAAGAAGTAGTTGTTGTCATCACCATTCTGAGTGAGTTTCACGGTCACACCGGGATGGTCGCTGTCAGACTCCAGCACGCAGTAGAAGTTGTACTTGTCGCCTTGTTTGGCGGAGAGACTGGTGTCGAAGTGCATCTGGGCCATCCATTGGTCGGTGGTGGCTTCGGGCAGGGTCACGGTATAGACATCGTTCTTCTGTGAGAAAGCGGGGTCGGCGATCTGGTTCCAGCCGGGGGCATACCAGAAGGCGGGCTTCAGACCACTGTCATAGACGGATTTCCAGAGGTTCTTGTCGGAGGTCCAGTCCCAATCGACGGTGCTGCTGGCGCCACCACCGCCTTCACCATGCTTCTGCACGATGATGTCGCTCAGACGGATTTCCAGACCCTCGGGACAACCTCCAAGGTCGATGAACAGTTTGGCGGTTTCGAAACCACTGTCCTTACCGTCTTTCTGACATTTCACGCCGACGAGTTCGAGGATGTTGTCACCTGCCTCCAGGGTAAGTGATCCGTTATACACGAGGGTGTTGTTATCGTCGCCTTCGTCGCAGATCTTGAAGGTGTAGCGGCCGAGGTCGCTGCTTGACTCAATCTTGGCGCGGATGTCGTAGAGCTGACCGGCCTCGATGGGCAGACTGACGTTGTGGATGGAGTTCTGAGCCTGCCACTCGGATGCCGTGGCGGAGAGAGCGGTGATGGTATAGATGCCGCCGGAGTAGGAGAACTTCGGATCACCGATCTGCTGCCAGCCGCCGTCAGCCCACCAGAACTGCATCTCACCGGCGGTGTTGAAGCCGCGGCCGAGGTTGTCGGGGGAGTCAACGGCCACCCAGTTGACGCCGCTGCCCTGGTCATCCTTGGGCAATACGGTACCATCGTCGTTGGCATGGTCCTTGAGGACGATGTTGCGAATGTTGACCACGGTGCCTGCCTTGCAGCCGCCGAAGTCGAAGAAGAGGTTGACGCGCTCCATGTCGATGCCGGGCATGTCGCTCTTCCAGAAGATGTAGTCCTCTCCTGCCTTCAGATTGACGCGGTCGGTGAAGTAGAAGACGTTGTCATCGCCGTCCATCACGAGTTTCACGGTGACTCCGTTGAGGTCGAGACTGCTGTTGAGGATGCAGGAGAAGTCATAGTTGTGAGCGGCAGAGGTGGAGATGTTGGTGGTCTTGAAGGCCATCTGTGCCTGCCACTGGTCGGTGGTGGCTTCGGGCAGGGTCACGGTGTAGTCGTTGCCGCTGGCCTCGAAGGTGGGATCAGCAATCTGGTTCCAACCCGGGGCATACCAGAAGAACATGTTGTACTGGGCGTTCTTCCACATGTTGTAGTCGCTGTTGGGATCGAAGCCTTCGAAGCCTTTCTCCTCAGCCTTGCTGGTGAAGATGAAGCGCCAGGCAATCGAGCGTTCAGGAGTCTCATAGATGAGCACCATCTTCGAGGCGGTGAGGGTCTCGATGCGGAAACGGGGATTCTCATACTGGGCATCGCTGCTGATGTAGGGGAATGCCGTGTTGGAAGCCAACTGGATGTAGGGCTGGGGAGTGACATTCCCGTCAGCGTCTTCCCAGTTATAGACCTCAAAGCTCCAGGTGCTGGTCTGGTTGCCGATGGTGGCATCCCAGTCGGCATCTTCATGGCCCCACTTCGTCGTACCGGTGTTGACATAGGTCTTGCCGTCGGGACCGGCATCATAGGTGAAGGTGCCGCCCTTGCGGTTGTCGGCGGTGAAGGAGATACGGTCGTCATACATACCGAAGGCTTTCTTCTCATCGGGCTGTGCTGACCACCATTCCGTACCGGCTGTGCCGGCGGGGCCGCAGGCCAGGTGGGCCACTTCCTTGTTGTCGAAACGCCACTCCTTGCCGGTGATGCGGCGGAAGTCGGCAGTGTAGTCTATCTTTGTCTCATTGAAGGTGTATTCCTTCTTGATGCCAGTCTGGCTGATGCCGTTGCGGTTGCCGAGGCGCAACTCCACGGTGTGCGTGCCTGCCTCGTCGTTTTTGTAACCTACCTCACTGAGGGTGGAGTAGGAGGTGCCATCGAGGATCCAGACAGGATAGGTGCCGGCAGCCGGGGTGTAGGAGGCTACCATCTGGTTGGTTTCCTGATCAACGGCCATCTGGAAGTCGATGCCGGAGACCGTAGGAATGCCATTGGGATCTGCGCCTTCGAATTCATCGGGCGAGCAGGAGGTGATTGTTGCAGAGAAGCAACAGCACACCAGAAACAGTTTAAATATTTTGGTCATCATAACTCTTTATATATTCTAAATTCCAAAATCTCAATTTTCAATCGTCCTTGGTCGAAATCAATTTTCAATCTTCAATTTTCAATTTTCAATTTTCAATCGGCCTTGGCCGAAATCAATTTTCAATAATTGTTCTGTACCAGCGTGGGGTCGGCATCAAGTTCGGATTGTGCCAGAGGGATATACTTCTTGCTGGAAGTCCATGAGTTGGTGCGGTAACCGTAGGTGTCGGGCACGAGGACGGTAGAGGCTTTCTGGGTGACACCGGGGATGCCTTCGGCGCGGACAAGGTCAAAGTAGCGTTTGCCCTCACCGCAGAACTCCAGATGACGCTCATTGAGGATGTCGTCGATGGTGACACTGGAGAGGTTGCCGAGTCCGGCACGGGCGCGCACTTGGTTCACGTAGCCTGCTGCCTCGGTGGCACTGCCGCCGGTCTGCAGCAACAGTTCGGCTGCGTTGAGCAGGGTCTCTGCATAGCGGTAGATGCGCTTGTTGTTGTTGTAGTTGAGGTTTTTCGATGTCGGACAGTCCTTGCAGTTGTCAAGCGTCGGACGATATTTCTTCAACCACATATGGGTGTCCTGATAGCGCTCGGTGTAACTGGAGCCGCGCACGTCCCAGCAGGTGGCGTCCCGGCGCACGTCGCCCTCGGCAAACATATTGTAGGTCTCTATGCGCATGGGCAGGAAGCCCCATCCGTCCATACCGCTCCACTCGTCATCAGCAAAGCCGTTGGGCGAGATGAGTGTCGGGAGGATCGAACCGCCGGCATTCAGGGCAGCGACTCCCCAGTCGCGCTGGGCCTGGTCATCATTGTAGTTGATTTCAAAGATGCTCTCCTTCGACCACTCTCCGCTCTCTTCCCAGATGTTGGCGTAACTGGGGTTGAGTTCATAATTGGAGTCGTTGATCAGTTCCTTCATGAAACCAAGGGCCTTGGCATAGCGGCTGTTGTCGTTCTGATACATCACCATCTCGGCATAGAGCATGTAGGCGAAGGCCTGGCTCACACGGCCTGACTCGGCATTCGGCCAGCGCATGGGAAGAACGCCGGAGGAGATGATTTCTTCCAATTCGGGCAGCAACTGGGCGTAGATCTCGTCGGCCTTCATCTGCGGAGCGGTATAGGGCAGCGAGAGGTTCTCCAGATAGAAGGGCACATTGCCGTAGTAGTGCCAGAGAATGTTGTAATAATAGACGCGGAGCAGACGGGCCTGCATCTCCATCGAACGGCGGAACTGCGGAGTGGACTTGCTCTCCCAGCCAGCATATTTGATGGCGTCGTTGCAGCGCTTGATGCCGCTATAGAAGTCGCCCCAGAGGGTGGCAAGGGTGTTGTTGCCGTCGGCGGCGAAGTTGAACAGACGGTGCCAGTGCTGATTGTCGGTGTTGTCGCTGCCGCCCACCCAGAAGTCGTCACCCATGATCTCGGCATCGACGGTCAGGTCGTTGTAGGCTATGTTGTCCCAGTCGGGCCAGTGCAGCGGGGCATAAGCAGAGGTGAGGGCCTCGTTAAGGGTCTCCTCAGTGGTATAGTATTCCTCCAGAGGCTCTCCCGTGGGATTCTTCACCTCTAAGAAGTCATCGCCGCATGAGGTCATCGCCATGGTCATACCGAAGCAGACGAGTCCTGCGCAGAATTGATATATTTTGGTCTTCATCATTTTCATGTTTAATGGTTGATTTTTCTATTTTATCCTCTAATTATCAATTTTCAATCTTTAATCTCCAATCTTCAATCTTCAATTTTAAAGGTTGACATTGAATCCGATGGTATAGGTTCGGGCTTGAGGATAGACTCCGTAGTCAACACCGAGATTGGTGGCTCCGGAACCGATTTCTGGGTCAAATCCCCAGTATTTGGTCCAGGTGAAGAGGTTCTCCGCACGGGCAAAGACACGCAGGTGGCTGATGCCGATACGGCTGGTGAGGTTCCGCGGCAGGGAGTAGCCGAGTGTGATGTTCTTCAGGCGCAGGTAACTGCCGTCCTGGATGTACATATCGCTGCAAACCCAGTTCTTGGAGTCACCCAGGGTGGGCACGGTGTTGCTCGTGCCTTCGCCGGTCCAGCGCTGGAGCACCCAGGTGGGATAGTTGCCGGAGGCGATGTCCTGGCGGTAGGTGGCGTCAAACACGTCGGCGCCGCTCACGCCCTGGAAGAAGACGCTGAGGTCGAAACCTTTCCATTCTGCGTCGAAGTTGAGGCCGAAGGACCATGTGGGCACGCCGTTACCGATGTTGGTGCGGTCGTCGGAGTTGATTTTGCCGTCACCGTTCATATCTACGAAACGGAAGTCGCCGGGACGGGCATTGGGCATGATGAGACTACCATCTTGGTTGGTGTAGGCTTGCACCTCAGCGACATTTTGGAAGATGCCGTTGGTCTTGTAACCATAGAAGAAGGGGAAGGGCTGACCGTTCTCAGCGCGGGTACCGCCGTCGGAGAACTGACTGATGCCGTAGTTGATGAAACCGGTGTCATTGCCGAGGTTCTTCAACTTATTCTTGAGGTAGGAGGCGTTGCCCTTGATGGCGAAGCGGGCATCGGAGATGTTCCACTTGTAGCCCAGTTCAAACTCCACGCCGCTGTTCTCCATGTCGCCGACGTTGGCCAGCGGACGGGCCTCACCGACATAACTCGGAATGGGCATCTCGATGATCATGCCGTTGGTCTTCTTGATGAAGTAATCGACACTGAAGGTGAGTTTGTTGCTCCACAGACCGAGGTCGAGGCCGATGTTGGTCTGCTCGCTCTCTTCCCATTTCAGGTCTTCGTTGGCCAGACGGTTGGCTTTCGAACCATAGATCATGGCAGCTGTCTGTCCGAAGTAGTAGTTGCTGCTGGCACCGAGGGCGGTGAGGGTGGTGTAGGCGAAGTCGCCGATGTTGTCGTTACCGTTCTTTCCCCAACTGGCACGGAGCTTCAGGTTGTTGAGCCAATGGCGGTTGCTCTCCATGAAGGACTCGTTCATGATGTTCCATCCCACGGAGAAAGAGGGGAACGTACCGTATTTGTTGTTGCTGCCGAAACGGCTGCTGCCATCGCGGCGGATGGTGGCCTGCAACATGTAGCGCTCGTCGTAGTTGTAGCTCAGACGGGCAAAAAGGGATGACAGGCGATGTTCCACATAGGGACCGCCCCAGGCTCCGACGAGACTCTTGGCTCCAGTGATCTTGCCGTCGGCATCGGTAGAAAGCTCAAGGTCGCCGCCGGTGGTGTAGTTGATGCTGGGTTTCTGGGGATTGACCAGGTTCCAGTGTGAACCGCCCAGTTCGTCGCCCTTGAATTTCAGAGCACTCTGGCCGAGCACCACGCCGATGGTGTGCTTGCCGAAGACCTTGTCGTAGGTCAGGGTATTCTCTATCTGCCAGGTGGTGTTGTTGCCTTTGTAGGAGGTGGCAGAGGTATGGTCGGTATTGTTGTTGCCGGAGAGGTAGAATTTCTGCAGGGTGGCAGCGTTGTAGCCCCAGAAGGAGAGTTCGGCACTGTAGGTGAAATGGTATCTCAGTTCGTCCCACAACTGCAGGTCGAGTGAGAATTTCGGCATGAACTTATGTGACCAGTTCTTAGTGGGATTGCCCTGCATCATGGCGATGGGGTTGTTCTGCTCCTGATAGCTGCCGATGAAATTGGGGATGGTATAGGGGTCGCCGTTGGCATCGGTGTAGAGATCATAGGCATAGTAGCGGTCGATCTGTTGCTGGCCAATCAGGGGTTTTGAGTAGTTGGGCTGTCCATTTTCGTCCAGTTCATAACCGTGTCTCAGCGTGACGGGGAGGGTAGGAGCCAGATAGAGAGCAGATCCCAATGGTGAACCCCAGGTGCTGTTGGCGTCGATGCCAGTGTTGTGCACACGCATATAGGAGAGGTTGGCACCAAGGTCAAGTTTGTTGAGGAAGTCACGCTCTTTCGTGGCGTCAATCAGGTTGAACTGGTTGTTGGAACGGATGGTCAGACGGTCGTAGTTGGAATGTCCGAAGTTACCGCCGACAATACCGTCCTGGGTGAAGTAACCCATGGAGAGGTAGTAGTTGATTTTCTCCGTGGCTCCGCTGATGCTCAGGTCGTGCTGCACGATGGGTGCATTGTCGTTGAAGAGGAGGTCCTGCCAGTTGGTTCCGAAACCGACAATGGCGTCGCCGTTGGCGTCAATCAAATTGTAGGGGTCATTGTAGAGGGGAGCGAGACCATTCTCCATCCGGCGCTCGTTCTGCAGGATGGCGTAGTCGGTGGCTCCGGTCACGTCGCGTTTCTTCCAGGCACTCTGCCAACCATAGGAGAATCCGTAGTTGATGTTGGCCTTGCCCATCTTGCCTTTCTTCGTGGTCACGAGGATGACACCATTGGCGGCGCGGGCACCGTAGATGGCGCCTGAGGCGGCGTCCTTCAGCACCTCGATACTCTCGATATCATTGGGGTTGACGGATTCCATACCGTTTTGGTCGGTGGGCATGCCGTCAATGATGTAGAGGGGTTCGGAGTTGTTGATGGTGCCGATACCGCGGATGCGGATCATCGACTTGGATCCGGGCTGACCGGAGGAGGAGGTGACGTTGATACCGGCAGCGAGTCCCTTGAGGGCATCCTCAGCGCGCAGACGGGTCTTGCCGTCAAGGTCTTCGGCGCTCACCTTGGCGATAGAGGCGGTCACGACGCTCTTTTTCTGCACACCGTAACCGATCACCACGAGGTTGTCGAGGGTCTGGGAGTCTTCCTGCAACTCCACGCGCATGTTGGGACTGGCTTTCAGTTCCACACTCTTGTATCCTAAATAGGAAACGACCAAGGTGGTTCCCGGCTCCACCGACAATGTGAAATTGCCGTCGATGTCGGTAATCGCTCCATTGGACGATCCTTTCTCTACGACGGAGGCGCCGATGATGGGCATCCCGCTGTCGTCTAACACCGTACCCGAGAAGTTTTGCTTCTGGGCAAATGTGCTGATTGACATCATCAATAATGTCAATAACACCAGTAGAAATCTTCCTGTTTTCATTACCAAATTGGATTAATTATTATTTAGGTTATCTCGATTTTTAGGCTTTACGATGCAGTGGTTAGCATTTCGGTGGCAAAGATAGAATAATTATAATGTCGCATCAATACTTTACAACGAAAAAGTGGATTTCTGAAAATGGTCAAAATGCTGTAAATAATTGAAAATTAGTAAAATATGGCTTTTTGGAGAAAAAAAAGAAGTGGATGGAATATAAATACTCCATCCACGTGAAAGTGGGCAAAAACGCCTTAATTTTGGTGTAAAATCTACACTTTTCTATGTGTTTTCCGCTCCTTTTTCATCGCCAGAAACGATAGAGATGGAGGGTCTGTTTCAACAGTGGTTCCGGTCCGGAATCATAGACACGCTCGAAGTGATAGCCTTGTTTTTGGAAGTCGGGCAGGCGGAGCTGTGCATCTTCATCGCCGATGAGCAGGTATCCGTTGGCGGGCTGCCGCAGATGGAAATTGTCGATGCGGTCGTGAAGATAGAAATTCAGCTCATAGTAGTGGATGGGGTCTCCCTTGGCCTGGACACCGCTCTCGATATACTCATAGAGCGGACTGTCGCCCACGCGGGTGCCGATTTGCTGGGCGATGTGCTTCACCGACTTGGCGTTGAGGATGGCGGGCTTGAAGACACCGTCAAAGGCCAGGTAAAACACGAAGGTGAGTATCGCCACGGCCGTCAGATGGTCGCGCAGGCCATGGGTGCCTTTGCGCCACCGCCACCAGACGAAAGAGGCTGACAGGAGCAATAGGATGATCAACCAGGGGAGGACACCGTTATAGGTGGCGACATTGTGCAGCATCTCCCAGTTGTCGTAGGCCTTGCGGCCATGAAACAGGTCTTGGGGGATGGGGATGAACCTTAGGGCTATAAACACCAAGGCGGCGAGGAGTCCAAAAACGGCCAGGATGGTGCCGTAAATGTCGATAGCGGGTGATTTGCGGTCGGCGAGGACCAATAGCCACTTGACCGTCAGATAGGAGAGAAAGGGATAGATGGGCATCAGGTAGACGCTCCGCTTGCACTCGGGGATGCTGAAGAAAACGAGGGTGACGACGACGACGATGGTGGAGTGGAGGGTGATAGGAGAGAGTGATGTGACCCACCGGCCCACACGCCGGGGCCAGGAGCGCCAGTTGCCGGGAGTGGTGAGGGCCAGTTGGCGGGGATGGGCAATCAGGGCGATGAGGCCAAGGAGGGTCCAGGGAGCCATGCCCATGAGAACGTAGAGGAAATTGATGTACCAGGGTTCGACATGCACCTTGTAACTCATGGTATTCGTCATCCTCCCGACGTTCTCCTCCATCATCAGGCGGATGAATTCATCGCCTGACTGTCGGTAGGCGGCGAGATACCACAGGAAGGGAAGGAGGAGTGACAACAGGCCGATGGCCATCATCCACAGGAGGGCCTTCCAGAAGTTGACCTTTTGGAGCAGCAGATAGACGCCTGTGATCAGACAGGGCAGCAGGGCTCCGATGGGTCCCTTGGTGAGCGTGCCGAGACTCATCATGAGGATGGCTGTCAATGGCAGGCTCTTCATGCCTTTCTCATGCCAACGGTACAGTCCGTAGAGGGCGGCCACGATGAAAAAGGTGAGCAGCATATCGACGCGGCAGTTGTAGCCCATGCGGTGCAGCTCATATCCCGTGAAGGTGAGGAGTGCGGTGAGGAGTGCGGTCTTCTCGTCGCAGCGGCGGCGGAAGAACAGATAGGTGACCAGGGTCAGTGCGATGAAGGCCAGTGCCGAGGGGATGCGTGAGGTCTGTTCGGTCACCTCTCCCGCCACGGCAGAGACGGCTGCGATGCACCAGTGGAGCATCGGCGGTTTATAGGCGATCTCTCCCACACTGTTGCGGGGCAGAATCCAGTTGCCGGAATGGAGCATGGAGTAGGAGACCAGCGACTCGCGGGGCTCGCCCTTGGTGTTGTAGTCGAAGTCGAGAAACAGCAGGACACTGAGGCAGCATGCCGCCAGCAGCATCCAGAAAGTCTTGTTCTTAACCAATTCGGTCATGGGATGGCCTTCTCTTATTTGGTCGTTGTTGAGGATGGGGTCTTGACGCCTTTCATGCTGGAGACAAAGGCCTTGGCATTGCCGAAGTTCAGCGTGATATCAATGCGCACGGGCACATGGTTGCTGTCGTCGGTGACGAAGAAGGTGGCATATTGCCTGTATTTGTTCTTTCGCTCGCTCCATTCCGAGTAGGAGAGCCGCAGACAGCTGTACTTCTTCCCATTGTCGCCTTGCACGTTTTCCTTGCCTTCGTATTTGAGCAGGGCGGTGGTCACACCGTTGCCGTCGGCCACGGGAAACTTGATGGTGTGGCCTTTCTTCCAGCCTGCGGAATTGAAACTGCGGGCGCGTGTGAAGATGTTGAGCATGTCATACACACACTGGTCGAGGGTCTTCTCGCTGCGCTCGTGGCTCTTGTCGTTTTTCTGCCGGTGCATGTTGACCTTGCACTTGCCGTTGGGATATGAGTACCACACCTCATCGACGGTGTAACGGCTGCCTTCCTCAGCGCCTTTGCGGAAGTATAGGGGCGAGAGGGTGGGGGTGACATAGCCCATGAGCGTGTCGCGCATGACGAAGAACTTGTCGAGCTTGCCGTTGCCGCGGGTGATGAGACTGCTTCTGAAGGCAGGCTTTCCCTTATAGTTGGAGGAGACGGTCGACAGGGAGGCCGTACCGACTTTCACCCATACGAATTTCCAGTTGAAGTAGAGGTTGTAGGACAGAAACTCACCCGACGTGAAAGCGGTGTTGGTGAGTGGGCATTGTGCTGAAGTCGAAGTCGCTGTGAGCATCGTCAGCAAGAAAATGAATATTCTGATTCTGTTCATGGCGTTATTGAGTTTGTGGAATGTAGGTGATGCCCATCTTGCGGGCTCTCTCTATATTCCGGTTCATCTTTCTCTTTTTGTTGTCTTTCTTTTGTTTGGTCAGCTCCGAAGGCTTCAGGTTGTCTGCCCTCACGTTTGAGGGGTTCCAGTTGGCCTCAAAGGGCCACCGGGCCTTGCATTCAAACATCTCGGGATAGAAATAGACCATCTCGGCCTGCAGGCCTTCGGCATAGTCGCCGGTGTCCCAGATGCCATTGCCATTGGCATCGGAGAAGAGGCGCAGGAAGTATTCGCCAGGTCTCACATACGTGAAGGTGAGGTCGCCTGTGGAGGAGAGGACCTCCTTGACGGGTTTGCCTGATTTGTCGAGCAACTGTCCCACATAGGGTGCCTCATCGATCTTGGTCACGTGGAAGGTGATGGTGGTGAAGTCTTCGTCTGGTTTCACGCTGAGTGACTTCTTGGTGGCGAGGGAGGCTTTCCCGTAAATGTCGATGAAGGCGGCGGAGTCGAGTTCCAGACTGTATTGCTTGCCGGTGGTCCATAGGTTGCCGGCACTGTCGGGGCGCAGCACGTAGGTGCGGCGCGCGGCTTCCATCGCTGTGTCGGCCACGATGGTCCAGTCGGCCAGGATATAGTCCTTGGGCTGGAAGAGGGTATCGACTTTGGTCGAGAGGTGGATCTTCGTGGTGTCCACCGACAGCAGCGGGGTGGGCGAGGTGATGGTGATGAAACCGTCGGGCTGCATGTCGCTCTTGAGGTCTATCTTGATCTCGAGGGGGGCCGGGGGCATCTCTTCCTGGTAGTCATTGCCCTTCTTGCGTGCCTTTTCCTGGGCCTTGACCCATTTCTCATATTCCTTGGCCTTCTCTTTCTGGCGTTTCTCGTAAGAGGTCTTGGCAAGGAGCTCAAGGGTGTCGGTATGCGAGACGAGCATACCTGTAGAGTCGGTGAAGAGGTAGCTGAAGGCCATCCTGAGCGTGTCCTGGTTCACGAGCAGGGTGTCGCGGAGCCAGTAGTTGAGGGTGTCGCCCTTCTCCGAGGATTCGAGGATGAAGGCGTCGCGCTCGTCGAAGTTGAGTCCTTGGATCTTGGGCAATTCGCTGCTGCCATAGCTGAAGAAGAAGGAGAGGCGCTCTGGAATGGAGCGCTCGTTCTTCACCAGAAACCGGTCGGTGAGGGGTTCGGTGAAGGCTCTGAGCACGATGTCATCAGGCAGGAAATGGGTGTATCCCGTCTGGGTGATGTTGTCAATATGGAGGGAGTCGCGCCAGATGGTGTCCTGTCTGACATCGGGCTTGCAGGACGGCACGATGACTTCGGGACTGAAAGCCAGCTGTTCACTCTTCTGCGAGAAGTAGTAGTTGGCATCGACATCCTGAAGGGCGTAAGCGCGGTAGGAACCAGGTGCCACGCCTTTGACGATGAAGCGTCCCTCCTCGTTGGTGCGTGCCACACGGAGCATGGGCAGGGTGGTGAAAGCGGTGTCGGAAAGGTTGTCATAGAGTCCCACGAGGATACCCTTGATGGGTTCGAGAGTCTCGGCATCGACGACATAGCCTGCCACTTCCAGCGTGTCGATCACATCACCGGTGGAGAAACTGTAGGTGTAGTTGCCCATCGGGTTGCCCTCGTTGTTGTCGGAGATAGCATCGGAGAAATCCACCGTGTAGGTGGTGTTGGGGATCAGCGAGTCCTTGATCTCCACGGTGATGCGGTTGCCGGCTCCCTTGATCTCGGGGGCTTCCAACTGCGGGGGCGAGATGACCACTTTCTCGGTGGGGTTGTCGAGTTTGATATACTCGTCGAAGAGGATGGTGATCTTCCTGCTGCGCACGTTGGTGGAGAGGTCTTCCGGATTGGAGGCCACGACATGAGGTGGGGTATCATCATACCATCCGCCGTCGGGTTGCCCCATTCTGGCGCAACCTGTCAGCAGCAAGATGCTGAGGGTCAGGAGGATGAAGATGCTCTTTCTCATTTGTTCATCTCAAGGAGTTCATCGATGATCCGGCGGTTGTTGGACAGCCGGGGCACTTTGTGCTGGCCGCCGAGTTTTCCCCTGGACTTGAGCCAGTCGTTGAAGAGGTCATGGCGGGCGGAGAAAACCTCCAGGTGCTGCAGGGTGATGTCCTTGTAGCGCTTGGCCTCATAGTCGGAGTTGATTTCCTGCAACTTGCGGTCGAGGATGTCGGCGAAGCGGGAGAGGTCATCGGGTTGTTTGGTAAACTCGATCAACCACTGATGGCGGCATTTGGCATGGTTGTCCATGAAGACGGGGGCGGCGGTGTATTCCAGCACTTCGGCTCCAGTCTGCTGACAGGCGTATTCCAGGCCTTTCTCGGCATTATCGACGATGAGTTCCTCGCCGAAGGCGTTGATGAAATGCTTGGTGCGGCCGGTGATGATGAATTTGTAGGGGTCGCGGGAGGTAAAGGAGATGGTGTCGCCGATGATATACCTCCACAGTCCACAGGAGGTGGAGATGACCATGGCGTAGTTCTTGCCCAGTTCGACATCGACAAGGGGTATGACCCTGGGGTTTTCTTTCTCGATGTCCTCCATGGGGATGAACTCGTAGAAGATGTCGTAGTCGAGCATGAGGAGCATGGTGTTGTCAGCGGGGTCGTCCTGCAGTCCGAAGAATCCCTCGCTGGCGTTGTAGGTCTCCATGTAGTGCATCTTGTCAGAGGGGATGATCTCCTTGTACTGAGGATGGTAGGGCGTGAAGGCCACTCCACCGTGGAAGAACACTTCAAGGTTGGGCCACACCTCGTCGATGGTGCTTTTGCCGGATATTTCCAGCACGCGGGTGAGCACGGAGAGCATCCAGGAGGGCACTCCGGAGAGGTTGGTGACGTTCTTGCCGATGGTCTCGCGGGCGATGCGGTCGCGCTTCACCTCGAAGTCGGAGAGCAGGGCGGTTTTTTTCTTGGGCACCCTGAACAGGTTGGCCAGCGGGTTGATGTTTTGGATGAGGATGGCGCTGAGGTCACCCACCAGACTGTCGCTGGCCTCGTAGTTGGGAGCGTGGCTGCCGCCGAGGATCAGCGACTTACCGTCAAAGATACGGCTTTGGGGGTTGTTGCGCAGATAGATGGCCATGGCGTCGAAGCCGCCGGCGTAATGGATGTGTTGCAGTCCTTCGCTGCTCACCGGGATGAACTTGCTCTTGTCGTTGGTCGTGCCGGATGACTTGGCGTACCATCTCACACGGCCTGGCCAGAGCACGTTTTCCTCACCGTGGCGCATGCGGTCGATGTCGCCCTTCAGTTCCTCGTAGGTGTTGAGGGGGATGTTATGGGAGAAGTCGTCGTAGTTTTTGGTGATGTTGAAGAGATGCCGGATACCGTATTCGGTGTCCTTGGCCCTGTCGAGCAGGCGTCGCATGACCTCCTGCTGCATGGATGCGGCATCATAGTAGTGGCGCTCGAGTTCTTTCTGTCGCGCAAGGAATATTCTTCTGGCTATGGATGTTATGCCCATGATTGATTGTCTGTGTCTGTTTTGTCCACCAATGGTCTTGGCGGATCCGTCTCGGGGAGGGCTGCGTCTGCAGCCTATTCCGCATTGTGTGCAAAATTAGTCCAAACTTTTGTAATAGTCTCCCTTTTTACTATTTTTAATAGTTATGTTGTGTGATTTGTCCGGATTTAAGAACCTCAAGGCCGGCCAACAGTGCCACGAGGAGTGCGGGGTATCCTCAGCAGCAAGCATCCAACCATACGCAAAAAGCCCCGGGACGGGGCTTTTTGAATGGTGTGTGATTCTTAGTGAGAGGAGTTCTGGTGTCACTCGGCGAAAGCGGCTTCCTCCGCTGCTGCGATGATGTCCTCCTTGGAGGCCTCCGCAGGATTGGCGGTGATGTCGCTCAGGTCAAGACCATCCAGTTCTTCCTCGATTTTCTTTGAGGCTTGTGAAGGTTGGTTGTTGGTTTTGCGGTTGTTCTTTTTGGGAGCGGGTTGGGGCTTCGTGACTTGTTCCTCTGTTTCCTGAATGATGATGAAGTCCTCTTTCTGTTCGGTGTCAGGAACGGTCTGCACAGGCATCTCTTCCATCTTGGTGCGGTTGGCTTTGGCGGCGAAGATGGCATCGATGTACTGAGGTTCGCGGCGCAGGCGCTCCAGCGTCAACTTCGAGGCGGTCTGCTGGCTTTCCTTCTTGGAGTAGCCGCGGCCCTTGCCGCCCTCAATGCCTTCGATGATCACCTGGTAGTGGAACATCGGACTGCCATTGTCGTCCTTTTTCTGTTCCAGGAGCTTGAACTGCACATCGACGCGGTTTTTCTGACTCCATTCTATGAGCTTGCTCTTGAAATTGACTTCCTTGTAGGCCACTTTGTCGATATTGATGAAATGGCCGAGGATGCGCTGGCGCATGAAGCGCATGCAGGCATCATATCCGCGATCGAGATAGATGGCTCCCACGAGGGCCTCAAAGGCATTGCCGCCCATGTAGCTGTTGTGCGACATGGAGTTGCCCGACGACATGATGAGGTTGGTGATGCCCAGTTCACGGGCCAGTTTGTTGAGTGTCTCACGTTGCACCAGTTTGCTCCTGGTGTTGGTGAGAAACCCCTCGCGCTTTCCCTCGAAATGCTGGTACACGATATCGCCCACGACGGCGTCGAGAATGGCGTCGCCGAGGAACTCAAGCCGCTCGTTGTTGATGGGTTTCCCCTTCTCGCGGTGCATGATGCTCTTGTGCATCAATGCCTGCTTGTAGTATTTGATGTCTTTGGGATAAAACCCCAGGATGTTGTACAGAGACGAATAAAGCTCCTTGTCCTTGCGGAAAGGGAGCCTTATCCTGTCAATGAGATTACTCAGCATATTTCTTGAAAACGACACAGGCGTTGTGCCCGCCGAAACCAAAGGTGTTGCTCAGGGCGGCCCTCACGGTGCGCTTCTGTGCCTTGTTGAATGTGAAATTCAGGTTGTAGTCTATCTCTTCGTCCTTGTCATCCTCATCATGGTTGATAGTGGGAGGTACGATGTCGTTCTTGACGGCCAGCAGTGTGATCATGGCCTCCACAGCACCGGCGGCACCCAACAGGTGACCCGTCATTGACTTGGAGCTGCTGATGTTGAGCTTGAAAGCAGACTCGCCGAACACATCCTTGATGGCCTTGGCCTCGGAGATGTCACCCACGTGGGTGGATGTGCCGTGCACGTTGATGTAGTCGATGTCCTCGGGTTGCAGACCAGCATCCCGGAGTGCATTCTCCATCACCAGTTTGGCTCCCAGACCCTCCGGGTGGGAGGCGGTGATGTGATAGGCGTCGGCACTCATGCCCTCACCCACCATCTCGGCATAGATCTTGGCTCCACGGGCCTTGGCGTGCTCCAATTCCTCAAGGATGATGCAACCGGCACCTTCTGCCATCACAAAACCGTCGCGGCTCTTGCTGAACGGACGGGAGGCGCGGGCCGGTTCGTCGTTACGGGTGGAGAGGGCCTTCATGGCGTTGAATCCTCCCACACCGCAGGCGCAGATGGCACTCTCGGCGCCACCGGCGACGATGGCGTTGGCCTTGCCGAGGCGGATGATGTTGAAGGCATCGGCCAGGGCGTTGCTTGACGAGGCACAGGCTGACGTGGTGGTGTAGTTGGGACCATGGAATCCGAAATGGATGGAGATATGGCCGGCGGCGATGTCAGCGATCATCTTGGGGATGAAGAAAGGACTGAACTTGGGACCGTCTGCCTCATGCTGAGCATAGTAGCCCACTTCCGACTGGAAGGTGTTGATGCCACCGATTCCCACACCGAAAATCACACCGATGCGGTCCTTGTCAACAGTCTCCAGGTTCATGCCGCTGTCGCGGACAGCCTGGATGGCGGAGACCATGGCAAATTGGGTGTAGCGGTCCATCTTACGGGCTTCCTTGCCGTCAATATAGTCGGTGATGTTGAGGTTTTTCACCTCACAAGCGAAATGTGTCTTGAATTTTGTCGAATCAAACAATGTGATATCAGCTGCTCCGCTCTTGCCGGCAATCAGGTTGTTCCATGTTTCCTCTACGGTATTGCCTACGGGGGTGACTGCACCAAGTCCGGTTACGACAACTCTTTTCAGTTCCATTTATAATAATTGAAAAATGAATGATAATTAGGAATTAAATTTATGGTTTATAGCATCGGACGAAAACACGTGCCGATGACTATAAACCATAAATCAGTTGAATCGAAGGAATCAATTCTTGTTGAGGTTGTCCTCGATGTATTTGATGGCATCTCCCACGGTGGCAATCTTCTCAGCCTTGTCATCGGGAATGGATACCTCGAATACACGCTCGAACTCCATGATCAACTCCACGGTGTCCAAAGAATCGGCGCCAAGGTCGTTCTGGAAACTGGACTCGAGCTTGATCTCGCTCTCGTTTACGCAAAGTTTGTCAACAATAATATCCCTGACTTGTTTCTCGATTTCTGACATAATACTTTAATTTTAAAATGTTTATAAATGATCTTCATTTGAAATTCGGGTGCAAAGGTGCGAATTTTTATTTATGTGTGCAAATATTTTGGTAAAAAAAGCGATAAGTCTTGCACAAACCACCCCCAAGTGTGCAAAAAAAACCGCCAATCGTAAAAAATACGGTCAATAATTTGCGGTATATTCTATTATTTGCTATATTTGCAAGACTGATATCAACCCAAATTTCGATAATATGTCAAACACGGAAGACTACAACAAAGTGTTTAATAAGGCCATCCTCGACTACCACATCAAGGATGATGTCGATACACCAATCAATAATCCCTACGACCGGGAGTCTTTGGAGAACAGACTTTATCTCAAATGCTGGATCGACACCGTGCAGTGGCACTTGGAGGACCTGATCCGTGATCCTCATATCAACCCATTGGATGCACTGTCGCTCAAGCGGCGCATCGACCGCAGCAACCAAGACCGCACGGACCTCGTCGAACAGATCGATTCCTATTTCCTGCATCAGTACAGCGATGTCAACGTACAGCCTGATGCCCGCATCAATACCGAGAGTCCGGCGTGGGCCATCGACCGCCTCTCCATCCTCGCCCTCAAGATCTACCACATGAAGGAACAGGTGGAGCGTGTGGATGCTGACGAGGCTCACCGCGAGCGATGCCGGTCGAAACTTGCGGTGCTGCTGGAACAGCAGCGCGACCTCTCCACGGCCATCGACCAACTGCTCGACGACATCGCCTCTGGGAGGAAATACATGAAGACCTACCGGCAAATGAAGATGTATAATGACCCTTCAACCAATCCTGTGCTCTACAAGAAAGGTTGACCTTTGATGAAATAGAATTTTCATGAGAAACCCCCATATCCTGATCATCCGGCTTTCTGCTCTGGGCGACATCGCCATGCTGGTGCCTGTGGTCCACTCACTTGCCACACAATATCCTGACCTGCGGGTGACCGTGCTCAGCAGGGCACAGGCAAGACCATTGTTCGATGGTCTCGCCCCCAACGTGGGATTCATGGATGCCGACGTCAACAAGGAGTATAAGGGACTTCCCGGACTGAACGCCCTCTACAGGAGGCTGAAGGCAAAGCATTTCACCGCCATCGCCGACATGCACGGGGTGCTCCGCACGAAATACCTCCGTATGCGGTTCAGCATCGACCGCTATCAGGTGGCGCACATCGACAAGCACCGTTCGGGAAAACGGCGCCTGGTGGCTAAGGACAACAAGCGCCTGGTGCAGCAGCCTACTTCTTTTCAGAACTATGCTGACGTGCTGGCGCAGTTGGGCTATCCCATCAAACTGGAGTTCAAGTCGATTTTCCCGGTGACGGGGGGCAACCTCCGGTTGCTCGGACCGCGTGAACTGCAGGAGAAAAAGACGTTTCAGCAGTGGATCGGCGTAGCACCTTTCGCCGCCCATCAGGGCAAGGTTTATCCCCTGGAGAAACTGGAGGTGGTGGTCGATCGGTTGCTCGGGATGCATCCCAACGCCCGGATTTTCCTCTTTGGTGCAGGGCGACGGGAGCGCAAGGTGCTCGACCAGTGGTGCGAGCGTTATCCCCGTTGCATCAATGTGCCCTCCATGCTCAATGGGTTGGCAGAGGAACTGATTCTGATCAGCCATCTCGATGTGATGCTCTCGATGGACAGCGCCAACATGCATCTGGCCTCGGCGGTGGATGTGCCGGTGGTGAGTGTCTGGGGAGCAACGCATCCTTATGCGGGCTTCGCGGGATGGCGCCAGGGAGAGGACACGATGGTGCAGTTGAGTCTGCCTTGCCGTCCGTGCAGCGTGTTTGGCAACAAGCCCTGCTATCGTGGCGACATGGCATGCATGAACGGCATCACGCCGGAAATGATTATCAATAAGGTGGAGCTGGTGCTCGACCAAAAGAATAAACGTTGAACGATATTATTAACATCTAAAACAAAAGAACATGAACTACGTATGTGACACTTGCGGGTATGTGTATGATCCCGCTGTGGGTGATCCCGACAACGGCATTGAGCCGGGTACTGCATTTGAAGACCTCCCCGAGGATTGGGTATGCCCCATCTGCGGCGTTGGCAAAGAGGATTTCAGCCCCGAGGAATAAAAAAAGTAGAGACGTCACAGTGTGGCGTCTCTATTTTTTTTGCGACACCCCGCTGTGGCGTCTCTACTGGTCTTGTTCAATGAGGTGGAGCAGTTTGGCCACCGCCTCTTCCTCAGGAATGTTCTTTTCCACGCATACTTTATTCCGGTAGAGGGAGATCTTGCCTGGACCAGCCCCCACATATCCATAGTCGGCGTCGGCCATCTCACCGGGACCATTGACGATGCAGCCCATGATGCCGATCTTGAGCCCTTTCAAGTGGCGGGTGGCTTCCTTGATGCGGGCGATGGTGGATTGCAGGTCGTAGAGCGTGCGGCCGCATCCCGGACAACTGATGTATTCGGTCTTGCTGGTGCGCAGACGGGCGGCCTGCAGGATGCCGAAGGCGGTGGCGGCCAGGTCGCCCGCAGTGATGTCTCCTTCGTTCATCAGCCACAGACCGTCGGTGAGTCCGTCGATCATCAGCGCACCCATGTCGGCTGCGGCCTCAATCTGCAAATCTCCTTTCTCTTCCTTCGTATGGGTATATGCCTGACAGAAGACCACAGGGTTTTCAAGTCCGGCAGACATCATCTCATGCACCAGCGCGCGTTGCTCGCCCAACCGGTTGGCATGGCGGCTCACGCTGACTACCACTACTTCCGGATGCACCTTCAGGCAAGCCTGGTATTCCTCCATCGGTGTCCCGTAGGGCAGGACGAGGAACTTCAGCGGTGCCTCGACGCTGCCGATCCACGGCATCGCATTGTAGGGGAAGATGGGACAGGTGCCGGGCCTGCCGTCATAGACGTTGAAATCGACGATATACCGCTGTTCTCCGTCGGTCGTCTCCGGCACTTGACTGCCCGTATAGATGAAGTCGGGGCGCAGGTCTCCCTCAAAGGTCTCTTTCCCGGTGCCGTTGATGATGACGACGGGCACCTGCGTGCCGCCGATGTTCTCCACGGCGACCGTGGGGCGACGCTCGGGTCTCAGGTAGTCGAAACCCTCAAAAACCTTGCCCGGTATCAGGGGATGACTCTCGCGGCGGGTGACATAATCGACGAGATGGCGCGCCACGGGAATCTCGCACTCAGGTTCTTCGCTGAGCGACACGCGGATGGTGTCGCCGATGCCGTCGGCGAGCAGGGCACCGATGCCCACGGCGCTCTTGATACGTCCGTCTTCACCCTCGCCGGCCTCGGTCACGCCGAGATGCAGCGGGTAGTGCATGTCTTCCTTGTCCATCTGATCGATGAGCAGTCGCATCGACCGCACCATCACCACGGTGTTGGAAGCCTTGATGGAGATGACCACGTCGTCGAAGTGCTCACGCTTGCAGATCCTGAGAAATTCCATGCAACTCTCGACGATGCCTTCTGGTGTGTCGCCGTAGCGCGACATGATGCGGTCGGAGAGAGAACCGTGGTTGACGCCGATGCGCAGGGCGGTGTGGTGCTCGCGGCAGATCTGAAGAAGTGGCAAGAGACGGTCTTCGATTTTCAGCAGTTCCTGGGCATATTCCTCGTCGGAATATTCGAGGTGCTTAAAGGTGCGGGCCGGATCGACATAGTTGCCGGGGTTGATGCGCACCTTTTCGCAGTAGAGGGCGGCCACCTCAGCCACCTTGGCATTGAAGTGGACGTCGGCCACCAGCGGCGTGGTGATGCCCTCGGAGCGCAGTCCGGCGTTGATGTTGCGCATGTTCTCCGCCTCCCGCTTGCCTTGTGTGGTGAATCTCACATATTCGCCTCCGGCGTCGATGATGCGGCGGGCTTGGGCCACGCATCCCTCGGTGTCGTTGGTCGATACCGTGGCCATCGACTGCACGCGGATGGGGTATCCGGTGCCCATGGGCTTGTCACCCACCCGGGTCGTGGAGGCGGTGCGGCGGTGGTAGTTGAAGAGGTCGGTCATCTCAGTTGGTTTTGTATTGGTAGTCCTTGATTCCGGCCAACTGCTCGTTGGCCTTCTTGATTTTCTCTCCCAGACTGGCCTTGTATTGTTGCACTCTCCTTGCCACGTCGGCATCGCCCAAGGCGATGATCTGTGCGGCCAGGATGGCGGCGTTCTGTGCGGCGTTGACGCCTACGGTGGCTACGGGGATGCCCGGCGGCATCTGGATGATGCTCAGCATGGCATCGAGGCCGTCGAGCATGCCCTTGATGGGTACGCCGATGACGGGCACACTGGTGGATGCGGCGATCACGCCAGGCAGGGCGGCGGCCATGCCGGCGGCGGCGATGATGACCTTGATGCCACGTGGTTGTGCCTCCTTGGCAAACTGTTCCACGGCGTCGGGTGTGCGGTGGGCCGAGAGGGCGTTCACCTCAAAAGGTATCTGCAGGTCTTCCAGCTGTTTCATGGCTTTTTCCATGACGGGCAGGTCGCTGGTGCTGCCCATGATGATGCTTACGATGGGTTTCATATTTTGTGTTTGGTTGTGTGGTTCAGATAAACAGTACGGCGATGAAGGAGCATACCATGCCGACGAAGAATCCGCAGACCACCTGGGCCAGGGTATGCTGGCGGAGGATCATGCGGCTGGTACCCACCAGTCCGGCGAGCAGCAGTACGAGGCAAAGCCACCATACGGGGTTGAAGGCGAAGATCTCGGCGAATGCGATGAGAGCGCCGGCCACGCCGCCGATGCCGGCGGAGTGGGTGGAGATTTTCCATTTGATGTTGATGAGGGCGCAGACCATCTGTATCATCAGCGCGGCCACTACAATGCTCCCGATGGAGTAGGGGATGTGGTTGGCGCTGAGCATCCAGTAGCAGAAGATATAGCAGAGGATGGAGATCATATAGGGGATGATCCTCTTGTCCTTGTGTCCGATCTCGGTCAGGTTCCATCCCTGGTAATGCCTGTAGATGCGGATGAGCGTGGTGGGCAGCAGGATGGTGAGCGTATAGACGATGATGAAGATGTAGAGTTTGGCCGGCCATTGCAGGAAACTCAGGTAGCTGAACAGGAACAGCGCGACCAGTCCCAGCACAGGCAGGTAGAAGGGTGAGAAGATGGCGCTCAGGATACGTGCCATCAGGATGATGTCTTTTTCTCTCATTGTCGTCTCAGGGTTGATTTGGGTATGTTCATCTGTTCGCGGTATTTCACGATCGTGCGCCGTTTGGTCTGGAACCCACGCTTCTTGATTTCTTGTTCCAACTGCATGTCGGTGAGCGGGTGGCTCTTGTCCTCGTGGTCGATGATGTCTTTGAGCGCACTTTTGATTTTCCGGGTCGAGACTTCGTCGCCGTCGTTGTCGTAGCGGTCGCTGAAGAAGAACCGGAGCCGGAAGATGCCCCATTGGGTCTGGGCGTATTTCTCATTGGTCACACGCGAGATGGTCGAGATGTCGAGCCCCGTGTCAGTAGCCACGTCCTTGAGGGTCATGGGGGTGAGGTCGGCCTCGTCGCCATCGAGGAAGAATTTCTTCTGTCGGCGGATGATGGCCGCCATGGTCTTGGTGAGGGTCACCTGCCGTTGGAGCAGGGCATCGATGAGCATCTTGGCATTGTCCATGTCTTTCTTGAGCATGGGCAGCACTTCCTTGTCCTTGCGCGAGAGGTTCTTGATGCTGTTGACGGTTTCCATGTAGGCTTCCGATACCTCAAGGTCGGGCAACCGGCCTCGCTTCAGGGTGAAGGTCACCTCTCCATCCTCATTGGTCTCGACGACGAAGTCGGGGGTGATCTGGTGGATATTGATACCTTGCACCTCGCCGAGAGCTGCTCCTGGCTTGGGGTTAAGCTTGCGGATCTCATTTCTCACGGCTTCTTTTTCCTCATCATCGAGGTGCAGGGAGCGCTGGATCTTTTTCCAATGGTTTTTGAGCAAGTCATCAAAATAGTTGTCGATGATTTTGGTCAAGACATCTTTCATCCATCCCTCTTTCCTTCGCCTGACTTGGAGGAGGAGGCATTGCTGCACGTTTTGCGCGCCTACCCCTGGCGGGTCGAATTGTTGGAGTAGCTGGAGCACCTCTTCGATTTCCTCTGTCGAGGCATCGAAGTTATGGTAGATGGCCATCTCGTCGCTGATCGCCTCGATGTCCTTGCGCAACAGTCCGTCGTTGTCGAGCGATCCGATGAGGTATTCCATGATATGCCGCTGTCGGTCATCGAGTTCGGTCTCACCCATTTGCTCTTTCAGCTTGTCGTAGAACGACACGCTGTCCGACGGGTCCTGACGGGGTGTCTGTTCCTGCATGGGGATGCGCTCCTCGTCATAATGGTCATCATAGTCGTCTCGGCTCGTGTCCTGCAATGGATCGGGGAGGCTTTCGTCTGCCGGCGAGTCGTCCCATTCCCCATCCTCGCTGGACTTGGCCTCCAGGGCGGGATTGTCGATCAGTTGTTGGTTGACGTATTCCGTCAATTGGTCGATGGGCTTCTCGATCATCTGTCCAATGAGCAGTTGCAGGGGGGTGAGCCTCTGCCGCTGTGTCTGTCTCGCGCCTTGTTTTAGTGTTTGTTTGGCCATGTCACTTGAAGTATTCGATGAGTTGCGCGGCATAGGAGGCGAGTTCGCTGGGGTCGTTGTTGCCGTAGCGCTGCCAGATGGCCTTGCATGGTTTGCTCAGGGATTGGTCGGGGGTGTCCTTTTTCCTCAGGTAAGGGTCACAATGCTGGAATGCGATCATCGCATCGACGATCAACTGGGGGGTGACGCTCATTTTTTTGGCCATGTCGATGATTTCCGGGGTGGACGCCACCATCGTGTTGGGGGTCAGCCTGAAATACAGGTCAAGGATGATGACCAGCATCATGGGGGTGAGCTGGGGACATTCGGGCAGGGGCTTGAAGTCCGTTTCAAACGATTCGTTGACCTCCACGCCTTCATAGAAAAGGTCGGCATTGTTGAACCCATGCATCCGCCGGAGCAGGTTGACGCCCTTGGCCAGTTTCCTGGGACTTTTGGCGTAAGTGTTCCACAACCGTTCCAGACGGGGAGTCTCGAGACTCCTCAGACTGAACATCTTGCGGTAAAGGTATTTGGGCGGAAGGTGGAGTTCAAGTGCCAGATTCACCATGTCGCGTGAATAAATGGGTTTCACTCCGGCTGGTTTCTTGATGTAGATTTGCATCAACAAAAGCCAATATTCATCGTTCCATCTGGGCTTCATATCCGAATCTAATTTAAAGTATGAATATAAACTCTACAAATTTAATACCAAAAATCCTTGATTGTTTTCTTGGTTAACATTTTTTAAATCTTTTGCAAGATGGAAGAGACTTATTTTCTGTAGGATAATCAATTTTTTTATTTACTTTTGCGTGATACAAGCACATGTCCAACCCCTAAATGTTGTGATGATGAAAACTACAATCAAGTTAATCTTGCTGTTGATGGTGCTTTTTTCGAGCATTAGGTTTTACGGCCAGTGCGTTTCCTTGGATTTTCCTGTTAGTATGACAGGCTATCAGTTTCATGACAGACCGACTATGAAATTGTTGGATGACACGCTGTATGTTTGCTGCCCGGATGGAGTTTACGCTAAGGACTTGAAAACAGAAATGGGATGGGAACCCTGCGCTTTCAAGGGACTCCGCATATTTGATTTCGTGAAAAACGGAGACAAGTTATTGGGATTGGGTAGCAATGCATCGGATGATGATCCTTCATTCATTGTTCGCTGTGAGAAGGGTGGAAGCCCAATGGACGTGACTCCAGAAGAGCTGCATGGCTTTGACCATAACCCGTATTTGCCTGCATTTTCTCTTGACCAGCCTCTTGATCATCTGGAGACAGTAATTCTTAGCACATCTTTAGGATTGTTAGTCAGCTACGACTTTGGTAATAGTTGGGAACAATCCCCATGCTTCAAAAAAATGGATGCTTTGTACTATTACAGAACTTCAATTAATCCCTCTGATCCATCAGAAGTAGTATGTTATGGCGAAGAAATGACAGAGGAAGGTTCCATACACACCCTTAAAAACTTTGAAATAGTTTCTTTATACAATGTTCCTGATGTCTGCCAACCCATCTGTGATTTCATTTTCAACATGGAAGACTCCTGGCAGCGCTGCTATTGTGCGTTCGAGACGTTTGGATCCACAAAAGATGGAGGAGAGACATGGAAAGAGATAAGTTTGCCTGGCACTTTTGGTACATTGGCAAGCAAGGGGTCAGATGAGGGTACAGTCTATATTATCGGCCGCGCTCCTGTGTATGGACCGGAACCCACAATGCTTCAGGTTTACCAGTATCGCTATGAAGATGGTTCTTGGAATCATTGTTACAAATGCGACTTGCCATCGGGTATGAAAAGCTTCTATGATGCTGTGTTCTGGGGCGATGAATTAATTCTCCTGACAAACGTGGGGGTCTTTTCTATTTCAGACATTGACAAGATAGAGTCTCAGACCCTACTTCCTCCAAAAGACCACGCTGTATACGATATTTCTGGCAGGAAAGTGCCTACTATAAAAAGTCATGGAATTTTCATACAGGATGGGAAGAAGAATGTAAGGTGACATGCCCACCTATTGTGAGAAGACCGAGAGCGGGGGCTTTAATGAAAAAAAGAGACGTCACACTGTGGCGTCTCTACGTATTTAATAACATCATGTTATGATTTAGCACACTTGGCTGCCAGGTTTCACCTCACGCAGGATGGTGGTGACGCTTAGGTCGCCATCGAAGTTCTCGGCGGAGAGGATCATGCCTTGGCTCTCGATGCCCATCAGTTTGCGGGGAGCGAGGTTGGCGATGAAGAGCACATCCTTGCCGATAAGGTCCTCGGGGTTATAGAACTTGGCGATGCCGCTGACGATGGTGCGGTCGGTGCCGCTGCCGTCGTCGAGGGTGAACTTCAGCAGTTTGTTGGCCTTTTTCACTTTCTCGCAGTTCTTCACCCTTGCCACGCGGATGTCGAGTTTCTCGAAGTCGGAGAAGTCGATGACGGGTTTGATGTCCTTGGCCTTGTAGTTGGCGGCCTCGTTGGCTTTCTTCGTGTCTTCCAGTTTCTGGAGCTGTGTGGCGATGACCTCGTCTTCAATTTTCTCGAAGAGCAGGGCGGGCTCTGCCAACTGATGTCCGGGCTGCAGGATGTCGGTGCTGCCGAGCTGGTTCCACTCGAAGCTGTCGATGTTGAGCATCTCTCTGAGGCGCTTGCTGCTGAAGGGCAGGAAAGGCTCGAAAGCGATGGCGAGGTTGGCCACCAGTTGCAGCGAGATGTAGAGGATGGTCTCCACGCGTTTCGGGTCGGTCTTCCACACCTTCCAAGGCTCGCACTCCGTGATGTAGCGGTTGCCGATGCGGGCCAGGTTCATGGCCTCTTTCTGTGCTTCGCGGAACTTGAAGACGTCAAGCAGGCTCTCCACATTCTTTTTCACATCCTTAAACTCTTCCAGTGCGGCACGGTCCACGTCGGTCAGTTCACCGCAGGCGGGCACCACGCCGCCCCAGTATTTCTTGGTGAGTTGCAGGGCGCGGTTGACGAAGTTGCCGTAGATGGCGACAAGTTCGTTGTTGTTGCGGTCCTGGAAGTCCTTCCAGGTGAAGTTGTTGTCCTTGGTCTCGGGAGCGTTGGCGGTGAGCACGTAGCGCAGCACATCCTGTTTGCCGGGCAGGTCGGTGAGGTACTCATGAAGCCATACAGCCCAGTTTTTCGAGGTGGAGATCTTGTCGTCCTCCAGGTTGAGGAACTCGTTGGCAGGCACGTTGTCGGGCATGACATACTTGCCGTGGGCATGCATCATCACAGGGAAGATGATGCAGTGGAACACGATGTTGTCCTTGCCGATGAAATGCACCAGACGGGTGTCTTCATCCTGCCACCATTTCTGCCAGCTGCCCCAGCGCTCGGGTTCGCGCTCGCAGAGCTCCTTGGTGTTGGAGATATAGCCGATGGGCGCGTCAAACCACACATAGAGCACCTTGCCCTCGGCACCCTCCACGGGAACGGGGATGCCCCAGTCGAGGTCGCGGGTCATGGCACGGGGCTGCAGGTCCATGTCGAGCCACGACTTGCACTGGCCATAGACATTCGGGCGCCACTCTTTGTGTTCCTCGAGGATCCACTGCTTGAGCCACTCCTGATACTCGTTGAGCGGCAGATACCAGTTCTTGGTGTCGCGGAGCACGGGGGTGGAGTCGCTGCGCTTGCTGCGCGGGTTGATCAGTTCCTCGGGAGAGAGGTCGCGGCCGCAACCGTTCTCACACTGGTTGCCGTAAGCCTCATGGTGGCAATAGGGACATTCGCCCACGATGTCGCGGTCGGTGAGGAAGGCCTGCACCTCTTCGTCATAATACTGTTTGCTGGTCTTCTCGACAAGTTTGCCCTCGTCGTAGAGTTTGCGGAAGAATTCCGCGGCAAACTGGTGGTGGGTCTTCGAGGTGGTGCGGGAGTAGATGTCGAAGGAGATGCCGAACTGCTCGAAGGAGTCTTTGATGAGTTTGTGGTAGCGATCGACCACGTCTTGCGGAGTGATGCCTTCCTGGCGGGCACGCAGGGTGATGGGCACGCCGTGCTCGTCGCTGCCTCCGATGAAGATCACGTCCTGTTTCTTCAGACGAAGGTATCTCACGTAAATGTCGGCCGGCACATAGACTCCGGCAAGATGACCGATGTGCACGCCTCCGTTGGCATAGGGCAGTGCGGCGGTGACGGTCGTCCGTTTGTAGTTCTTCTGTTGCATGGTTCTGAAATTTTCTGCAAAAGTAGCATAAAGATTTGATTATCCCAAATTTTGGATAATCTCTTTGTGCATATCAGCTTTTTTGCCTATTTTTGTAGGCTGTATATCAAAACCAACCGTCCATGGAAGCATTGCTGCACTACTGCTGGAAGCACAAGCTCTTCCCCCTCGCCATCCTCACGACCACCGACAACAGGGTCGTGGAGGTCATCGACCCCGGACTGCACAACCGGCATGCCGGACCTGATTTCTTCAATGCCAAGGTGAAGATCGACGGGACGCTCTGGGTGGGCAACGTGGAGATCCATGACAAGGCCAGCGACTGGTTCGCCCACGGGCATGACCATGACCCAGCCTATGACAACGTCGTCCTCCATGTCTGCGGGAAAATCGATGCCGTGGCCAGGACCAGCAGCGGGCTCGTGCCTCCACAGATGCAGCTCAGTGTGCCTCAGCATGTCGCAGAACATTATGAGGAACTGCTCCGCACCGACCATTATCCGCCTTGCTATAGAATCATTCCCAACCTGTCGAAACTCCTCATTCACAGTTGGATGAGCGCCCTGCAGACCGAACGGCTGGAACAGAAGATAGAGGCCATCAAACAAAGGGTGAAGTTCTGTGACGGTTCGTGGGAAGCGGGCTATTTCGTCACCTTGGCACGAAACTACGGTTTTGGCGTCAACAGCGATGCCTTTGAGGCATGGGCGAAGAGCATCCCCCTGCACGCTGTCGATCATCACCGCGACAACCTCTTGCAGGTGGAGGCGATCTTCATGGGACAGGCCGGACTGCTCGACCTGCAGGCCGTGCCGGAGCGCTATCAGCAGGCGGCGCTCAATGAGGGCTATTTCGCCCGACTGAGAAACGAATATCTCTACCTGGCCCATAAGTTCGGCCTCACTCCCATCGATCACAAGTTGTGGAAATTTCTGCGGATGAGACCGCAGAACTTCCCTCATATCCGCATCTCACAACTCGCTTACCTCTATTATTCCCGGAGGGCAGGACTAAGCCAACTCGTGGAGTGTGACAATGTGGCGGCGCTCTCCGACGCGCTCTCGACACAGGTGACACCTTATTGGGAGACACACTATGTCTTCGGAAGCGAGAGTGCGAAGAACGGAAAGCACCTGTCGCCCTTCTCCATCAACTTGCTGATCATCAACACGGCTGTCCCCATGCTTTTTGCCTACGGCCGTTACAAGGGCAATGAGAAATGGTGTGACAGGGCCTTTGACCTGCTCGAACAACTCCGGGCGGAAAACAACCATATAGTCAGGATGTGGCAGGACTGCGGACTCACCGTGGACAATGCCGGCGACAGCCAGGCCCTCATCCAACTGAAAAAAGAATACTGCGACAAAAAGGACTGCCTGCATTGCCGCATCGGATACGAATACATGAAGAAATGAAATACGTTTTTGAGACACGCATGGAAGTGCGTGATTATGAGTGCGACATCGAGGGCATCGTCAACAATGCCAACTACCTGCATTACATCGAACACACACGCCACCTCTTCCTCAAGAGTCTGGGCGTGAGCTTCGCCGACATGCACGCCAAAGGTGCTGATGCTGTGGTGGCGAGGATGAACCTGCAATATAAGGTGCCCCTGAGGTGCGACGACATGATGGTCTCGCGGCTGGCCCTCCATAAAGAGGGAGTCAGGTATGTGTTCAACCAGGACATTTTCAGGGCTGCCGACGAGGTGCTGGCATTCAGGGCGAAAGTGGAACTCGTATGCCTGGTCAACGGTCGGTTGGCGACAACCAGTGCCTATGACGAGGTGTTCCGTGAATTCTTAGAGGAAGATGAACATGACCAATGAGACTGAGACGCTGCATGCGATGGCGCTGGCCAGACTGAGTTATTTCAACCTGGCGATGGTCCTGCAGCTCTACCGGGAGGCAGGAAGCGCCACGGCGGTTTTCGAGAACCGCAACAACATCCGCGACATCATCCCCGATGCCTCGCAGAAACTCATCGACATCCTCCGCGACTACGACGTGATGAGGGCAAGGGCTGAGGAGGAGTGGAACTATGACCAGGCTCATGGCATCAGGCCCCTCGATATCTCTCATCCTGATTATCCCCATAGGTTGGCGGAATGTGAGGACGCACCACTTGTGATTTACTACATGGGGACGGCCGACCTCAACCAGACCCGCGTGGTGAATATCGTGGGCACGCGCCGCTGCACCATGTACGGTGAAGACCTGGTGAGGCGCTTCGTGGCGGATCTCCGGGTGCTTTGTCCGAAGGTGCTCGTGGTGAGCGGACTGGCCTATGGCATAGACATCATCGCCCACCGCAACGCACTGCAACAGGGGATGGAGACGGTGGGAGTCCTGGCTCATGGCCTCGATGACCTCTATCCGCATGCCCATAGGGCCACGGCCAGCCAGATGATAGCTCAGGGTGGCCTGCTCACGGAGTTCATGACAAAGACCAAGGCCGACAAAATCAATTTCGTCAGGCGCAACCGCATCGTGGCGGGCATGTCTGACGCGTGCATCGTCGTGGAAAGTGCGGCGCATGGGGGCAGTCTCATCACAGCGGATATCTCCAGAGGCTACAACCGCGACGTGTTCGCCTTCCCGGGCAGGGTGGGCGACCTCGCCTCCGAGGGGTGCAACGGTCTGATCCGTGACAACTGCGCGGCCTTGCTCACCAATGCGGAGGCATTCGTCAAGGCCATGGGGTGGGAGACCGACACACAGCTGGAGAAAGCACGCCAGGACGGGATCGAAAGGAAAATCTTCGCGGAGATGACGCCGGAAGAGGAAACCGTGGTTCAGATCCTGCTGCGCAACAATGACCTGCACCTCAATATGCTGGCGGTGCAGACGGGCATTCCCGTCAACAAGCTCACGGGCATCCTCTTCGAGATGGAGATGAAGGGGATGGTCAAGACACTCGCCGGCGGCATGTATCACCTGCTCAACTGACATGACCATGCAGATAGGAGATATTTCTTTTGGCGACAAACCGGTCTTCCTCGCTCCGATGGAGGATGTCACGGACATCGGTTTCCGGCAACTGTGCAAGCGCTTCGGGGCCTCGATGGTCTATACGGAGTTTGTCAGTGCGGAGGCGCTCGTCCGTTCGGTCAACAGTACGGTGGCCAAACTGGCCATCCGCGACGAGGAGAGGCCTGTCGGCATACAACTTTACGGGCGCGACGTCGACTCGATGGTGGAGGCTGCGAAGATGGTCGAACAGGTGAGGCCTGATGTCATCGACCTCAATTTCGGCTGTCCGGTAAAGAAAGTGGCCGGAAAAGGAGCCGGAGCAGGCATGTTGCGCAATATCCCGCTCCTGCTCGACATCACCCGCGAGGTGGTGAAGGCGGTCAAGGTGCCCGTCACCGTCAAGACGCGGTTGGGATGGGACCTTGAGAACATCATCATCGGTGACCTCGCCCTGCAACTGCAGGACTGCGGCATCAGTGCGCTGACCATCCACGGACGCACACGGTCGCAGATGTACACCGGGACGGCCAACTGGCAACCCATCGCTCAGGTGAAGAATGATCCCCGCATCCATATCCCCATCATCGGCAATGGCGACATCACCTCGCCGGAGGAGGCCAAAAGGGCTTTCGATGACTTCGGGGTGGATGCCGTCATGGTGGGAAGGGCAACTTTTGGACGGCCATGGATTTTCAGGGAGATCCGGCGCTTCCTCGATGGGGAGGAACCCGATGAGAAGATGGACTTCTCCTGGAAACTTGACGTGCTGGAAGAACAGTTGCGCATCAATGTCGAAAGGATAGACGAATACCGGGGAATCCTGCATACGCGGCGGCATCTCGCTGCCAGTCCGATCTTCAAGGGCATCCCCAATTTCCGGTCCACGCGCATCGCCATCCTGAGGGCTGAGCGCATGGACGAACTGATGGCCATCCTCGAGGACGTGAGGAGACAACTGGCCTGATAACCTTAGTGCAAATGAGAAAGATCATACTCGATGACAACTATTCCGCCGGACTTCCCTGTGTGGCCACGGTGGGATTCTTCGATGGCGTGCATCTCGGCCACCGCCACTTGATCGACAGGGTGGTGGGGGAGGCCCGTGAAGCGGGACTCCAGTCCGTGGTCATCACGTTTGACCAGCACCCCCGGCAGGTGATCGACACGGCGTTCAAACCGCTGTTGCTCACCTCTTTCGACGAGAAAATGGAGCGCCTCGCCCAGACGGGCATCGACGCCTGCGTGGTACTGCCCTTCACACGGCAGATGGCCGCCCTGTCGGCTCGGGAGTTCATGCAGGAGGTGCTTTCCCGGCAACTTGCCGTGCGGTGTCTGGTGACGGGATATGACAACCGTTTCGGACATAATCGCACCGAGGGATTCGACGACTATGTGGCTTACGGCCGGGAGATGGGAATGGAGGTGGTGAAAGCTTCCCCGCTCGTGGTCGATGATATCAGCGTGAGCAGTTCGGTGATCCGCAGGATGCTGGCTGACGGTGATGTGGAAACGGCGGCACGGTGCTTGGGATACCGCTATGGGTTCACGGGCACGGTGGTGGAGGGCTATCAGCAAGGCCGCAAACTGGGTTTCCCCACGGCCAACATCAACCTCGACGACGGACGGAAACTGTTGCCTGCCCCGGGGGTCTATGCGGTGCTGGCCGGTGTGGAGGAGTCGTCAGAGATGCGCAGGGGAGTGATGAACATCGGCAACAGGCCTACGTTTCATGGCGACCACGTCTCCATCGAGGTCCATATCTTCGATTATCAGGGCGATCTCTACGGTCGGCGGTTGAAGGTGGCGGTATGCCATCGCCTCAGACAGGAATGCCGGTTCGACCATCCTTCGCAACTCGTCAGGCAGATGCGGGAGGATGTGAGGTTGACCAATGTGTTTTTTGATAAAGAACTTGAATCATGAAAAAAAGTTTTTGGGACGCACTGCTGTATGTGGTTGTTTTCGTCTTGGCGCAGTTGCTGGTGTCCTATGTCGTGTTTTTCATCTGGAAGATGGCTGAGGGACAGGAGGCAGCGACGATATTGAAGGACATCTCCCAAGGCACGATGCCCTTGACGGCGCCGATGCTGATTGTCACGCAGGCTGTCAGTAGTCTGATCCTTCTCATCATCTTCTTCTTGATGAGATGGTGCCGCGTGTCGCGCGCATACCTCAAATCCAAACCCATAGGTGTCTTGTTCTGGGCAGCCATAGCGGCGCTGGGAACGATCATCCCCTCCGAATTGTTTCAGGAATACATCAAACTGCCGGATAATAACACTGACTTGTTGGTGTCGATGATGCAAAACCGTTGGGGATACCTGGCCATCTGTATCTTCGCGCCGCTTGTGGAGGAACTGATCTTCCGCGGGGCGGTGCTCAAGGCTTTGCTGGAGGGGATGCACAACCACTGGGCGGCCATCGTCCTCTCGGCGGCGTTGTTCGCCCTCGTCCATTTCAATCCCGTCCAGATGCCGCATGCGTTCTGTTTGGGATTGCTCCTGGGATGGATGTATTACCGCACGGGAAGCGTCATCCCCGGCATTGCCGTGCATTGGGTGAACAATACGGTGGCATACGTTGTCACCAACCTTTTCCCGCAGTCGATCGATACGGGACTCTCGGAAATGTGGGGTGGCGACATGGTCAGGGTGATGCTCGCCGTGGCTTTCTCCCTCTGCATCTTCATTCCGGCGGTCGTGCAGTTGCATCTGCGGATGAGAAGGGTGGGGCAGACCACATAAGAAGAAAGGCCGTCGCTCGAGCGACGGCCTCTTTTCACGTTAGTATGTTATGAAAAATTTGAGAGAATTGAAACTTCACAGTTTCCTTTTTTGTTTTACTAAACATTAGATATTATAGAGAAAGCATAGAAATTGTCTATTTGATCAGCGGAGCCTCGGTCATCTTCATCGAATCCTGACGCATCGTGTCGGCTATGGCGACAGAGACACCGTCAGAGGCTTCCACATAATCTTCAGCCACATTCAACTCTGTGGGCTTACCAGGCTGCAGGGCCACCTGCATCGCATTGCCCAAGGTCAGGAAAATAGCCACGATGGCCGCTGCCTTGAAAAGGGGCTTCAGACGCTCTGTGAGACTGATGGTGCGGGCCTTCACGGTATCCTCGCCCACCATCTCGAGCATGCGGCGGTCGAAATCCTCGTCAAGCCGCTCGTCTTCCAGGGATTGCCGCTCATACGTGAACAAATCCTTGTAAGGCATCAACCTGACGGGAACGTTCTCCTGACTGAAAAACGTGCGCAGGATGCGCTCTTCCTCCAGAGAGGTCTCGCACAGCCAGTAGCGTTCCAGCAGTTGTTCGATGTATTTATAGTCCATGGTCTTCTATTTGTTGATATCTTTGCTTGACGGCCTGACGGGCCCTGAAAATATTCACCTTCACCTGATCTTCGCTGATCTGCAGGATAGCGGCGATTTCCTTGTATGACTTGCCTTCAAAATCCCTGAGCTGCATGCAGCTCCTCTGCTTCTCCGGCAATGTGTTCACCATGCGCCTCACCAGGTCGAGGCGGTCTTTCTGCAGCATTTGTTCATAGGGGCTCGATCCTTGGTCGGGGGTCTCAAGCGGAATGCTGTCGAGCGACTCGCTGTGCATGGCCTTGTTCTTCATCCTGTCGAGCGACAGGTTCCGGCAGATGGTCAGGCTGTAGGCTTCGATGGACTCGATGCCGCTCCATTCGTCGCGCCTGTTCCATACTTTAATCAGCGTGTCCTGTACCACGTCCTGCGCTTCCTCATGGTTGAGGGTGATGCGCAATGCAAGCCGGTAGAGCACGTCTTTTAACGGCAGTACATCGTGGCGGAAACTGATTTTTTTCATTGCTGTTTGACTTAATGACGATTCGGAACGGGTAAATGTTACGGGAGGGGGTGGTTCCTTTTTCTGATTTAAGATTCGTTAACATTTCCCCGAGACCTGCCGATGGGGCACGGCGTTGCAAATATAATCAAAGCTGAAGACAACACAAAATGATTCGCCGAGAAATGGTCCTGGTTTCTGTGAAATGAATGAAAAAGCGGTCCTTTTTATTCGTTGCACGAAAAGGCCTTTATGGGCCGTTTTACGAGACATAAGCCAAACCATGTTACAAAATGCAAATTTTATGTTTCACTTCGCCGATTTAGGAAAGAATTCGCAAAATGGATGGTACAAGTTAAAAAATGTGTTAAAAAATAATGGTTTACCTTTGCACAAAACTAATTTGCAGATTAATAACAATTTTATGGTAACCGAAAAGAGAATGAGAAGTCATCGCTTCTTCAGGCTGTTAGGAGCCTGTATGATGCTGACTGTTGGTCTCGCCATGAACTCCTGCTCTGAGTATGACTTGGACGAGCGCAATCCTGAGGGATGGGGCGCAAGCATTTTCAGTTGGCTCGAGGAAAATGGCAACTTTACCAACACAGTGCGGATGATCGAGGATCTGGGCTACAAGGAAGTGCTGGCGAAAACGGGTTCGAAAACCCTCTTCGTCGCCGATGATGATGCCTATGAGCGATTTTTCCGGAACAACAGTTGGGGAGTGAGAAACTATGAGCAGTTTTCACTCTCACAGAAAAAACTGCTGCTGTTTGGCAGCATGATGGACAACTCGATGCAGCTGAACAGTCTGCCGAGCGTGGAGGGAACACCCCCGAGGGAGGGTGAGTGTATGCGGCGATTCGCCTCCAGCACGCCCTTCGACTCCGTGGCCGTGCTCTCTGCACAGCAGATGCCTGATAATCCTTATTGGGCTCGCTACAAGACTTCTGGACAGCCCATGGTGTGCATGACCGACAATTCGACCGTGCCCCTGGTGCAGTTTATCGAGAAACAACTCGTCAACAAGCGTATCACCAATAGTGACTACGACTTCCTCTACAACCACACCACGCAGCGCGCCGCCGGCGATGCCAGCATCAATGGCGTGCAGGTGGAAACGGCCAACATCAAGTGCTCCAATGGATTCATCCACAAGATGAGCGATGTGATCACGCCGCTTCCCAATATGGCGGAACTCATTTCCACCAAGAAGAACGTGTCTGTCTTCCATAAGTTGATGGAGCGCTTCAGTGCTCCCTACTGGGTGGGTGAGACGTCCACGACCCAGTATAATTACCTATATAATACGCACGTGGACTCCGTCTATCAGAAACGTTACTTCTCCGAGAAGTCACAGGGTGGACTGCCCCTCAACGCTACTCCCGACAATGGTCCGGTGAATGGACTGCTGAAATTCGACCCGGAGTGGAACGCCTACTATGCCGGACTTGACGACCAGGGCGGAAACATTGCCCTGCAGCGCGACATGGCCGTGATGATGGTGCCCAGCGACCAGGCCATGGAACAGTATTGGGAGACCGGTGCAGGAAAAGTGCTCAGAGACTACTATGGCAGTTGGGACAATGTGCCCGACGAAGTGGTGGTGAAGTTGCTCAACAACAATATGCTGAGTTCATTCGTCTCCTCCGTACCTTCCAAGTTCAGCGGCATCCTCAACGATGCCAACGACCCCATGGGTGTTGAGGTGGAGGCCATCGACTCCGTTTATCTGGGTTGCAATGGCGCCATCTACCTCACCAACCGCGTCTATTCTCCCACGGCTTATGTCAGCGTGTCTTTCCCCGCATTGGTCAATGAGACCATGAAGATCCTCTACTGGGGTATTGAGCAACTGCAGTACAATGTGTATCTCAACTCCCTCAACTCATATTACAGCTTCTTCATTCCCACCAACAAGGCCATGCTCGAATATATCGACCCTTGTTCGTATGGCAAAAACCAAACACAGCTCTTCCGCTTCCACTATGACCCCACCAAGGTCAATGTGCAGGACCGCGTGTGGGCCAGTATCTGGAACTATGACGTGGAGACGAAAGAAGTGGGCGACTCCATCGGAAGAGCCAGCAATGACCAGGTCAGAAACCGTTTGAAGGACATCCTTGAGACCCATATCGTCATCGGCAATGTCGAGGACGGACATACCTATTACCGCACCAAGGGCGGCACGGAGATCAAGGTCAACAACGTGAAGGCTGGCATCGGCGGCATGACTGTCGAGGGCAGCTATCAGACCAACGAGGGTTCTCCCATCCCCATCAGCGACATCTATGACCAGACCGACGGCGGAAACGGAAAGAGCTACATCCTCGAAGGAGAGCCTATCCTGGGAACAAGGCGCACCGTGCATGACATGCTCGCCGAGAAACCGGAGTTCTCCAAGTTCCTGGAACTGATGGAGGGCAGCGGACTGTTTGAGCAGATTCACAACAAGCGCAATGCTTGCGGCGGCACCAACGTGTCGGTGTTCAACACCTATCATTATACCATCTATGTTCCCACCAACGAGAGTATCGAGCAACTGCAGAAGCAGGGCAAACTCTCATCGTGGGAGGCTGTCGATGCTTTTGAGGAAGCCGGCAACCTCACCGCCAAGACCCGCGACTCCTTGCAGATTGTCAACTTCCTGAAATACCACATCCAGGACAACGCCCTCTTCATCGGTGCAGAACCCGATGCCGGAGACTTCGAGACAGCTGTCATCGACCCCTCGACGGAACGGTTCTACAGAGTCTCTGCCAGTTTGACAGATGGCGGCATCACCATCGTTGACCATGCAGGCAACACACGCCATGTGGTGACGACCAACCCCAACCTCTACAACCTGGTGGCCCGCGAGTTCCAGTACAACAACTCTGACCCGACCAGGGCGACCATGATAGAAACGTCTTCCTCTGCGGTCATACACCTGATAGACAAACCACTGATGATCAATAATTGAGATTTGAAACATGACGACTATGGCAACAAATAGATTCAAGAAAATAGTGGGGATGGTCATCACCTGTCTCCAGTTATCGGTTGTCTGTACCTACGCGCAAAGCGCAGGCGATATCATCAGCGGTACAGTGACAGACTCCTATGGCGCGGTCATCGGTGCCAACGTGGTGGAAATCGATGCGGCCAACCGTATCCAGGCGTCGGCCGTGACAGACATCAACGGCAACTTCTCCTTCAAGCTCAAGAACCCGAAAGACAAGATTCGCTTCTCCTATGTCGGTTACAAAACCGTCACCAAACCCATCAACCAGCACCGCTACGAGATCACCATGTCCGACGTGGAGCAGATCGACGAGGTGGTGGTCGTGTCCAAGCGCAGGGCACAGGGTTCCGGACTCGCCATCCCCGTGGACGAGATCTCGGCTGCCCGGGAGAGCATCAGCATGACCGAGTTCACCGGTTTGGCCATCACCACAGTCGATGAGGCCCTCCAGGGACGTATCGCAGGTCTTGACATCGTGGCCAATTCCGGTAACCTTGGTTCGGGAACTTCCATGCGCCTGCGTGGTGTGTCGAGTATCAACGGTTCAAGTGAACCGCTCATTGTGGTCGATGGCAACGTGTGGTCAAACAACGTCAACGAATTCGACTTCTCTTCGGCCAACGAGGAGAAATTCGCCGAACTCCTCAACGTCAACCCGGAGGACATCGAGAGCATCTCCGTGCTCAAGGATGCCGCCGCAACGGCCATCTGGGGTTCGCAGGGTTCAAACGGTGTGATCGAGATCAAGACCAAGCGTGGTACGCGTGGCGCCACAAGAGCCACCTACAGCTACCGACTGACCGGCACTTACCAGCCTATGGGATACAAGATGCTCAACGGCGATGAATACACCATGCTGCTCAAGGAGGAATATTTCAATCCTTCGATGAGCGATGCCTCCAGCAACATCCCTGAAATCAACTACAATCCCAGCTTCCCGGAGTATGAGATGTACAACAACAACACCGACTGGTTGAAGGAGGTCAAGCAGATAGGATGGAGACAGAACCATTACCTCGCTCTGACCGGTGGTGGCGAGAAGGCCCACTTCCGTATCGGTGCCGGCTACGACCATGAGACGGGTTCTATCATCAAACAGCAACTCGACCGTTTCACCTCACGTGTCAACCTCGACTATTTCGTGAGCGACCGCATCAAGATCGAGACCAACATCGCCCTCACCTATACCAAGAACCAGAGAAACAACGGCGACCTGCTGGCCATCGCCTATACGCGCATGCCCAACCTCTCTGTCTATGAGCAGGACAAGGACGGCAACGACCTCAACGAGTATTACAGCATGCTCCCGACGGTGTCGAGCCAGTTGCGCGACCAGTTGAACAAGCAGAATCCGGTGGCTTTGGCTCATGAGGCCAAAAACCATGAGACCAGCTACAACATTGAACCAGAGTTCAAACTGCGCTACAACCTGCTCGGTCTGGCTGAGCATCAAACCAGGCTCAGCTATGAGGGAAAGGTGGTCTTCAATATCTTCAACCGCTATGAGGACACGTTCATGCCGCTCTCTCTCAGTACCACGGGATGGAACGACAGCCAGAACAAGCAGAGCAACAGGACAACGGCCAACTCGTCGAAGAACTTCGGTGTCACCACCACCCATACCCTGACGTTTACCCCGGTGTTCAAAAACAAAGACCACTCCTTGATGATGATGCTGCGCGGACAGCTCTCCAGCGGTAAGTCCAGCTCACAAAGCACCGTGGAGTGGGGTCTGCCCTCCGGCACCATCACCAGTCCGGCGGCTCCAGGCATCATCGACGGTATCAATACCGGCAGCGGACAGTCGAGAAGCATCTACTTCACCTACTCCGCACACTATGCCTACAAGGGACGTTATGTGGCAGACTTCTCCGTACGCCGCGACGGCAGCACCAAGTTCGGCTCCAGTCAGCGATGGGGTAACTTCCCCGCTTTCTCCATCCGTTGGAACATCCACAAGGAGCATTTCATGACTGAGCACCTGCCATGGATCTCCACGCTCTCCATCCGTCCGGGTTGGGGTATCGTGGGTAAGCAGCCGGGAGCAGAGTACCTCTACTTCAGCAAGTATGCCAACGGCAGCGGCTACATGAACGAGCGAAGCATCTACCCGCAGAACATCCAGCTCAAGAACCTGAAATGGGAACAGAAGGAGACCTACAACGTCGGTATCGATTACGGTTTCTTCAACGATAGGATCTCGGGTAACGTGGAGTTCTACAGACAATACACCACCGACCTGTTGATGGGCAACAGGGGAATCCCCACGTCTTCGGGATACTCCTCCTTGTCTTACCAGAACGTGGGCGACATGAAAAACGTGGGATGGGAGTTCAATATCAACGGCAACCGCATCATCCGGGCTGGAAAGTTCAGCGTCGATTTCAATGTCACCTTCGCCAACAACAAGAATGAGATCACGGCCATGGACGAGACCTGTCTGGCCAGCCTCAACCATGAGTTCAACCGCAGCAACGGTTCTTACCTCTCAAGGGTGGAACTCAATACGGCCATGGGTAGTATCTATGGTTTCCGCTACAAGGGCGTCTATCAGGACTCCGACTACTCTCCCGAGGAAATCAAGGGCATCAGCGGACCGAATGCCCCTGTCGCACGCGACAAGGACGGTGTGGTGATCCTCGACGAGAACAACATGACCAAACCCATGATGTTCTGCGCAGGATCGGTCAACTATGAGTTCCGCGGCGGCGATGCCATCTACGAGGATGTGAACCACGACGGACAGATCAACGAACTCGATATCGTCTATCTGGGTTCTTCCCTGCCGAAGTTCACCGGAGGTTTTGGATTCAAGCTCAATTTCGGACGCCTCACCCTCAACAACCAGTTCAACTTCCGCTACGGCAACAAGATCATCAACGCCGCACGCATGGAAGTGGAGAAAATGTATGACAACAACAACCAAAGCCGTGCCGTCAACTGGCGCTGGCGTGTGGAGGGTGACGTCACCGAGATTCCGCGCGCACTCCGCCAGACAGGTTACAACTGGCTGGGTTCAGACCGTTTCGTGGAGGACGGATCCTTCATCCGACTCAACTACACGCAGCTCAGCTATTCTCTCGATCCGAAAATCATCAAGCGATGGGGTCTCCATCAGGTGAGTTTCTACCTCTCTGCCAACAACCTGTTCTGCCTGACCAAATACTCCGGGGCTGACCCCGAGGTGGGCTACGGTTCGATGGGTATCGTCACCGACGGAGCCAAGACACCGCGCTCCAAGTCATTCACGGGAGGTATTACCATTATGTTCTAAGTCATTACTTCATTTAGACACTTGAAAGACTATGATAGAAAAGTTGAAACATACCATACTCGCTGTCTGCCTGTCGCTGGGCATGACAGGATGTTCAGACTTCCTCGATATTCTGCCGATGAATGAGGTGGTGCTGGAGAACTACTGGACGGAGAAGGGCGACGTGATGAGCGTGGTCAACAGTTGCTACGAGACACTTGAGCACAGCGACTGCCTCACCCGCATGGGTGTGTGGGGAGAGCTGCGCTCCGACAACCTCAGGATGGGTGCCAACGTGCCTGACGAGATCAATGAGATCCTCAAGGAAAACCTGCTGCCCTCCAACCCCATGTGCAACTGGGGTAAGTTCTATGAGGCCATCAACCGCTGCAACACCGTCTGCCATTATGCACCGGGTGTGCAGGAAATCGACCCCAACTACACGATGGAGGAGATGAAAGCCAATATCGCTGAGGTTTCCACCATCAGGGCTTTGTGCTACTTCTATCTGATACGTACGTTCAGGAACGTGCCGTATTCCACAGCCCCGAGCATCGATGACTCACAGGAGTACGTCTTGCCGGCCTCTTCGTTTGACGCTGTGCTCGACTCCCTGATCGAAAACCTCGAGCTGGTCAAGAATGATGCCGTGAGACGTTACTACACCGACGAGAGTCCCAACGCCTACCAGAACTCCAGCAAGATCACTCGCTGGGCTATATATGCGCTGCTGGCCGACCTCTACCTCTGGAAAGGTGACTGGAACAACGCCATCCGCTACTGCGACATGGTGATTGACTTCAAGCGCCAGCAGTACAGCGACATGGTGGAGCGCATGGGCAACGTCAACAACATCGACCTGATCGACAGCATCCCCATGATCCTGGAGAAACCGGTCGGTTCCACGACCTGCGGAAACACATACAACGAGATATTCGGAGAAGGCAACTCCTTCGAGAGCATCTTCGAGCTCTATTTCCGTTCCAACCAAAGCCAGCAGAACTCCTGGGTGAGCAGTTACTATGGTGACAACAACAATACCCTGGGACGCCTGAGTGCTCCTGACTTCCTCTTCAAGGATGTCGCTCTGGGCACCAACAACGTGTTCAAGCGCACCGACGGCAGGGCATACGAGTCTTCGGAACTCACCAACTCACGCTACACCATCAGCAAATATACCCGCAGGCAGGTGAACTACAGCACACAGAACGTGGCCACAGAGAAAGACCTGCAACTGTCAAGTTCAAGACGTTCAAGCAGCGACGCCAACTGGATCCTGTATCGCTTGAGCGACATGATCCTCATCAAGGCCGAGGCCCTAATCGAGCGTAACAACGAGGGAGACCTCGCCGAGGCTTTCGCCCTGATCGACATTGTCAACAAGAGGGCCAACGACGCCGTGGGCGGAACAAGAAGCAGTACCTTGAAGAAAGAAGACTATATCGACTCCAAACCTGCCATGGAGGACCTCCTCCTCGAAGAAAGGCAGCGTGAGTTTGTCTTCGAGGGAAAACGGTGGTTCGACCTGGTGCGCTTCGCACGGCGCGACGGCGACAACTCCCGCCTCATCTCACTGGCTTCGCGCAAGTATATTGAGAATGTCAATGCCATCAAGATCAAATTGGCTGACCCCAACATCATTTACTTCCCGTATGCGAAGAATGAACTGAAGGTCAATCCTCTGCTCCAGCAAAACCCAGCCTTCACCACAGGCGAGGATTCCGAACTTACGAGGTAATCAATCATTAGCAAAACAGATCAAGTTATGATGACTAAAAGTATAAAGTATTTTCTCGTCAGCTGTCTTGTTGGCTGTTCCCTCAGTACGACATTCACAGCCTGTGTCGATAACGATGACGATGTGCCTGACAACTACTACGCTTCGACCAAACTCACGGCAGCTGAGTTTCTCGAGGAGCGCCCGGAACTGTTCAGCGAGTTCATCGGCATCCTCAAGCGGACGCCGTATTACTCCATGCTCTCCACTTACGGCACTTACAGCAGCGCCGGTCTGCTCAGATACACCCTCTTCGCACCGACCAATGAGGGCGTGGAGCGCTACCTCCAGCGCAATGGATACAGCAGCATCGACCAGATTCCCGTTGAGACCTGCGACACGCTGGCCCGCACGCATATCATCAAGAAGGGTGCCTTCTTCACCACCGATATCGGTGAGGGCGCGCTGCCGGAACTCAATATGGACGACGCCTACATCGTGCTGTCGTCTGACTCGGACGTGACTAACAACAACAAACTCGTCTATTATATTAATAAGAACTCGCGCGTGGTGGAGCGTGACGACTCCGTGACCAATGGTGTGGTGCACGTGATCAACAACACCATCGCTTCCAGCAGCATGCTGCTCGCAGACAAGATCGAGGAAGATCCTGCTCTCACCCTTTTCTCGCAGGCTCTCCAACTGACGGGTATGGCCGACTCCCTGACCAAGTACATCGACGAGACCTACTCCTGTGAAGATGACTCGGTCTATACGGGTACGATGGAGCGATGCACCAGTGGATCCGCTCTCTACACCCGTACGTTCTGGGTGGGAAAACGCTACTTCAAATACACGGCGTTTGTCGAACCCGACTCCGTCTATGCGCGCCATGGCATTCACAACATGGATGACCTGAAGGCTTATGCCAAGAAAGTGTATGATGAGACCTATCCCGAGGATGCCGGTCTCTATGACGACAACCCCAAGCACCGCAAGAACCCGCTCAACCGCTTCGTGAGCTATCACCTGCTCCCGCGCGTGGGACAGTACAACAGTTGGGTCGTCTCCGGCACCATCCGCGAGCGTTGCCTCGACACCAAACTCATCGATCCCGAGGAGTATTATGAGACGATGTGCCCGGGCACCATCATGCGCTTCGCAGGACCACCGGCAGGTTTGTTCATCAACCGCAGGGGTGTCCAGAACAGAGCCGAGCGCGGAGTGTTCATCCCCGGCGTCAAGGTGCTCTCACCCTCAGAGTCTGGAACGACCGAGCAGAATGCCCTCAATGGTGTTTACCATTACCTCGACGATATCCTGGCTTATACCACGCAGGTGCGTGATGTCGTGCTCAACCGGCGCATCCGCATCGACGCCACGGTGCTCAGTCCTGACTTCATGAACTGCAACGGACGTGGCCGCTATGGAGAGGATATCCTCACGGGATTCAAACAGGGATATATCACTGACTGGACCATCAGCAAGGAGACCTTCGTCGGTGTGCACAGCGATGTCGATTACTGGCACTCCTACCAGGCCAACGCCGTCTGCGTCAGTGGCGTCTTCGACGTGACATTCAAACTCCCGCCTGTGCCCACGGGCACCTATGAGGTCAGGTTGGGCTACACTCCGGGTGAGGAGCGCGGCGTCATCCAGGTCTATCTGGAGAATGAGCCCTGTGGTATCCCCATCGACCTCCGCGTGTGGGGCGGTGATCCCTCCATCGGTGCCGTGGCCGACACGGAAGACGAGGAGGAGAACAGGGCCAACGACAAGGCCATGCACAACCGCGGATACATGAAGTCGATGGACTGCTGGCATCCTGGTGGCGGCGACGACACGATGCGCACGCTCAGTCCGCTCCGCCGTATCCTCGCCACGAAGTATCTCGATTCCAACAAGACCTATCACCTGCGGTTCCGCCAGGTGCTCGACGATCCGGACAGATACTGGTCCTTCGACTATATCGAACTCTGCCCGAAGAGTGTCTATGGAAGTCCTGAGGGAGAAGATACTCATTAAATACAGAACAATCACAATAAGTCAACTATCACGATGATGAATTACAAACATATCATCTGCGCGTTCAGCGCTGTCTGCTTCCTCTATGGGTGCGCCGACTGGGATGAGCACTACGTGGATTCTGAGGTCGAGGGGGCCAATGCCACCCTCTGGCAACAACTCAAGGCGAATCCGCAACTGAGCGACTTCTGTCAGGTGATGGAGCAGACCAAGGTTTTCAGAATGCACAAAAAGACGGCGGTGAGCTATGCCGACCTGCTCGATGGCAAACAGTCCTTCACGGTCGTCGCACCGGTCAACGGCACCTTCAACCGCGACTCGCTTCTCAGTCTGGTGCAGACCAACCAGGGTGACTCCGTGGTCGAGAAATTCTTCGTTCTCAACCACCTGTCGCGTACGCTGCGGTCTGTCACCCCCGAGAACAACAACATGCTCTTGCTCAATTCCAAGTATGTCCAGATCGGTCCCGATGGCATCGAAGGCGTCAAGGTGGTCAACCCCAACGTGCCTGCCAAGAACGGTGTCCTCCATATCACCGAGCGTCCTCTGCCTTACCGCTACTGCATCTATGAGGCACTCTGCGACAAGGACCAGTTGAGTGAGATCGGGCGCCACCTCCGTCTCTACGAGGAAGATTATCTCGATCCGGACCTCTCGGTCTCCAGCGGTATCGTCGAAGGTGTGCCTGTCTATGTCGATTCGGTGGTCGTGGAATACAACCGGATGCTGCAGCGCATCGGCTATATCGACGCCGAGGACTCCACCTACTTGATGGTGGTGCCCACCAACCAGGGATGGCAGAAAGCCTGGAAAGAGGCCACCAACTATTTCAAGTATGACCAGACGGTGCTCAAGCGCGACTCTATCCAGAACTATTGGACCATCAGGGCCTTGCTCGATGACGCCATCTTCAATATGAGTGACCAGAAATCAGCGCAAGACTCGTTGATCTCCGTCCAATACACCCGTACGACACCTGAGCGTCATGTCTTCTACAAGCCCTTCGCTGCGGGAGGCATCATGTCAGGCGCACAACTGGAGGATTGCAGCAACGGTTCACTCTTCATCACGCAGGAATGGCCTTTCACACCGATTCAGACCTACTTCAAGGAAATCTGGAGCGAGGGCGAGGCTACCTACCTCATCACAACGGAAAAGGACTGTACCTACAACATCCGCCACCTGACGGCCGACAGCATCTCCAAGGGTGGATACCTGCATGTCGTGCCACGCACGGCTACCTCCAACTGGGAACTGACCTACAGGGTCAACAACACCCTCAGCGGCGATTATGACGTGTGTGCCATCATCCTGCCTAAGACCGTCGACAACCCCAACAACCCCAATATGCGCCCATGCAAGTTCAGGGCCACGATCAACTATGTCGACTCTCTGGGCCAGGCCATGTCGTTCAATTGCGACAACGTGCAGTTCAAGAGCGACCCAGAGCGGGTGGATACCGTGGTGCTTGCCGAGAACTTCCACTTCCCTGCCTGCAACTACGACCAAAACGACATCAAGGTCTCCGTCAAGATCCAATGCTCCATCCTGGCACGCGAGACATCCTCTTACGCTCGTGAGATGTATCTCGATTGTATCTACCTGAGACCACGAACCTCTAAATCCGAACAACAATGAGAAAGCATATTTTATTCGCTTTGCTGCTGGCGTCGGCTTCTTTGGCCGCACAAGACAAGAACGTGACCGGACAAGTCATCGACGCTGCCACGGGAAAACCCCTGGCCGGTGTCATCGTGCAGGCTTATGGCGATCCTCGCTATTCTACCCTGACCGATGAGAAGGGCAACTATGTGCTCCAGGCTCCGGAACATATCCGCTCAGTCATCATGAGGGTCGATGGATACAACCTCGAACAGCGCCCCATCAGCCAGGGGGTGGCCAATGGCAAACTCTATCAGGATTCGTTCAGCGAATTCTACAAGATGAAGACCACGGCCAACGCTTCTGCTGAGGCTCACCGCTTCGAGAACACGTCAAGGACAAGTATCGACCCGCTCATCGCCGAACAACTGGGCGGCGACGTCCGCACTGTCAATATCAGCGGACTGAAGGGACTCGGCAACAGAATGCTCGTCGAGGGCATCAACTCGCTTCATGCCAACGCCCAGCCGCTCATCGTCATCGACGGTGTGGTCATGGACATGCAATACAACCGGCAGATGCTGCACTCTGGCTATTACAACAATTTGCTGGCCAACCTCAATGTCAATGACATCGAGAAGGTGGAGGTGCTGAAAAACGGAACGGCTCTCTATGGCGCCAAGGCTGCCGACGGCGTGATCCTCATCCAGACCAAGCGCAACAAGAGCATGGCTACCAAGATTGATGTGACCATCAACGGACAGTATGAGCTGGTGCCCAAACTGCCCAATATGATGGAAGCTGACGACTACCGGCTCTACGCCACCCAACTGCTGGCAGAGAAGACCAAGACAATTGGTTCGATGAAGTTTCTCAACAACGACCCGAACTATTTCTACTACAAGCAGTATCATAACCAGACCGACTGGAGCAAGGAGGTCTATGAGAACGCCTTCTCGCATAACTACGGCATCAATGTGCAGGGTGGTGACAATGTCGCGTCCTATAACCTCTCCGTGGGTTATTCTCTGGGCAGCAGCACCCTCAAGAAAAATGATTTCTCGAGGTTCAACATGAGACTCAACACGGATATCGAGGTGTTCCGCGGTCTCATGGTCAGGTTTGATGCCTCTTACAGTGACGTCGATCGCAAACTCACCGACGACGGCGCTCCCATCGATCCGTTGGAGGGTGTCATCACCTCACCGGCATTCCTCGGACTCGCCAAGGCACCGTTCCTCTCTCCCTATGCTTTCGATACAGGCGGCAACATCAGCCACTACTTCGCAGAGGCTGACGATTACCTGGAGGGCATGTTCCAGGGTAAAGGAAGACTTGCCAACCCCACGAGTATCCTCAAGAATGGTGAGGGCAACAACCGTAACTCTTACGGCAACCGACTGATCATGTTCTCCATCACACCGAGTTACAAGATCAACAAGCACCTCAACGTGAACGAGCACTTCACACTCGCACTGGTCAATACCAACGAGAACTACTACCTGCCCATCCAGGGTGTTCCCACCTTCACGGTCAAGGGACTTGATGAGGGAACCACCTTGCAGAACATCGTGCAGAGCCAGGCTGCCCGGCAGACGGCTATCCAGAGCGACACTTATGTCAACTGGGAAAACCGCTTCGGAGCTCACTACCTCAACCTCCGGGGTGGAGTGAGGTATATCAGCAGCGAATACAAGGCCACGTCGCAGATCGGTTACAACACCGGCAATGACAAGACCCCTAACATGAGCAACTCGCTGCAGTTCAAGAACACGGGAGGCGATGATGACAAGACCCGTGAGATCTCATGGTATGGACTGGCTGGATATAACTTCGCTGAGCGGTATTACCTCAACGCAGGACTCTCGATGCACACCTCCTCGCGAATCGGCGACGACGCTTCCGGTCTCAACATCGCTGGTGTCATCTGGGGACTCTTCCCCAGTGTCGAGGCAGCATGGGTGCTGACCAACGAACGGTTCCTCTCGGGTGTGAAAGGCATCAACTACCTGAAGTTGAATGCAGGCTTCGACATCACCGGCAACGATGACATCGACTACACCGCTTCCCGTAGCTATTTCGTGTCCAACCTCATGCTCAACAGTCAGGTCACAGGCCTTTCCATCGGCAACATCGGCAATACCCAACTGAAATGGGAGACCACACGCAGGGTGACGGCCGGACTGGAAGGCAACTTCCTCAACAACCGTCTCGGAATCAGAGTCAACTTGTTTAAGAGCTGGACTTCCAACCTGCTCGCACTCAAACAGCTGGCCTGGACCAGCGGACTCCAGCAAAACTGGACCAACGATGGAAAACTCGAGAATGCGGGCATCGATGTGAGCTTGAAAGCCAAACTGTTGGCACTTCGGGATTTCCAGTGGGAATTCGGCGTGTCGGCAGGACACTACAACAACAAGATCACTGCCCTCCCCGACGGCCGCTCTTTCCTCTCCGAGGCTTACGGTGCCAGCGTGCTTACACAGGTGGGCCAGCCGATCGGTGTCTTCTACGGATGGAAGACCAACGGCGTGTATTCCACAACTCAGGAGGCCAGGACAGACGGTCACTACATCACAACTTCGACAGGTGGCAAGTCCTATTTCGAGGCTGGCGATATGAGATTCGTCGATATCGACAACAATCATGTGATCAATGATGCTGACCGTACCATCATCGGTGATCCCAATCCTGATGTGTTTGGCAACATCTTCACGACCGTCACCTGGAAACGGCTGTCTCTCTCGGCTGTGCTCAACTACTCCCTGGGCAACGACATCTACAACTACCAGCGGTCGCTGCTTGAGGGCGGTAGCTACTTCATGAACCAGACGACTGCCGTCAACAAGCGGTGGAATGCAGAAGGCCAGCACACCGAAATCCCAAGGGCTTGCTATACTGACCCCATGGGCAACTCACGTTTCAGCGACCGGTGGATTGAAGACGGCAGCTATCTGCGCCTCAGTTCGGTCACGCTGAGCTACCATCTCCCGATCATGAGCACATACCTTCAGGGTATCACGATCTGGGGAAATGCATCCAATCTCTTCACTATCACTCGATATCTGGGAAGTGATCCCGACAGGGCTCTTCCGGGAAGCGTGCTCACACAGGGCATCGACGCCGGACTGCTCGCTCCGGGACGTTCCTTCTCTCTTGGTGTCAATATCAACCTCTAATCCTCCGAAACATGAAATATCTATATCGATTCTTTACCCTCGTTTGTGTGGCGGGCGTTCTGGGCAGCTGTGCCGACATGATGGACACCGACTCTGAACTCGTGGCGTTTGAGAAAGACAATACACTCAACCATCCCACCGACTCTGTCTATAGCGTGATGGGCATTGTCGGGAAGATGCAGGTCATCGCCGACCGTATGGTGCTGCTCGGTGAGGTGAGGGGCGACCTGATGATGACCACCGATGCGGCATCGGCAGACCTGAAACGGTTGGCTTCGTTTGATTTCTCCACCGACAACTGCTATAATGTGGTGAGTGACTACTATGCAGTCATCAACAACTGCAACTATTTCATCGCTCATGTCGATACGGCCCTGCAGCGCAGGGGAAGAAATCTCTTCACTTCTGAATATGCCGCCGTGAAGACTTTCCGGGCCTGGGCTTATCTCCAACTGGTGAAAAACTATGGTGAGGTGCCTCTCGTCACCGAACCCGTGATGACCGAGCAGCGGGCAAGGGAGGAGATGAACAAGCAGCGCTTGGGCATCGTGGATATCTGCAACTACTTCATCGACGATATCAAACCCTATGCGCTCACCGAACTGCCGCGATATGGCAGCATCAACGGTTACGAATCACAGCGTTTCTTCATCCCGACAAGGGCTCTGCTGGGCGACCTCTGCCTGTGGGCCGGACGCTATCAGGAGGCTGCTCAGTGGTATCATGACTATATCACCGACAAAAACAACCCCCTGCCGATGAACGCCAGCGCCCGTTCCGTCTGGCCGTCCAACGTGACGGAGTTCAACCTCTCGTCTCCCTCAAGGGGATATGACGTGACTTCCATCAACGAGGCCATCAGTTTCATCCCGATGGAGGACAGGGTCTTCGACGGTATCGTCAGCGATCTGGGCAATGTGTTCAACTCCACCCGCGAGAACAACTACTTCTACCAGATGACTCCCTCGCCTGCCATGGTGCAGCTCTCAACGTCGCAGACGTATTGCATGGAATACAAGTCGGGCACAGAGACCGACACCATCTACGTGCCGAAGGTGGGCCTGATGGATGACATCATGGCTGGCGACCTGAGGCTGTATTCCAACTTCAATCAGTCTTCAAGGGGCGGACAGGATGAATATTCTGAGTTCTCCTCCATCATGCAAACCATCAGGAAGACCATGACCCAGAGGGTGACCACCTACCGCCTCAATATGATTTATCTGCGCTACGCTGAGGCGCTCAACAGGGCCGGACTGCCGCAGTCGGCATTCGCTGTGCTCAAATACGGACTCTGCCCGGAAAATATCGTGGCCTACGTCGATAGCGTCGAACAGGTGACCGCTGGCAGTCTGATAGACTTCGATGCCAATATCTTCACACGGGAGACCATCATCGGCATCCATTCCCTCGGTTCGGGTGACTCTCAGGCCAATGGCTATTACACCCTGCCCATGCCGGCTCAGCAGCTCGCTTCCCGACAGGACACCATCGCCTATCAGATACCTCTCATCGAGGATATGATCATCGACGAGATGGCGCTTGAAGGTGCCTTCGAGGGATATCGGTTCTATGATCTCATGCGTGTGGCCCTGCGCCGCAATGCTCCGCAGTATCTCGCCGATCCCATCTCACGGCGCCGGGGCACGGTGGACGAGTCGCTGCGGGCATTACTCATGGATCCCAAAAACTGGTATTTACCGCTGCATTGACCTGAAAGCCGCTGCTGGTGTAACACACTTGCACCAGCAGCGGTAACATGTTGTATCAGATAAACTTTCGGTTACATATTTCCATATCGGATATTAAAAATATCCCTAATTTTGCAACCAGTGATCTACTAATGAACCTATAAATGTATTATTAACTAATTTTATTTTCATGAAAAAGCTTTACAAGATTTTCTTTGCGCTCATCCTGTGTATGTTGGGAGCAAACGCCGTAAATGCTGAAGACCGTGTCCCGCTGACACAGGACATGTTCTTCTCATGGGACGGTTGGGGTGCTGATGCCCAGAAATTGGGACCAGCAGAATGTATCTATGTGCTTAATGAGTCAACAGGACAGTGCTATGGTGACCCGTCGGTCATCAACTATGCTGACCTGTCGCTGTATTCGAAACTGATCGTTACCGTGACAGAGGGAACTCCTCGTTTCCTCTTCAACCGTACGAAGGATGAAGGACAATACAATGCCAATGAGGATGAGTCCTACCTCCTGGAGTATCCGAAAAACGGATGGTCAGACCGCTTCTTCACCAAGGACGGCGATGACTATATCGTCGATCTGAAGTTGATGACCAAAGAGAAGGGCTTCGCTCATCTCCATGCCATCAAGGGTGCCAACTGGGCCAACCTCACCGTGACCAAGATGGAGCTTGTGCCGCAGGGCAAGGCTCAGGTTGTGGGATGGACCGATCTCATCACCAATGGTGACCTCGAGGGTGACGATGTCTCTTGCTTCTACTCAAAGGAGAATGCCGGCGAGCCCTTCCCCTCAGTGATCACCGACGGCGCTGGTGTTGACGGAAGCCGTGGTATCATCGTGCACTCCGCCGCTGGCGCTACTCAGGACTGGGATGCTCAGTTCTGGATCAACCTGCCTGAGACACTGCCCGAAGGAACCAAGTACCGCGTCTCCTTCGCTTACCGTGCAAGCATGGACGCCACAGCCGACACACAGGCTCACCGCGATCCGAGCGACTACATCCACTATGAGATGATTGGCTCGCCCAACTTCACCACCGACTGGCAAGTCTATAACGTCGAGGGTACGATCACCGCTTTGCAGTCAGGTGAGGGTACCATGCACTCCATCGCCTTCAACCTCTCCAAGGACAAGGCCAATGACATCGACTTCTATTTCGACAACATCAAGTTCGAGGTCTATAAATATGGTACCGTGGCTGAGTTCAGCGACGACGTCGTGCAGATTGACTTCGGATTCGAGACCAACATTCCCGAACTGGTGAAGAATTGCGGAAAGAAGCGCCTGATGTTCCCGGAGTCTATCGTCTCCGTCAGCGTCGATGGCAACCAGAAGCCTATCTATTCTGTAGAAGGATTTGAGGATGGCCGTTTCTACATCTTCCTCGACGATATCCTCAATGAGACGGATGAGGTGGAGGTGTCGTTCACCAATCCCAACGATCCTTCCTATCACCTGATCTACACCTCTGGTCCTGGTGGTGATGTCAACAATTTCACAGGTATCGCTACCTATAATATCGACATCCAGGACAACGATGGTTATCCTTATGCTTACCTCACTCCTGTCATCATGAAGGCTGATCCCGAGGATGGCTCGTTCAACCTGCCCAACAGCCTCAAGGAGATCAAGGTGGTCTTCGACAAGGTCGTGGATTGCGCAGCACTGGATGCCAAACTCAACAAGGAGAAGCTGAACATCATTCCGGCTGAGGGCTTTGCAGAGGAAATCACCCTCGTGCGTGCTTCTGACAATAACCTCAGTGATGGTGAGTACACCGTGACCCTGACAAAGGTTTATCCTGAGCTCCGCCTCGATGACTCCATCTACGGTGATTACAACTGGACCATCAATGTGGGTAAGGTGAACCTTGATCCCAATGATGTGCCTCGTGACATCCTGCCCGACTATTTCGCTACTACTCCTAATGGTGGTATTCCTGAGGGTTACCTCGTGGTCTTCGGTGAGGAGAACCGTTTGGCTCCCAACACCTACAGTTCAGGTTCCCGTATGTTTGACTTCGCCGCTGGTGGTGACTTCACCAAGGGTCTCTATTTCCGCAGCGACTATGTGGAGTATGGTGGCCAGCCTGGTTTCGCTCTCCCGCTCGAGGCAGGCAAGAGATATGATATCCACTTCAATGCTGCTGCCTGGAAGGATAACGGCACACACATGAAGTTCGAGGTCCTCAATGCCAATGAGGAGATCGTCTATGAGACCGTGGTGAAAACTACTCCCAATGTGAATGGCAACACTGGTGCTGCTGTCACAGGTTCCACCGTCTTCGATACCAAGTTCATTCCTGAGGCTGACGGCAACTACCTGCTCAGATGGAGGCCTGCTACCAATGAGAATGGTGACCAGGGTGGCTTCAATGAGGTGATCCTCGCCAACCCACGTGTCAAGTACATGCCTAATGTTGCTGGCGTGGAGGAGACACAGCTGCTCGCCACTGCTCTGGAGAATGCCAAGAAGACACTTGCCGACAACTCCGCTCCTCGTTACGACGGCGCTGCCTACGACGCACTGAAGGCTGCCATCGAGAAATATGAGGCTGAGGGCAGTACCTACACCGCTCCTTCTGCTTACCGTGAGGCTGCCGCCATCCTTGACGCTGCATCACAGGCTCTCAAAGATCACCGCGCTCTCTGCGACACTTATGATCCGCTGCCTGTTGAGGCTCAGAGAATCGTTGACGAGAACGCCGACAAGAAGTTTGCTGGCACAAATCTCTATGCTACGCTCAAGGAAGTCGCCGCCAAGTACATCGTCAAGGTCCAGGGCACAGTGATTGATCCCGAGACAGGCGAGGAAGTGCTGGTCGATGAGTACAGAGCCAAGGAGATCAAGGATGACGCCGAACTTCAGGCTGCCATCACCGAACTGAAAGATATCGTGAATACTGCTGGCTTGCTCTTCACCGAGGGTGAGTCGAAGACTTCCGACACCGGTGTGAAGGTGCTCGTCGAGCGTCTCCGCCTGGGTGCTGAGGCCCTCAAGAGTCTGGGTGCCGGCGACGATCCTCTGGTCGCTGCTGCTTACAACGCCCTGACTGATGACGACGACCTCGCTCTGGCTATCCAGAACAAGCTGAAGGTGCTCCTCTATGGACAGCTTCAGGATCCGAACAACCAGCTCTTCGCTGAGACCGTGGATGAGACCACACTCGAAATGGTCACTCCGACCTACGACATGTCTGTGTTTGTGAAGAACCCGAACATCTACAAGCAGCAGGACAACATGAACTTCACTCCTGAGAACGTTCCAGGTTGGGATACTCCCGAGGGCTACAACCGTCCGGGCCTGAGCGTCGGTTGGGGACAGCCGAGAGGCAACAATGAGATCGCTGAGGACTGCATGTTCCAGACATGGGGCAGCAGCTACAGGGTCGAGCAGACCATCACCAACGCTCCTGTGGGTGTCTATACCCTCAAGATCGGCTTCGGTGAGCGTATGAATGAGGATGAGGCCAACTTCCAGGACAGCTACATCTATGCCAACACCTCCGCTACTCCTGAGGGCGAGATTGGTCAGACTGGCGAATGCCCGGGTATCGGACAGTCCTTCCCGTATGCCAATGCAGTGATTGAGAATATCGTGGTGCTCGACGGTGTCATCACCATCGGTGCAAACGGTGGTCCGAGCTCACACACCTTCTTCAATGATGTCAGACTCCTGATCTCTGGTGCAGCTCCTGGCTTCGACTATGCTTCGGCCTACAAGGAGATTCTGGATGGCGTTGACCAAACTGCCGCCAAACCTGCCGAGGTGGTCGCCGTGGCTCTGTATGACCTCAATGGTCGCCGCATCATCACCGCACAGAGAGGTGTGATGATTGTGAAGAAGTACATGAGCGATGGTACTGTAAGAGTAGAGAAAGTGGTGAAAAGATAACGCTTCTCGATAACATTCGGGCGGACAGGTGTGGCTGACAAGCACCTGTCCGCCTTTTTTAAAAATAACCTACATGAGTTTTTTACATTTCAATAGCAGGAAATATGGGATGCTGTTGGTTGTGATGCTGCTGTGGACAGCTCTCGACCTCTCAGCGCAGTCGCGCCGTCCCATAGACTCCAAACACCCATTGTGGCTGGTTCATGTCGATGTATGGAACAAGGCTGACCCGCAGAAAATCATCAACCTCATTCCCGACGACGTCAAACCTTATGTGTGCATGAACCTGTCGCTCTCCTGTCAGTATGACACGGAGCAAAACGTGTACAAAATGCCGCAGAACGCCGTCCGCACCTATAAGTCGTGGGCCACGGTATGCCAGCAAAACGGCTTGTGGTTCACCTGCCAGCCGGCGAGCGGCGGACACACTCACATCCAGGATGACGACCTGGAGACGTTTGAGTACTTCTACAAACGTTATCCCAACTTCCTCGGATGGAACTACGCAGAACAGTTCTGGGGCTTCGACGAGCCCAACGACCGCAGTTCGAGCACGCAGACCTCCCGCATCGCCTTGTTTGCCAAGCTGGTCAACATGGCGCATCAGTATGGTGGCTTCCTCACCGTCTCTTTCTGCGGAAATATCTGGTCTCACCTGCTCAACCCGATGGGCATGATGAAGCGCAACAAAGACCTGCTGACGGCTTGCAAGAACTATCCGGAGGCCATCCTCTGGCTCTACAAATACACCACGTCGTCTTGTTTCTACAACAATGAGAGCGTCACCTTCGGTCCGTTTTTCTCCGGACTGGCCAAGAGCTATGGCGTCAGATACGACAACTGTGGATGGAACGGTGCCCTTTCTTCCTTGTTGGGTGAGGGTCACAACAAGAAATATCCCGTCGCCGCCGGCATCGGGACGGTGATGGAACAGACCGCTGTCAACGGCGGTGCCGTGTGGGATGGTCCGGAACTTATCTGGACGGAGGATTTCCAGAACCTCAGCAACTCCACCGTGGAGGGCTATACCCGCCGCAACTGGGGCACTTTCCCGGGATTCCGGAATGCCTGGATCGACATGTTCCGCAAAATCATCGACGGCACCATCTACATCCCCACCCGTGAGGAAGTGGTCAACCGGACGAAAATCGTGGTCATCAACGATATCAACACCGGCAATGACGAAGCGAAATATGCTACCTGGGGTTCGTTGTACGATGGCCTCTACAAGCAGAACGACCCCTTCAACAGGGGCAACGGCCAGTGGATGGACAATTTCTGCTACTTCAAGAAGACGGGTCGCTATGCGGCCATCCCGTTGGTCATCGGCCTTTACGACGATGTGGCCAATAATGTGCCCGTGAAGGTGAAGAAGTCAAACTACACCTCCCGCTGGGGCACACAGACGAAGAAGGTGGCTGACTTCAATGAGCAGTACCCGGAGGTGAGCACTGGCGATCTCTATGTGTCGCGCTTCCGCAACCAACTGGTCACCTATACTCCCTACACCTACATGAATGCCAAGAAGACGGCTTCGGCTCAGATACCACTGCTCTACAACACTTGCGACAGCCTCAAACTCACATGGGGAAAACTGAGCAGCGGACTCGTGAGGGAGTACGACGACCACATTGATTTCTATCTCAACAACTACCGCAACGACACCACGGCGATGGTGCTCGACAAGATCGAGATCACCGGCGTGACTTCACAGCCGTCCTACAAACTCACCAAGAGGGTGCAGGCCACGGCCAACGCCTCTGCGGCCTATGATGAGGCAAGCGGAGTCTTTACCCTCTCCGTCAACCACAATGGCCCCGTCGACGTGATTGTCAACTGTGCCGGCAGTGCCACCGAACGGGCTACAGACTTCCTTGATGCCTCCGAACTCTCGCTTGATGCGCCCAAACAGCCAGAGCCTTACCATGGTGAGATCATCATTGAGGCAGAAGACATGGACTTCCGCAGCATCAAGAGTTGTGTGACCGATCCCTATGGATGGTATCCGACGGTGCGTGGCCATTCCGGCAACGGTTTTGCTGACATGGGAACCAACTCCTCGGGTTCGTTGCGCCACAGGCTCACGGTCAGGGAGGCCGGCGACTACCGGATAGCCATCCGCTATACTTCCACCCAACGTGCCGGCAACCTCTCTGTCAAGGTCAATGGGGAGAGCCAGGTCGTCAGATGTGAGAAGACCGCGGTCAACCAATGGCTCAAAAGTTCGTTCGACACCTCATTGAAGGAAGGAGAAAACGAATTGATCATCAACAATACCAATGGCCTCAACATGTATATCGACCAGGTGGTATATACGCCTGCTGACGTGGAGCCCGAACGGTTTGGCATCACAGTCCGTCAGGCCGAACATGGTTATGTGGTGGCTGATGTGGATTCCGCTGAGGAAGGACATGTCGTGACGCTGACGGTCACGCCCGAGGAAGGCTATGCCCTGCAAGGATGGAATGTGGTTCATGGAGGCGTCATAGTGGCTGATGACGGCACGTTCGTCATGCCCGACGATAATGTGACCATCCAACCCGTCTTCACCGATCTGAGCGCCGTCTATGCGCTTGATTTCGGTCCTGTGCTCTCGGGTACGTTCCCGGAGGGATGGCGCGCCGTGCAGGAAGACAATGCTGTGCATGAATATCCCAATAATTATAGTTCGGGTGCCCGCACCTTCGTTGGCTTCACGGGCTACCAAGGAAAAGCATTGTACTGGCGTATCAACAACTGCGAATACGGCCGACAAAGTGCCTACCCGCTCAAACTGGAGAAGGGATCTTACAAACTGACTTTTGCCATGGCAGCTTGGAAGGAGCGGCCGCAGTACAAGGCCCGTATCCTGGGAGAGAACAACAGTGTGGTGGCGGAGACGGAAGTCTTTGCCGCAGAACCAAATGCTGTGGGAAGCACCTCAGCCAACCTCTCTTCGGCCCAACTTCGTGAGTTGCCTTTCGAGGTTTCCAAGGATGGAAATTATGTCATCAGCTTCGTCAACAATGGGGGAGGCTTCGATGAGTTCCTGCTTCTCGAATGCCGTGTCAACATGACAGGCCAGTCGGGCATCATGGAACATCTGGTCTCTACGTCAAACCGTCCTGTTGGCATCTACAGCATCCAGGGTGTCCGTCGTGATGAGTTGCAGCGTGGCATCAACATCATCGTCACCCCTGATGGCAAGAGCCGCAAGGTCATCATGAGATAAAAGGAAAAGAGACTATTATTCTATCACAGTGCCCTTTGTGCCGTCGATCGCGGTGGCTTGGGTGATGATCACCCGCCTGACACCGTTCTCAACGGCATGAAGGGCATTTTCCAGTTTGGGAATCATGCCTCCGCTGATGGTGCCGTCGGCGACAAGCCGGGTGAAACTCTCGCGGGTGATGACAGGGATGACCTCTGCTCCGTCATCCATGCCGGTCATCACGCCGGGTTGTTCAAAACTGTAGATCAGGGTGACTTCGAAATGCCGGGCGAGGGCTTTGGCGGTCTCGCCTGCGATGGTGTCGGCATTGGTGTTGAGGATATGCCCCTCTCCGTCGTGGGTGAGAGGAGCCATCACGGGTGTGATGTCCTGACGGATAAGGGCCGCCAGTTTGTCGCCGTCGGCACGGTCCACATCGCCCACAAATCCGTAGTCAATGTCTTTCACCGGGCGCTTGTGCGACCGGATGACATCCATGTCGGCTCCGGTCAGTCCCAAGGCATCGATGCCCCGCGACTGCAACTGGGCCACCACATTCTTGTTGACGAGGCCTCCATAGACCATCGTCACCACGCGGATCATCTCGCTGTCGGTGATGCGGCGGCCGTTGACCATCTTGCTCTCAATGCCCAATGAAGCGGCCATGCGGGTGGCGCTGCGGCCTCCGCCATGCACGAGAACCTTGTGTCCCTGGATGGCAGCAAAGGCATCCAGAAGTTGCGCCAGCTGTGTCTCGTCTTCCACGACGGCACCGCCGACTTTGACTACTGTGAGTTGCTCTTTCATTCCAGATACGTATAACCGTAAAGTCCTGATCGGTAGTTGGAGAGGAATTCCTTGCCTTCCTCAAGGGAGATCTTGCCTTCCTTCACGCTCTTCGTCACCCATCTTTCCAGTTGGCGGACGAGTTTCTTGGGGTCGTATTGTACATAGTCGAGCACTTCCTCCACCGTCTCGCCGTCGATGATCTGGTCGATGCTGTAGGTGCCGTTCTTCACGGAGATATGCACGGCATTGGTGTCGCCGAAGAGGTTGTGCATGTCGCCGAGGATTTCCTGATAGGCTCCGATGAGGAACACGCCGAGGTAGTAGGCGTCGTTCTTCTTATGGACATGGAGCGGGAGCACGTGGGAATTGACGTGGCTGGTGACGAAATTGGCAATCTTGCCGTCGCTGTCGCAGGTGATGTCCTGCAGGGTGGCATTGCGCGTGGGACGCTCATGGAGCCGCTGGATGGGCATGATGGGGAAGAGCTGGTCGATGGCCCAGGAGTCGGGGAGCGACTGGAAGAGCGAGAAATTGCAGAAATACTTGTCGGCGAGCAGTTTGTCAAGTCCGCGGAGTTCGTCGGGGATGTGCTTCAGCTGTTTGGTGAGCGTGTTGATCTCATGGCACACGCTCCAGTACATACTCTCGATCTCGGCACGGGTCTTCAGATCGACCAGTCCGTGGGAGAAGAGGTCGAGGGCCTCGTCGCGGATCTGTTCGGCATCATGCCAGTCCTCGAGCATCGACCGGGTGTTGAGGTTGTCCCAGATCTCATACAGGTCTTTCACCAGCTGATGGTCGGTTTCCTTGGCTTCAAACTCCTCGGGCATCTCAGGCAGCGAGGCAGTCTCCAGCACGTCAATCACGAGCACGGAGTGGTGGGCGGTCAGTGAGCGGCCGCTCTCGGTGATGAGGTTGGGGTGGGGGATGCCGTTCTTGTCGGCGGCATCCACAAACTGGTAGATGCAGTCGTTGACGTATTCCTGCAGGGAGTAGTTGACCGAACTCTCGCTGTGTGAGGACCGTGTACCGTCATAATCGACGCCGAGTCCACCGCCGCAATCGACGAAATCAACGTTGTAACCCATCTTATGGAGTTGCACATAGAATTGTGCGGCCTCGCGGAGGGCGGTCTGTATGCGGCGGATCTTGGTGATCTGGCTGCCGATGTGGAAATGGATGAGCCGCAGACAGTCGTGCATGCCTTTGTCATCGAGGATTCTCAGGGCCTTGAGAAGTTCTGCGGAGGTGAGACCGAACTTTGAGGCGTCGCCGCCGCTCTCCTCCCATTTGCCGCTGCCGCTGGAGGCCAGTTTGATGCGGATGCCGAGGTTGGGCTTCACGTTGAGCTTTTTGGCGGCGCGGGCGATAGTCTCCAGTTCGTTGAGTTTCTCGACAACGATGAAGATGCGCTTGCCCATTTTTTGGGCCAGCAGGGCCAGTTCGATGTAGCTCTGGTCCTTGTAGCCGTTGCAGATGATGAGGGAGTCGCTCTGGCACTGTACTGCGATGACGGCATGCAGTTCGGGCTTGGAACCAGCCTCGAGTCCGAGGTTGAACTTACGTCCGTGGGAGATGATCTCCTCCACCACAGGCTGCATCTGGTTGACCTTGATCGGATAGATGATGAAATTCTGAGCCTTGTAGTGGTATTCTTCCGCTGCCTTCTTGAAGCAGCTGGCGGTCTTCTCGATACGGTTGTCGAGGATGTCGGGGAAGCGCAGCAGCACGGGCGGGGTGACATCGCGGAGGGCGAGCTCATCCATCACCTGGCGCAGGTCGATTTTGGTCTCGTTCTTGCAGGGCGAGACATAGACGTTGCCACTGTCGTTGATGCCGAAATAGGAGGTTCCCCATCCGCCGATATTATACAGTTCCTTGGAGTCTTCGATGGTCCATTTCTTCATGTTCTGTCGGGATGTTAAGGTGGTGTTTTGGACTTGTGGTGAGATCAGACGTTGAGCATCTGACGTATCTTGGTCACAGAAATTTTGATTTTGTCGTAGGTGTCAAGCAGGTTGACGTCGAGGGTATAGAGTGCTTTGGAATAATAGGGCTCGCGTGTCTCAAGCTGTGAGGTGATGAAGCTACGCATTTCCTCGGGACTCTTGCCCAGGAGAAGCGGACGGACGCCCTTGCCCATCATCAGGTGCTTGTGGAGCACATCAGGGGTGGCTTTCAGGTAGATGGTGTGCCCCTGACTGTTGAGGTATTCCATGTTGTCGAAGAAACAGGGGGTGCCGCCGCCGCAACTGATGATGACGTTCTCAAATTCCGCCACCTCATGCAGCATGTTGTACTCGATTTTGCGGAACCCCTCTTCACCGCGCTCAGCGAAGATCTGCTGTACGGTCTTGCGCATGCGGCTCTCGATATACCAGTCGAGATCATAGAACGGGATGCCGAGTTCCTTGGAGAGGGCTTTGCCCACCGTGGTCTTGCCGGCTCCCATGTATCCGATGATGATGATTCTCACCATAGGGTCATTTTTTCTTGGTGGATGCGGTGTTGACCACTTCGGCACACTGCTCGTAGGTGAGTTCGCCGGCTTTGTTCTGCATGGCCTTGGGCATGCGGTAGTTCTTGCCTTTGTAACAGATATAGGGACCGAAACGTCCTTGCATCACTTCCATTTCCGGATCTTGCTCGAATTTCTGGATATGGCGCTGCTGTTCCTGCTGCCGCTTCTCGGTGATCAGTTCGATGGCCCTGTCAAGTTCCACGGTGAGGGGGTCCTCATCCTTGGGCAGCGATACGAATTTCTTGTCATGGAGGATATAGGGGCCGAAACGTCCTGCACCGACGGTGACGGTTTTGCCTTCGTAGTCGCCGAGGGTGCGCGGCAATTTGAAGAGTTCGAGTGCTTCCTCAAGGGTGATGCTCTCCATGCTCTTGTCGGAGGGCAATTGGGCGAAGAGGGGCTTCTCGCTGTCCTCAGCGCTGCCGATCTGGACGATGGGACCGTAGCGTCCGATTTTGACAAACACGGGTTTCCCGCTCTTGGGGTCGAGACCGAGTTCCCGCTCGCCGGCTTTGTGCTCTGCGCGGATGTTCATGGTGCGCTCCACGATGGGGTCAAACTCCTTGTAGAATTTCTTGATCATGGTGGACCACTTGGCCTTGCCTTCGGCGATCTTGTCAAACTGCTTCTCCACATTGGCGGTGAAACCATAGTCCAGGATGTCGGGGAAGTATTGCAGGAGGAAGTCATTGACCACGATGCCGATGTCGGAGGGGATGAGTTTGCCTTTCTCGTTGCCTACGATTTCTTTCTTGGTGGTCGTGGTGATCTTGTCGTCCTTGAGGTTGTCGATGGTGAAGGAACGGCTGACGCCCTTCTTGTCACCTTTCTGCACGTATTCGCGTTGCTGGATGGTGCTGATGGTCGGTGCGTAGGTGGAGGGGCGGCCGATGCCGAGTTCCTCGAGCTTGTGCACCAGACTGGCCTCGGTATAACGGATGGGAGCTGTGGTGAAGCGCTCGGTCGAGGTGATGGTCAATCGTTCCAGATGGTCGCCTTTCTTCATGGCGGGGAGGATGTGAGTGGTCTCGTCGTTGGTCTCATCATCGCTCGACTCCTTGTAGGCTTTGAGGAAACCATCGAAGGTGATGACCTCGCCGGTGGCGACGAAATACTCCTCGACACCGCTCACCAGGATGTTGACCGTGGTCTTCTCAATCTGGGCGTCGGCCATCTGCGAGGCGGCAGTGCGCTTCCAGATCAGGTCATAGAGCCTGCGCTCCTGGGTATTGCCCTCGATTTGGGTATTGTTCATATAGGTGGGGCGGATGGCCTCATGGGCTTCCTGGGCACCTTTGGAGTGGGTCTTGTAGTTGCGGGGCTTGCTGTACTCCTCGCCATAGAGGGCAATCACCTCTTGCTTGCTGTCGTTGATGCAGAGCGAGGAGAGGTTGACGGAGTCCGTACGCATATAGGTGATGAGTCCGTTCTCATAGAGATGCTGGGCCACCATCATGGTCTGGGAGACGGTGAAGCCCAGTTTGCGTGAAGCTTCCTGCTGCAAGGTGGAGGTGGTGAAGGGAGGAGCGGGGGTGCGGCGGAGCGGTTTCTTGCTCACGGCATCCACGGTGAAGGTGGCTCCCTTGCATTTCTCAAGGAAGGCGAGGGCTTCCTCGTGGCTCTTGAACCGTGTGGGCACTTCTGCTCTCACCTCGGTCTTGGCCTTATTACCGGGCAGGGCAAAGACGGCTGTGACACGGTAGAAGGGCTCGCTCTCAAAGGCTTGGATCTCACGCTCGCGCTCCACGATCAGTCTGACGGCGACACTCTGCACACGACCGGCAGAGAGAGCGGGTTTCACCTTGCGCCACAAGACGGGTGACAGGCGGAATCCCACCAAACGGTCGAGCACGCGGCGTGCCTGCTGGGCGTTGACCAGGTTCATGTCCAGATGACGCGGACTCTCGATGGCTTTCAGGATAGCGGGTTTGGTGATCTCATGGAAGACGATGCGGTTGGTCTTCTCCTCGTCGAGACCCAGCACCTCGCAGAGGTGCCAGGAGATGGCTTCTCCCTCACGGTCCTCATCAGATGCCAGCCACACGGTCTTGGCCTTTTGGGCTGAGGAACGCAGCTCACTGACGAGCTTTTTCTTCTCGTCGGGAATCTCGTAATAGGGTTCGAGGGTGTTGGTGTCGATACTGATCTCTTTCTTTTTCAGGTCGCGGATATGTCCATAACTTGACATGACCTTGAAGTCCTTGCCTAAAAATTTTTCTATCGTCTTGGCCTTGGCGGGGCTCTCCACAATCACTAAATTGTCTTGCATATACGTCTTCAATTGTTATTCGAGCCGCAAAAGTAAGCAAAACTTTAATGATATACCTTATTATATAGTGAAAATTTGCATTTTTTAACGAGTTGAGGCTTCCGGCCAGTCCGACAGGTTCTTTGGCAAACGGATCCATGACGATTCTTCGTTCAAAAGCACGCCATGATAGAGAATGTCATCGAAGAATAATCAGTAGAGACGTCACATCGTGGCGTCTCCATTGCTAAAATCACTTCACATACTTCTTCCCGTTCTGGATATACACGCCCCTCTCAGGCGGCGAGATGAGGCGACGACCCTGCAGGTCGTGGATGGATTCCTGCCGGACTTGCGTTCCGATGTCGTTGATTCGATCCGTGTTGAACTCCACGATATCCTTGAAATTCTTCCAGATATCCGTCGCCTTATAGGTGCCTGCTGTTCCTTCAGGCACATACAACTTGGATTCATAATTTCCCATGAACGTCGTTTCGTCCACTGTCGGAGGAGTCTCACAAAATAGACGGTAAACGGATAGTGGCTTATCCCCGAACACGGCCCTGCCCATCTCTTCCAACCCGGAGGGCAGGCTAATGGAATCCAGGGACTCACAAAGGTAGAAAGCCATTTCGCCGATGCGCTTGATGCTTTCTGGCAGTCTGATGGCGCATAGAGCCGTGCATCCTGCGAACGCCGCCGTGGGTATCTCCTCCACCCCCTCAGGAATGCTTATCTCCTCCAAGGCCAAACAACTCTGGAAGACATCCCGTCCCAAAGACTGGATGCTCATGGGCAAACTGATTGATAGAAGTGATTTACAGTTCCTGAAACAGCTTGCACCTATCGACACTGCGCCTTCATGCAGGACAACAGACTTGAGAGCACCGCAGCCATCAAACGCATGCGCACCGATATTGCTTACCGTATGGGGTATTTCGATGGATTCAAGGTAACTGTGGTAAAAAGCGTCCGTGCCTATCTCCGTGACACTTTCAGGTATGGCAATCGTATTCAGCATGCAGTGGTTGAATGCAAATGGGCCTATCGCCGTGACCCCCTGGGGAATCACCGTGCTGCCGCATCCGGCCACCAGCATGCTTGTGGCTCTCTCTATCAGGGCATTGCTGCCTTCGGGAGAGCAGAAGACGGGGTTGTCATCAGCCACGGTCAGCACCGACACATGCGGGAAGGGGGTTCCTTCAATGACTGTCACACCGGCGGGTATCCTGATCTCTTGAATCCCGCTGTAGATGAACGCTTCGGCGCAGATCCTCCTCAGCCCGTCAGGAAGGTCGATGCCCTCCAAACTTTTACAGTAAGAGAACGCTTGGAAGCCTATCTCCGTAATCCCATCCGGCAAGCTGACAGCTGTGAGGTGTGTGCAATCGAGGAAGGCTGACGGTGCAATGGCCGTCACCTCGTAGCCGTTGGCGTACCGCAGGATGGTAAGCGAACCATGTGTGTCAGGGCTGACGCAACTCTCAGTGCCAGTGCCCACCTGACAGGTCTTGTTCTCCTCATCGGTAACGCTGAAGGTCACCACTACACCCTCCTCCGTGACGGCGGTGAATGTGTCGCCGGCGGAAGCCTTTGCTGTCAATGCGATTAACATGACTAAAATTGTTGATTGGAATCTTCTTATCATTGTCTTCATCATTTTCATTGTGTCTTCCTTCGGCCTCATCCAATGAACGCTCGTATTCTTTCTGCCCGTTACAGGCAGAGAGAAACAGCAGGAATGTAAAGTATAGTGCTTTCCTCATCTACTTTTTTTCTTCAGTTGAATGATGCTGAGTTTTGGTCAGAAATGGTATTCCACGAATGCCTCCATAGCCTCATAACAGGCCAGGCCCAGTTCGTCGTAACGACGGGCGGTGTCGCGGTTGCGGTCTTCGGCACGCTGCCAGAACAGGCGCTCATCATTTCCCAGGAAGGGGGCGCTCTCCATCTGACTCTGGTGCTTGAGGATGGCATTGCGCTTCTCACGCAACTCCTCCGGACTCATCGGCACACACATCTCGATGTCGGCGATGTCCCATTCAGCCCAGGCACCACGGTACATCCACACCCGGCAGTCGTCAAGCCATTCAGCATGGAGGCGCTTCTCTTCGTCGATGGCTGCCAGCACAGCATCTGTGCATTTGCGGTGGGTGCCATGGGGATCGGCCAAATCGGCGGCCACATAGATCTGATGCGGACGGATACGGGCGATCAACTCCTGTATGGGATAGACATCCCGCTCCGTCATCGGCAGTTTTTCTATCGTCCCCGATTCATAGAACGGCAGGTCGAGGAAATGGATGCACTCGCTCGGGATATGGTTATAGGAACAAGCGAGCCGGGCTTCTCCGCGGCGGATGAGGCCCTTGAGGGTGAGCACCTCGGGAATGTCGGCCATGACAGAGTCTTTCTGCGTGGGATGCAGGTATCTGTTGTCGCCATAGGCATCGAGTTCCGCACGTTCCTTTTCCTGGATGAACTGTTTCACCAATTGATAGGTGCGTCCGATGACAGCGTCGGAATCGTTGGCAAAGAGTTTATTGAAACCATTGATGAAATGCATGAAGCGGGTCACCTCTTCGTCGTTGACAGCGATATCGCCGCTCGTCTCGTAAGCAATGTGTACCTCGTGACCCTGCTGAAGGAGGCGCCGGATGGTGCCACCCATCGAGATGACATCATCGTCGGGATGGGGCGAGAAAACCACCACGCGCTTGGGGAAGGGAAGGGCGCGCTCCGGACGGAAAGTGTCATCGGCATTGGGCTTGCCGCCAGGCCAGCCCGTGATGGTGCGCTGCAACTCGTTGAACACCTCGATGTTGACAAGTCCGGCGGAACCGAATTGTTCCACCCAGTGCCGCATGCCATGCTCCAGGTAGTCTTTGGTGGATAACTTCAAGAGGGGCTTGCCGGTTTGGTGGCAGAGTTCAACGACTTCCCGGCGCAATTTGTGCTCGGGCATGGTGATGGTGGAGGTGAGACTCAGATTCATGGCAGTAGGTTATCGATTATTTTATTTTCGCTTTCGGACAACGGGAACTGATATAATGATAGACAAAGTCGAAATCGTCCTTGTGAACAAAAACGCGGTTTTTGGCAAAAGGCTCATATACCTTGATCGTGTCCATCCACCGTATGGCTTTCACTTTCTTGACTTCGGCGAAATCAGAACTCATTGAGGTGTTGCTGGCGGCCATCATGCCGGCTCCCATGACACCTGGTCTGCGTGCAAAAATACCCACCAACGCAGTGAGCGCTCCAATCCGTTTGCCTGCCTTCTGGGCACGGGGTGCCTGCTGATGCACCACACCGTTCTCATCCATGGTGAAAATCACCGGATATGTCCAACCCAATATGGCGGAATACAGCAGATATCCCAGCAGACCGAGCACAAACATGATGGCTGTCATGAGACCTGTCACCTTAAAGACGAAGTCCATCTTTTCAAAACGCAACCCTTCCGCACAGGCTTGGATGAGGAACATGATACAGGCGAAAATGATCATGGTGACGCCCAATACCCAGTACACATCCATCAGCACAGCGGGATTTTTCAGCAAGTGCAGGTCGTATTTCCAGTGGTATTTGCCGTCCTCATAAAGTCTCACACGGTAGTCGTAGGCGATTTCCGATTTCCATTTCATGGTTTTCAGGTGATAAGGTTATACTTTCAGGACTGCATGCGGAGCCATCGTTCCACGCCGGTGCGGATGGAGTGCAGGCCAAAATCTTCGGGATGGATGTCTTCGGGTGAGAGCCACATGCACTCAGCGGCATCATCGGCGGCGTGGAGGCGGCTGATGTCAGCTACCTCGCAATGGAAAAACAGGTCGAGTGTGGGAATCTCCAAACCGGAATACAGGTAGGTGTTGGGGATGCTGAACAAATAGTGGGCACTCACCACATCGAGGCCCGTCTCCTCTTTCACCTCGCGTGCCACACCCTGCTCGGCGGTCTCGCCGATGTCGGCAAAGCCGCCGGGCAAGTCAAGGGTGCCGCAGGCAGGTTCCCTGTCACGACGGGCCACAAGCAACCGGCCCAGATCATCGACGATGATGGCAACATAGGCTCCGCTGGGGTTGAGAAAAAACTCAAAACCGCAGCCGGCGCAACGGTTGCTCTTCTCGCTGTTTGGAGTGAACAGCTCACTGCCGCAGACAGGGCAGAAACGGAATCGAGACAGGGGATGTTTCTTCATGACAAGGGATGAATGAGAGGGTGGTTATTACCAGTTGTCGGTGCGGAAGGGGAAGAGGGGCAGTCCGGCACCGTTCTTGAGGTTGCCGAGCTGGAAATTCTTGAAACAGTAGCGGACAGCGACAGGATGGGCCACCTCCGGACTGCTGATCTTGATGGTCTCGTCCCAGTAACCGCCGCCGGGTTGCCAGAAATGCACGGCTTTCGCGGGATGGAACACCCGGTCGTCGCCGGCTACCTCAAAGCCCTGGATGTCCTCAAAGCGGTTGATCGATCCATAGTCGTCTTTCAAGTGGATATGGACGTCGCTGCCGTCGATTCTCATGTCCTTATACGAGGGACTCTTGCACCAGATGTCCTGTATGCCGTAGGTCTGGTTGAGGGCCAGGTAGGCCAGGCGCTGACCGACGGGTTTTTTCTGGGCGGGGTGTATCTGGGTGAACTCATAGGGATAGGCCAGGTCATTGGTGCAGACCAGTCCGCTGTTGGGTATCTTCGTGGAGGCTTTATATTGTTGTTCACGCAGGCGCGCGCCATTGTCTGCATCGATGTTGTCATAGAAATAGGGGGCTATCTCCACAAAATAGAAGGGAATCTCACCCAGGCCAAACTGTTGCCGCCACTGTTTGACGAGCAGAGCCAGGCGCTCGGAATACTGGTCGCCGGGGTCGCCCACGTTGGAGCATCCCTGATAGTAGATGATGCCCTTGACGGTGTAGTTGAGAATGGGGTTGAAGGTGCCGTTGCCCCATACCAACTGACGGTGATAGTCCCAGTCATGCCCTTTGACGATCTCCATCGTGTCGAGGGGCTCATTGGTGTATCGCTGGAGGTTCTCCCTGGTCAGCCAGCTCTCCACACGCGTGCCGCCCTTGTTGGCCATGACCAATCCGACGGGGATGTCGAGGACCTTGTTGATGACCTGGGCGAAGAAATAGCCTGTGGCAGAGGCGTCGCCGATGGTCTGCGGACCGATCTCGCGCCATTCGCAGTTGGCGTCTTCCAGTGGGGTCATGCTCATCACACTGGGTATTTTCACGTAGTGGACACCTTTGTATTGACGGGCATTGACGACCTCATCGACATAGCCCTCCACCGGACAATTGCCGAACCCCTTGACGGGCATCTCCATGTTGCTCTGTCCGGCACATACCCATACCTCTCCTGCGAGCACGTTGTTGATGGTGGTGGCCTCACCGTCGTTGAAGGTGATGGAGAGGGGGGTGTAACTGGCTGCGGGGGTGGACACTTTCACCAACCAGCGGCCGTCGGAACCGGTCTTGGCGGTGTAAGTCTGTGAGTTCCACGATACGGTGACGTTGACATTCTTTCCTGGCTGGGCCCAACCCCAGAGACGGACTTCCGTACTGTGCTGGAGTACCATGCCGTCGCCGATGAGGTGAGGAAGCCTCACCTTGGCTTGCAGACTCACGGCCATCAGTATGGCAGACGTGAGCAATAAGATACGTTTTTGCATGATGATTTTATAGATGAAGATGGTGTTATTGTCAAAAGACGACGCAATATTACAAAAAAAACGCTATCTTTGCAAAAGAAAAACGGTTTATTTGCCTTTTGAGGGCAAATACCAAGTAAATTACATACTTGTGACAATGAAAAGAATTTTGATGCTGATGACCGCAATGGTCATGGTGCTTGGCCTCTCGGCCCAGAGTGTGAAAGTGATGAACCTATGGCCCAAAGGGGCGCCCAACCGAAGTGGTATGGCCAACGACACGGCCAAGGTGTGGATCTACCTGCCTGCCGACAAAAAGGCCACGGGGCGCGCCATCGTCATCTGTCCGGGTGGAGGATACTCCGGACTGGCTATGGACCATGAGGGGCATGAGTGGGCCCGCTTCTTCCAAAACATGGGAATCGCGGCTTTCGTACTGAAATACCGCATGCCCAACGGCAACCCTGAGGTGCCCATCTCAGATGCCGAAGAGACCATCAAGATGGTGAGGCGCAATGCCATGCAGTGGCATATCAAATCGAATGAGGTGGGAATCATGGGCTCCTCGGCGGGCGGACACCTCGCCTCCATCGTGGCCACACTGGGGGAAAGGACGGCAAAGCCCAACTTCCAGATCCTGTTCTATCCGGTCATTACCATGATGAGCGGCTTCACGCATCAGGGCTCCCACGACAACTTCCTGGGCAGGGGCAACCAGAAGCGCAAGGAGAAAAACTACAGCAGCGACATGCAGGTGACACGTAATACGCCAAGGGCCTGGATTGCCTTGAGCGACGACGATACGGTGGTGCCTCCCTCCAATGGTTCCAACTACTATCTCGAACTCTACCGCCACGATGTGCCGGCTTCGCTGCATGTCTATCCCGACGGTGGTCACGGATGGGGCAGCCGCCTGAGCTTCAAATACCATATCGAGATGATCATGGAGTTGAAGGCCTGGCTCGACAGTTTCTGAAAACCTAAACCATAACCTTATGAAAATACTACAAACAACAAGACTACTGCTCACGGCCCTGTTGCTCACGGCCGTGACATCATCAGCCACGGCAGGAAAGGTGGGAACCTTCACCGCGGGCAACAAGACGTTTATGCTCAACGGACAGCCTTTCGTCGTGAAGGCCGCCGAGGTTCACTACCCGCGCATCCCGCGCCCCTACTGGGACCACCGCATCAAGATGTGCAAGGCGCTGGGCATGAATACGTTGTGCCTCTATGTGTTCTGGAATATCCATGAGCAGCAGGAGGGCCAGTTTGACTTTTCCGACAACAACGACGTGGCGGAGTTCTGCCGCCTGGCACAGAAAAACGGGATGTACGTCATCGTGCGACCGGGTCCCTATGTGTGCGCGGAATGGGAAATGGGCGGTCTGCCCTGGTGGCTGTTGAAGAAGAAAGACATCAAACTGCGTGAGCGTGACCCCTACTTCATGGAGCGCGTGAAGATTTTTGAACAGAAGGTAGGAGAACAACTGGCTCCGCTGACCATCCAAAACGGCGGACCCATCATCATGATACAGGTGGAGAACGAGTATGGCTCATACGGAGAGGACAAACCTTATGTGAGCGAGATACGCGACTGCCTGCGCTCCATCTACGGCAGCGAGATGGCACTCTTCCAGTGCGACTGGTCCAGCAACTTTGAGAAAAACGGACTCGAAGACCTGACGTGGACGATGAACTTCGGTACGGGCGCCAATATCGACCAGCAGTTCCGCCGACTGGGTGAACTGAGGCCCAACGCCCCGAAAATGTGCTCAGAGTTCTGGAGCGGATGGTTCGACAAATGGGGAGCCCGCCACGAGACACGTCCGGCCAAGGACATGGTGGAGGGCATGGACGAGATGCTCTCCAAAGGCATCTCCTTCTCGCTTTATATGACCCACGGCGGCACTTCCTTCGGCCACTGGGCTGGCGCCAACAGTCCCGGATTCGCTCCCGATGTCACCTCTTACGACTACGACGCACCCATCAACGAGTGGGGCCTTGCCACCCCCAAATTCTGGGAACTGCGCAAGATGATGGCGAAATATTATGGCGGAAAGATGATGCCTGCAGTGCCCAAGGCTCCCATGCCGATTATCACCGTGCCGAAGTTTGAACTGACGGAGTTCTCTTCGATGCTCAATGGTGAGGATCCCGACCTGAAGATCCCAATCTCAAAAGGAGGTGCACTGAAAACCTTTGAGGAGATGGATATGGGCTGGGGAAGCATGCTCTACGCAACCCGCCTGCCCGACATCAGCGAACCGAGTGTGCTGACAGGTGACTTCCATGACTTCGCCCAGGTCTTCATCAATGGGAAATATATCGGCAAGATCGACCGGGTGAAGAATGAGAAAAGCCTTACCCTGCCTCCGGTGAAGAAGGGCGATGAATTGGAGATCCTGGTTGAGGCCATGGGCCGTATCAACTTCGGACGTGCCATCAAGGACTTCAAGGGTATCGTGGGCGACGTGACCATCAATTCGGTCATTGACAATATGGAAATCACCTGGAAACCCCAGGGATGGACTCAATATGGCATGACCGACAGCTATGAAAAAGCGGTGAATGCATTCAAAGTCAATAACGACTATACCAAACCTGAAACAGGGGTGCGCTTAGGCCTGCCTGCGATGTGGAACAAAGACGGTCTTGACCTGGTGAGCAAGCGCGGTTACTATCGCGGCTACTTCAACCTCAAGAAGGTGGGCGACACATTCCTCAACTTCGAGACCTGGGGAAAGGGCCAGGTGTGGGTCAACGGCCATGCCATGGGCCGCATCTGGAGCATCGGCCCGCAACAGACGCTCTATGTACCGGGCTGCTGGCTGAAGAAAGGCAAGAACGAGGTCATCGTCCTCGATGTGGTGGGACCGAAAGAATGTGTGGTTTGGGGACAGGCAGAACCTGAGCTCAACAAACTGCAACTGGAAAAGACCAACAAGCACAACAACATCGGCGACAAGCCCGACCTCAACTCTGCTGCTCCGGTGGCCAAAGGCACGTTCAAGTCTGGAAACGGATGGCAGACCATCAAGTTTGACGGAATGAAGAGAGGACGCTACCTCGCCATCGAATGCCTCAGCACACAAAAGGAGAACGACCGTGTGGCCATCGCTGAAATCTACTTGCAGGGACAGGATGGCAAGCGGCTGAGCCGCGAACCCTGGACAACGAAATATGCCAACTCTGAGGAAGAGAACGGCAACCACACCGGTGACAAGGTCTTCGACCTGCAGGAATCGACCTACTGGCAGACGGAGAAGTCGGCTCAGGCTCCACATCTGCTCGTCATCGACTTGGGAACAGAACAAAACGTCAATGCCTTGGAATACCTGCCACGGGCCGAACAGGGCGCGCCGGGCAGTGTCAAGGAGTTCAAGATTTACATGTACTAAAACCCGTCTTGGGGGGGTGACGACACCCCCTCTTTTTTTGCCATGAGCGACAAGACTTTTCTGTTGAGACTGATCAGTGAGGGTGAGCATCAGCAACAAGATTTCAAATACAAGATCACTGATGCCTGCAAGTTGGCCAAGTCGGTGTCGGCATTCGCCAACACGGATGGAGGACGGCTGCTGATCGGCGTGCGCGACGATGGCAACCTTTCCGGCGTGAGGTCGGAGGAGGAGATCTTCATGATGCAGTCGGCTGCCTCTGACTACTGCCGGCCGGCGGCTGATATCTCCTTCGAGACGTTCAGGGCCGACGGGCGCTCCATCGTCATCGCCACCGTGCCGCAGTCTGACAGAAGACCCATCCGTGCCTTGGGTGACGATGGGAAATGGCGCGCTTATATCAGGGTGGGGGATGAGAACATGGTGGCATCACCTGTGCATCTGCGTATATGGCGTGATGACTTGTCTCCCAAAGGCCAACTGGTGAGCATCGGGGAGGATGAGGCCCAGGTGATGCGCGTGATGGCTGAAGCCCCATCGCTGACGCTCGCGCAGGTGGTGCGCCGCAGCAGAGTGGCCCGCCATCGCTCCGTGGTCATCCTGGCCAGGCTCGTACGATTCGGACTGGCGGAATGCCGCCTTGACGGTCATCAGTTCGTCTTCTCGATGAAGACATGAAAAAAGGGGCTGCCTCTCGGGCGCCCCTTTTTCATGGTCTTGTTTTTATTCTATTTCAGGTATTTCTTGCCGTTGATGATGTAGAGGCCAGATGGCAGGTCTCTCAGGATTTCGCTTGGCGTGGCATTGCTGATCTGCTTGACCATTGTGCCTGAGATGCTATAGACGCGTGTGACGCCTTGAGTGGTTGCCTGTCTGCCGTCCACCTCCTCGATGGCTGTGGGGATGTCAATATAGGAGGCGATGTGGAGAACCGGAGCATCGGTGGGCTCTGTCTCAGAGGCGAAATAGGCGCGGAACGGTCTTGTGGTGTTCACACCGCTGCTATAGACGAAATGGTTGCCGCGGTCTTCCTCGTCAAGGAAATAGACATAATCACCCTGAGTGTCGGTCTCGGAGTAAGATCCCTGGAAATTGAAGTTCCTGGCATCGGCAATCGGCTTCCTGCTGATGACATCTGCTTGATAGGCACTGAACACGATGGGCTTGCCGACCAAGGAGTATTCCTCTCCCTTGTAATCGCCTGGCACGGTGATGATATAGGGAACGTTGGCGGCCATCTCCGGCGCATTGTTGAAATAGACGCTGAGGCCTTCTTCTCCATAGAATTGCCTTACCCAGAAGTCTTTGCTGCCCGACTCGTCATTGGGCTTGAACCAGTCAATCCTGGTCTCGTCGTCCATCTTGTAAACCTCCTGTACGGTGAATGGCAGCACAATCGTACTCCAGTTGTTTTCGTTGCGGCGACCCATGAAACCTTTCTCGAAGGTTCTGGTGTAATTGATGTTGGTGGCCTTGAAATCCAGCGGCACGAAGCAGGAGTATCCGTCGGTCAATGTGATGTGGTCGGCCTTGTCTTCCACAATCTGGTTGAGATTGTTCAGATTGGCATACTTCTTCGTCACATAATACAAGGTGTTGGGGTTGCTGTTGGGCACGATGCTGGACGGAACAGTGGTGTTGCCGATCAGCGAAACAGCCACGGCATCCTCAGGCACTACATATTGTCCGCTCTGAGGGGCGGAAGCGTAGAGTTTGCCGTCTGCTTTCCAGAAGCACAAACCTCTTCGGGGCTTGAAATTGATGTTGAATGCCCTGGTCGTGGCGACGGTGTTGTCTGCCGTACTGGTGGCCTTGTAATAGACGGAGAGGGGATAGGAGACACCATAAATCAGGTCCTGGCTGACATATTCATACTCACGGGTCTCGCCGGCTGGAATGTGAGCCACGAACTTCCTGGTGTCGTTCCAGGAGTACTGGCGGAGCAGGACACGGATGAAGTCATCATAATTGGTGGTGCCGGTATTGGTCACCTTGAAGCGGACACGGATCTTGTTGCCGTAGAGATAGCCATTATCTGCATCGTAGTTGTCAACCTCATACGTGAAACTAAGCTTGTAACTGACGGATTTCTTCACATCGACCTTGCGCTCGAAGAGAACGGTCTTGCGGGCGGTGTCGGTACAGAGCTTGAGGGTATGTTCGCCTGTGGTCTTGGGGAAATACAGGAACTCCAGGTCGTTGGTGCTGCGGGTGGGCACACGAGCGATGGTGTAGTGGATGGGGAAGTCATCCTCGAAGAGGTACAGCCGCTGGTTGAACTGGTCCATGGTGTTGTTGGTCAGGTTGAGGTACAGGTTACGAGCGGCTCCCTGGACAAAGGTGAGAGAACTGTCACAATAGAAGGAGTTGTAAACCACAGCCTTGCCAACCGACAGGGTGGGCTTGCCTTTGGAAACCTTGGCGTAGGCGAAGGCATTGACGCTGTTGCACTGGCTGAAATGCCAAATGCCGTCGCCGTCAGACAACTTGCTCACAGGATAGAGGCGGTAGTTGCCGTCCTTGACGTCACTGCAATCGACAAATTCCCAAGTCTTGCTGATGGACTGACCTGACTTGAAGGTCATGGTGTCGGTTTCCACGACTTTCACCAACTGGTTGGATGCGTCAACAAGACCCAAACCTTGGATAAACTCCTTGTTGGCTGTAAGCATGTTCTTGCTAGTCGTGGTGATAAAACCATTGCTGATGACCAGTTTTGTCAACTGCAGGTTGGAGTAGGGAGGAATGGTGTTGTCCTTGACATAGGTGGTCTTGGGCTCGACATTGTAAAGGAAGGCCACATTCCTCATATACGTGTAGGTGTTGGTGTCCTTGTAAGGACTGAGACCCATCAGGCGGAAATAGCCTTGGGCATCTGCTGTCCATCCCCAGTCGATGTGGTAGTAGTCGTCTTGGTCATAGCCATCGATGACAAAGGCGTGACCTGATCCGCGGGGAGCGATGTTGGAACCTGTCACCAGAATGGGACGGCCATGACTGAGGTCATCATAGATGATGTCTTCCCACTCATTGACCAGTTTGGTTGTGGCATAGGTCATCGACGAACAGTTGTAACCCAACTTCTTGACCAGGCTGACCAGCATGTTGGCACGGGAAGAGGTGCCGCCGGTGGTCATGTAGTCGCTCTTCAGACCTTGGCCCACATATCTCACCAAAGTGGCCACGGCTTCTTTCTCCACCTTGTTGTAGGCCTCGATGGTGTAGTTGGACTTGATGTTCGACCAGTCTATCGCTGCATCGGGCAACTCCGGCACAACAATCTGCTGGGTCTCTGTGGTGTAACTGGCCTGAGCGGGGAAAACAGCAGGATAGCTGTAATAGGCCAGGATCTCCGAGAGGGCGATTGTGGCACATCCCGAGGCGCAGATGGAGTCGTTGCGCTGCGGATTCTTGTCTTTGTATGGACTGGGGTGACCGAAGAACTTGGTCAAAAGCGGCTTGATGGGATATCTCGCCACAGACATGGAGTGGCGTGGACCGTTGCTTTTCACAATCTCACCGTTCTCATCCTGAGTGATGAGCTGGTCGAGTTCTTCCTGATAAAAGCCCAAGAGTGAGCGCAGGCCGTCAGGCATGTTGTTGAGGTCAACGTGGCCTTTATCAGAATAACCGAGAATGGGGTTGGCACAGTCGTTGGCAGAAGCGATGACAAAACCTTGATTTCCCACGGCATTGAAGACGTAGAAACAGGCTTGGTTGCTCTGACCGCTGCGGGGATATGCTACGGCATCGGTGGCCGACAGCTCCAAAGGCAGTCCTCTGCTGGAGAGAAACGCCTTGGCGTTGGATAAAGCGGATGGCTTGTCAATGGGTGAGGCGATTGCGGCAGATAATGCTAAGAATGTAATCGCAAGTGTTGTGAGCCTTTTTAACATGTTGTTGAATTCGTAATTCTTTTTTAATCTTTGAAACACCATCTGAATTCTGGTGAATGCAACGGTTATCTCAGAAATGTCGTAGAAATAAATGATTCTTTTAAAGAAGAGATTCCTAATTTTTAGGGCTAAATCCATTAAATCTCGGCAAAATTACAACAAATCAAGCAGATTCACCCCTTTTATAAGAGGTGAAAGACAGGAATATAATAATAATTCAAGATATTTAAGATTTATTTGCAGAATAAGATGTGCATCCGTGATAGATGTCAATAGGCTTTCTGATCGGGAACAATGAGGGTGACGGCGGTCTTGAGGATGATCTTGATGTCAAGCCAGAACGACCAGTTTTCGATGTACCAGATGTCTTTCTTGATGCGCTCCTCCATCTGCCACAACTCCTTGGTCTCACCACGGCAACCGCTCACCTGGGCATAGCCCGTGATGCCGGGCAGACTGAAGTGCCGCACCATATACTTGTCGATGATGCTGCTGTATTGCTTGGTGTGGGCCAGCATGTGGGGACGCGGACCGACAATGCTCATGTCTCCCTTCAGCACGTTGTAGAACTGGGGAAACTCGTCAAGGTTGGTGTGGCGGATGAACTCCCCGAAGGGGAACTTGCGGGGATCGTCCTTGGTGGCCTGCACTCTGTCGGCATCCTTGTTGACATGCATCGAGCGGAATTTATAGCAGATGAAGGTCTTGCCGTTGAGACCCGTGCGCTCCTGCTTGAAAAACAGTGGTCCCGGACTCTGACGCTTGATGAAATAGGCGATGATGGGGATGAAGGGCAGCATGACAATGCATATCAGCAAACTCACGACGACGTCGAAACTGCGCTTCACAAACTGATTGATCGGACTGGAAAGGGGCTCGTAGTGGTTGGTGAACACGGTGGTGTCTCCCATCTGCTCGGGTTGGAGGTTGAGGAGGAAATTGCCCGACATCCTCGGAAGGTAATAGAAGTGGACGATGTTCTTGTCGCAGAACCTGATGAGCTTGACAATCTCCTCGTTCTCATCGTGGGACATGCTGCAGAATAGTTCGTCTATCTTGGAGATGTCAAACTCTCCAGCCTGCTTCTTGAGGTCCTGTGATTGGTTTCCCTGCTCTGTGACGGTGTATTTCTCAGTGAGCTTGTTCAGGTCGCTGATGGTTCCGAGATACTTGATAGCCTTGGGACAGTTCTCCATCAACTCGTTGGAAAAATAGCCCTTGATCAGGTATCCCGTCGAGGAGTCGGAGATCAGGTTGTGGTAGAGCATGAGCAGGGCAGGGTCATTGCCTACGAACACCACACTGCGGGTGTTGCGGCCTGCCTGGCGGAAAAGACGGATGAAAAACTTCTCCACCATCCGGCTGAGGAAGATGACAATGATCTCTGCCACGACGAAGATCACCATGAAACGGAACATACCCCCGCTCTCACCCAGGATGCGTAGGGTGAAGAACATGATGGTGGCTTGCAGCAGACAAAGTTTGCTCACGCTGACAAATACCTCGTCGAAACTGGTGCGCCGGTGATGGATGATGGAACCGATGACAAACTGACTGATGATCATGCCTACATTGGCCATCATGAAGGTCTGCCGGGGCTCATCCCGAAAATAGGGGGGATAGATGGACCAGATCAGGTGGATGTACTTGGCCGCAAGAAACAGCATCAGATTCATGATCACGAAGTCTGCTGCGATGACAGCAGTCTTGATCATGCCGTTTCCCGTGGAATATTTTTTTGTGGCCATCCTTTATTGATCTGTTGTTATTGAGGTAAAATCAGGTGTTCCTGGAGAGGGGTCTTTCCAATCGGTGCAAAGATAATAATATTTTTCAAAATAAACGATAGGGATGCTTTTTTCTCTTGATAATTCGCAGTTTTCAGTCCTCAAACTCCAACATGAGCTGTCCGTCGCCAAGCAGATTGAACGACTTGCGGTGATAGGGCGTGACTCCGTGCAGTCGGATGGCTTCCCTGTGCTTACGGGTGGGATAGCCTTTGTTGCTGAGCCAGTCGTAAAGTGGGTATTCCTGAGCCAGGTCATTCATGTAGTCGTCCCTGAACGTCTTGGCCAGGATGCTGGCGGCTGCGATGGAGAGGTATTTGCCGTCGCCCTTGACGATGGTGGCATAAGGCAGGTTGCCGTAGGGCTTGAAACGGTTGCCGTCGATGATGATGGCTTCCGGCCGCAGGGTGAGCTGGTCGAGTGCCCGGTGCATGGCGAGGATGGAGGCGTTGAGGATGTTGATGTGGTCTATCTCCTCGGGCGTGACGATGCCGACACCCCAGGCCAGGGCATCGCGCAGAATCTCTTCGCGGAGTTGGTAGCGCCGCTTTTCCGTGAGTTGCTTGGAGTCATTCAACCGCTCGTTGTGATAATCAGGGGGGAGAATGACGGCGGCGGCGAAGACGCTGCCGGCAAGACATCCTCTGCCGGCTTCATCGCAGCCGGCTTCGGTCAGTCCTTTGTGGTAATGGCTTTTGAGCACGGGATGATGGATGGGTTGTGTGGCTTTCATCGCTTAGAACATTTGGCTCACTCTCCGGATGCCTGCCACGAGGGCATCGACTTCCTCGCGGGTGTTGTAGAGGGCGAACGAGGCACGCACGGTGCCGAGTATGCCCATGCGCTGCATCAGGGGTTGGGCACAGTGATGACCTGTGCGGACTGCTATGCCGAGGCGGTCGAGCAACGTGCCCATGTCGAGGTGGTGGATATCGCCGACAAGGAAACTCACCACGGCGTCTTTTTGCCGGGCCTGACCGATGATGCGCATGCCGTCGATGGTGAGCAACTGCTGGGTGCAGTATTCCGTGAGGTCTCTCTCATGGGCAGCGATGCGGTCAAAACCGATGCGCTCAATATAGTCGATGGCCACGGCAAGTCCGTGGGTGGCGACGAAGTCGGGGGTACCGGCCTCGAATTTCAACGGGGGCTTCTCGAAGGTGGTTTTCTCGAAACTGACGGTGTCAATCATCTCACCGCCGCCTTGATAGGGGGGCATGCGGTCGAGCCATTCCTCACGCCCATAAAGTACGCCGATGCCGGTGGGACCGTACATCTTGTGCCCGCTGAGGGCCAGGAAGTCACAGCCCAGTGCCTGCACGTCGATGGGTATGTGGGGAGCGCTTTGCGCAGCGTCGAGCAAGACGGGGACTCCATGGTCATGGGCGATGCGGATGAGGTCGGCGACGGGGTTGATGGTGCCGAGCACGTTGCTCACATGGGCGATGCTGACGAGGCGCGTGCGGTCGGTGAACAACCGCTCATATTCCTCCAGGAGGAGCTCGCCGTTGTCGTTGATGGGAATCACCTTGATCTGTATGCCCTTGCGGTTCTGCAGGAGTTGCCAGGGTACGATGTTGGAGTGGTGCTCCATGACCGAGAGAATGACTTCATCACCGGGTGACATGAGTTCACCGAGACTGCTGGCCACGAGGTTGATGGCTTCCGTCGTTCCACGGGTGAAGACAACCTCATTGGTCGTCGCGGCATTGATGAAATGGCGGACAGTCTCCCGGGCGGCCTCATGGAGGTCGGTGGCTTGTTGCGAGAGGTAATGGACACCTCTGTGCACGTTGGCATTCACGTTGAGGTACTCCTCGCGCATGGCGTCGAGCACGCACAATGGTTTCTGCGTGGTGGCGGCATTGTCGAGGTAGACCAGCGGACGGTCATATACCTTGCGCGATAGAATAGGGAAATCTGCTCTTATAGTTTCGTTCATCGTTTACATTGACTTTAAGGCCTGATGGCAAGCGTCTATATCCCTCTCCCTCTGGGAGAGGTGAGGTGAGGGTATCACTCCCTCCGGATATCCCTCTCCCTCTGGGAGAGGTTAGGTGAGGGCATCACCGGCAAAGTTTGCAGCCCTCGCATTTGTTGAGCTCTCCGCGGAAGCGCTTGTCGATGAGATAGTGCAGCCGGTCGCGGAGCGGGACGAGGTTGATCTTGTCAATGACCTGGTTGGCAAAGGCGGTCTGGAGCAGGAGGCGTGCTTCGCTGAGACTGATGCCGCGCTGCTGCATATAGAAGAGGGCGGCATCGTTGAGCTGGCCCACCGTACTGCCATGGGAGCACTTCACATCGTCGGCGTAGATCTCCAGCATGGGCTGGGTGAACATGCGGGCTTCCTTGGTGGCGCACAGGTTCTGGTTGGTCTCTTCCGAGACGGTCTTCTGGGCGTCGTGGCGCACCAGCACCTTGCCGGCAAAGGCTCCCGTGGCTTGTTCGTCAAGCACGTATTTGTAGAGCTCATGGCTGGTGCAGCGGGCGGCCTGGTGGTCGATGAGGGTGTTGTTGTCGACATGCTGGCTCTTGTCTGCGATCACACATCCATGGAGCCAGCATTCAGCTCCTTCTCCAGTGAGGAGGAGGTCTGTGCGGTTGCGGGTAAAGCCGTTGTGGAGGGTGATGATGTTGTGGTGCACGCGGCTCATGGCTTGTTGCTCGATATAGAGGTTGCTGACCCTGTTGTTTTTATTGTGGGTCTCCTCCAGGCAATAGAGTTCGAGCGCGGCGTTCTCTTCCACATAGGCCTCGATGACCTGTGTGGCGAGGAAATGGCGGTCGTCGGCGGTATGGTCGCAGAATAGCAGTTTGATCTCTGCTCCTGATTCCACGATGATGAGGACACGGCGGTTGACCATCAGATCGACGTCGGCGCGCAGGATATTGATCACCTGGATGGTGCGGTCAACGATGACACCCTTGGGCACATAGACCAATAGGCCGTCCTGGGCAAGCATGGTGTTGAGTGCCGTGACGGCATCTTCGTCGGTCCGGGCTATCCGGGAGTAGTACTTGGCGATCAGTTGAGGCTGGCTGGCGGCCACCTTGCACAGGGAATCGACGATGACCCCCTCCGGCAGGTGGCTCTTGGGGAGCGCCTTGTCGTAGAACTGGTCGTTGACGACGAAATAGAGTGAGGTGCTCAGGTTGGGCACGTCGCACCTGAAGGCGTCGTAGGGATTGACGGGGATGTCGAGGCGGTTGAGGTTGAGTCCCAGGTCGGGCTCAAACAGCCGTTGCATGTCGGAGTATTTGTACCGCTCCACCTTGCGGGTGGGGAATCCCTGGCGCTTGAAGTCCTCGAAGGCCTTGTCACGCACCAGGTTGAGCGCCTCGGCGGAATGGTTGCAGATCATGCCGCGGCACTGCTCATAGAGTTGGATGTATTGCTGTTCGCTACCCATGGATCTCGGTCTTTATCCAGTCATAGCCCTTTATCTCTATCTCCTTGGCCAGTTCGGGTCCGCCGGTCTTCACGATGCACCCTTGATAGAGGACGTGCACGACATCAGGACGTATCATGTCGAGCAGGCGCTCGTAATGGGTGATGACGATGGTGGAGGTCTCTGGGGTCTGCATCTTGTTGACTCCCTCTGCGACGATCCTCATGGCGTCAACGTCGAGGCCGGAGTCGGTCTCGTCGAGAATGGCGAGCTTGGGTTCGAGCATGGCCATCTGGAAAATCTCGTTGCGCTTCTTCTCTCCACCGCTGAACCCTTCGTTGACAGAACGGTGGGCAAGTTTGCTGTCGAGTTCCACGATCTTGCGCTTCTCACGCATGAGTTTGAGGAAATCGGCGGCATTGAGCGGGTCGAGGCCCTGGTAGGCTCTCTTGGCATTGATGGCGGCACGCATGAAATTGGTCATCGACACGCCGGGGATCTCTACCGGATACTGGAAGGAGAGGAAGAGCCCCTCGCGGGCGCGGTCTTCGGGTTTCATGGCCAGCAGGTCATGGCCGTTGAACCAGGCTTCACCTTCTGTCACCTCATACAGGGGGTTGCCCGCGAGTACGGCACTGAGTGTTGATTTGCCCGACCCGTTGGGTCCCATGATGGCATGGGTCTCGCCGTCGCGGATGGTAAGGTTGATGCCTTTTAATATTTCTTTTCCGCCTATGGAGGCGTGAAGGTTCTTTACTGTCAGCATGATGTGATATGAGTGATGGGATGTTGTCGTTTTTAACCTACCGTACCCTCAAGGGATACGCTCAGCAGTTTTTGTGCTTCCACCGCAAATTCCATCGGCAGTTTCTGAAGCACCTCCTTGGCATAGCCGTTGACGATGAGGCCTACGGCTTCCTCAAGGGGGATGCCGCGCTGGTTGCAGTAGAAGAGTTGGTCTTCGCTGATTTTCGAGGTGGTGGCTTCGTGCTCCACGATGGCGGTGTCATTGTGGATGTCCATGTAGGGGAAGGTGTGGGCCCCGCACTCGCTGCCAAGCAACAGGGAGTCGCAGCTGGAGTAGTTGCGGGCTCTGTCGGCATGGGGGGTGACACGCACCAGTCCGCGGTAGGAGTTTTGTGAGTGTCCGGCGGAGATGCCTTTGGAGATGATGGTCGATTTGGTGTCTTTGCCGATATGGATCATCTTCGTCCCGGTGTCGGCTTCCTGGAAGTTGTTGGTGACGGCCACACTGTAGAACTCAGCCACGCTGTGGTCGCCGCGGAGTATGCAAGAGGGGTATTTCCAGGTGATGGCGCTGCCGGTCTCCACCTGGGTCCAGGAGAGTTTCGATCCTTCTCCGCGCAGTTCACCTCGTTTGGTCACAAGGTTGAGCACACCGCCCTTGCCGTTCTCATCGCCGGGATACCAGTTTTGCACGGTGGAGTATTTCACCTCAGCATGGTCCTTGACGATGATCTCCACGATGGCGGCATGCAACTGATTCTCGTCGCGCATCGGGGCGGTGCATCCCTCCAGGTAACTGACATAGGCGTCGTCGTCGGCCACGATGAGTGTGCGCTCAAACTGTCCGGTATTGCGCGCATTGATGCGGAAATAGCTGCTCAGTTCCATGGGGCAGCGCACTCCCTTGGGGATATAGACAAACGAACCGTCGCTGAAGACGGCACTGTTGAGTGCTGCGAAGTAGTTGTCGCGGTAGGGCACCACCGTACCGATATATTCGCGCACGAGGTCGGGGTATTGTTGCACGGCCTCGCCGATGCTGCAGAAAATGATGCCTTTCTCGGCGAGTTTCTCCTTAAAAGTGGTCTTCACCGACACGGAGTCCATGATGGCATCGACGGCGGTGTTGCCGCTCAGGGCCAGTCGTTCCTCCAGGGGGATGCCCAGCTTGTCGAAGGTCTTCTCCAGTTCGGGGTCTATCTTTCCGTCGCCCTTGGGCTTGCTGGCCATGGGGTCGGCATAGTAGGAGATGGCCTGATAGTCGATTTCGGGCAGGTGGACATGTCCCCAACGGGGTTCCTGGAGGGTGGTCCAGTGCCTGAATGCCTTGAGGCGGAAGTCCAACAGCCATTCGGGCTCGCCCTTCTTCTGGGAGATGAGCCTGACGATGTCTTCGTTGAGACCTACGGGAATGATCTCGGTATGGACATCGGTCGTGAAACCAAACTCATATTTTTGTTCGGCGATGCGGCGCACCAGCTCGTTGTCGTCCTGTTCACAATTCATAGTATCCTGTTCATTGTCGTTTCGGAGATTCGGGGTTTTAAGCCATCATACTCATGGTGCTCAGCACCATGAGTATGAGTCTCCGCGTCAGCCTTCCGGCAAACGGTCACAACTTCTTTTTCTAAATCTTAGAGTTTCTGCTCCACCTCGATCTCCATGAAGGTCTCGATGATGTCGCCTACCTGGATGTCGTTGAAGTTGACGAGCGAGAGGCCGCATTCCAGACCTGTGGCCACCTCCTTGGCATCGTCCTTGTAGCGCTTGAGGGCACTGATGGGGGCGGTGTGGACGACGATGCCGTCGCGCACGACGCGGGCCTTGTCCTTGTTGTGCACCTTGCCTTCGGTGACCAGGCCACCGGCCACGGTACCCACCTTGGAGATCTTGAAGACTTGCTTCACCTCGATCTCGGCGGTGACCACTTCTTTCTTCACCTTGTCGAGCATGCCCTGCATGGTGGAGCGCACCTCGTCGATGGCGTCGTAGATGATGGAGTAGGTATTGATCTCAACGCCCTCGCGCTCAGCGAGCTTGCGGGCATCGGCTGACGGACGCACCTGGAAGCCGACGATGATGGCCTGCGAGGCGCTGGCGAGCATCACGTCGTTCTCGGAGATCTGTCCCACAGCCTTGTTGATGACGTTGACCTGCACTTTCTCAGTGGAAAGTTTGATGAAGGAGTCGGCCAATGCCTCGATACTGCCGTCGGTGTCACCCTTGACGATGATGTTGAGCTCATGGAACTCACCCAAGGCGAAGCGGTGAGAGAGTTCGTCGAGTCCGAGCGTCTTGGTGGTGCGCAGTCCTTGTTCGCGCTGCAACTGCAGACGCTTGTTGGCAATGTCGCGGGCTTCCTGCTCTGTCGGCATGACATGGAAGGTGTCGCCGGCGGTGGGGGCGCCGTTGAGACCGAGAATGATGGCGGGCTCAGCGGGTCCGGCTTCCTGGATGCGCTGGTTGCGCTCGTTGAACATGGCCTTGATGCGGCCATAGCTGGTGCCAGCCACGACGATGTCGCCCACCTTGAGTGTGCCGTTGGAGACGAGCACGGTGGAGACGTAGCCACGTCCCTTGTCGAGCGATGACTCGATGATCGAACCGGTGGCCTTGCGGGCGGGGTTGGCTTTCAGGTCGAGCATTTCGGCCTCGAGAAGCACCTTCTCCAGGAGGTCATCCACGCCGATGCCTTTCTTGGCGGAGATTTCCTGGCACTGGTACTTGCCGCCCCAGTCTTCCACGAGGAGGTTCATGTTGGCGAGGTCTTCCCTGATCTTGTCGGGGTTGGCTCCCGGCTTGTCTATCTTGTTGATGGCGAACACCATAGGTACGTTGGCTGCCTGTGCATGGGCGATGGCCTCCTTGGTGGTGGGCATCACGGAGTCGTCGGCGGCCACGATGATGATGGCGATGTCAGTGACTTGTGCACCGCGGGCGCGCATGGCGGTAAAGGCCTCATGGCCCGGGGTGTCGAGGAAGGTGATCTGTCTTCCGTCGGCCAGTTCGACATTGTAGGCACCGATGTGCTGGGTGATGCCTCCGGCCTCACCGGCGATGACATTGGTGTTGCGGATATGGTCGAGCAGCGAGGTCTTGCCGTGATCGACATGACCCATGACGGTGACGATGGGTGCGCGGGGCACGAGATCGTTCTCGTCATCCTCCTCCTCGGTGATGGCGTTCTGCACTTCGGCGCTGACATACTCGGTCTTGAAACCGAACTCATCGGCGACGATATTGATGGTCTCAGCGTCAAGGCGCTGGTTGATGCTCACCATGATGCCGATGCTCATGCAGGTGCCGATGACTTGGTTGACACCGACATTCATCATTGTGGCCAGTTCGCTGACGGTCACAAACTCGGTGAGTTTCAGCACCTTGCTCTCGGCTTTCATCTCGGCGCGCTCTTCCTGCAGACGCTCCTGGGCGGCCTCACGCTTCTCCTTGCGGTATTTGGCGCCTTTCTTGTTCTGGTTTTTGCTGGTGAGACGGGCGAGGGTCTCTTTCACCTGCCTTGCCACATCTTCCTCGTTCACCTCAAGCGGGCGCTGGTTGCGCTTGCGTGCCTTGTCTTTCTTGCCTTTGTTGTTCTTGCCGCTTTGGTTGCCGCCCTGATTGCCGCCGCCTTGGTTGGCGTTCTGGCTGGCAGCGTTGATATCCACGCGCTCCTTGCCGATGCGCACACGCTTCTTCTTCTCGCCGCTCTGGGCATTGCCGCCCTGCTGGGCTTTCTCCTCGCGTTCCTTGCGGCGCTCCTCTTTCGACTTGCGCTTCGGACGTGTGCTCTGGTTGATGGAGTCGAGGTCGATCTTGCCCAGTACGTTGACCTTCGGTCCATTGTCTTGCTCGCTCTTGAGCGTGAAGATCTTCGGTGCCTCAGGAGCAGGAGCCTCTTCCTTGGCTTGCTCCTCTTTGGGCTGTGAGGGTTCGGCCTTGGGCTCAGTCATCACAGGTTTCTCGGCTTCCTTCTCCTTCTCCTTCTCGATAGCGGGAGCGGGCTTCTGGACAACCGGCTGGGGCTCAGCCTTGCTGGTCTCCGGCTTCTCAGCGACGGGCTTGTCGCTGACTTCTTTCACAGGAGCCGGACTCTCAGCCTGCTGAGGTGCTGGTGCTTCTGCCTTTGGAGCGGGCTGTGCAGTCTCCTTCTCCTTGCTCACTTGCGGGGCGGGTGTGGCTGCTGTCTCGGCTTTGGGCTTGTCGGCAGGTGCCTGCTGCGAGACGGTTTTCTTCTCAGGTTCGGCGGCCTCCTGCTTGGCTGCAGACCGTCCTACATTGCTGAGGTCGATCTTGCCGAGGGGCTTCACCTGTTGTCTGTTGGCTTCGAGCAGGGTCTCTGCCCTATGGCTCTCAGCATCGGTGCGTTTCTTCTCCTTGGTTTTCTTCGGGAATATTTTGGCTGCTTGGTTTCTGACTTCCTTGTCGCTTTTGAATTCTTCCACCAGAGCGGAATATTGCTCATCATTGAGCTTGAAGTTGGGATTGTTCTCCACGTCCCCCAAGTCGCTTTTCTTCTGCAGGAACTCCACTGCCGTCTGGAGTCCTATGTTCAGTTCTCGGATTACTTTATTTAATCTTATAGCCATTCTGTTGCTGATGATTTTTGTTTATGTTGATGGTTCGCAGTGGCTTCGGGCATGACGGAATCAGTTGTCAAACTCAGCCTTGAGGATGTTGATGAGGTTATCGACGGTCTCTTCCTCGAGGTCGGCTTTCTCCACAAGCATTTCCCTGGGTGCTTTGAGCACGGCCTTGGCGGTGTCGAGGCCAATGCGCTTGATGGAGTCGATGACCCACTGGTCAACCTCATCGGCAAATTCGTCGAGGTAGATGTCTTCTTCGGCTTCGTTGTCCTCAATCTCTCTGAAGACGTCGATGGTGTATTCGGTAAGCATGGAGGCCAACTTGATGTTGAGTCCTCCGCGGCCGATGGCGAGAGACACTTCTTCGGGTTTGAGGAACACCTCGGCCTTGTGGTTCTCCTCGTCGATGTTGATGCTCGACACCTTGGCGGGACTCAGTGCGCGCTGGATGTAGAGCTTGATATTGGCCGTGTAGTTGATGACATCGATGTTCTCGTTGCAGAGTTCCCTGACGATGCCGTGCACGCGGCTGCCCTTCACGCCTACACAGGCGCCCACGGGGTCAATTCGCTCGTCGTAGCTCTCCACGGCCACCTTGGCCCTCTCGCCCGGCATCCTGGCGATTTTCTTGATGGAGATGAGGCCGTCGTTGATTTCGGGCACCTCGGCCTCGAGCAGTCTTTCGAGGAACATGGGACTGGTGCGGGAGAGGATGATCTTGGGATTGTTGTTCTCGTTGTCCACCCGGAGGATGACGGCACGGATGGTTTCACCCTTGCGGTACTGGTCGCTGGGTATCTGCTCTGATTTGGGCAGGATGAGCTCGTTGTTCTCATCATCGACGATGAGGACCTCGCGCTTCCAGGTCTGATAGACCTCGCCGCTGATGATCTGTCCCACGCGGTCTTTGTATTTGTTATAGAGCGTGTCATGCTCAAGTTCCAGGATCTTGGAGGCCAGGGTCTGGCGCAGGTTGAGAATGGCTCTGCGTCCGAACTTGGCGAACTCGATGCGCTCACTCATTTCCTCGTCCACCTCGTAATCGGGGTCGATTTTCTGGGCTTCGGAAAGTGCGATCTGCTTGTTTTCGTCCTCCACTTCGTCGTCGGGAACCACGATGCGGTTGCGGTAAATCTCGAAGTCACCCTTGTCGGGGTTGACGATGACATCGAAATTCTCGTCACTGCCATAGATTTTGGCGATGACGTTTTTGAAACTTTCCTCAAGCACGCTCACCAGGGTGGTGCGGTCGATGTTCTTGTTCTCCTTGAACTCTTTGAATGTCTCGATCATGTTGGGTGTCGAGTCATTGACTTTTTTTGCTGCCATAGCTTTACTTGAAACTGATTATATATTTTGTGTATTTTACTTCATTCATCCCGAATTCCTTATCTACGTCGATGAGCACGGGGCGCTTCTTGCCCTCGGGCTTCACCTTCTCCTGAGTGGTCACCACAAACCGGTCGCCTTCCACGGCTTTCAGCACGCCTTTGGTCTTCTTGCCGTCGGCGTCGAGCACCTCCACCTCCTTGCCGATGAAGTTGGTATATTGCTGGGGCACCTTAAAGGGCTGCCCGAGTCCGGCGGACCCAACCTCCAGTTCGAAGTCTTCCTTGTCACGGTCGAGGTGGTCCTCAATATACTTGCTCAATTCCACGCAATCCTCAATCCACACGCCGTCGGCATGGTCGATTTCTACGACGATCTTGTTGTCCTGGCTGATTTCAATATCCACGAGGAAATAATCCTTTCCCTCAAGCCATTCCTCGACTAATTTCTTAATGGTGTTTTTGTCTGTCATAATTGTGTAATTATAATGAAAATGAGGGGCCTTTGCAAGCCCCTCATTCCACTGAACGCTGCAAAAGTACAAAAAAAAGTCCATGCAGCCAAATAATTCTTTGTTTTTTGTGCGTTTTGCGCTTATTTCTTGCCCGTTCCGCCTTGCCGCAAGGCAGAAATCCGCCTATTTGTCAATGGTTGAGGATCTTGGCATATTCCTCCGGGTTGAGGATCAGCCTGCATGCCTCTTCCATCTGCTTGTCGCCGTTGAGACTGTTCTCGATGGCTCCTCTCTGATAGTAATAGGCGGCCACGATGTCGTTGGCGAGAATCTTCTTCAACTGCTCTTTGTTGAAGTCGAGGTCTTTCGAAAGGTTGTGGGTGAGTTTCTTCTCCAGGTTGTCAAACTCTTCCTTGGCATCGTCATAATATCCTTCAAACTTGGCGATTTTCACCAGGTTGCTGAGATATTTCCCGCTTTCAGGGTCATAGCTGAATCCGCTGGCCAGCACGCGGCTCTTGAAGTCCTCAAAATCGGCGTCGCTGATCTCAAACTTACTGGGAGGGGCGATGGTGGGGTGCTTGGAGATATAGTCCACCTCATAGTCGAGCATCACCTCTGTGGAGTCGGTGCCGGAGGAAGCGAGGTAGTAGGAGATGTTGGACAAGGAGTCGGACTCCACCACCACATCGGGCATGATGCCACCTCCGTCTCTCACCTCACGTCCGTTGGCGGTATGGAAAACCTTGGTGAGTGAGTCGGGGATGTGCTCGGTGTATCCGCCCCGTGCATGCTTGTAATTGATGGCCTGGATGCACCGTCCGCTGGGAATGTAGTATTTGTTGCTCGTCACCTTCAGACTTCCGTTATAGGGCAGTTCGATGCTGGTTTGGACAAGTCCCTTGCCGTAGGTGCGGGTGCCGAGGATCACGGCTCTGTCGAGATCTTGCAAGGCTCCGCTGGTGATTTCGCTGGCACTTGCCGTCATGTCGCTGACAAGCACCACGACGGGCATCACGGTGTCAATGGGTTCCACCCGGGTGATATAGTCTCTGTCGGAGCGCTTCAGTTTTCCCCTGTTGGATACGATGAGTTTCCCTTTGGGAACGAGGATGTTGACGATATCCACAGCCTCCATCTCCGAACCACCGCCATTGCCACGCAGGTCGAGGACGAGTCCCTTCATGCCCTTCTCCTTCATCTCGATGAAGGCGTTGCGCACGTCCTTGGAACAGTCTTCGGTAAACTGTCTGAGGTTGATGTATCCGATGCCGTCGCCGCGGAGACCATAATAGGGCACCGACGGAGTCTGCACTGTCTTCCTCGTGATTTTCATCTGCATCTTCTTGCCGGTGGTTGGCCGTTGGATCTTGAGGATGAAACTGGTGCCGGGGTCTCCTCTGAGATGGCTGCTCACATAGGATACATTCTTGTCCACCATTGAAGAGTCGTCGATGCTGAGGATGATATCTCCTTTTTTCAGACCGGCCAGGTCGGCGGGCATCCCCTCATACGGTTCATCGATCACCACCCGCTTGATCTTTGTGTTGTAGCGGATCAACGCCCCGATGCCTGCAAACTTACCCGTGTAGATCTCCTTTAGGTCGGTCATGTTCTCCTCGGGATAGTACTCCGTGTAGGGGTCAAGGCTGCGGAGCATCGCGTTGATGCCTGTGCCGATCACCTCTTTGGCGTCGAGCGTATCGACATAGATCAAATCGAGGTTTTTGTAGATGGCATTAAACACGTCGAGGTTTTTTTTCACCTCAAAGTTATGGTCGTTGTCGGTTTGAGCCGCCGCGGTGATGCAACAGGCAAAAACCATGATTGGGAGCAAGAAGCGTCGTATATACATAATCTATATGAGTCTATGAGAGACAATTTGGGTGCAAAAATACATCATTATGGCCGTATTCTGCCATAAAAGGATGAAAAATTAGAGAAAATTGGGCTAAAAACATTTTTTTTCAAAAAAAAGTTTGGTGGAATAAAAAAAACGTTATACTTTTGCATCCGCAATCGCAAAAAACCTGCTTCAGTAGCTCAGTTGGTTAGAGCACCTGACTGTTAATCAGGGGGTCGTTGGTTCAAGCCCATCCTGAAGCGCTTCAAAATGAGAGAGTTACGCAAGTAACTCTCTTTTGTTTTTGGCCATCTGAACAAATTTTGGGGATCTTCGTCACTTTTGTTGCAAAATCACCCATAGTTAGACAGTATTACTTTTCTTCTGAGCAGTTCAAATCCCGCTCTTCCATAACATTCCCTTTT
>CACYQD010000001.1 GCA_902776475.1 uncultured Prevotellaceae bacterium | reverse complement strand
TGGCTTATAAGATGCATGAAATCTTCAACAAAGCATCAGGCGAAAACCACGTGCTCGACCCTAAAGAGTTGGAAACGTTCATGGAGAACGACAACAATCTGAAAGTAGTAAAATCCTTTTTAAATGCGTTACACACCATGCGAACATTAGAATTTTATGAAAGCCACAAGGACGAGGTTTGTGAGGTGTTTGGTTTCAAGCGTTTCCTCGAAGACTTTACACTGATGAACGAGCGCCACCTGACAGAAGCAAAACTGTGGAACGACTATATGGTGTGGGCCACACTCTATGGCAACGCAGAGCAAGTGATAAAGGACATGAAGGCCATCAACCCAGAGTTCTTCAAGATGGACCAGGTAGCCATTCAACTATCCGACAATGATATCCTTCCTGTCGTGTATGCCTCCGTATTTAAAGGTACAGACCACGTATTCGACATTATGGAAAAGAGTCGGAAAGAGCCCGTCAGGTCTCACAGAAGCAGAAGTTCTTCTTCGCGCTCATCTGGTGGCGGCGGCCGTTCTTCGTTTCGCGGTGGCGGCGGTGGCTTCTCGGGCAGAGGCGGTGGTGGCGGCATCCGTTAATCAGTGGCATGGATATGAGAAGACTTGCTCTACACGTTCCGCTTCTTGTGCAGGAAACTATAGGCGGTCTCTATGCTGTCTTTCGTCATCATTCTTTCCTTTTTGCTGATTCTTCCTCTTTGCCAGTGACCGCGGCACCATCGTAGCCGATCGGTCGGAACTGTTTTCTTGAGCGCACTCGCAGACCATCCTGTTATCCTGTTGATTTTGCAGGAATATTTACAAATCACTTTGCCACGTCAGCAATATTTCGTAATTTTGTGCAGATTATCACTTCTTGTATTATTTCACGACATGAAAAGACTTCAAATCCTTGTTTTCGTGCTCTGCCTTTTTGGAGCGGCAGTCCATGCGCAAAGCGAACTGTATCCCAAGCATTTCGACCTTGAGGAGGTCACTTTGCTGGATGGTCCGATGAAGACCGCTATGGAGTTGAACATCCAGATCCTGCTGAAGTATGACGTGGACCGTCTGCTCACCCCTTATGTGCGGCAGTCGGGACTGGGTTCCACAACAGATGTGTCAAGTCCTTACTATCAGTGGGAAACCAAGCACCCCTCGTTCCCCAACTGGGGAGGTGATGCTGGTTTCAACCTCGACGGACACGTGGGCGGCCATTACCTGTCTGCCTTGGCCCTGGCCTACGCCGCCAGCAAAGACGCCGGCATGAGAGAGAAACTGAAAGAGCGGATGAACTACATGATCCGTATCATGAAGGACTGCCAGGACCAGTTTGACGGCAATACCGAAGGCATGGAAGGCTTTATCGGCGGACAGCCTGTCAATGAGATCTGGACCGCACTTTACAACGGCGACATCGCACCCTTCAAGAAGCGGGGCGGATGGGTGCCCTTCTATTGTCAGCACAAGATACTGGCAGGTCTGCGGGATGCCTTCCTCTATGGTGACAGCAAGGAAGCCAAGACCCTTTTCCTCAAACTCGCCGACTGGAGTGTCAATGTGGTCAGTAAAGTCAATGACACCGACATGGAGAAGGTGCTCGACACCGAACATGGCGGCATGAACGAGAGTCTGCTCGACGCCTATCAGTTGACGGGCAAAACGCAATATCTCAGTGCGGCAAAGAAATACACCCACAAAGCCATGCTCAACGGCATGCAGACGCTCAACCCCACCTTCCTCGATGGTAAGCACGCCAACACCCAGGTGCCCAAATACATCGGTATGGAGCGCATCTTCGAACAAGACCCCGATGCCGCCGCATACGAGAAGGCAGCGGAGAATTTCTGGGACGATGTGGCACAAAACCGTACCGTGTGCATCGGCGGCAACAGCGTCAACGAGCATTTCCTCTCGAAGGAGAGTGGCAACCGCTACATCAACGTGCTCGATGGTCCTGAGTCGTGCAACTCCAACAATATGCTCAAGATGTCGGAGATGTTGTGCGACCGCACCGGTGACGCTCGATACGCCGACTTCTATGAAAGCACCCTTTGGAATCATATCCTGTCCACCCAGGACCCGGTGACCGGAGGCTATGTCTATTTCACTTCGTTGCGCCCGCAGAGTTACCGCATCTATTCACAAGTCAACCAAGGCATGTGGTGCTGTGTGGGCACCGGTATGGAAAATCACTCCAAATACGGACATTTCATCTACACTCATGACGGAAAGAAGACGCTGTACGTCAATCTCTTCATTCCAAGCGAACTCAACGACAAATCATTCGGTATCCGTCAGGAGACACTGTTCCCCTGCATCAATCCCATCGCCTCCAACATACCCACGGCGAACACCGTCACCACTGACCTCACCATCACCAAAGGCGGCAAATACACCCTTGCCATCCGTCATCCTGCTTGGGCAGGAAAAGAGTTCGGTGTGACGGTCAACGGCAAGCCCGTCGCCTTCACGGCAACGAAGGGTGTGGCCAGTTATGTGAGCATCAACAGGAAATGGAAAGCCGGCGATAAGATCCGGGTCTGCCTCCCGATGCAACTCACTTATGAGGAATGTCCCAATTACCCCGACTACATCGCCTTCAAGTTTGGTCCCATCCTCCTGGGTGCCAAAACCACTGCCGTCACTGATGCCGAGGCCGCAAGCTCAGGCCTTGTCCATGAGGTCTTGCAGAACGAATACGCAGGTGCGGGACGCATGGACCACGCTCCTGGCAGCAAGGCCTCCTCTCTGAATCTTGTTTCAGCCCCGATGCTCATCGGAGAACGGGCCAGCGTGCTCGATCGCATCAACAGGCTGTCCGGTCAGCCATTGAGGTTCGCCATCGATGTGAGCCGCAACGACATGCCCTCTTACACCTGGAAGAAATTGGAACTTGAACCCTTCTACCAAATCCACCATGCCCGTTATATGTGTTACTGGTATCAGCAGACCGCGGACAACTACAGGAAAAGCGACATGGCACTGAGCGAGGCCGCCAAGGAAGCCCTTGCCGCACGCACCATCGATTTCGTGGCTCCCGGTGAGCAGCAAAGCGAGGCAGGCCATGAATACAACTACTCCAATGACTCCGGCAAAGGCAGTTACAACACCGAGCACTATCGTGATGCCAGGGCCAATGGATACATCGAATATGCCCTCTTCAACGAGAAGCAGGTGGCTGAAGGACTCAGTGTGATGTTCCGCTTCAACCTGGCCGACAGAGGCAGGAAAGCCACGCTGACCATCGACGGAGTGCCGGTGAGCGACATCACGATTCCGCCCTTCGTCAAGGGCAGCGACTCCAACCGCTTCTACAATGTCGAATACGCCATCCCCGAACAACTCATCAAAGATGCCTCCGGCAACGTGAAGAAAAAGTTTGTCGTCCGTCTGACGGCATCCTCCACCACACTCTGCCCCGGCATCTATCACGTCAGTTTGCTGACATCAAAGTAAAATATACAATAGAATGATAATAAGAAAACCCATGAGAAAATATCTGATGATCGCAGTGGCGCTGCTCTTGTTGAGCGGTTGCCAAGAGTCTCTGGAAGACAGGGCAGCACGGGAAGTCGTGGAGTACACCCAAAAATACTGTCCGCAGAAACTCAATGATTTCACCACGCTTGACAGCCTGACCTTCGACAAGGCCACCCTCACGTTTACCCAATACCTGACCTTGTCGGGCAATGCAGACAATGCCGAACGGGCACGGGAGATGAACGGGCAGATCAAGGAAGAGATGGTGCAGGCTGTCATAACCGACACCAGTCAGAAACGTTACAAGGACGAAGGCTACTCCTTCCGTTTCGTCGCCCGGTCGCAGAAGGACAAGAATGTCATCCTCTACCAGACCACCATCACCAAGGAGGATTATCAGAGATCACGTTAGCAATAGCGTACAAAATCACAAAGCGGGGATGCCAATCGGCATCCCCGCTTTGTGTGATTAAGCTTTCCGCGCTTCCTCAAGCGCCCGGCAGAGTTGGTCGGGACAGCTGGTGCTCTTGTAGCCACATCTTATCCCGTTGAGTTTGTTGATGATGTCGTCCACCTTCATGCCGCGCACCAACGAGGAGATGCCTTGCAGATTGCCGTTGCATCCTCCTACGAAGGTCACGTCGCTCAATGTGCCGTCATCACTCAGTTCCACTTCGATGAACTGGCTGCACGTGCCTTGGGTCTTGTAGATATGTCTGCGGCCGGCCATGCTTACTCAGGTTTCATGTTGGTGTAGACGGTCTGCACGTCGTCGAAGTCCTCAAGCTTCTCCACCATCTTGTCGATGGTCTCGCGCTGCTCGGGGGTGACGTCCTTCAGGTCGTTGGGGATACGGGTGAACTCAGCGCCTGTCACCTCGAAGCCTTCGCTCTCGAGATGTTTCTGGATCTCACCGAAACTCTTGGGGTCACCATAGATGGTGATCTCGTTGGTCTCCTCATCCTCGTCAAACTCATCCTCCACACCGTAGTCGATCAGGTCGAGGATCAACTCGTCCATGTCAATGCCATCCTTCTTCTTGAAGGTAAAGACACACTTGTAGTCGAACAGGAAGCTCAACGAGCCCTGAGTGCCCAGGTTGCCGTTGAACTTGTTGAACACTGAGCGCACATCGCCCACGGTGCGGGTGGTGTTGTCGGTCAGTGTATCCACGAAGATGGCCACGCCGTGAGGGCCATAACCCTCGTAGGACACCTCCTTGTAGTCGCTCTGGTCCTTGCCCATGGCGTTCTTGATAGCACGCTCGATGTTGTCCTTCGGCATGTTCTCGCGCTTCGCATTGGCAATGATGGCGCGCAGTGTGGGGTTGTTCTCCGGTTCCGGACCACCTGCCTTGACGGCGATGCTGATTTGTTTTCCGATACGGGTGAACGTCTTGGCCATATGGCCCCATCTCTTCAACTTAGTCGCTTTGCGGTATTCAAATGCTCTTCCCATTGGAGTAATTTTTTATTGTTGTGATTGGATTTCTATTCTTATCTCAGTTCGGCATTCAGTTTGGTCTTCAAAGCCTGGATCAACTTGTTCATGATGGCCTCGATCTGCTTGTCGTTGAGGGTGTGCTGGTCATCCTGGAGGATGAAGTTCACAGCATAGCTCTTCTTGCCGGCCGGCAGGTTCTTGCCTTCATAGACATCGAAGAGCTCGACCTGCTTGAGCAGTTTCTTCTCTGTGGCCCGTGCGATTTGTTCAATCTGAGCGAACTCCACGCTTTTGTCAACCAAGAGGGCAAGGTCGCGGCTCACGGCGGGATACTTGCTGATCTCGCTGTACTGCACCTTGTTCTTCCTGACCAGTTTCATCAGTGCTGTCCAGTTGAGGTCGGCGAAATAGACCGGCTGTTCGATGCCGGCAGTCTTCAGCAGCCGCTGGCTCACCACGCCCATCTCACCAAGGAGTTTGCCTCCCCTGTTCTCGATGGCGACAGATTTGGAGAAGATGTCATTGCTGCCGTTTTTCAGCACCACGGTGCCAGCCTGCACGCCCATTCTGGTGAGCACGTTCTCCACATAGGCTTTCAGCTCATAGAATGAACTGTCCTCATTGGGATGTGCCCAACTGCCGACGACCCGTTTTCCGGTCACCCAGATACCGAGGTGATATTCCTCACGGTAAGCCCTCATGGGATCTTCGGTGTTTTGCTTCTCGGGGTCAAATTGATAGCAGTTGCCGAACTCGAAGAACCTCAGGTTGGGCAGGCGGCGGTTGATGTTGTAGGCGATGCTCTCCAAACCGCCGAACACCAGTGTCTGCCTCATGACATTGAGGTCATTGCTGAGCGGATTCATGATTCTCACGAGGTGCTCAGGCTTGTAGGATTCGAGGTTGTCGTAATAAGCCGCCTTGGTCAGCGAGTTGTTCATGATCTCATTGAAGCCGCAACCGACCAGTTGCTCTGCCACGAGGTTGTGCAACTTATGCTTGGTGTCCTCCTCGCCCTTGATGACGAGGGAGCTCTTCAGTTGGGTGGGGATTTCCACATTGTTGTATCCATAGATGCGGAGGATGTCTTCCACCACGTCGCAGGGGCGCTGCACGTCAACACGGTAGGCGGGCACCCGGAGCACAAGACCTTCGGCCGACTCTTCCTCGATCACCATCTCGAGGCTGGTCACGATGCTCTTGACGGTCTCTGCGGGGATGTCTTTGCCAATCAGACCGTTGACATAGTCGTATTTGAGATTGACGATGCTGTCGGCGATGGGACTGGGATATTCGTCGCAGATTTCCATGGAGATCTTGCCTCCAGCCAGTTGCTTGCACAAGATGGCAGCCTGCTTGAGGGCATAGATGATGCCGTTGGGATCGACGCCGCGCTCAAACCGATAAGAGGCATCGGTGCTCAGCCCGTGGCGGCGTGCGCTCTTCCGGATCCAGGTGGGGTGGAAGTAGGCGCTCTCCAGCACCACGTTGCGCGTGGTCTCATAGGTGCCGCTGCCTTTTCCGCCAAATACGCCGGCGATACACATGGCCTCCTCTTCGTTGCAGATGGCCAGGTCGTGTGAGCCGAGGGTGTGCTCCTCGCCGTCGAGGGTGATGAACTTCGTCCCCTCAGCCTGAGGTTTCACGATGATGTGGTGGCCGGTCACCATGTCGGCATCGAAGGTGTGCAACGGCTGTCCGTAAGCCATCATCACATAGTTGGTGATATCGACGATGTTGTTGATCGGGCGCAGACCCACCACCGTCAGTTTGTTCTTCAACCAGTCGGGCGACTCCTTCACCTCGCATCCTGTGATGCTCACACAGGCATAGCGGCGGCAGGCCTCCGTATTCTCGATGGTCACCTTGACAGGCAGGCTGTTGTCGTCCACCTTGAAGTCATCGCATGAGGGACGGTGAAGAGCCGTCTCATAGCCATTCTGCTTGAGCCAGGCATAGAGGTCGCGTGCCACGCCCCAGTGTGACAAGGCATCAGCACGGTTGGCCGTAATGTCCACCTCGATGAGCCAATCGCTCTCCAGATGGTAATATTCAGCGGCGGGAGTACCTACCACGGCATCTTCGGGCAATACGATGATGCCGTCGTGGCTTGTTCCGACGCCTATCTCATCCTCGGCACAGATCATTCCGCATGACTCCACGCCGCGCAGTTTCGACTTCTTGATGACAAACTCCTTGTCGCCGTCATAGAGCACACAGCCGAGGTCTGCCACGATCACCTTCTGTCCTGCTGCCACATTGGGAGCGCCACAGACGATCTGAGAGGGTGTATCCTTTCCCAGGTCTACTGTAGTGACATGCAGGTGGTCGGAATTGGGATGAGGTTCGCAGGTGAGCACTTTGCCCACGTAAAGACCTTTCAGTCCGCCCTTGATGCTCTGCACTTCCTCAAGTGCTCCCACCTCAAGTCCTTCGGAGGTGAGGGCTGCGCAAACTTCTTCTGCCGAGAGGCTGAAGTCCACATATTCCTTCAGCCATTGATAAGATATATTCATTGTAAATGGTTTTATGGTCTAAAAATCGTGCAAAATTACACAAAAATCAGTAAATGCACAAATTTTCGGCCTGAATAATAAAAGCCCCGGCATGAGCAGTTCATATCGGGGCCTTTTCTTACCATGGTCTTGCTGCTGGGTCAGTCCTCGCCGACCAGTGCGAGGAGGTAATCGACCGTCCCGTTCAGACCGAATGCGCTCACATCCAGCGAGACGTCGTAGTTTCGGGCGTCGTACCACTCCGAACCCGTGAAAGTCTTGGTGTAAAGCTCGCGGGTGTAGTCGTTGTCAACGATCATCAGTTTGGCATCCGCACTCGAGACCCCGTATTTTTCCATGATGCGCTTGATGCGCTTGTCCTCTGGACTATGGATGAAGATTTTCAGGGCGTTGGGATGATTCTTGAAGATGTCGAAGGCACACCTTCCGACCACCACGCAGGATTCCTCCTCCGCGATCTGCCGGATGACGGAGGCCTGGGCCTCAAAAAGTTGGTGTGAGGTCAGTTCCGGTCCCAGGTCATGGTATTTGTTGTCAATGATGTATGAGCGGTAGAACTGCGTGAAGTCATCCCACCAGGAAGTATTGCGAGACTCCAGCTTTGCCACCGTGTCGGCTGCGATGTCAAATTTCCTGGCCACAGCCTCCAGGATCTGCTTGTCGAGCAGTTTTACGCCGAGGCGCTGTGCGATGGCCGCGCCCACCTCGTGACCGCCGGTACCGAATTGGCGGTTGATTGTGATGACAAATTTCTCGTGTTTATTCATAATCTCAGGTATTAAATTCGTTTCTATGATGCGAAGATAGGAAAAAACATCGATATTTGCAAATTTCAACATGATTTTCCTTCAAATAATCTCCCAAGTGGTGTGGTGGACCTGGCGGTTGGCATCATTTTTCACCAAAATAATGTTGAAAAAAAGTAAATAATAGAAAAAACTTTGTATATTTGCAAAAAATTGAGTCAATAGTTGGCAATGAGATTTCATCTCCTGCCATGATCATTCATTAACCAAAGCTATTATTATGGATCTTAATGGAAGAAGAGAGAGCGAGCATTTTGAGGATCGCCGCGGTATGAGTACTGGTGCGAAAGCCGGTTTGGGACTCGGGAGCATCCTGTTGATTGGACTGATCACCATGTTGATGGGTGGCAACCCGTTGGACGTGATTCAGCAGACGGGTGGTCTGGGCAGTATGACAGGCACTGAGGAGGAAGCCACTCCCCAGACTTTCTCCCCGGAGGAAGAGGCTCAGGTGAAATTCTGCAAGCAGATCCTTGCCAGTACCGAAGATGTGTGGTCGGCAGTGTTCAGGCAGAAATTCAATGCGGAATACACTCCTCCCACCCTTGTGATATTCAAGAATGCCGTGCAGACCAACTGTGGTGGTGCCACTTCCGCAGTAGGACCGTTCTATTGCTCGGCCGACCAGAAACTGTATCTTGACCTGGCTTTCTTCAAGCAGATGGAAGGTCAGTTGAAGTCGGGCGGTGATTTCGCCCGTGCCTATGTGATTGCCCATGAGGTGGGTCATCATGTGGAGAATCTGCTGGGCATCCTGGGCAAGGCGCATTCACAGATGAGCCGTGTCAACCAGAAACAAGCCAATCAGATCAGTGTCCGTCTGGAACTTTTGGCCGACTATTATTCCGGCGTTTGGGCTCACTATGAGGATGAGGCGTTCGGTTCTCTTGACGAGACCGACATGCGTGAGGCCATCAACTGCGCCCAGCATATCGGTGACAACTATCTGCAGGAGCAGGCTCAAGGTTATTCACAGCCCGAGTCCTTCACCCACGGCACCTCAGATCAGCGCATGCGCTGGTTGAAGAGGGGCTACCAGACTGGCGATATGAGCGTCACGACTTTCACTGGAGATTACAACAGCCTGTAAAGTTAAACGATTTATCCAATCAAGAGGGGATGTGCCAACCAGCACATCCCCTCTTTCCTCTTTTTGAGACGTCACGATGTGGCGTCTCTACTTTTGAACTCATCCCAACCAAACGGCTGAAGCACTCGCGAATGATGGTAATCCCCTCTCCCTTTGGGAGAGGACGGGTGAGGGGCTTACTCCTTTTAATGGGTGAGGATGTGGTTGACGATGGCCATGATATCTGATACGTTGATACTGTTGTCATGGTTGATGTCGGCTTCCTTCTCAAAGAATACCGAAGGCTTGCTTCCGAGGATGTAGTTGACAATGGCCATGATATCCGACACGTTGACGCTGTTGTCATGGTTCACATCGCCTGGTTTGCCTGTGGTGTCATCCATATAGTAGAAATACCCATCCACATACATTGATTCTTGCTTGTTGTGATTATGGTAGGCGGAAATAGATACACCGTATAAATAATCATTGGGCCTCATGGTTTCCCTGCCGATGGAGAAAGATAAAGTTTTGGTTTCCCCGGGTTCCAGACGCACATATCTGACATCATCCCATATCCATCTGGGATTCCCAGTAGCTTCATCCCCTACGATATGTCCATTCCCTCCATTGAGGTATTCTTCCATAAAACCAAAAATTTTGTTGTTGTAGATGGTCTTGCCGACGTTCTTGATTTTAACTTCGATGTCAATCTGGTTGTGGATATACCGTAGGCCATTGCCGTCACTTTCTATACCCGTAACGGTGGGCGTGTATTCCAATTGGAAAGAGGGCGCATCTGTGATTTCCAGTTTCCCGGTATATATCACATCTTCTCCATCCCAATCGGTCGTGATTTTCACATTGTGTGAACCTTTGGAAGGTGCGGGCATATATAAAATGACCTCTCCCGACTTCCCCGGGTCGATATACATGCCGGCGCCAGCTCTCATTTCTCCGTCAATCCAGTAGAAGGCATGGTTCTCATAGTTGGTTCCGCCATTGGTGAAGAAGATTTGGGCGATCAACCTTTCACCTTCGAAGGGCGTATAGTACTCGATTTTGTCAAGGGTGATGTTGGGCTCCGTAGATGACACACCGATGTGCATTTTTTGTTTTTCTATTTTGGTCGTGTAGTGGCGCATGGGATTACCGTTGGCGTCGGTATATAAATATTCCAGATAGGTTTCCCATTCCTCGGCACCATGATTGCGGTAGATGGGGAAGAACTGGTAGTTGCCTTCAGGCAGGTTCCTGCCCATATCGAAACTCTTGTTGAGTGGAATGGTCGTTTCTGTGGAGGTGGCCGAATACAATACTTTCTTCAGCAGTCCATCCTGATACAATCCCCAGCCGTAATCCATGCTGATGCCATTGTTGTCGTGCCGTGTCATGGTGGCTTTCAAGACCACACCCTTGAAGTCTGCCGATGATGACGATCGGGTGAAGTCCGTCTTTGCGAGCGCATAGTCACCATAGTCAACACTGACGATCGGCAAACGGGCGTTGCCCTTGTCAGGTTGGAACCCGAGGATTCCCCGTTGATAGATGTTATAGCCACTGAAAAGCACCTGGCCTGTCTGTGTCCTAGTCTCTTCAATGGCGCCTAAAAGATAATATTGGTTGAAGCTGCCACGTCCTATTTCACCGATGTTGGCATGGAAATGGCCTTTCCCATCGTAGCCATCGATGATGAACTGGTGGTTTTGAGCACCGACTCCTCCTGCCGAATAGGGCACTGGCCGACCGGCTTTCAGTTCGTTGTAAATCATTTCTTCCCAGATGTCATGCGGATAGTTTCCGGCATACTCATAACGGGCGCCCTTGTCGTATCCGAAATACTTGGCAATGGTATCGATGTCGAACGTGGAAGCGGAGCCGCCTGAGGAGTATTCCATCTTCAAGGCGCAGCCGGTATACATCATCAACTTGCAGACTTCCTTGACAGAGGGGTCGGTGGCGTCAACTTCCTCTCTGCCGTAGATATGCTCATAGTTGAGATGCATTTTTGAATAATCAAAGGACGTCGGCGGCAAGGCCGGCATGTCATATCCAGAATAAGTGGAATAAGCCGGTATCTCTATCGTGGTGGCTGTGGGATATTGATAATAGTACATCAATTGGGAAAGCGTCAGAGCCACGCATCCCACCGGCGTGTTTCGTTCAGCAATTTCGTCATAGGGCGTGTCGTAGCAGAAGGGCAGATATTGATGCCACATGGTGGGTACCAGCGGGTAGATCACCTCACGCTCTGCTGTCTCCGAGTTTGCCGTTGGAGCGTAATTGGGTGGAAGGTTGGCGATTTGCTCTTCGTAACTCTGCAACATGACCTGCATGACTTCGGGCATGAGGTTCATATCGATTTTGTCCGTCTCGCTATAGGCCAAAACAGGCTGTGGTACCCGGTCATCACCCGCCACGACGACAAAACCGCCATTTGTCTTGTCGGCGAAAGTGTGCAGTTTTTTGAAACCTGTATTCTGGTAGGTCAGCTGATGGTGGACAGGTGCTCTGTGCATGGCTGAGGCTGTGCGCGTGCTGACATCGGCGAGATACTGATTGGCTATCAGAAGTGCCTTATCCTTATCAATCGGATGGGCAGAGAGGATCAGCGGCATAGCCAGAACAAGCATAATGGTTAATCGTTTTTTCATACTAATATACATTTTTTTGTGGATAGAAAGTAATAGTCGACAAGTAGGTAAACTGAGAGTAGGGATTGCTCAGTGAACTGGCAAATAAACGGTGGTTTTCAACAATTGGATGTTTTCCTGACAAAAATAGTAAAAATACCGATGAAGTGCAAAATATAACACATTTATTTGTCTCGTTTTGTTTGGCGATTTCTTGGAAATTGATTACTTTTGCATAAAAGTTCGATTTTTATACTATGAAATCACCTGTCAGCACCGTGACACGCACTCATCTTATTTATCATGTTGTAGCCATAGCCGTGGTTGCCATATGGGGCAGTACCTTGGTCAGCACCAAACTGTTGATGAAGGCCGGCATGAGGGCGGATGAGGTGTTTTTTGTCAGGTTTTTGCTCGCCTATCTGGCCATCATTGCTTTCTCTCCACGGAAGTTGTTTGCAGACAGTTGGAGAGACGAGTTGCTGCTGCTGTTGTTGGGTATCACAGGCGGTTCTCTCTATTTCATTACAGAAAATGTAGCTGTCGGACTGACTTATGTGAATAATGTGAGTTTTATCGTCAGTACTTCACCGCTGATCACGATGGTTTTCATTTTGATGACCTATAGAAACCTCCCTGTGCGTAAAATCCTCATCATTGGCAGTTTGTTGGCTATTTTGGGCATCGGTATCGTCATTTTCAATGGTCAAGTGGTGCTAAAGCTCAATCCCATGGGTGACCTGATGGCAGCGGCGGCCGCTTTGTGCTGGGGACTCTACAGTTATCTGATCAAAATACTGGGCGACCGTTATGATACGATTTTCATCACACGGAAAGTGTTTTTCTATGGCGTGTTGTCATCCTTGCCCATCTTCTTCTTCAAACCCTGGCAATATGATCTGTCAGGTTTGATGCAGTGGAACGTGATGCTCAACTTGCTTTTCCTGGGTCTCATCGCCTCGTTTATGTGTTTTGCCGTGTGGAATATCGCCATCACCAAACTGGGGGCGGTGACCATCTCCAATTATTGCTATCTCATTCCGGTGGCAACGGTCGTTTTCAGTGCTATTTTTCTGGATGAGCCCATGACGGCCATGGCATACATGGGCTCATCGCTGATTCTTGTGGGCGTGTATTTCGCCAACAAAGGTTGCGCAGATGACTGATATCTCTTTCTGGCGGTACACTATTTGAAGAAAAATGAGTATTTTTGCAGCCTAAAGCATGAAGATTGCAGTTTAATCAATACATTATCATGGAAGTTATACAGAGTTTCACCATCGACCACACCCACCTGAAGCCAGGCATCTATGTCTCGCGTGAGGATAGAGGTTTCACCACCTTTGACCTGCGTATCACAGAACCCAACCAAGAGCCCGCCGTGGCTCCGGCAGCCATGCACAGTCTGGAACATCTGATGGCCACTTGGTTTCGCAATTCCGAGGCGAAGGACGATGTGGTGTATGTAGGTCCTATGGGTTGTCTTACGGGCATGTATATCATCATGACGGGAACATACTCCGTGGAGGACATGCGCCAACTGACCATCAGATGTCTGAAATGGATTCTCACGCAGACAGAAGTGCCCGCCACACGCCCGGAGGCTTGCGGCAACTACTTGCTTCACGACCTGCCGATGTGTAAATGGGAGAGTGCCCGCTATCTGGATCGTTTGGAGCACGATTTCCACTGCGAATACACCCAACTGCAGATTACCCTCGACGACGGGAAAGTGTTTGCTGACGCATAATCCGGACTTGTTCCGAATCAGCTTAAATTGGCTAAGCACAGACTTGATTGGCTGATTTGGATTGGCTTGCCTTTCCTGCAGCCTGTAATCCATGCGGAGGATAAAAAAGGGCGGCCCGACAGGCCGCCCTTGTAGATGTGTATTCTGTTAGATAAATGATTTCGTCAGATAAAGGAATCGCTTGATGCTTTTCTTGGGTGTTTTCTCAAATTCCTCCTGCTGAAGTCTGATGGAGGAGATTTTGCTGTAGGCAGGGAGCATGTTGTTGAGTTCCTTGCGGTTTTGCTCCATGATATTCTCCAGGTCACTGTTGGTGAATCCCAGGGCATGGGCCTCGTCAAGATCGGGATGGACGAGTCCGACAAGTTTGTCCTCTTCCTGGATGACGATGCTCTCGTTGACCAGAGTCATGGAGTTGAGCTTGTCTTCGATCTCCTCCGGATAGATGTTCTGTCCGTTGGCGCCCAGGAGCATGTATTTGCTGCGCCCTTTGATGAAGACATTTCCTTCGGTGTCCATCACGCCAAGGTCGCCGGTGTGATACCATCCGTCTTTATCGATGGTCTGCCGTGTGGCCTCTTCGTTCTTATAATAGCCGAGCATCACGTTGAGACCTCTGACCAGGATCTCGCCCGGGATATTCTGCGGATCGCTGCTGGCAATCCTGATCTCATTGTGGATGGCAACCTTGCCGCAACTGCCAGGTACGAACTCGCGGTAGTCGGCATAGCAGATGATGGGGGCGCACTCTGTAGCACCATATCCCACGGTATAGGGGAACTCGATGCGGTGGAGGAATGACTCCACCTCCTGGTTGAAGGCGGCTCCTCCGATGATTACCTCAAAGAAATTGCCGCCGAACGACTTGACCACTTGGTCGCGTATGGTCTGGCGCACTTTCTTGTTGACCACGGGCATGTTGAGCAACAGCCGCATGCGGTTGTTCTGGATGATGGGGAATACCTTTTTCTTGATGATTTTCTCGATGACCAGAGGCACGGCAATGATCACGACGGGCTTCACTTCGGCGAAAGCCTTGGCGATGATGGCCGGCGATGGCACGCGGGTGAGGTAGAAGATGTGGCAGCCGCGCAGGAATTCATAGATGAACTCGAACGACATGCCGTACATGTGTGCCATGGGCAGGATGCTCAGCACGTTGTCGCCTTTGTTGACGTGGTCTCCCATCACATGGCAGGCGAAGTCGAAGTTGCTCCAGATGGCCCGGTAGGGAATCATCACACCCTTGGAGAATCCTGTGGTGCCGCTGGTGTAGTTGATCAGGGCCATCTCCTCGGGACTCTGTTCCCGGTAGTAGCTGACATGCTCCTGCCGGAAATATTTGGGATATTTCTTGCCGAACATCTCATTGAGGTGCTCACGGGCGAAGGTGAGCTTGTCGGAGCGGGAGAACAGCAAGGAGTAGTCGGGGATATAGATGATGCCTTCGATGTCGGGCATCTTGGTGGGATCCACCTGGGTTGAAACCACGTCGCCGGCGAAGAGCAGTTTGGCCCCGCTGTGATTGACGATGTTGTGGATCTGGTCGGCCGTGAACTCATGCAGGATGGGCACGGCCACGGCGCCGTATGTGAGGGTGGCGAGAAAAGCGGAAGCCCATCCGGCACTGTTGCGGCCGCATAGCGCAATTTTGTCACCTCGCTTCACACCGCTGCTCTCAAACATGATGTGGAGTTTCTCTATCTTCCGTGCGACATCATGATACTGCAGTGTGACGCCTTTATAATCTGTCAGTGCATCCAGGTTCCAGTGCTCCTTGATGCTCTTCTCGATCAATTCATTGAAATTAGGTATGTGTTCCATCACGTATTATTTATATGACGTTTTGGTATAGATATCTCTTGATGCTTTTCTTGGGTGTCTTGGCAAATTCATCCTCATGGATGCGGATGGCCGTCAACTTGCTGTAAGCAGGCATGGAGGCATTGAGGTCGATGCGGTTCTGCTCCATGACTTTCTCCAGGTCTTCCTGTGTGAATCCCATCGACTTGGCTTCGTCGAAATCAGGATGCACCAGGGCGATGAACTTGTCCTCTTGCTGGATGACGATGCTCTCGCTGACCAAGGCCATGGAGTTGAGCTTGTCCTCAATCTCCTCGGGATAGACGTTTTGTCCGTTGCTGCTGAGCAGCATGTTCTTTTTCCTTCCCCGGATGTAGATGTTGCCATCATAATCCATCGTGCCGAGGTCACCGGTGTGGTACCATCCCTCTGCATCGATGGCTTCCTTTGTGGCTTCTATGTTCTTGTAGTAACCGAGCATGACATTCTTGCCGCGTGTTACGATTTCGCCCTCTCTCGTGTGAGGGTTGCTGCTCAGGATGCGCACCTCCATGCCGTCGACCGCCCGTCCGCAACTGCCTTCTGCGTAGTTCTTATAGTCGCTGTAGGAAATCAGCGGTGCGCATTCTGTGGTGCCATACCCCACGGTATAGGGGAAGTCGATGCTGTGGAGGAAGGCTTCCACCTCCTTGTTGAGGGCGGCTCCACCGATAATGATCTCGTATGCGTTGCCTCCAAATGCCTCGTACACCTGCTCGCAGATTTTCTGTTTCACCTTCTTGTTGATGACGGGCATGTTGAGCAACAGCCTGACGGCGTTGTTCTGTATTTTGGGGAAGACGCGCTTGCGGATGATTTTCTCGATGATGAGCGGCACGGCGACCACCAGCGCTGGTTTGATATCGGTGAAAGCCTGTGCGATGATGGCGGGGGAGGGGAGACGCGTGAGGAAGAAGAGATGCATTCCGAAGGAGAATGGGAAGAGGAATTCCACGGCCATGCCATACATGTGTGCCATGGGCAGGATGCTCAGCATGTTGCTTTGGGGTTTCATGTAAGGGTTGCCGAGCTTGTCCAAGATGAAATTCATGTTTCCGGTCAAGGCCCGGAAGGGGAGCATCACGCCTTTGGAGTGTCCTGTGGTGCCGCTGGTGTAGTTGATAAGTGCAAGTTCCTCTTCATCGTTCTCATAGAAATGCACATCAGACTTGCGGAACGACATGGGATATTTTATTCCGAAGAGTTCGTTGAGGTGCTCCCGTGCATAGACCAACTTCTCGGACCGTGACATGAAGACGGAGAAATCGGGCAGGTAGATGATGCCCTCAATGTTGGGCATCTGGCCGGGATCGATGGTTTTGGCTACGATATCGCCTACGAACAGCAGGCGGGCCTCGCTGTGATTGACGATGTTGTGTATTTGTTCGGCATTGAACTCATGAAGGATCGGAACGGCCACTGCGCCATACGACAGGGTGGCGAGGAATGCAACACCCCAGTGAGCGCTATTGCGGCCGCACATGGCGATCTTGTCACCTTTGCGCACGCCGACCTGTTCCATGATGATATGCATCTTTTCGATCTTGCGGGCTACGTCCTTGAACTGAAGAGTGGCACCTTTGTAATCCGTGAGTGCGGCGTAGTCCCAATTTGATACAATGCTTCTTTCTATGGTTTTATTGAAATTGTCTATCAACTCCATTGCACAAATTTTCAAATAATGTGCAAAGGTAACATCTAATTTGCACATTTCAAAATAAAATGTGCAAATTTTGAGGCAAAGATGCCTTTAGGTATGAAATAGGAGAAAAAAAAGGAAAAAACTATTCATATTTGATGGATTTCGCAGGTTGGATATGCGAAATCAGGTAGCTCGGTGCGATGAGCACGGCGACACTGATGAGCAGTGTGCCGAGATTGATGAGCACGATGGCGGGGATGTTGATCTCAATAGGTACCACATCCACATAGTAGGTCTCCGCATCGAGTTTCACCAGTCCGGTAAACCGTTGGAGGAGGCAGATGCCCAGACCGAGGAGGTTGCCGATGAGCATTCCTTTGGCGATGATGAAGACAGCGAACCAGAGGAAGGTGTGGCGGATGGTCTTGTTTTTGGCGCCCATCGACTTCAGGGTGCCGATCATGCTGGTCCTCTCGATGATGATGATGAGCAGTCCGGAAATCATGGTGAATCCTGCCACGGCCACCATCAGGGCGAGGATGATCCACACGTCGAGGTCGAGCAAATCGAGCCAGGCGAAGATCTGCGGGTAGGAATGCTGGATGGTGAGAGATGAGTAGGTGGCGCCGTATTTGTCGTCGCGGCGATCGACGGCATCGTTCATGCGCAGGTCCACCTCGTCGATCTTGTCAAAGTCATGTATGGTGATTTCTGCGCCGCTCGCCTGGTCGGGTTGCCACCCATTGAGTTTCACCACAGTATAGAGATCGGCAAAGCAGATGTTCTCGTCGAAGTGTTTCATGTCGGTGCGGTAGATGCCGCTGATGGTCAGCCGTCGGGTGCGCACGTTGTTGTCGCCCATGAAATAGGCGAAGATGCGGTCGCCGGTGCTCACCTGCAATTTGTCGGCGATGATTTTGGAGAGGACGATTTGGTTGCTGCTCTTCTCGTCGCTGAAGGCGGGCAGACGGCCTTCCACCATGTTGCTGGCGATGAAAGTGGTGTCAAATTCGGGGCCGACCCCTTTGAGCATCACGCCCAGAAAATCCTGGTCTGTCTTGAGGATGCCCTGCTTGAGCGCATAGCGCTGCACGTGTTTCACCCCGGGGATGTGGCTCAGGAAGTCCATCGTGCTGTCGTCCATGCAGATGGGATAAGGCGCATCGTGCTGCAAGGCCATGTAGTCGCCCACATTGATGTGGCTTCCGAAGCCGATCACCTTGTCGCGGATGGTGTGCTTGAAACCGAGCACGACACACACCGATACGATCATCACTGCCAGGCCGATGGCCACTCCGGCGGTGGCGATGCGTATGGCAGGACGGCTCACCTTTCGGCGGTCGTCTTCATCATGATAGATGCGTCGGGCTATGAAAAGGGGAAGGTTCACAGGCGATCAGTCGTCATAAACATGGCCGGGATAGGCCTCCAGTGCCTTGCGGAGAACGATGAGGGCCTGGTTGAGGTCTTTCTTCTTCAGCACGTAGGCGATGCGCACCTGGTTGATGCCAGCGCCGGGAGTTGTATAGAATCCGGATGCAGGAGCCATCATGACCGTGGCACCCTCGTATTCGAATTTCTCCAGGCACCATCGGCAGAATTTCTCGGCATCATCCACGGGCAGTTTGGCCACGGTATAGAAAGCGCCCATAGGGATAGGCGAATAAACACCCGGTATGCGGTTGAGTCCGTCAATCAGACATTTGCGCCGCTCCACATACTCGTCATACACATCACGGAGATATTCCTCGGAAGCATCGAGAGAAGCTTCAGCCACAATTTGTCCGATGAGTGGGGGAGAGAGGCGGGCCTGGCAGAATTTCATCACGGCAGCACGCACCTCTGCGTTTTTGGTGATCAGAGCGCCGATGCGGATGCCGCATTCGGAATAGCGCTTGGAGACGGAGTCGATGAGCACCACGTTTTGTTCGATACCTTCCAGATGGCAGGCGCTGATATAGGGAGACCCCGTATAGATATACTCACGGTAGACCTCGTCGGAGAAGAGATACAGGTCGTATTTCTTCACCAGGTCGCGGATCTGGTTCATCTCGCGCCGGGTATAGAGATAGCCGGTGGGGTTGTTGGGGTTGCAGATCATGATGGCGCGGGTGCGCTCGTTGATGAGTTCCTCGAATTTTTCCACTTTGGGCAGCGAGAAGCCCTCCTCGATGGTGGTGGCTATGGTCTTGATCTTCGCTCCTGCAGAGATGGCGAAGGCCATATAGTTGGCATAGGCGGGTTCAGGCACGATGATTTCGTCGCCCGGATTGAGGCAGGAGAGGAAGGCGAAAAGCACGGCTTCACTGCCGCCCGACGTGACGATGATGTCGTCGGCCGTCACCATGATGTTGTATTTGGCGTAGTAGTCCACCAGTTTCTCACGGAAACTCAGGTAGCCCTGTGACGGGGAGTATTCCAGGATTTCCCGGTCGATGCTCTTGAGCGCATCAAGTCCCACCTTCGGAGTGGGAAGATCAGGCTGTCCGATGTTGAGGTGATAGACTTTTGTACCTCTTTTTTTAGCTGCGGCGGCAAGCGGAGCCAGTTTTCTGATTGGCGACTCCGGCATTTCAATTCCGCGGATGGAGATATCTGGCATATAGCTACTTTGTTACGATGTCCTTGCTTTTGTTTGCATCAAGCTGCAAAGGTAGTGCAATTTTTTCTTTTCGGCGAAAGATTCTCTTATTATTTGAATTTTTTGAAGTATATGCCATGGCGTCATGACATGCAGAAGTCCTTATCTGACCTCCCATTCATAGATGCCTGCTGAGTTGTCATCGGGCAGGGTGATTTCCAACTTCAGTGCTGTGGTCTCCACAGGGTCGAAGTTGACGGTGCAGGCCTCTCCCTTCACCGAAGGATAACGGTCGGCTCCAGTGACAGGCTCCCATTGTCCGGAAGGGTTCTTGTAGAGGATACGCCATGACTTCGGTACGCGGCATCCGCCCCAGGGACCGTCGTCAAACCAATAGACCGTGCAGTTCTGCACTTTTGAGGACTGTGGAAACTCGTATGCCAGCCATTCGGTGGATTGCTTGTTGGGCCACCAGTGGAAATAGGGGATGGAGCGGTCGTCCTCGTCTTTGGGAACCAGCCGGTCGTTGATGGCACTGAGAGATGCGGCATTGTGAGAGGAGGTGATTTTCGACTCAGAGGCCAGCGTGGCGGGCTGTGCCGGACTGGTGGCTCTCAGGTCCTGGGCTTGCCATACCCTCATCTTGCCTGAGCCCCTGTGGCACCAGGCATAGTAGGGGATGAGTTTGAGTTCCACATCTTTGACATTCAGTTTTCCCTGTTGGTCGAAGTCCAGGATCTGTGCCGAGGTGATCAGCGTCTTCACCATCGTGTTGGCGATGGTGGCCTCACCCAGCGTGAAGTGAGGAGACTGGTTGATGAGTCCGCTCATCAAGTCGAAGTCATTGTCTGCCCACTCTGCGCAATAGACCAGCGGACCGCGCTCGATGCTCACCATACCCCGGTCGGCCTCCACTTTGCGGTTGGCCTTCACCACGCGGGGCTGCATGTCGAAGTGTATTCTCACCACGTCGCCTTTCTTCCAACGGCGGTCGATGGTCAGGTAACCGTCACTGGTCAGGGTGCCCGACTCTTTTTTCCCGTTGATGGTCACCCGATAGCCGAGGCGCATGTTGTCGGCATACGTATAGAGGTCGCCTGGTGTCACCTGGCCGCGCACCCATCCTGGGATTCTGATCTTCAAGGTGAACTGTCCGGCTTTGTTCTGGCCCACGGTGAGGGCGATGTCGCCATCCCAAGGATATTGGGTGTCTTGCTGCAGCGTGACACTCTTGCCCTCGATGTCGAGCTGGCTCGTGTTGGAGAGGAAGAGGTTGACATAGACGTTGCGGTCTTTCACGGCATACACATAGCCTGGAAGAGAGGGGATGAAGCGGCAGATGTTGCTCGGGCAACAGGCGCAGCCAAACCACGGCTGGCGCTGGTGCTGGCCCATCGACTCCAGGGGGTTGGGATAGAAGAAACCATTGCCCTCAAGCGACACGCCGGAGATGAGGCCGTTGTAGAGCGTGCGCTCCAGCACGTCGTAGTATTTCGACTCCCCGTGGAGCAGGAAAAGGCGGTAGTTGACATACACGTTGCCGATGGCGGCGCAGGTCTCGCAGTAGGCGCTCATGTTGGGCAACTCATAATTCTTGCCGAAAGCCTCACCGCTGGAGGTGGCGCCGATGCCGCCGGTGATGTACAGTTTCTTGTTGACGATATTGTCCCAGATACGGTCGATGGCCTGGATGTAGGCCTGGTCGCCGGTGAGTGCGGCAACGTCGGCCATGCCGGCATACATATAGGCCGCTCTCACGGCATGTCCCACGGCTTCGTCCTGGTCCACCACGGGCTTGTGGGCCTGTGAGTATTCATGCATGATGGTGGTCTTACCCCGTTGGTCGAGGAAGAACTTGGCCTCGTCAAGGTATTTCTGCTCACCTGTCACCAAGTAGAGCTTGGCGAGAGCCATCTCCGCAATCTGGTGGCCGGGCACCACGCGGGCCTGTCCTTGGGCAGGACCCACCTCACGCACGACACAGTCGGCGTAGCGGATGGCGATGTCGAGGAATTTGCGTGACCCGGTGGCTTGATAGTGGGCGATGGCCCCTTCCACCATGTGCCCTAAGTTGTAGAGCTCATGGCTCAGGTCCTCCTCCTTGACCCATCGCTTGTCGCCCGACCATTCGTGGGGCTGGCGTGGGTTCTGGGTGCGTGAGGTGTAGAGATAGCCATCGGGTTCCTGCGCTGCGGCAATGATGTCGAGCACGGAGTCGATGTAGTGCTCCAGTTTCTTGTCAGGGTAAGTCTGGAGGATATAGCTGGCTCCTTCTATGGTCTTGTAGGGGTCGGTGTCGTCGAACGACAGTCCACCCACCTTGAAGGTCTTTGAGGGATCCTTGAGGTGTGCGGCTGCATTCACGAAATTGGTGTAACGGCCAGTCTCCTCGCATTTGGAGAAAGCGAGGGGGATCGTCACGTTGCGGCTGGCTTCGAGGCGTTGTCCCCAGAAGGTGCCTGGGGTGACTTTCACCTGTGTGAAGGGAACAGGACTGATGGGATATCCGTGGACGGTTTGCTCCTGGGCTGACGCGATGCCGAGGAAGAGGCATGCCGCTGCGGTCATAATGATTATTCTCATGATAATCAGGTGTGGGTGATGTGTTTTAGTCTTTGAAAAAGCAAATATACACATTTTATTCCATATTGCCGCCTCCGACTGCCTTTTTTCGTCTTTTCGCTCCAAAGAAATCGTAATTCTCTGTCTCTCCAGACGCATATATTCATTTTTTTTCCTAAATTTGCCATCAGAAAGACCATGCCGGCAGTTCCTCTCTGCGAAGAGGAGATGAACCTGTTGGCAGCGGGTCAGAAACAGGATAGAACAAACAAGTAACGGCATGACGGATATGAAGAAAAGAATGACAACGACGATGGGGCTGCTGGCACTGTCGCTGGCGCTCTGGGCCCAGGGCCCCAACAACTCCGGCACCTATTATCAGGCTGCGGACGGCAAGAAGGGAGCGGCACTGAAAACCGCACTTGGCGAAATCATCTATAACCGTACGGAGAGGTCATACGGTGACCTGTGGACGGATTTCCAAACGACCGATGCCCGGCCCGACGGAAAGGTATGGGATATGTATTCGGGCATCTCCAACTTCACCTTCGGTACGGACCAGGACCGCGGAAGCGGCGGTACGAAAGAAGGACAGTTCTACAACCGGGAGCACTCTTTCCCCAACAGTTGGTTTGGCGGAAAAGTACAGCCCATGTACACCGATCTCTTCCACATGTATCCCACCGACAAGCTGGTGAACAACAAGCGCAGCAATTATCCCTTCGGCGAGACCAATGGCGAGACCTACAAATCGGAGAATAACTTCAGCAAACTCGGCAAATGCACCTATCCCGGCTATGATGGTACGGTGTTTGAACCCAATGATGAATACAAAGGCGACTTCGCCCGCACCTATTTCTATATGGTGACCTGCTATGAGGACAAACTGCCCGACTGGTACAGCAATTATGCGGAAGCCAAACCCACCCTCGACGGCAATAAATACCCCGGACTCTCCGCCTGGCAGTTGGAGATGCTGTTGAAATGGGCTGCCCAGGACCCTGTCAGTCAGAAGGAGATAGACCGCAACAATGCCGTGTATGGTATTCAGTACAACCGCAACCCCTTCATCGACTATCCTGGCCTGGAGCAGTTTATCTGGGGCAGCAAGACGGGGGAGACTTTCCGTTACGATGCCTCTGACGGCATCAGACAGATAGCCAATTCCTATCCCGACACCGAGGAGTGGTACTTGCTTGACGGACGGAAGTTGCCTGGCAAACCGGCTGTGAAGGGTTTGTATGTCAGAAAAGGCAAGAAAGTTTACCTCTCCACCCCATGAAATTCCAGAGAAAAAGGATGATCCAGAGAATCTTGCTGTTTGTGGCAGGTGTGCTGTTGCCTGTACTCGCCACAGCCCAACCCAGGTTCAGCGTGCCCCACGGAGTATATGAGGACTCCGTCATCACGGTGTCCATCACCGGATCTGATGCGGCGCATGAGATCCGGTATACGACCGACGGCAGTCTGCCGACAGCGCAGAGTCTGCTCTACACCTCGCCTCTGGCATTGCGTGAGACCACGCTGCTCAGGGCCGTGGAAGTGGACGGAGAGGGAGGCTGCACTCCAGCGGCCACAGCCACCTATATCTTCATGTCTTCTTTCCTCAGTCAGGGGAACTATCCAGAAGGCTATCCCGACCATTGGGGACAATTCACCCAGATACAGGGTGTCGCTCCAGCCGACTATGAGATGGATCCGGAGATGACACAGGATCCCGAACTCCGTGAGAAAATCAAGGAAGGACTTTGGCAACTCCCGGTTCTCTCTCTCGTTTCGGACAAGGACCATTTCTTCAGCCATGAGCGGGATGAGGAAAGAGGAGGCATCTATATCTTCACAGGTCCCCCCGTGGGTGACCCCACCGGACATGGGTGGACCCGGCCGGCCAGCGTGGAATTGTTTGGAGGTCCGCAACAACATGATCTGACGGTGGATTGCGGCGTCCGTCTGCATGGCGGTCATGGCCGTTTGGCGGAGAAGAATCCCAAGCACTCCTTCCGGTTGGTCTTCAAGGAGCAATATGGTCCGAAAACGCTCACCTATCCGCTCTTCGGCGAGGAAGAACCCGACAAGTTTGACCAACTTGTGCTGCGGTGCCACTTCGGCAATGCCTGGCAGCACTGGATGGAGAACAACCGTCAGGCGGCTCAGTACACCCGCGACGTGTGGGCCCGGCTCATGCAGCGCCGCATGAGTCAGACGGGTGTCAACGCCTTGTATGTGCATCTCTTCCTCAACGGTATGTATTGGGGCATCTATAACGTGGCAGAACGGGTGGATGACCGGTTTGGCAAGAATCATCTGGGAGGATCGAAAAACGACATCGATGTCATCAAGGTGGAGGAGGATGGCGGCAATCATCTGGAGGCCACCGAAGGTACGATGGAAGCCTGGGAAGAGATGGTGAATACGGTCAGGGACGCGACCAACAAAGACAGTTACGCCAAACTCGATACCTTGCTCGACATCAACGGCTTTATCGACTATATGTTGATCAACCAGTATGCCGGAAATACCGATTGGGACCATCACAACTGGTATGCCATCCGCCGCCACGGCACCGAAAGCGACGGTTTTCATTTCCTTTGCTGGGACACCGAACTGATTTTCGGAAATGTCAAGGAGAATGTCATGGACACGAACAACAAAGGCTATCCCACAGGACTCTTCCATCAGTTGCTGAAGAACGACAATTTCGCCCTCCGTTACCTCAACAGAGCCAAAGAGGTGCTCGCTGATGATGGCATGCTTGGACAGCAGTCTGTCGTGGAGTTATGGGACAGCCTGTACCATACCCTCTCCATGGCTCTTTACGATGAGTCGGCCCGGTGGGGGGATTACCGCCGGGATGTGCATCAATACGCCTATGGGGCAGGAAAGCTCTATACGGTGGATAAGTATTATATGCGGGAGCGCAACCGCCTGCTGTCAGAATATTTCCCGCAACGGTCGCGCATCGTACTCAACCAGATTCTGGCAAAGGTGCCGGAACCCTCAGGCATCCATCAAATCGGGGTCGCCTGTCTTCAGGACGACAAATACTATAACCTTCAGGGACAGGAGGTGAAGAACCCCACCAGAGGCATCTACATCCGCAACGGCCGGAAAGTGGTCGTGAGATGATGACAGGCGAAGGCCCCGGCCGATTGGCCAGGGCCTTCGCATAGGTGTTGTCTTAAGTCTTATTTTGTCGCCAGAGCTATCACTTGATCGACGGCGGCCGAAAGGTCATCCTTGTCTTTGCCGCCGGCAGAGGCGAAATGGGGCTGGCCGCCACCGCCGCCCTTGATGAGTTTGGCAGCCTCGCGTACGAGTTGACCGGCGTTCAGACCATGGTCTTTCACCATGTCGTCGCTCAGCATGACATTGAGCATGGGTTTGCCTTCCGCTACGGTGCCAAGCACGCAGACCAGACTTTCCGGGATTTCCTGGCGTATCTTGAAGACCAGATCCTTGGCGGAGGCGGCATCCAGCGGGAGGACGGCACGCACGATATGTATGCCGTTGCGAAGTTCCTGCTTGTCGATCAGCTGTTTCTTCAATCGCTCGTTGGCCTCAGCCTTGAAACCTTCAATCTGTTTCTTCAAGGAGTCGTGCTCCATGACATATTTCTCTAATACACCGCGCAGGTCCTTGGCATTGTTGAACAGTTCGCGGATGGCGGTCAGCATGTCCTCCATGCCATAGAACAGATTCTCAAATTCCTTGCCCGTCTTGGCCTCCACACGGCGGATGCCGGCAGCCACGCTGCTTTCAGAGATGATTTTGAAGAACCCGATGCGGCCTGTGGATTGGGCGTGGATACCGCCGCAGAACTCACAACTCGGTCCGAAACGCACCACGCGCACCTTGTCGCCGTACTTCTCGCCGAAGAGGGCGATGGCTCCCATCTGCTTGGCATCTTCGAGGGCCATGTTGCGGTGCTCGTCGAGAGGGATGTCCTGGCGGATCATGTCATTGACGATGCGCTCCACCTGACGGAGTTCCTCGTTGGTGACTTTTTGGAAATGAGAGAAGTCGAAGCGCAGGGTGTCGGGGCTCACAAACGATCCCTTCTGTTCCACATGGTCGCCCAGAACTTGTTTCAGGGCATAGTCGAGCAGGTGGGTTGCGGTGTGGTTGGCTGCACAAGCATCCCGCAGGTCGGTGTCGACGCAGGCCATGAAGTCGGCTTCGGGCTGCTTGGGCAGCGTCTTCACGATATGGATGCTTTGGTTGTTCTCTCGCTTGGTGTCGGTGATCTCCACCGTCTCGTTCTCACTCACGAGCACACCGCGGTCGCCCACCTGACCGCCCATCTCGCCATAGAAGGGGGTGTAGTCGAGCACCAGCTCATAATAGGTGTTCTTTTTCTGGGTTACCTTGCGGTAGCGCAGGATGTGGCACTCATATTCGGTGTAGTCGTAGCCCACAAACTGCTGCTCACCTTGGCGGAGCTCCACCCAGTCGCTGCTCTCCACTACAGCGGCGTTGCGGGCACGGGCCTTTTGCTTCTGCATCTCCTCGTCAAACTGCTTCTCATCGACAGTATATCCGTTTTCGCGGCAGATGAGTTGGGTGAGGTCGAGGGGGAAGCCGTAGGTGTCGAACAGGCGGAAAGCCTGACGGCCGTCGAGCACGGTCTCGCCGTGGGCGCGCAGCTCGTCCATATCCCCGCTGAGCAGGCTGATACCTTTGTCAAGAGTACGCAGGAAGGCATCCTCTTCCTCTTTCATCACGCGGCTGATGAGTTGCTGTTGTGCGGGCAGTTCAGGATAGGAGGGTCCCATCTCTGCGACGAGAACCGGGATGAGGCGGTAGATGAATGCCTCTTTCTGTCCGAGGAAGGTGTAGGCATAGCGGACGGCACGGCGCAGGATGCGGCGGATCACATAGCCTGCCTTGGCATTGCCCGGCAACTGTCCGTCGGCGATGCTGAAGGAAACGGCGCGCAGGTGGTCGGCGATGACTCGCATGGCCACGTCGGTATCCTCCGACTGACCGTAAGTATAGCCCGACAGCCGCTCAATCTCGCGGATGATAGGCTGGAAGATATCTGTGTCGTAGTTGGAGTGCTTGCCTTGGAGGGCGCGGACGAGCCGCTCAAAACCCATGCCGGTGTCGATGACGTTCATGGAAAGTTTCTCCAGACTGCCGTCGGCCTTGCGGTTGAACTGCATGAAGACGAGGTTCCAGATCTCAATGACCTGAGGGTCGTCCTTATTGACCAGTTCGCGGCCGGGCACCTTGGCCTTCTCCTCCGCGGTGCGGGAGTCGAGGTGTATCTCAGAACAGGGACCACAGGGACCGGTGTCGCCCATCTCCCAGAAGTTGTCATGCTTGTTGCCGTTGATGATATGGTCGGCGGGCACGTGCTTCAACCAGAAGCCGGCGGCCTCGTCGTCACGTGTCAGACCCTCTTCTGCCGAACCCTCGAAAACCGTCACGTAGAGGTCGGCGGGATTCAGTTTCAGTACATCGACGAGGTATTCCCATGCCCAGTCGATGGCCTCCTCCTTGAAATAGTCGCCGAAGCTCCAGTTGCCGAGCATCTCGAACATGGTGTGGTGGTAGGTATCGTGGCCCACCTCTTCCAGGTCGTTGTGCTTGCCGCTCACGCGCAGGCATTTCTGGGAGTCGGCGCGGCGCCGTGGCTCGGGGTTGCGGGTGCCGAGGATGATGTCTTTCCACTGGTTCATGCCAGCGTTGGTGAACATCAGTGTGGGGTCGTCTTTCACGACCATCGGAGCGGAGGCCACGATGGCGTGTCCTTTCGACTCAAAGAATTTCTTGAATGAGTCGCGGATTTCATTGGCTGTCATCATTTTCTTATCTGTTGCTTTATGAAATGTGCTTGTTTCTTAATTCGTGTGCTAAATTAATCAAAAATAACAAGATTCACTCATCATCCTACTTTAATATTCTTCGATGGTCTTGTATTTTTTCCATTGTTTGGCTTTTTTATAGAGATTGCCGCTGCCCCGTGGCACCATCAGCGTGACCTTCTCGTTGCTGTAATGCTTGAGTTCCGGCGGGTTGGGCGACTGGCAGATGATGCGTTGCAGTTGTCCGCATTTGATAAACGGTTTCTTGCCAATCTTCTTCACCGAGGAGGGGATGGTGACCTCCCTGAGACTGAGGCAGGCACGGAAAGCCTCGTTGCCGATGGTCATCAGTGAGTTGGGGAGCATCAGCGAGGAGAGCATGTCGCAGCCTCTGAATCCTTCTTCACAGATTTCCGTCAGACGGGATGGAAACCTGACCGTGGTCATTTTCTTGCAGTTGAAAAAACACTGGTCGGGTATGACGGTGACTCCCTCTGGAATCGTCAACCTCTGGATGGATTGGCAGGAGTAGAAACTGCCTTTGCCGAGGGTCCTCAGGCTGGAAGGCAGCTGGAGATTTTCCAGGAGCATGCACTTGTTGAATGCCCGAGAGCCGATACTTAGCAAGCCATTGGGGAGATCGATATGGCGCAGGTTGCCACAATCCGAGAAGGTGTGGGCAGGGATTTCGCTCACCCTTTCAGGGATGTAGATCGACTCGATGTTGGAGCAGTTGCAGAAAGCTCCTTCACCGATGATGCTCAAGCTGGCTGGGATATTGACGCGGGTGAGCTGACTGCCCTGAAAAGCGTATGCGTTGATTTCGGTGACTCCATTTGGGATTGTATAGACACCCTGCCGTCCGATGGGCATCTCCAGAAGTACGGTCAGGTCGCGGTCATAGAGCACGCCGTCATGGCTGCTGTACTCATTGTTGCCATTCTCGACGGTGATGTGTTCGAGGCGAGGACTGTTGCCGGGCATGCCGCCCTCGATGTGGGTGTCACGTGGGATGTGGAGCTGGCGCACTTTCGTGCCGGAGATACATGATTTGCCTAATGTCTGGAGACCTATGGGCAGTTCCAGTTCGGTGAGGGGACAGTTGTAGAAGGCTTGGTCACCGATGACTGCCACCGTTGACGGCAGTTGGATGTATTCCAGTCCCGTGCAATCGCTGAATGCCTCTCTGCCGATTTCCTCCAAACCCTCCGGAAGCCGTATACCGCGCAACTTCTTGCATCCCTTGAATGCCTCCCTGTCAATGAATCTCACGCTTCGGGGCATCTCCACGTCCTCGAGCCGGTCGTTGCCGTAGAACGTGCCCGGCCCTATACCGTTCAACCTCCGTGGCAACCGGACGCTGCGGATGTGACTGGCATTCCTGAACATATCGGTATATGTCACGTCTTGGCCGTTGATGAAGGAACTTTCCAGATAGGCTCTCGACAAGTCGAGATCCAGATAGTTGTCGATGATTTTCGCCCGGTCATTATAACAAGTACTGCGGTTGCCGATGCTGCGGAGCACGGAGGCGTCTTCTTTGTTGATGGCTCCCTCGATGGTGAGTCTTCTCACCCGTTTCCTGATGTCGGCGTTGAGGAGCTGCTTCAGTCCACCGGGACGCGTGTTCCTCACTGTGAGCATGTCGCCGTATAGGCGTGGAGCGGGAACGTCGGCCTTGTCACCTTTCCTCTGTGCATAAGATGGCATGCACACGAGCAAGGAGAAGAGCAACACGAGGCATACCGAAAGTCTTTTTTTGTCTATCATGGGTAAGTCGTTTTTGTAATAGCTTGCAAAGTTAAACAAAAAATCCGTATTATGTCCTTTTTTATGCCGATATAATTCGATTTTTTTGTTACCTTTGCAGAAGCTATGGCTCTGAAACCAGAGCTTCTTCATTTTTTAGACAAAAGACGATATGGCATTGAATACAGATAAACCCAAGACAAAGCGACTCTATTACTCCATCAAGGAAGTGGCTGCAAAATTCGGCGTCAACGAGAGTCTCTTGAGGTACTGGGAAACAGAATTCCCGCACCTCAAGCCCCAAACCACGGGCAACAAGGTGAGACAATACACCCAGAAAGACATCGACCAGATAGCTGTCATCTACAACTTGGTGAAGGTGCGCGGCTTCAAACTCTCCGCAGCGAGGAAAATGCTCAACGAGAACCGTGACGGCACCGATAAGACCGCCAAGATGCTTGAGAACCTGATCATGGTCAGGGATGAGCTGATGACGCTCAAGAAACAGCTTGACAGCCTGACGTAATCCAAGGCAATTGTAAGCGTTGTTCCACGGACATGGAATTTGTACGGTGGTATGCCGTCTAAATAGATAGCACAAAAAAAATCCGGAGCTGCAAGGCTCCGGATTTTTATATGGGTATGCAGGAGTTTTATTCCTGTGAGAAACCGTAACCGTTGGTGAAACCGCCGGTGACCATGACGTTGGGTGTGAAGGGCCAGAAGTAAATCGGTGCGCTCACGTAGTCATAGTCGAGGAAGAGGTACTTGTAGTATTCGTCATCGTTGCTCACGATGTCGACACCCCAGTTCTCTTTCTTGTAACCGTCGGCCTCCAGGGCAGCTGCCTCTTCGTCGCTGATGCGGCTGAACAGACCCTTGATGGCCAGGTTGGTGGCAGGAGTGGAAGTGCCGTAGCTCAGACCGTAGGACTCCCAGTCGTCATTCTGACCACGCCATCCCGGATAGAGCACGGGGTCGTCTTCCTTGCCGGCAGGTGTGACACCCGTCAGACGGTATCCGTAGATGCTCTTGGCGTCAACGAGTTTGGTCCACACATAGTTGGAGATGACGTTGCCGTTCTCAAACTGATAGTAACCGTTGGCTTTCAGACCATCGATCATCTTGCGGGTGAGTTCCTTAACGGTCTTGATCTTCTCACCGATCAGACCGGTGCGGATAAGGGTGAAGCGGCGGTCGCCTTCGCCAGCGAACTCAAAACCGCGCTCATCGATGATGGCATTGAAGAGAGAGCCCGACTTGGCGATGAAGGCGTCGGTGTTGGCACCGCCATTGGGGAATGCGCGGTTGCGGATCTTGTCGAGGTAGGTACGGGCACTGCTGTTGTCGCCGGTTGCGGCGCAGGCCTCAGCATATCCCAGATAGATTTCCGAGAGACGCATGTAGGGCTGGTTGATACCGGCCTTACGCTGGTTGGCTGTCCACACGTTGACCTGACGGTTCTCATCCCACTTGTTGGTGGAGATACCACCGCCGCTGGCCTTGGAGTTGGGTTTGAAGGGGATCAGGCGCTCCACGCCCTTGCCGGTGCTGCCAGTGACGCAGCAGGAGACATCGCGGCGGATATCCTTCGGATCGAACATGCCATAATAGAAGGCCGGGTTGATACGTCCCTGACCATAGGCTTTGCAAGGATAGGCGTTCTTGGAACCACCGTCGGAGGGACGGCCCAGGGAGTAGCTGCGGGCGTCATTGCCGCCACCCTGCTGCATCGGAGCCTCATAGATGGACTCATCGGCATAGGATGCGTCAGCACCGTGCATCTGATTGAAGAACGTCTCATAGTTGGCGCTGAAGGATGCAGTGCCGGGGTTGTCGATGGCTTTCTTGAAATAAGTCTTGGCTATCGTCATGAAACTCTGCCAGTCGGAGCGACGGCCATAGCTGGCGCCATTGTTGTCGTTGCCTTTTTTCTCGATGGTCAGGGCGTTGCCCTTGCCGTCGATGGGAGTGATGTCGCCGCGGCGGGTCTGATAGCCACCTGCCTCGAGGGCGATACGGCCGATGAGACCATCGACGTAGGTCTGCGAGAAGTAGTTCTTCACGTTGGCCTCATAGTCAGGACATTTGCCGAGGGGATACATCAGCGGTTCGATGGCAATCAGGTCGGCCAGGATGGCGTCGTAGATGGAGTCGCGTGAGGAGAGTCCACCTGCAGCCTCGCCCAGACGGGCCTGGTAGGGCACGTCGCCCCAGTTCTTGATCAGCTCGCGGTAGGCGGATGCTTTCAGGGCCACGGCCTCGCCGTAGAGCTGGCTCAGACTGTTGGCACTGGTGGCATTGACGATTTTCTCTTCATAGTCATTCATGTCCTTGACGGCAGTGATGATGGCATTGGCCTTGCTCACCACATTGAACAACTTGGCATAGATATCATCCTCTTTCAGATAGGAAAGCAGACCATAAGAACCAGCGTATTTGCCGTTTTGGTAGAACGATTCCGGGTAGTGACGGCCAGGCTGGTTGGAGAAGGCTTCCGGGTGACGCATGATGTCGCTGCCAGCCACGTCGGCGGCATACCACAGACCATCGCCGAACACACCGTTCTGGAGGATGTCGCGCCATGCCTCATAACCGCCATCCATGGCGGCATGGGCAGTCACCATGTTGGAGAAAACGAAGTTTGCATCCACGGTCGATGGTGACTCGGTCTCAAGGTAGTCATCGCATGATGTGATGGACAACATGCCGGCCGCGCATAATGTGATATATAGTATTTTTTTCATTTTTATTCTCCTTGATTGATTAGAATGTTACGTTGATTCCAAATGTATAAGAACGGGTCTTGGGATAGGCCTGGTAATCGTAGAACGGGGTCGGGAAACCATCACCGCCGGCGGTGGGGTTGGTGTTCACGTCAGGATCAAGGCCGCTGTAGCCCGTGAGGCAGAAGAGGTTGGCACCAGTGAAGTAGACACGCACGTTGTTGATGCCCACGGGAGCAAGCCATGTCTTGGGGAAGGTGTAACCGATGGTCAACGTGTTGAGACGCAGATAGGAAGCGTCCTCGATGAACTCCGATGAGGCGAGGCCGTACTCAGAGTAGGGGAGGGCGTATTTGGCGTTGGCGTTGAGTGCTGCCAGAGCGGCAGGCTCTGTCACGGCGACGATGTTGCCGCTGGCATCGATGTCATAGATGCGGTAGCAGTCCTTGACGATGGCCAGGCGGTTGCCGCCAAGGCTGTTGTCCTTGTCGCCCATCATGTCGTGCATGGCATTGGCGTTATACACCTTGCCGCCGAGCTGGTAGGTGAATCCCAGTGAGAAATCAAGGTTCTTGTAGTTGCCGTTGATGTTGAAGCCGCCGGTGTGGTGGGGCTGGGTCTTGCCGATGACGGTGGCATCGCTGTCATCTACAACGCCGTCACCGTTCACATCCTCGAATTTCACCATGCCGGGGAATGCGGTCTGGCCATCGGCCTTATGTCCCTTGAAAGCGTCGGCGGGATAGTTGACGATGCTCTTGATGTCGGGAACACCGCTCTTCAGGGTGTAGACGCCGTCGCTGTAGTTGAAGTCGTCGAGGGTGTAGTAGCCGATGCTCTTGAATCCCTGGATGGTACCCACGGGATAACCCGGACGGATGATATAGTCATAGAATGGCTTGCGCATGGAGGAACCCCATCCGGTATGGGTGTCGGGATTGAGGTCGAGGTCAGGATTGAGCTCGTCCACCATATTGTTGTTGTAGTTGTAGGTGAGGTTGAAGCTCAGTCCGAAGTCCTTTGTGCGGACGGCCTCGTAGAAGAGGGAGAACTCGATACCTCTGTTGGAGGTCTGGCCAACGTTCTGGTATTGGTAGCTGTATCCTGTCGAGGCGTCGATGGGCACTTTCATGAGGATGTCCTTGGTGGTGTTCCAGTAGAAGTCGAGGCTGCCGCGTACTTTGCCTCTGAGGATACCGAAGTCGAGACCGATGTTGCGGGATGTGGTGGTCTCCCAGTTGAGGTCGGGATTAGCCATCAGTTCACCGGGCTGATAGACGACTTTGTTGACACCGTCGACGCTGATGGTCTTGGTGGTCCAAGTCTCACGCCAGAGGGCTGCGGAGATGTTGTCGTTGCCGGATGTACCGTATGACAAACGGAGTTTCAGGTTGTCGAGCCAGTCGCGTGTGCCCTCCATGAAAGCCTCATCGGAGATACGCCATGCGGCTGCGGCTGCAGGGAAGTAGCCCCAGTGGCTGTTGGGTGCGAAACGAGAGGAACCGTCAGCACGGAAGGTGGCGGTGAGCAGGTAGCGGCCCATGTAGGAGTAGTTGACGCGTCCAAAATAGGACATCACGTGCTTGGGCTCGCCGATGACGTTCTCAAATTTGTCAAGGCCTTCACTGCCTTTGGTCTTTCCGGTGAAGTTGATCATACCGAAAGCCTGGTTCATCGTGAACTCAGCGGGATAGCCATATCCGTAGATGGTGCTGTAGTTGCTCTTGTCTGCAAGAATCTCATAGCCGGCGAGGAATCCCAGGCTGTGGTCTTCGCCGAGGCCCTGCACGTTGTAGTTCAGGGTGTTCGACCAGCGGATGCTGTAGCTGTTGTTCTTGTAGAGCTGGGCTGAACTGTAGCCTTGGTCACCTTTTCCGCCGTCCCAGGTGCGGCGCTCCTGCCAACCACGCATGAGAGAGATCTCCGACTTGGCGATGAGGCCCTTGATGATGGTCCAGGTCAGTCCGGTGTTCACTCTCAGACGGTTGATGTCGGTATACTGGTCATAGTTCTTGGTGTAGTCGAGGGGGTTGCGGGAAAGTTCCACGAAGGTAGAGCCCTGACCCATCTGTGAGGGGTCTGCGTCTGCACCCAGCGGGTTGTCCACCGGACGGAACGAATAAGAAGAGGTGGCCGTGTTGAAACGGGTACCGCGGAAGCGCATCTCGCTGTAGCGGGCGTCGAGGTCCCACTTCAGACTCTTGCTGATGTCCTGAGAGAACTTGAAGCTGGCGTTCCAACGGCGGAATCCGGTGTTGATACGGGTACCGTTGTCGTTCATGTAGTTGACAGATGCACGATATTTGGTGCGCTCAGAACCTCCGCTCAATGAGAGGTCATGGTTCCAGGAATGAGAACTGTCCATCAGGTCATCCACCCAGTTGTGAGTGGTCATGTTCTTGTACTCATTGAGGTGGTTGCCGTATTTGGTTCCCAGACCGAAGTACTTGGCCACATTGTCGCCATAAGACTCACCGTATGCGGTGGCATAGCTCCAGGTGTGCAGTACGTAGTCATAGGGGTCGAGTACATCGAGCTGCTGGGGTTTCTCCTTGGCTTGGTAATACATGTTGTATTTCACCTGGGTCTTGCCCTCCTTTGCGCTCTTGGTGGTGATGAGGATCACACCGTTGGCACCACTGGCACCGTAGATGGCTGTGGAGGCAGCGTCTTTCAGCACGTCGATGGTCTCGATGTCATCTGCGGGGATGTCGTCGATACGTCCGGTGACGACACCGTCCACCACGTAGAGGGGTTCATTGGACTGTGTGATAGAACCGCCGCCGCGCACCCTGATAGACATGCTGGCACCAGGACGGCCGTCCTGTGAGATGACAGATACGCCGGGGAGTTGGCCCTGCAGGGCCTGAGCGACGTTGGACACAGGGTTTTTAGCCAGTGTCTCACCGGTCACCGATGCCACGGCACCGGTCAGGTCGCGGCGCTTCACTGTGCCATAACCGATGACGACCACTTCGTCGAGCGACTTGTCATTGGCGTCAAGCGTGATCTGGTAGTTGTTTTGGTTGCCTACTTTCACGGTTTTGGTCTGATAACCGATGTAGCTGACCGTGAGGGTTGCTCCATTGCTGACATCCTGCAAGGTGAAATTGCCGTCAATGTCGGTTATCACACCGTTTGATCCTCCCAGAGAGACTGTGGCACCGATGAGGGGCTCGCCAGTCGCATCTGTAACAGTACCCGTGATGGTTTTCTGGGCAAAAGCCATAAAACAACACAGGCTCAAGCATAAAGCCATAGTGGCTCTTTTGATGGATTGGTACATAAAAGTTTGTTTTAGTTATACTTAAAAAGTTGTTAGGTCTTTCTTTCGTCCTTCACTTATAATCGTAGCTTGTTGGGGTGATGTAATCTGGTTAGTCATCAGGAGCCATGGATTTCACAATCGATGGTCACTTGTAACTAAAGGAATGACACTCATTCCATATACCATTGTTTTGATTGTTCAAAATTACGAACAATTCTACTATCCGAATGAAATGTGGGCGTTGGTTTTTAAAAATTTAATGAAAATAAACATTATTTAACCATATCGAGAGGCATCCATTCACTATGGATGGAGAAAACGTGCTGTGGAGTGATGGCGGCTGCTTCTTTCTTGGTAAGCTGCCGGCTCCATGCGACGCGGCCTTCCTTGGAGGCTCCTTCTCCAGTATTATTGTATTCCAGATAGCGTGCTGTTTGTTCGTTGTCTTTTTTGCCCCAGTTGTGCCATCCAGCCGGAAGAATATGCTTTCCCAGTTCGCAATTCATAAATAAGGTATAGGCGTAGGGTCTCCAGGGGCGTCCCAGGTGGACGCTTTGTGCATTTTCATCGGCGATGAGTCGGCAGTGATTGAAGATGTAGCCATATTCCACGTCTTTTGGCGTGGAGGCGGCCGTCACGTATGAGTTGGCCTTGCTCTTGATGGTGCAGTCCTCAAACCAGGCAGTGGAGGGACCGAAGATGAAGTCGGTGGTTCCTTCGATATAGCAGTGTGAGAAATAGAGGCGTGTGCCGGCTTTGCCCGTATAAACCGTGTCTTGGTGACCGAGCAGGCGGCAGTTGATGAAGGTGAGGCGGTCGCCTTCGGTATGCAGGGCCACGGCTTGTCCCAGTCGAGCGGAATTGTTTTCGATGGTGATGTTTTTCAGGGTGATGCCGTTGCCCTCGATTTTCATGGTGTAGGTGCGGAAGGTACCCATGCCTTTCTCCGTTCCGGTGAGACGGATGTTGGCGTGGTCATCGTAGGTGATGATGGTTTTCTCAGCATCTTCTCCCAGGATCTCGATGTTGTCGAGCCATGAGGGTACGATGACTTTTTCCTTGTAGGTGCCATTTTTGACGAAGATGACTTTGTGGTATTCCATGAAGGCGCGGCAAACCTCTATGGCTTCGCTGACGGTGCGGAATTCGCCCGTCCCGTCGCGGGCCACGATGATGGTGTCGGGGTTGTCATAGCTCTTGGCGCTCGACATTAGGGCAGCGCCAAGCAGGGCCAATGTGATCAGTAGGCGTTTCATTTTTTTTGATGGGTTTTTGTAGGTTGAGGTTTTTAAATAAGGTTTTTAGGGGTTTCTAGGGTTTCTAGTTTTCCTAGTCTCTCTAGGGCCTCTAGTCTTCCTAGTGTCCCTAGTCTCCCTAGGGTCTCTAGGCTTTCTAGTCTCCCTAGGGCCTCTAGTGCTCTCTAGTCTCTCCAGTGCCCCTAGTCTCCCTAGTGCCCCTAGTCTATATAGCCTCTCTAGTCTCTCTAGCCTCCTGGCCACTCTGGGCTCTGACTATAGGCCGCCATGGCCTATCGCTTCTGGGCTAGACGATTTGTTGGATCTCCTTCAGGTCGCTGATGGCCTTGAGGGAATCGATGATGATTTCCACTTCATGACGGTCATAGACTCTGAGAGAGATGGTCCCGTCGAAAATGCCGTCATTGCAGGAGATGACCAGTTTTTTCATGTTGACATTGAGCTGGCTGGAGATGACCCCCGTGACTTCATTGAGCAATCCGATGCGGTCGATGCCGGTGATGTGGATGGTGGCGTCGAAGAACGTCTGCCTGTGCATGTCCCATTTGGCGTCGATGATGCGGTTGCCGAAACTGGATTTCAGTTTGGCGGCCACATCACAGTCGCGGCGGTGTATCTCAAGATGGTTCTTGTTGTCGATGAAGCCCAGGATGTCATCGCCTGGAATGGGGCGGCAACAAGAGGGAAACATCAGCCTTCTGATATTGTCGTCATTGATGAAGAAAGGCTTTTTGCGGTTGAACTCCTTGGGGACGATGAAAGGTTCGTTGGCCTCCTCGGCCTTGTTGGGGTCTTTCTCCTTCTCTTTTTTCTTGTCTGAGCCAAGGAAGGGAACCAGCCTGCGCCATCCCGTTTTCGTGGAGCCTTTGGATTTGCGCTCGAGGAGTTCGTCGATGTCTTTCTCTCCGAGGAGGATGTTTTTGTTGCCCAGTGCCTGGAAGAATTTCTCAGGCTTGGGGATGTCATGAAACTCGCAGAGGCGGTCAAGGGCGGAGGTGGTGAGCTCGAGCCCATGTTTTTCGAGAAACTCCCGTAGCGTGTTCTCACCAGCTTTCTGGATTTCCCTGACATCGCGCCTCAGGATGGCCTGTATCTTGGCTTTTGCCTTGGCTGTCGTGGCGAAGTTGATCCACGAGGGATCCACATGCTGTGACTTCGAGGTGAGGATTTCCACTTGGTCGCCACTCTGCAGCCGATGACTCAGCGGGACGAGTTTGTGGTTGACCTTGGCACCGATGCAATGGCTTCCCAGGAACGTGTGGATCTGGAAGGCGAAATCAAGCGCCGTGCATCCGGCGGGCATCGTGCGGATTTCTCCTTTGGGAGTGAAGACGAAGATTTCGGAGGCGAAGAGGTTGAGTTTGATGGTGTCGAGGAAATCCATGGCGTCGGGCTGTGGGTCGTCGAGGATCTCCTTGATGGTATGCAGCCAGTTGCTCAGTTCACTGTCCTCAGCCACCTCTCCGTCCTTGTATTTCCAGTGGGCGGCGAAACCCTGTTCGGCGATCTCGTCCATCCGTTTCGAACGGATTTGCACCTCGACCCATTTTCCCTGTTTCGACATCAGGGTGACATGCAGAGCCTGATAGCCGTTGGCTTTGGGATGGTTGAGCCAGTCGCGCATGCGGTCGGGGTGTGAGACGTAGAGTTTGCTGATGGCCACGTAGACCTTGAAGCACTCGTCGATTTCGGTCTCACGGCTCTTGGGAGTGAAGATGATTCTGACGGCGAGGATGTCATAGATTTCCTTGAACGTGACGTTCTTGTTCTGCATCTTCATCCAGATGGAGTAGGGTGCTTTCACGCGTGCCCTGATCTCATAGTCCATCCCCATCTTGTCGAGCGCCTTGCGGATGGGAGCAGTGAATTCCTCAAAGAGGATGTTACGGGTTTGCTCGGTTGTGGCCAGACGGTCTTTGATGTTTTCGTATTCCGAGGGATGCTCGTATTTGAAACTCAGGTCTTCCAGTTCGTTCTTGATCTTGTTCAGTCCCAGGCGGTTGGCCAGCGGTGCGTAGATGTAGAGTGTCTCTCCGGCAATCTTGTACTGTTTGTTGGCCGGTTGGCTGCTCAGCGTACGCATATTGTGCAGGCGGTCGCAGATCTTGATGAGGATCACACGGATGTCATCGCTCATGGTGAGCAGCAGTTTTTTGAAGTTGGCGGCCTGTGCCGATGCCTGGTCGCCAAAGATGCCTCCTGAGATCTTGGTCAGTCCGTCGACGATCTGTGCTACTTTCTGGCCGAAAATGGTCTCGATGTCCTCCACGGTATAGTCGGTGTCTTCCACCACGTCGTGGAGCAGGGCGGAGCAGATACTGGTCGAGCCGAGTCCCATTTCCTCCGAGGCGATCAGTGCCACGGAGATGGGGTGCATGATATAGGGCTCGCCGGACAGACGCCGCACGCCTTTGTGTGCCTGGCGAGCGAAATTGAATGCCTTGTTGATGATGTCCACTTTCTTGCGGTGCGGAGAAGACAGGTAGCTTTTGAGCAACCGTTGGTAGGCTTCTTCCACCATCATGTCGTCATCTACTTCATGTTCAGTTTCTTTGGCGTGTTGATTGATTTCGTCCATGTATCGTCATTTAAGGTTGTCAGCCTCTGCGGCCTCTTTTTCTTGTTTTGGTTGATTGTCCGGCGGAACTGCCTCCCTTGGCGCTCCTGCCGTATCTTGAGGTGGCTTGGCTGGAACTTTTTCCAGACCGGCTGTATGTGCGTTGCGAACTGCTTGACGAGCGATGTGACGTGGTGGCCTTCGGGCGGCTCTCGTCCACAGCCACATAGGTGCGGTGGCCGCCTGTATGGATGGCGTCATAGCTCATGATGCTGTCCTGCTGTTCCAGGAATTTGTTGACTGATGCCAATGGCATGCGGATGGTCGATGGTTCGGTGAGGCCGTTGACCAGGTCGCGGCGGTACTGCGGGTTTAGGTCGCGCAGCAGACTGATGTCGATGTCGCAGAACTTGGCGATGGAGGCGAATGACACGTTGTGGTTGACCACCACGGTGTCGGTGTGCTCGGGCAGGTTGGTGAGCATCGGACAGATGTTGTGCTCGCAATAGTAGTTCATGACGTAGTTGGCTGCGATGAAAGCGGGCACGTATCCGCGTGTCTCGGAGGGCAGATAAGGGTAGATCTTCCAGTAGTCCATGCTGCCGCCGCTTCTTCGGATGGCCTTGTTGACATTCTCTGGTCCGCAGTTGTAGGCGGCGATGGCCAATGTCCAGTCGCCGAAGATGCGGTAGAGGTCGCGCAGGTAACGTGCTGCGGCATAGGAAGCCCGGATGGGGTCGCGGCGGTCATCGACGAGGGAGTTGACACGCAGTCCGTATTGTTTGCCAGTGGCGAGCATAAACTGCCACAGTCCTGTCGCTCCCACCCTTGACACCGCTTTGGGGTTGAGTGCAGACTCGATGACGGGCAGGTATTTCAATTCAAGCGGAACATTATAGGATTCCAGCGCTTGTTCGAAGATGGGCATGTAGAAATTGGATGTGCCGAGCATCACGCTCACCGAACGGCGCATGCGGTTGGTGTAGCGGTCGATGAACTGCCTCACCACGGAGTTGAAAGGCATCTCGATGCTGTTGGGCATCCTGCTGAGGCGTTCGGCGATCACCTCATCGCTGTAATAGGGGTTCTCGTCGCTCGACTCGCAGGCGTCGTCGATGACAAGGGCGTTGTCGTGGAAGAGGATCAGCAGACTGTCTAATGCGGAGACATAGTCTGTCATGCCCTCAGGCACTTCGATGATTTCTTGCTTCCCCTCATCGTCAGTGAAAAGAATCTCATAATCTTCATGGATCTGTGCTGACACATGGCAGAGGCCACAGGTCAGGATGGCGGCGATAAGGATCAGTTTGGTTTTCTTCATTGGGTGTCTTCTTCTTTTTTGAGTGTTTGGGGTCGCTTGGCATGTCACGCCATTAGAATGTGAGGCTGCATTGTAGTCCCAATGCGCTTGATTTCAGAGGGTTGCGGTCAGTCTTGCTGTTGATGACCGTGGGTGATACTCTCATAGATAGGTCTTTACTGATGTCAAAGTCAGAGAGCGAGGCATCTACATAGGCGTCGAGCACGGAGAGGGCGTAAACGCCGAGGAGGACGAAGAAACTCAGGTCGCGGTAGCGGCGGTAGTAGTCCTTACGCTTCTTGAAGAGTGACCTGTAGCGGGTCTCGTTGGCCTCATTGTGACTGTCGATCCGGTTGCCGAGGTGGATGAATTGGTTGTAACTCTGCGTCGCGGGGTTCCCGTCCATGATGTCGAGATAGGCCTGTGAGTAGTCACGATACATCTGGTTGTTCCATTGCAGGGCATAGACACATCCGACGAATCCCCCATACACGATGGGGAGTTTCCAGTACTTGCGGTTGTAGATTTGTCCGGCTCCTGGCAGTACGATGGCCAGCCACAGCGCACGCTTGGGGTCAGGTTTCCACGTGTTCCAGTCTCGTTTCAGACGCCTCGAAGGCAGGGAGTCGGCGGCCAGCATCCTGAAGTCGGCAGCATCCGTACTGTCCGACCAGGATATGATATCATTGAAGGTCGGGTCCAGTTTTCCTTCGTCTGCGTAGTCAGGAATGGCAACCTTGACGGCGGTGCTGTCGTCCTGGCCCCAAACCGTGAAGGTTGTGGCCATCAGCATCATCGTCAGGACCATGCATCTGAGGAGTCTCTCGCTTATTTTCACGGTGGCGTCAGTTTTTCCTCAGGTTGTCCAACAGGGTCATGATTCGCTCCAGTTCCTCCTCATCGGAGAAGGGGATGCTGATCTTGCCTTTTCCGGAGGGTGAGATGTTGAGGGAGATCTTGGTGCGGAAGAAACTGGTCAGTTGCTTGCGAAGGATGTCAAACTCCTCCGGAAGACGGTTGCCGGTGGCCCCTTTCTTCTTATTGAGGTCGATTTTCTCACCGTTTTTGATCTTCTTGACCAACTCCTCCACTTGCCGCACCGAGGATCCGTTGCGCTGGATGGCCTCGAACACCTGCAGTTGCTGGGAAGGACTGTCGAGAGAGAGCAGGGCGCGGGCATGTCCCATGTCAATGGTCCGCTTCTGCAGGGCCATCTGCACCTGGGCGGGCAGTTTGAGCAGCCGCAGGTAGTTGGCCACGGCGACACGGCTCTTCCCGACTCTGTCTGCCACTTTTTCCTGCGTCATGCCCTCCTGTTCCAACAGGTGAGCATAGGCGAGGGCGATCTCGATGGCATTGAGGTCCTCGCGCTGGATGTTCTCCACCAGGGCCATCTCCATCACGTTCTCATCGTTGATGGTGCGGACGTAGGCCGGAATGGTGGTAAGCCCTGCCAACTGTGAGGCGCGCCAGCGCCGCTCTCCAGCAATGATCTGGAATTTGTCGTTGCCGGTCTGCCTCAGGGTGATGGGTTGCACGATACCTATTTCCCGGATGCTGTTGGCCAGTTCTTGTAGCGTTTCCTCATCAAACTCCCTTCGGGGTTGGTTGGGGTTGGCCTCGATTTGGTCGAGGGGTATCTCGTTGATGGTACTGCTGCCCTGCGGCTTCACCTCTTCGGTGGAGATAAGGGCATCCAATCCTCTGCCCAGTGCGTTGAATTTTTTCTTTACTGCCATGATCTTGTGATTCGCTTTTCTTGTGCCGGGGCTTTAAGTGGTTTCCGAGTGCCCCTGGCTTTTTTCATTGCTGATTTTCAGTCGGTCAGCTTTTCTTATTGCTGATTTTCAGTCGGTCAGCTGTTTTTGTTGATGATTTCCTTGGCGAGGGCCAGGTGGTTTTTGCTGCCGGTGCTCTCTGCGTCGTAGAGGATGACGGGCAGTCCGTGGCTTGGACTCTCGCTGAGTTTCACGTTGCGCTGGATGACGGTTTTGAACACCAGTTCCTGGAAGTGGCGCTTCACCTCGTCGTAGATCTGGTTGGCCAGGCGCAGACGGCTGTCATACATCGTCAGGAGGAATCCCTCAATTTCCAGCTTCGGGTTGAGTTTGCTTTTGATGATCTTGATGGTGTTGAGCAGTTTGCCTATGCCCTCCAGGGCGAAATACTCACACTGCACGGGGATGATGACCGAGTCGGCGGCCGTGAGGGCGTTGACGGTGATCAGTCCCAGTGACGGGGAGCAGTCGATGAGGATGTAGTCATAATCACTGCGGATGGGAGCGAGCAGTTTGCTGATGAATTTCTCCCTGTTTTCTATATTGAGCATCTCAATCTCAGCCCCAACAAGGTCGATGTGGCTGGGGATGATGTCCAGTCCCTCGATGTCAGTGGTGTAGATGGCGTCTTTGACGCCACACTCACCTATCAGGCACTCATAAAGAGAGGTCTCCAGCGTATTCACATCGACCCCAAGTCCGCTTGATGCGTTGGCCTGTGGGTCGGCATCGATGACAAGGACCGTCTTTTCGAGCGTCGCCAGCGAAGCAGCGAGGTTGATCGATGTGGTGGTTTTTCCGACACCGCCTTTCTGGTTGGCTAATGCTATGATTTTTCCCATTTAGTCGTTTCTGATAATCGTAAATTGACTGCAAAGTTACATATTTTATGTGAGAATCATATATTTTAAACCTTTTTTCGTACTTTTGCAGCCAAAACTAAAGGTTATTTATGAATTTTAAGAGACCGTTAATACTTATTTCCAACGATGACGGCTATATGGCCAAGGGCATCAACAGTCTGATTGACATGCTTCGTGACATCGCCGACCTCTTTGTGTGTGCCCCTGATGCTGCCAGGTCTGGTTATGCCTGTGCTTTCTCTGCGACGCAATACCTGCGCCTGGAACAACGGAGGAAAGAAGAGGGACTGGAGGTGTGGTCTTCCAACGGCACCCCGGTGGACTGCGTGAAACTGGCGCTCAACCAGTTTTTTACAGACCGCAATCCCGACATGATCATCGGTGGCATCAACCATGGCGACAATGCCTCGGTCAACACCCATTATTCCGGTACGATGGGAGTGACACTCGAGGGTTGCATGAAATACATCCCCTCGGTGGCGTTCTCGCTCTGCGACTACAGGGAGGATGCCGATTTTGAGCCCCTGAGGCCCTATATCAGGATGATTACCAACAAGATACTTGCCGAAGGGCTTCCCAAGGGCGTATGTCTGAATGTCAACTTCCCCTTGGGAGATTTCAAGGGTGTGCGTATTTGCCGGATGGCCCATGGCACATGGTATGATGAATGTGTCAAGGAGCACCATCCCAGGGGATATGACTATTTCTGGATGGTCGGTCGTTACCGCAATGACGAGCCGGAAGCTGAGGACACCGACAACTGGGCGCTCACGCATGGCTATGTGGCCATCACACCGACACAATATGACGTCACCAACTATGCCATGATGAAGGAGATGGAGTCATGGGATTTCAGTTCGGTCACCACACCGTCAAAATAAGGCTATGAGATATTATCTGATTGTGGGTGAGGCCAGTGGCGACCTGCATGCCTCACACTTGATGAAAGCGCTGAAAAATGCTGACAAAGAAGCAGAGTTCCGCTTCTTTGGAGGTGATTTGATGGCCGCAGAGGGAGGAACCCTTGTGCGGCATTATAAAGACACTGCGTATATGGGTTTCCTGACGGTGATGGCTCATCTGCCGGCGATTTTCAAGAATATGAAAAACTGTAAGGAAGATATCCGTCAGTGGCATCCGGATGCCGTCATTCTGGTTGACTATCCCGGTTTCAACCTCAGTATCGCAAAGTACGTTCACCAACATCATCTGGCGAAAGTCTATTATTACATCTCGCCGAAAATCTGGGCCTGGAAAGAGCATCGCATCAAGAACATCAAGCGGGATGTGGATGAGTTGTTCTCCATCCTTCCCTTCGAAGTGCCTTTCTATGAAAAGAAACACGGTTACCCCATCCACTATGTGGGTAATCCCACCGCTGATGAGGTTAGTGAATTTAAGAAAAATTACAATGAAACTTTCTTACAATTCTGTCAGCGGAACAACCTCTCCCCAAAACCGATTGTTGCCCTTCTGGCGGGCAGCCGGAAGACGGAGATCAAGGACAACCTTCCTCGGATGATGAAGGCCATCGAACAGTTTCCTGATTACCAGTTTGTCTTGGCTTGCGCACCCTCTGTTGAGGATGCATACTATCAGGGATTTGTCGGAGGAAGTGCACTGAAGATGGTGCACAACGACACCTATGCCTTGTTGTCACATGCCACTGCCGCCTTGGTGACCAGTGGTACGGCGACCCTCGAGACCGCACTTTTCGACGTGCCTCAGGTGGTGTGCTACGCTGCACCGGCTCCTTGGTTCTGGGGCTTTTTACGCCGGCTTTTGCTCAAGGTGAAATATGTGTCATTGGTCAACCTGATTGCAGACAAGGAAATAGTCCCGGAACTGGTAGTGGACACGTTCTCTGTCGAGCGGATGCTCTCTGAATTGGGCGACCTTCTGCCAGGAGGAAAAAGCCGTGACACCCAACTTAGCGGTTACGCAGAGATGCGCCAGCGGATAGGTGAGACAGACGCTCCGGCTCATGCCGCACGGTTGATGTTGAAATGTCTTGGGAAATAGTTTTTTCTCCAAATGCCGCATGAAAGTCAGAATTTTTACGTACTTTTGCGGCTCAGTTCATTACTATAAAATCAAAAATCAAATATCAAATGAGATCAAGAACAGCAGATTGGTTTGAGACCAAGATACGTTATGAGAAAACCATGGATGATGGCCTTCAGAAAAAGGTGACCGAACAGTATGTCGTTGATGCCCTGAGTTTCACGGAGGCAGAGTCATCCATCACCGACGAGATGTCCTCCTATATCAGTGGAGAATTTGAGGTGTCGGACATCAAGAAAGCCACCTATAAGGAGATTTTCTTCAGCGAGGCTGATGCCGACGACCGTTGGTATAAAGCCAAACTGCAGTTCATCACCATCGATGAGAAGACGGAGAAGGAGAAGCGGTCCAATGTCTATTACCTCGTGCAGGCAGGCTCTCTTCCTGTGGCTGTGAAGCACATCGAGGAGGTGATGGGCACCACGCTGATTGAATACGTGATTGCCAGTCTGGCTGAGACACAGATCATGGATGTCTTTGAGCATAAGGCACCCGCCGCAGTGAAGGAATCCGCATCAGAAGAGTAAGGATATGGATGCGATCAGTAGTCATCTGCATCAGGTGCTCGACAGTCTGCCCGGCGGTGTCCGGCTTGTGGCTGTGAGCAAATACCACCCGAAGGAGAGCATCCTGTCGGCCTACAGCGAGGGACAGCGCCTCTTCGGTGAGAGTCATGTGCAGGAACTTCAAGTCAAGCACGAGCAGCTTCCCGCTGACATCCAGTGGCATTTCATCGGTCACCTCCAAACCAATAAGGTGAAATACATCGTGCCCTACATCTCGATGATAGAGGCCGTGGACTCCATGAAGTTGCTGCGTGAGATCGACCGTCAGGCTGCCCGGTGCGGCAGGGTGGTCGATGTGCTCCTTGAACTCCATATCGCAGAAGAAGAGACCAAATATGGTCTCACGCTTGATGATTGCCGTCAGTTGCTGGCCGATGGAGAGTGGCGCACCCTGTCACATGTGCGCATCTGTGGACTGATGATGATGGCCTCCTACGTGGAGGACGAGGAGCAGATCAGGCAGGAGATGACAATGGCTGCCGACTTCTTCGATGAGGTGAAGGCCGCCTATTTTGCCGACGTCGATTATTTCTGCGAGCGCAGTTGGGGGATGAGCCATGATTATCCCATCGCCTGCCAGTGCAGGAGTACGCTTGTACGTGTGGGCACCACGATATTTGGTGAGAGAGTCTATTGATGATGAATATGAAACGTTTTCTTTTCGGGACATTTGTGTCGCTTTTGGCGCATTCGGCCATCATGGCACAGGATGCCATGTCTTCGTCGGCGGAAAGGGCCTTGACCGGTCCGTTGGTGGTTGAGACCCCTTCTGGAAAGGTGAAGGGATGTGAGCAGGAAGGTTCGTTGGCTTTCCTCGGAATACCCTATGCCAAGGTGGAGCGCTTCCAGCCGCCCATGGCCGTTGACCGTTGGGACACGCTCATGATTTGTGACCACTGGGGGCCGCAGGCCATGCAGATGGTTCATGGGCGGAAACTGAGTGAGCGGGAGATGTCGGAGAAGCACTCCTGTGTGCTGAATGTCTGGACCACAGACCTCAAGGCCCGTAAGCCCGTGATGGTGTGGCTGCACGGCGGTGGTTTCGATTCCGGTACCTCGGCATGGAATCCCGGCATGGCGCTGGCCCGGAAAGACGTTGTCGTCGTGAGTGTCAATCATCGGCTCAACATCCTCGGATTCCTTGACCTTTCGGCTTGCTCCGAACAATACAAGCATTCAGCCAACGTCGGCATGCTCGATGTGGTGGCTGCCCTGCAATGGGTCAAGACCAATATCCGCCTGTTTGGCGGTGACCCCGACAATGTCACCATCTTCGGTGAGTCGGGTGGGGGAGGCAAAGTGGGTACGCTCCTTTGCATGCCGCCCGCCAAAGGCCTTTTCCATAAAGCCATCATCATGAGCGGCACCATCCTCAATGTGAACACCAAGGCAATGAGTGAGCAGTTGGGAGCCGCCGTCTTGAAAGAATTAGGCATCGACAAGGAACATATCGACCGCATCAAGGACGTTCCTTATGAAGAACTCTATGCTGCTGGACAAAGGGCCATGGCCGCCAGTATCGGCACCAGAAAGCCCGGCACCCCGATGATGTGGGGCTTCGGTCCCACTCCCGACGGAGAGACGTTGTTGCAGCAACCCTTCCAACCAGGATTCGCCGCCATCTCCGATGACGTGCCTATCATGATTGGAACCACTTTCAATGAACTCCAGCGGTTGGCCTATCAACAGCCGATGACCCTCGACCAGGCCAGGACTGCACTACAGCCAACTTTTGGTGAAGACACCGATGCGTATATCTCCGCTTTCAAAGAGGCCTATCCCGATGCCACGCCGCAGGACCTTGTCAGTATTGACTGGCTGTTCCGCCCCAAGACCATCATCACGGCCGACTATATCGCAGAAAGCAGGAAAGCCCGCACTTTCACCTATATGTTTCAATGGAGGTCGCCTGTCACCAACGCCTCACAGCACGGACACGAACTGAAGTTTTGCTTCAATACGCTGCATCATTCCAAGAACGAACTGCCGGAGGCCAGCCAGCAGGATCTGGCACTGGCCGACCTCATGAGCAGTGCCTGGGCACAGTTTGCCCACACCGGTGACCCCAATATCAATGGTTTGCCCCAATGGAAACCCTATACCGCCCAAAACGGCGTGATGATGGTCTTTGACCACCATTGTGTGATCCGCCATAACCCCGACCGTCATTTGGAACAACTGATCAACAAGCATTGTTTCAAGCAATTGGATGAGTTCTATAAGAAGTGAAGGCATGAGAAGAGACCCGAAATCTGATGGGTTGAAATTCATCAGGCCAAATCTTTCCGTTCCCGAAAGGAATAATGTTGCTTTTTTTTTGCTAAATTCTGAAATAATTCATACTTTTGCATGCCCTTTTTAATCAAAAGGATAACAAAAATAGAACGATAACGCAAAAAATCAAAGATCAATCATGAACATGAAAGTAAAGAGATTTGCTGTGGTCGCTATCATGATGGTAGTGGCGCTCAGTGCCAGTGCACAGTTTGAGCCAGGGAAATGGGCCATGCAGTTCAGGTTCGGTTTCGGTGCCTCTCAACTGTCCAACATGGAAAAAATTCCTATGGGTGGAGGAGAACTTGACACACAGTTCAAAGGAGCTTCTTCTTGGGGATTGGATTTTGAATATCAGGCAACCAAGTTACTTGGGGTATCAATAGGATTGAGCCGCACGAGCCAAGGCAGTGCATGGGAAGACTACACTGACGCAACCCAAGTCAAGTACAAGGATCCTGAGGTTGACCTTGATTATATCAATGTGCCTCTCATCGCCAATTTCTATGTCACAAAAGGACTGGCTCTGAAGACGGGTTTGCAGTTGGGCTATCTTATCAATGCAGACTTAAGTATGCATACGGAAAGTTCTTTCGAAGGTCGTGATCTGACCACGAAAACCACATTGGACATCGAGAAAGACTGCAATAAGATCGACCTCTCCATCCCCGTGGGCATCTCTTATGAGTTCCCCAGTCACTTTGTGATTGATGCCCGTTACAATATCGGTTTGACCAAGGTGAACAAGGAGGATGTCTTTGGTCCGAAGGACAACAAGAATGGCGTGTTCATGCTTTCCTTCGGCTATAAGTTTGATCTCTGATCCTATGACAACAGAATAATAAAGGGGGCGGCATTTGATGATTCAGATGCCGCCCCCTTTGGGTATGAGCCTTTCCCCTAATGGGAAATCCATCACGATGGATGACTATGGAAAAACAGACTTACAGCTTCACCACTTTCTTGCCTTGTCGGATATAGATTCCTTTGGGGAGTCCTTCCATCGATTTGCCGGCCATGCGGCCGTCGATGGTGTAGATGTTGCTGTCCTCTTTTCTGGCAGAGACTTCAGGTGAACTGATGCCAGACCAAGTGCTGAAATCGTTGATGAAGGTGAGGTTGATCTCAAGTCCATTCTCACTGATGTTGTCGAGCGCTTTGTTGAGCACCTCTCCATTGTAAACCTGGAAGTTTACGATGCCCATGGTGTCGTTGAGTGCGGTAATATTTGACGTGCCGGGGAAGGGGTCTCCGGCGAGGTTGTCATAGAACATGGCGTTGGTGATACGGACGCCGTCGATGGTCTTGCCCACATTGTAGGCGCAGAAAAGTTCACCGTCGGCCGGCACGATGGTCATGCGTGGATGTCCCACGACGTTGTTGACGGAATTGGAAGACAGGGAGAAAGCATAACTGTCGTAATCGACATGATAGACCAGCAGTCCATGGCCTTTCTGCCGCAAATTGTGCCCGATATTCTGGATGTTCTCGATGATGAAGTACTCACTGCCGCTTTCATCGTTGTCGTTCATGATGCGGTAGGCGGAGCCGCCATCGTCGATGGCCTTGATGGTCATGTCACCTGGTTCGGTGAGCGTGGGAATGTCGATCCATCCGAAAGCCTCGCGCTCCCAGGCGGTGAGGCTCACCGGGGCATAACTGTTGATCAGGTAACTTCCGGAGTCCATCAGACTCCAATATTCCATGGCCTGGTTGTCGCCTTTGGAGGAGTTGACGGTGGGATAGAGGTCAGGGAGTCCGAGGGTGTGGCAGAACTCATGGCACATCACACCGATGCCGTGGATGCGCTTGTAGGGCGGTTTGGAATAGCATCCGGGGAAGCCCACCAGTTCGGCGCCCACTGCGTAGCGGGAGACGCGAACGCCGTCGTATGTGCCGCCGGAGGTTGTTCCAGACTTGGGCCATATACACTCGTTGGAGTTGCCGCTGAATGCCTCGGAGTAACCCGCATAGATGACGATGACGAGATCGACGACTCCGTCAGCGTTGCCATCGTATTGCGAGAAGTCGAGACTGTCGTTCATCAATGCGCAGGCATCTTGCAGGAGCAGGTCCATCCGCTCTCCTTTGCCGCTGTCCTGTGTGCCTCCGTAAGTCTTGAGCGCACTGGGCAAGGTCACAGGGCCATAGACATCAAACATGGGCTCGTATTTTCCGAAACTGACGTCCTTGAAATATTTTCTCACGCTGGAGGCGTTCTGACTCTCTCCGAAACCATATTCCTGAAGGGGCTCCATCGAGTCGAAGTAATCCTGGAATGCGCGCTTGGGGTTCTCGATGGTGAAGGTGGTGTCGCTGAACTGAGCGAGGATCACCACGGCCTTGGGCGTTCCCTCATGAGGAAACAGCGTGGTGCCGGTGATGTCGATGGGTTCACGGCGGGCCTTGCGGATAGAGGCTATCTCACGTCCTGCATTCAGGAATGTCTCGCGCTGTTGGGCTGCTGCCAGTTGCGCTTCCCGTTCGGTGCGCACTTCCCTGTTGTGAGCCAGTTGCGTGGTGGCGGTCATCTGTCCCATGGCATCCACTGCACCCACATAATAGGCGCCGTCGCACTGTACCAGAAGGACCCCGTCCGTTGTCGTGTAATAATGGAAATCTTCGTCTCCGTGCAGGAGAACGGTTAAAAGCGTGCCGTCGCTTTGTCTCACTTCGACCGGCAGGGGGTAGGCTCCCACACCCCATGTGCAGAGAGCTGTCATGATTCCGAAAAGTGCAAATAATAATCTTTTCATATTCAGGATTGGGTTGTTTCTTGATTCGTATAGTGGTATTGGCCTTTGTTCCTGGTGCGCCGCCCATAGTCTATGGCCTTTACAGGACAATAGTGGTAACAGGCAAAACAGGTGAGGCATCGCCCTTGGTGCAACCATTCGGGCAGTTGCCGTTTTCCTCCCGAGATATTGCCTACGGGACAAACCTCAGCGCATTTCCCGCATCTCAGACACCGCGCCGGATCCACACGGAAGGGCTTGTCGGTGACCAGCCACTTCACGAAAGCTGCCCCTAAGAGCCGGCTGTTGATGCGCGGCCAATGGCTGGTATGCTGTGGCGTAGCCCCTTCGCCTCGTGCCGTGATGATCTGGATATGCCGCTCAAGGTCAATCCTGGCCTGTGCCTTTTTCTGATGTTCCTTGTCCAGGCTGTCGACATCCATGAATGGGAGACCGACATAGGTTTCCGGCATAGCCAGAGAGAAAGCGCTGCTCACATGCAGACCGGTGGGTGAGAGGTCTTTTTGGAAGATGGACACGGTCTCCCCGATATCGTCGCCTGCGGTGCAAAGCATCCAGCAGTACCGGTTTCCGGGATGTGGCACGGATATTCGTCTGACAAAATCCCTTACGAGTGCCGGCGGGCGCCATCCATGCACGGGGAAACAGAAGCCGATACGCTCGTCATCGGACAATTCAAAGCCTTGGGCTTCTGGTCCTGCAGAGGTCATGGGAATCAATCGCTCTCCGATGGCCTCGCTGATTCTGCGTGCTGCCCACAAGGTGTTGCCTGTGCCTGAAAAATAAAATATCATTTGCAAAAGTAGCATTATTTTCAAAGAAAATCAAATCTTTTTATTCCTTTTTAGGCTATTAACATGTTTTTACGTCCAATTGTTGCCTGTTTGTGTTTTTTTGAGTAATATTGCATTTCACAAAAATAAAGAGTGCCAAATGAAACAGCTTTTTCTCATCGCCGCCATGCTTTTTTCTGCGACGATGTCCTTTGCTCAGAAACAGATGAAGGACTACTGGGTCGCGATGCCCGACTCCGTGGTGCCTTATCTCAATAAAACCAAACGGACGGAAATGGTGGACTTCTACCAAATGGGTGTTAAGGCGGAGACGTTCAACCTATTGCAGGGTGCGACGACGCTCGACTCGCTCACTGCCACTTTTGCAGATGTGACGCTCAATCCGACCGCCCGCATCCAACTTTCCCTGCTTCCGACAACGGGCGGTGACACCCTGATTTGCATGTCACGCACCTACTACGGAGAGGCACCAGAGACCACAGTTTCTTTCTATGACAGCCAATGGAGGCCGATTCCGTCTGCCGGCCTGTTGCCAACCATCCTGCCCGAATCGCTGGTGCAGCGGCCTGACACGATGACGGTCGAGCGCTATGACGACCTCTTCCGTTTGGTGGATCCCATGATGACCTATGCCCTGATGTCTTCCGGAGGACAGGAACTCACGTTCATCCTCTCCACACCCATGGTGACCAAGAAGGAGAAAATGGCTTTGGAGGCTATTCTGGTGCAAAGAAAACTAAAATGGGATGGTGAAAAGTTTAATTGATGTTAATTTTTGCGCTTTCCGAGACGAAAAATTCTCTTTTTCCCAAGAAAGCGCTAACTTTGCATCGTGTTTTTCATGGTATTAGATTATTAAGGTTAATAAAGATTGGTTGTCGTGAGACAATCAATTTTTTTTGCCCTGTATTGAACCCTCTTTTTGTTCTATTTCAAGCTCTTTTTGTTCTATTTCAAGCCTTTTTGGGGGTCCTGCTCCAAGTCTTTTTTGCCCCATTTCAAACTCTTTCTTTCGTTCTATTCCAAGTCTTTATAGCCCTGTTTCAAGCCTTTTTTTGCAGGAAATCGCGGATGTCCTGGAGACGCTCCATACCCATTTTTCTGCCTTCCTCATACACCGCCTGCATTTCATCGGGGTTGTGGGAGACATGCCCGATCTTCAGTGCTGCTGTGGGACGTATCACCAGAGCCTTTCCCTCCTGTTCCCTCTTCCTGACGTATGCCAGTTGCTCATTGTACATGAGATGCCGTCTGTCGAGTGCTTTCACCATGTTGGGGTAATGGCGCAGGTTGACTCTGAGGAGCGGCATGAGGCGGTTGTGCTTTTTCTGATAACCCTCGGGTTGGGTCAGGATCACCACGTTGCGCTCAAAACCCTGCCGTTCGAAATAGGCGAGGGGAATGGAGTCGGCCACCCCGCCGTCGAGCAGCCATTTGTCGTCGAGATGCACAGGTTTCGACACCATGGGCATGGAAGCTGAAGCGCGCACCCAGTCATAGCACACGTCACCACCTTGTCTGACCTGTTTATAGACGGCCTCGCCGGTCATGACGTCGGTACATACAAGATGAAACTCCATGGGATTTGCTGCATAAGCCTCGTTGTCGAAGGGGTCGTAGAGGTTGGGCACGTCATGGTAGGCGAAGTTCGCTCCGAAGAGGTCGCCGGTCATGATCCAGGACCGCAGACTGCAGTAGCGCCAGTCGCGGGCAAAACGTTTGTTGTAACGGATCGGACGACCAATCTGGCGGGATTTGAAGTTCACGCCGAAGGCCGCTCCGGCAGACACGCCGACGGCACCGTCAAACTCGACGCCTTCTTCCATCATCACATCGAGTATCCCGGCAGAAAAAAGGCCCCTCATGGCGCCACCTTCCAGTACAAGTCCAAATTTCATCCTGTTGCAGTGTTTGTTTTTCCGATGGTGCAAAAGTAATAAGATTTATGACTTTTCTCACCTTTTAACTTAAAATTATTGATGGGGAACGGGCGTTTTCTCAATTTTTGATAAATAATCCATGAAAAATCGGCAGGATTGTAAGAAACCGATAAATTTGCAGAAAAGAAAACAACATGAGATTTGTCGTTCACTTTCATCCTTCAAGGCGCAGCATCATCGCCTTGGCCATGACTACAAGCTGTGTCCTGGCCAGTGCACAGACCAAATGTGTGATCATCGACAAAGAGACCGGTACGCCCATCCGTGATGTCAAGGTGCGTACCGATAAGGGGCACGTAGCCGTCTCTGATTATCAGGGCAGGGTAGTTATCGACTCCGCCTTCAACAGTGCCACGATATCCCATGTGAGTTACCTTCAGCGGATCGTCAACCGTCATGAATGCCGTGATACGTTGTGGCTGTTGCCCAAGGAAAACCGGTTGGGGGAAGTCGTCGTGTGGGGAAAAGAGCAGAAGAATATCAAGACCATGATTGGGCTCGCCACGCGTGATGCCGCCGCTTATGCTCCTTCGGGAGGTGTCGTCTCTTTTGACTTTTTCGAGATGTTTCGGAAGAAACCGCTCAGCAAAAAGGCACGGCGCAAAAACGAGAAGTTGCTCCGTGATTGGGACAAAGTCTATCGTGACCCCCATCTTGGAGCAACTCCTCGTTCTTCTCAGGATACCCTGACGGTGAAATGACTATTTCTTGATTTTGAAAGTCTGGCCGTCCCAGATCATCTGGTAGGTCGTCGTCTCAGCGGAGTCGTCAGAATAAGTGTAGCCATTCAGTTCGATGTTCTTGCCCTCAACAGGAAGTACGACGGCATAGTCATCGAAATCACTCATTGCATTCTCCACCAATTCGGTCAGAGCTGGTTCTGGTTTCATCACATCATTTGCGACGTCATAGTCATAGAAGGCGATCAGGTGCTCTCCGCTTTCATTCTCATGTTCTTCCTCAAGCCATACGGCGAGGAGCCTGTGGCCGTCGTTGCGCTTCCAATAGCAGAAACGCGAGGCAGTCGTGTACTGTGCCATCGACGAGGAAGAGATGTAGCCGTTTTGGGTTTGGTCATCAATATGATAGCCGGTTTTTTCCTCATTGTATTCCTTGGGTGAAATGAGGTATTCGGACAACGTCTTGTTGGAGATGAATTTGGGATACTGCTTGCAGAAAGCCAGGGCAAACTCCTGGATTCCCGGGGTGATGTCACCAGGTTCCACCTCAAAACTCTTGACTTGCCAGAACTTCTTGATATTGGCGATTTCAGAATCGGTGGCAGATGCATCCTCATCCTCAGTCACTTGGGCTGCGTTTTCCTCGCTGGTGTTGCTGGTGGCTTTCTCCTCGGTGGTCTCACTCGGAGCGGGTGCTTCCTGTTTTTTGTCTCCACAAGCCCCCAAGAAAAGAGAGACCTGGATCAGTGTGATGAATAATAATTTCTTTTTCATTTGCTTTTTCTGTTGTAGGTTTCAATTTCAGATTTCATTTTGACGATATCCGTGTCCTGGCTCTGCCGGCATTGATGCTCATCTGCGAAGAACCAGCGTTGAGTACATCGGAGGGTCATCTCACCTCAAACTTGAACTTCTGTCCCTTGCTGTTGGTGAAGGTTCCGGCATAGTAGTCGCCCCTGCATTCATACTGTCCGTTGAAGGTACCGGTATGAGCACCCTGCGGCGAGTATTCCTTCAAGACCAGATCCATGGAGCCCTTGGCGTTGATGGCTACGAATTTCGCGATCCTCAATCTGAATTTTGACTGCGGACGGTCGTTGTAATAGTAGTAGCCCGCGTAGTCGCCTTCGACCGCATCGTCGAGGTCATCGAGGTTCATGGTGATGGTATAGGGACCGATATGTCCTTCCAAGCTTTCCTCGATGTCGTCAAAATCGTCTTCCACGAAGTCGTCATCGTCCAAGTCCTCGGCGATGACCTCATCCGCCGGGACAGGGTCGGCTTTCTGAAGCTGTTGCGCGTCAGCAGCGGCTTTCTCCTTCATGCGCTGTTCCACTTTCACATCGACCAGAGAGTCGATGTTGGGGAGCGGTTTTTCGGGTTTGCCCTTGATGAAGTCACAACCCGTCATGAACGGCAAGAGAAACAGACCCATGAGGATGCTGGGCAGCGTGTGTCGGATGTTGAGTTTTTTTCCGTCCGATGACTTGGAGAGCCCGAAGACGGTCCAGAGGATAAGGGCAACGATGGCGAGCATGACAATCAGCATGGTTGTACCTCCTGTGCCGCCATCTTGTCCGCCTGCGATAGGCAGGACTGCGGAGAGGCTGTCGTTCATCGCATCAATGGAATTGTTGAGGCTGTCGGGAATGACATTCCTGACATTCTGCAGCGTGTCGATCTGGAATTGTGAGTGGTTGCTGCAACTGCATCCAGATGGCAGTGGGGAAGGTATCGGAGCAACGTCTAAAAGGTGTGGCATATCCTTTTCAGTTAAAGTGAATGAAAATGTTATTCCGTCACTTGGCGCTTGACGATGCGCTTCACTTTCTTCATGACCTCCTTCTTGACCTCCACTTCCTCATATTCTGTCACATCGCGGAAGCCTTCGGCGTCAACGATCACGCAACGGTTCTTGTCGTTCTCGGCAAACGGCTGTACGGTGTCGCCTTTGGAGTCGATGATGACGCGCTCCGGATCGATGCTATGGCGCTCGACAAGGTCTTTCTTGAAGGTCTCTGCACGCCGCTGGGCATACATCTGGTTGAGTTTGGGGTTGCCCGTTCCCTTGTCAGCATAACCCACCACATAGAGGACGCTCTTCGGATTCTCGTTCATGAATTTGGCGGCTTGTTCCATGATGGCGCTGGGTGTCTCGTTATCGCTCACGCGGATGGCGTAGAACACCTCCTTGTGGAATTTTACCTTCTCCGTCTTGGTGACGGGGCGCTTCTCCTTGACGACGATGGTCTCAGGCACTTCCTCTTCGATTTCCTCCTCGATTTCGCGAACGGTCACGCGCTTCTTCTGTGCTTTGTGTCCGAAGCGGAAATTCAGACCGAGCATGGCTGTGAACATCCAGTCATCCCTGCTGCTCATTTTCGAGTTGAAACGGTCGTCGAGGGAGTTGGCGTTCACCTCAAGGCTCAGGCCAAGGGGTTTCTGCATGTTGGTCTCCAAGCGCAGACCTGCACGGAAATTGTGGCTCAGACGGTTGTCTTTCCAAGCCAGAGGAGCGGCGGTGACCGGCATGTTGAGGGCGAAGAGTTCGTCATTGTCCCAGGCGTAGCTGACACCGGCACCTCCTAAAAGAATCAGGTTGAGCGCATGGTCCTTGCTTCTGCCGATCAGGTTGCTCAGATTGATCATGAGGTCGAGGTCGGGAGTGACGTATTTCCATTTGTAGTATTGGTCGATGTCCTCGAATCCGCTTTTCGACTGCCAGGCATTGACATGCAGGCGCATACCTACGACGGGTGTGAAGAAATGTCCGAACGAAAGGGCTGCCGTGGGGGTGATCAGTTTGTCTTTCGGCGCATTGGTGGGCGTGATCTGCAGTCCACCTTGGGCCTCAAGGTAGGAATATGATTTCCAGTCCCTGTTTTGTGCGTTGGCTGAGAGCGCCATCAGTATGGTGGCTGCGGTAGCCAAGAGAAATCGCTTTGTTTCCATCCTTATAAGTATTTTTTTATGATTGATAATTGATTTATGTTAGCTTGATCATGGACTGATGCCGGCATTTCAAGTGCTTTTCATCACTTTTGGGTCAAATGTAGCCGCTTTTGTCTGTTTTTTAACCGAATATAGCGCAAAATTAGTGATTTTTATTGAATTGGCCATGCCAAAAGCTTTCTTTTTGCAAAAATACGTTTTTTATCTGAAAACGATACAGGTTTGTGTGCTATTGTTTGGTTTTTTCTTGCTTTTTGATTAGTTTTGCAAGCAATTAATACCCTGCGTAATCATGAAGGATGCCGATGTGGGTGTTGATGACCAATAAAACCTTTTCCAATGAGAAAAACGGCATTGTTGCTCTTTATATTTGTTTCCGCCATTCTGCAGGCCTCTCCGGTCAGCAGCCGCCAGGCGGCCATGAAGGCAGAGGCATTCCTCGCTTCCCGAAACCTGCAAGGCCAGGCCTTGACATTGGCCATGCAGGGACGGCAGAAAACCATCGGTAAAGGAGGCGCAGGCAGTCAGCCTTATTATTATGTTTTCAACAGAGGAGATGATGGCGGTTTCGTCATCGTTTCCGGAGACGATGACGCGGAGGAAATCCTCGGCTATTCCGACCGGGGTAGTTTTGACCTGGCTCATATTCCCGACAACATGAGGACCTGGCTTGATGGCTATGCCGAGGAAATCGAGTGGGTCCAGCAGCATCCTGTGGAAGGTAAGAGACGGACGGCTAGGACATCTGCCACTGGTCTGGAAATATCCAGGATGGAGGTCGCCCCCTTGATAGAGACGACTTGGGGACAGGACAACCCATACAACATGAGATGCCAGACGACATCCGGCAGTTCAGCTGTCACAGGATGTGTGGCCACCGCCCTGGCTCAGATCATGTATTACCACAAGTGGCCTCAGGAAGAGACGGACACGATTCCTGCTTATTCCTATTATCCTGAGCTCGATCCCATCATCTTTGACTGGGGCAGGATGCAGCTCAGCTACGACAAAAAAGATAATTCAGAAAGCCCTGCCAATCTCGCTGTGGCCGACCTGATGCTTTACTGCGGCCATGCTGTGAAGATGAGTTATGACGTAACCAGTTCGGGCGCCGACGCCATGAAAAGCGCTGATGCGCTCAACACGTATTTCGGCTATGCCAATCCTGCGCTCAGCGCCAGCAGGAGTGCGTATTCTGATGAGGAGTGGGAGGAACTCGTTTATGCCGAACTGGCCGCCGGACGGCCAGTGTTCTATGCGGCCCAGAACTCCAATGGGGCAGGACATGCCTTCGTTTGTGACGGATACGACGGAAATGGTCTTTTCCATATCAACTGGGGATGGAATGGCATGTCGGACGGTTTCTTCCGGTTGCAGGCGCTCAACCCTACCGCACAGGGAATCGGCGGCAGTAACCTCTCTTATGGTTTCTCCACCCAGCAGATGATGATCTTTGGCATCAGTCCGAGCGTCTTGGAGACGGAGCCAGAGGGTTTGCGACCCCCTATTGTGCAGGTCGTGGATCTCTCTTTGGCGGGTTCCACGTCAGAGTTGGAATACACCGGGGCTTCGTTTTCCGACATCAGTGTGAATAATACTTTCCGTGTACCAGTGACGTATCATTATGCCCTGGGCTTAGCCTTGTGTCAGGGCGATGAGGTGCTGCAAGTGCAATATTTGGCCGAGGGCATTCTTTACTCCAGTTACGATATGCGGTTCCGCAACCCGGTCTCACTCTGTGACCTTGGCAAGGACCTGCCCGATGGTGAATATCAGATCAAGTGTGTCTGCAAAGCCGGAGATGAGGAGAACTGGAAGTTTGACACCGACAGCGAGCGGATTTTCATGAATGTGACCATCGCCGACGGCAAGGCCACTTTTTCCAGCGTCATGCTGCACACCACCCTGGATGTGATCAAAGTCGAGCAACAGTATGACCATAGTTCGTTTAAGCAAATCCGTGCGACGATAGAAAATGACGGCCCTTATGATTTCTGTGGTCCAATCCAGTTGTATGTCGATGGGACTTGCCTGAGAAGTGAGAACCTGCAACTTACAGTGAATCACCAGGATGTCGTCGATTTCATGTTCAATACCAGTAAGAATCCTGTTGACCTGAAGATTATTGTCGGTGAGTCAAGAGAGGTGATCTACGAGAACGAGGCCTTCACCTTCGTCGATCCTCCTGTCACGGCCGCTCCTGAGGTGACCAGTTGCGTGGTGAGGAGTCTGGACGAGGAGAACCACAGGATGTTTGGCAATACCGCCGAGGCGGCCGTCACACTCCACAACGGGTCAGAGGAATCCTGGACGGGATTCGTGTCGCTCGTCGTCAACTTCTTCAGTGCAGAAGAGGGTGACCGTCCTGACCCCAGGGTTGTGAGGCAGCGGGTGACGTTGCATGCAGGTGAGACCCGTGAGGTCACGGTCAGTTGTCCAAACCTGAGTTATGGCAGCGAGATCTGGTTTGATGTGTCGCTGGACGAATACTCCAATACGATTGGCAGCGAAGACTCTCCCTACACCGTGACAGTCGGCTATGAGGAGTGGGATGCCTATGGCGTGCGGCAGGCGAGGGAACTTGCTGCGAGCACCACCATCTCGCCATCTGCAGTAGCTGTGCGGTTTACGGGTTCCACCCTCACTGATGTGCAACTCACACCCAATGACAATCCCAATACCCTCTATTTCCTTGACCAGGATGCTGACATTCCTGCGACATTGGCGGAGAAAAACGTGGTCAAGGGCTACAAGGCTGTGGGTGACATCGTTTGGCAACAGGGATATGCCTATTATGTCCCGACCAGTTTTGAGGTGGATGAAGAGATCTGCTATATCCGTACTCCCCATGCTGCGTGCGATGAGTATGTGGGTTGGGAGACCGTCTCTTTGCCTTATACGGTTCAGAAAATGATGATAGACGATGAGGAATATCATTGGACCGGCGATGACGAAGATGGCTTTTGGGTGAGAAGTCTGGAAGGGGTTGATGGTGAGCACCTTACTTTCAAGACAGTCAGAAACTGGAAGGCCAACGAACCATACATCATCGGCGTGCCTGAGGAGATGAGTGAGAAGCCCTTGAAACTTGTGGCCTCCAATGTCAGGATCCAAAAGACTGCGGCCTCATCCAAAAGTGTGGATGGTTACCGCTTCGTGGCGACAACGGCAGACCAGACGCTTGCTTCCGCCTATGTCATCAATGCGGTGGGTGATGCCTTCCAACTGACCGAGAATGTCACCGTGAGAGCCGGCGATGCCTATATCATCGCCGAAACCGCAGTTCCAGTCACGCCCACGTCGCTGTTCATCAACCGGAGGTTGGCAGGTGATGTCGATCGGAATGGCGTGGTCAACATGACGGATGTCTTGCTGATGGTGTCCTACATTTTGGGTGAGGAACCCCTCGTGTTTGACGTTGCCAATGCTGATGTCAACTCGGATGAAACCGTTTCCGTGACCGACGTGATGCAGGTCATCGATATGTTGATCCCGGCTCCCAAAGATTAGAACCCCTTTTGTGATAGAAATTTGTGAACCATTCAAAGATAATTTATGAAAAAATTGATTTTTTCCTTGTTATGCATGGTGCTGTTCTGCACTGCGGCTTCCGCACAGGTGAAGACATACAAGTTGGTGGTGGAAGATGAGACGAAGGTGGTGAACGCCAGCGACTGCGTGGACCGCTTGCCAAAAAGCTACCTGTTATGGGTGCGTTACGACTACAAGAACAAGAAAGCTTGCAAGAAGGATGCCAAGGCTGATGGCGTAATCGGCAAAGCCGTAAGGGCGGAGGTGCTCTATGAGTTTGATGAGCCTCTGCTCACCTATCGGATTGTCTCCAGGAAATACTATGATAAGAATGATGTGGTATTGAAGGAGAAGACCTATTACAATGCTCCTTGGAATCAAGTCGGCGAGTTTGACTATTCGCTGAAACTGGGCATCTACATGACAGGGGCTTTCCATATCGTAGCCGGATGACGAAAGCCCTCATCGGTTGCTCCATCTGATGGTGACAGGTCCGTCAATCTGCTTGCCTTCGGCTTTGTTGTGCAGGTGGATGACGGTCATGGCCGTTGTGGGGTTGTAAGTTTCGATGGAGATGGTGAGGTCATCATCTACGATTTTCTGTCTGCTGTTGTTCTTGGGGAGGGAATGAGAGGTTTTCTTGCCGTTTTTCATCCCCGTGACGACAGTGGTTGTCCCTTTTTTGCCAAAAGTGAGTTCCCTGTTCTTTTTCTTGCCTTTGACTTTGTATTCCACCGACAGGTGATAGGACTTGTCGCCGTCGTGGTACATCATGAAAGAAAGCGGATGGGACGGAGTGTGCTCAAAGGCGGTTTGATAGACGTGCGTGCCCTTCAACCCATCCAGGAAGATCCGCAGTTGGTAGTCCTCATGGTTGTTGGCGGGCAGGATGGTCGTGGCCACGGTCTGTTGGGTGAAGTTGCGGATGTCGAGGATGGATGGTTTCCGTTTCGTTCCTCCCTTCGTCGGTTGACAGGTATTACCCCGCTCACTCAGTGATTTGGCGCGGCCGGGGTCGATGATATAGTTGGCCCCGGAGATGTGGTTGCGCTCCACGGTGATATTGCCATATACCCAGTGCCTGTATGCCTGTCGGCTCCCTTCGCCCTGGAAAGGATAGTTGCACACGGCCCTGAATAGGATCACGGGCATCGGGTTGCCGGAGAGTTGGATCCGGTTGTCGCAGATGACGGCATCCGGGTGGCTTTGTTCCGCCAACTGATAGACAGGTGCTGTGCCGTCGTCTTTCTCCGTGGCGGTCAGCGTGATGTCATCGTTGATGAAATACGTATTGACGCGGGTGGCTTTTTTGTTCTTGTCGAGGGGAGTGGTGTATGCCCTGACGACTTTTCCGCCAGGAGCCACATACCGCACGAGAAATCCCGCCGTACCTTCCTTGTTGATGCTGTGGGCGTGGAGGTTTTTGCCTCCGGCCTTGGGGTCGGCAGCCCTCATCCACTGGCGCAGCGACTTCCCGTCATGGTGCACGGCGTCGAGTTGGCTTTCCTCGATGGTCTTGCTTGTGGTCGGAGGCAGGAACCTGCACAGGGCCCCAGTGATCTGGTTGGCGCGGATGGCGTTGCCGGAGAACTCGAATCTTCCGATGGCGTTGGGCGACCCCTTCAGTGAGATGCCCGTGATGCTGCCGCCTCGGATGTCGACCTCATTGTCTTTGAACACCACTTCGTCGAATGAGGTGACGTAGTTGAACAGCCTTGTGAAATATTGTTGCCTGATCCATGTCTCCTTGTCGACGGGCGTCTCTCCCTTGGCTCGTGCGAGTCGTTTGTATTGGGTCTCCCAGGCGTTGCCAAGGAGTTTGCGGCAGTAGGTCTCATCCCACACCCAACGGTTGTTGCGGATGATTCTCTTTTGTGCGTGGCCGCTGATGTGGGCGCAGTTTTTGGCATAGCAGGTCGACACCTTGGGGTTGGTTTCAGGAGTCCTGTTGCCCGCCAACCGATAAGCCAGCATGTTGGTGATGAGATTGTCGTGGAAATACACCTCCTCGCACGACAGATAGACCTCATACAGGCAAGCCCCGTAGATGCCTTTCAGATCATCGCCGGCATTGGTGCATGAGGCCTCCCTGACAATGATGTCACGCAGGTCGTCGCGGCTGTCCATCAGTTTGAAGTCGCCCCGCGTGTAGCAGATGCCGAGGAAGTTTTCAAACACATTATTATAAACGTGGGCCGACCTGGATGTGACCAGGAGCGCGCACACATAATAGTTGCAGGCCGGCTGCGCGGTGGTGATGTGGTTGTCGTGGAAGAGAATGGGGGCGTTGCGTGTGTTTTGTTTCCAGTCGCCTTCATGGGTGGTGTTGTGATTGAAGAACACGCCGCTGAGATTGGTCACCTTGTTGCCCGCCACCTCGCATGATTTTCTGATCAGTCCACCGTCAAAACTGATGGTGGCGAAGGTCCTCACGTCGAATTCATTGTCTTTGATGAGGATGCTGTCCACCCCCACGTCAGCATACTGGCCGGAACTGTCGGTCACCTTTTGGGTCATCCTCAACAGGGCGATGTCCTTTATCTTGCAGTGGGAGAAGGACAACGTCCCCAGGTCGCCGGTGATGCGTTCCTTCTCCTGATGAGACCTGGTGTTGGAAAAGACACTGAAATGCAGGGAATAGCCGGCGGTGGATGAGGTGGAACCTGTGAACGACACCCCGTCGGCATGCACCGACAGTCCAGACATGACCTTGAACAGCCTGTGGTCGTCCTTGCCGTTGCGGTGGATGATGAGTTGGCCGCCCCTCAGGCGTATGGGCCGGTTGACGGGAATGCCCTGTGAGGCATTGACGTGGAAGGATCCGTCAAACGAGATGTCGGTGACGCCCTTGTTCAGCGCCTCTTGGAGCATGGCCGTGTTGCGGCCCGACTGGTTGGCGTCATCCGCGACCATACCCAGGCTGGTGGCCGTGTGAGTTGTGGCTGTCAAGGCATAAACAGCTGTCAGCCAGCAGGTCAGGGTCAGGATGATCTTTCTCTTCATCTGGACATGGGATTGTCATTTCATTTGGCACGCAACTGCCAGAACGCCACGGCTGCCGCCGCGGCCACATTCAGGGAGTCCACGCCGTGGGCCATGGGAATCCTGACCACATAGTCCGCTCCGTCGATGGCCGACTGCGGCAGACCGTCCCCCTCCGTGCCCATGATGACGGCGAGTCGGGGAATCTCTTGCAATGGGGGATAGTCGATAGGCACCGAGTTGTCGGTGAGCGCCATGGCTGCCGTGCGGAACCCCATGTCACGGAGTTGGCCGAGTCCAGGGTCCGTCCAGGTCCAGGGCACGAGGAAGACCGAGCCCATCGATACCCTGACGGCCCTGCGGTTGAGCGGGTCGCAGGAGTCGGGCGTCAGCAGGACGGCATCCATGCCCAGTGCCGCTGCGGAACGGAAGATGGCGCCGATGTTGGTGGTATCCACCACACCGTGGATCACCACCACGCGGCGTGCATGGCGGCAGGTCTCTTCGACCGACGGGGCGACAGGTCTCCGCATGGCGCACAGCACTCCCCGTGTTAGGGTATATCCGGTGAGTGAGGCCAGGGTCTCGCGGTCTCCCGTGTAAACCGGTATGCCGCCGCACCTTTGGAGGATGTCGGCGGCATCGCCCGTGATGTGCTTGCGCTCACAGAGCAGTGCCGTCGGTTCGTATCCGGCATCGAGGGCCACGCGGATCACTTTCGGGCTTTCTGCGATGAAAATGCCCTTCGTGGGTTCCACCCGCTGTCGCAACTGCGCTTCCGTCAGGGTGCTGAACACCTCCACGCCGGGATGGTTGAGTGATGTGATTTCTATGATATTCATTTCTCGGAGTTTTGTGTGGTCAGCAGTTCCTTGGCGCTTTCCGTCAGGTAGGGGCGTATGACGGCGTAGGGGATGGTGAAGGCCGGATCTCCCCAGTCGAAGGGACAGATGTCGTAGATGGAGTAGTGGAAGCGCACCCCGTCGGCCACGAGATAGGGCGGGAACGTAGGCATGGGCATCAGACTCAGGTCTGCGGTGCAGATCTCCTCCAGTTGGCGGTCGTCAGCAATCTCAAAATAGGATTTCAGTCCCGCGCGGATATGTGCATACAGGTCTTCATCGGTCTTGGCGAGGAGGTCATCGCCGAACCGGTGGCCGTCACTGATGCGGAAGGTCACCCCGTAGTCGGAATATTCCCCGTGTGCGCCATGGGTGATGAAAGAATAGCGGTAGACCTCGTAGGTGACGAACTTCTCCCCCCTGCATACCATCCGGATATCGATGCCTTCCTCAGGGGCGTCGCTCTCACTGACGTGATGGATGCCCATCTGCTCCAGGGTCTTGGCCAGATTTTTCTGCCGCTCCATGCAGTATTTGCGCACCATCTCCTGTGCATCGTCCCCTTCAAGGTCAGGCGCGGCATCCTCGAAGAGCGTGGCCTTGATGAAATCCCGCAGCGTGCTGACGATGACGGGCGGCCCTTCTGTGGGGTAGTCGATATAGACATCGCAGGAGCCGTGCTCACTTTTCAAGGCATATTTGAAAGAGTCGGTCCGCAGCGGTTGCTCCTGTGCCGTCAGGGAGGGCGGTGCGGCGTCCTGTCCTGACTTGACAGCACGGTCGTTGGTGTTCTTGCAGTCAGACAACAGGAGCACGAACGACAACAGCAGCAAACAGGAGAAGATACGCATGAATTTTTTATATTTCTGGTGTTGCAAAAATAGACAATTATTTGCAAATATCCTATGAATTGTTTAAATTTACACCCGAAATGGAGGTTATTGTATGAAAAAGGTTGATCAATTCTTGCTGATAGTCTTGCTGCTGTGCCTGTTCCCCTTGACAGAGGTCATGGCACAGGGTGCCATGCATTCCGTGAGCGGAACCGTGCGTGACGCGCAGACGGGGCGCAAACTGCCACAGGCCAGTATCACCACTTCGGAAAGCCATGAAGCCACGGTGACCAATGCCGATGGGCGCTTCACGCTGAAGACGCAGAAGCCTGTGGATGCTATATATGTCTCTTGCCTGGGATATTCCAGCATTAAAGTTTCACTCGAGGGGAAATCCACCGACAACTTGAAAATCAAGTTGAGTCCTGGCTATATCACCCTTTCTGAAGTCATCGTCTCCGCCATGAATCCGCTCGACATCGTCCTGGCGGCCATGGACAAGGTCCACGACAATTACAGCCGGAACAACGAACTGATGCGGTGCTTCTATCGGGAGACCACACAGAAGGGAAAGCGTTATATCTATGTGGCAGAGGCTGTGACCGACCTTTATAAAAGTGGCTACAACCGGCTCACCGGCGTTGACCGGGTGTCGATAGAGAAGGGACGTAAACTGGTCAGTGCGCGCGAGACCGACACCCTCGGTGCCAAGATCCAGGGCGGACCGACGCTCCCTGTGACCCTTGACCTGGTCAAGCAGCGTGGGATACTGCTCGACCGGGAAGAACTCGAATTCTATCATCTCCGCATGGAGGTGCCCGTCACGATCAACGACCGTCCGCAGTTGGTCATCTCCTTTGAACCTGCCGTGGCCACCGATCATGTGCTCCAGCGCGGACGGATGTATATCGACCGGCAGAATCTGGCGTTCACCCGCATCGAGATGGCGCTCGACATGTCGGATGAGGCCGCCGCCGCTGCGTGCATCTTGCTGCACAAACCTGCCGGGGTAAGGTTCAAACCCCGTGAACTGCTGACCACGGTGGCCTATCGTTATGACAATGGAGTCAGCCGGTTGCACTACCTGCACAGCGACGTGCGCTTCTATTGTGAGTGGCGCAAGAAACTCTTTGCCTCACCCTACCATGTGGAGGCCGAGATGGTGGTCACCGACCTGTTGTCGGAAAATGCAGAACCCATCAGCGGCAAGTCGTCGTTCAGTTCCCGTGACTCTTATTACGACAAGGTGCAGTATTTCACCGATCCCGACTTCTGGGGCGACTACAACATCATCGAACCTTCCGAGTCGTTGGAGAACGCCATCCATAAATTGCGGAAACGGTAAGTGCCTGTCTGCTTTTCATGAACGGTTTTACAGCCCCCTTCACTCATCCGGTCTATGTGATGCTCAAGCCAGCAGGCGCACGCTGCAACCTGGCTTGCCGTTATTGTTATTACCTGGAGAAATCACACCTTTATGAGGATGTGCAGCGGCATGTGATGAGTGATGAATTGCTGGAGGAGTTCACCCGGCAATACATCGCCATGCAGCCCCAGCGCGAGGTGCTTTTCACCTGGCACGGCGGCGAGACCATGCTGCGCTCCCTCTCGTTTTACAGACACGCGCTGCGCCTGCAGCGCAAGTATGCGGGAGGGCATGTCATCGACAACTGCATCCAGACCAACGGGACACTGCTCACCGAGGAATGGTGCGACTTCCTTCACGACAACGGATGGTTGGTGGGACTGTCCATCGACGGGCCACAGCCCTGGCACGATGCCTACCGCAGAGACCGGCGGGGTGGGGGAACCCATCATCAGGTGATGAGAGCCATCGAGATGCTCGACCGGCATGGCGTGATGTGGAATGCCATGGCTGTGGTCAACCGCCTCAATGCTGACCATCCCCAGGCGTTTTATCAGTTTTTCAAGGACATCGGTTGCCGCTATCTGCAATTCACGCCCATCGTCGAACCCCTTCTGTCTGGAGGCGCCCGTGTGAGCGGCGCAGAGAGGACTGAGGTCACCCCTGAGTCGGTGACTCCCCGCCAATGGGGAGATTTCCTCTGTGCGGTCTTCGATGAGTGGAAGCGTCATGACGTGGGAGAAGTCTATGTGCAACTGTTTGAATCGACGCTGGCCAACTGGTTGGGCGTGGAGCCTGGGCTGTGCTCCATGGCACGGGAATGTGGCTATGCGCTGGCGATGGAATTCAATGGCGACGTGTATTCCTGCGACCATTTCGTCTTCCCTGAGCATCGGTTGGGCAATATGCTTCAGCAACCGCTCTCCACCCTCGTCCATAGCGCCCGGCAACGTGCTTTTCAGACACTGAAAACCACACTTCCCCAGCAATGCCGACAGTGTCCGTACGAGCGGCTTTGCCATGGGGAATGTCCCAAGAACCGGCTGCTCCAGAGTGTTGACGGAGAACCGGGACTGAATTATCTATGTGAGGGATACCGCCGTTTTTTTGAACATTCCGCTGACTTCATGGCCGAAATGGCCCGTCAGGTGGCAGGCAAGTGAGGCGGTGGTCAAGGACGGTCGTCGGCCGTCGGCCAATTGGGCGACGGTGTGCGGGCGGCTTTCATTTGCCGGTCGAATTCCTCCACCATCTCCGGATATTGGTCGGCCAGGTTGTGGCTTTCCGTCATGTCTTCGCGCAGGTTGTAGAGTTCCAGCGGCGCTCCCCGTTTGATGGTCACGCATTTCCAGTCGCCACGGCGGGCGGCACGCTGCACGCCGGGAAACTCCCAGTAGAGCAGACGGTTGTCGGTGTCCACCTGTTGCCCGTAGAACAGCGGCAGGATATTGATGCCGCTGATGCCCTGTGGCAGATGTTGTGTGGCCCCTGTGAGGGCGGCGAAAGTGGGCATGATGTCGGGGAAATAGACGATGTTGTCGAGTGTCTGCACAGGCACCTTCCCGGGTTGGTTGACGATGAGCGGCACGCGGATGCCACCCTCATAGAGTTGTCCCTTGCGACCTTTGAACCCCGCATTGCAGTTGAATAGTTTCAGGGGAGCCTGGACGGCGGCGCCGTTGTCCGAGGCGAAGATCACGAGGGTGTTGTCGCGCAGGTCGAGCCGGTCGAGTTCCTTCAGCAGTCGTCCGATGGCGGCATCCATGTGGGTGATGAGTGCGGCATAGCGCTTGGTGTTCATGTCCCATTCCTTGTCGTCATACCACACGGTGTTGTCGATGATGTAGGGCTCATGGGGCGCGTCATAGGCCAGGTAGAGGAAGAAGGGGTTTTGGCGGTTGCGCCGGATGAACTTGATGGCGTCGTCGGTCGAGAGGTCGGTGTTGTGCTTCACGTGCTTGTCGTGCGCATTGGCCTTGATATGGATGAGTTTGTCGTTGTCGAAGCGGTAATAGGGATAATAATAAGGTGAGTTGGAGTGGACGGTCGAGATGGTCCATCCATGAAACTCGTCGAAGCCGCGGTGGTTGGGCGAAGCCCCCGGGTCATAGCCGTCGAGGTGCCATTTGTTGACCAGACAGGTGCGGTAGCCGGCGGCGCCCACGACGGTGGCCAGTGTGGTGTCTTCGAGCAGGAGGTTGGCGCGGCGGATATAGGTCGTGTCGCCCCGGGGATTGATTTTCATGCCCTGGATGCCGCCAACCGGACACTGGTTGTCGCGGATGCGGGTGTTGCCGGTGTTCTTGCCGGTCATCAGCGAACAGCGCGAGGGAGAACTGATGCCGCTGCCCGCATAGCATTGGGTGAAACGGGTTCCAGTGGCTGCCAACCGGTCGATGTTGGGCGTCTTCACATATTCGCTGCCGTAGCATGACAGGTCACCATAGCCCATGTCGTCGGCCAGGATGAAAATGATGTTCGGACGCTCGGGTGTGGCCTTGGTTTTGGGATTTCCACCTTCGGCTGCTTGGGGGATGATGATGCCCGCAGCAAGAATTCCGCTGTATCGGATGGCTTTTTTCATGTCTGTCTTCGTTTTTAAGTCGTTCATGCGGCTATTGCCCATATTTTTGCAAATTTAGGGAATTTTGTCAAGATGGGCAAATAATCGAACTAAAAAACAATCAAAGGTCTTTAAGCGGGTTTCCTTGGGGGGAAATGGCATGAGAATGTGTATTTTTGTGCTGATTATGAGCATTTAATGAGAAAAAAGTCGTATATTTGCCGTGTTGATTGGAAAAATGTCAAGGTTTTGCCGTTTTGGCAACACGAGAAGAACAATTATTCACCTAAATATTAATAGACATGAAAAAGATTTATTTTCGTTCGGTAGTTTGCCTTTTGGCAGGAAGCTTGATGTTCAGCTCATGCATCGGTTCGTTCAGTCTCTTCAACCAATATGCCGAATGGCAGCGGGAAATGAGTGACAACAAGTACATCAACGCCATTGTGGGCTTCTTCCTGATGCCTATTGTGGGCAGTTTCTGCTTGATGGCAGACAGTTTGGTGCTCAACACCATCGAGTTCTGGACAGGTGACAACCCCGTGGCTTCGAATGTGGGAAAGACCCAGAAGGTCATGGGTGAGGACGGCCGGCTCTATGCGGTCAAGACCCTTCGCAACGGCTATAAGATCACCTCTCCGACAGGAGAAGTGACCCGTTTGATCTACAACAAGGCCGACGACAGCTGGTCAGTGAGCCAGAACGGAGTCACCAAGGAGATTTTCCGTTTCAATGAGGATGGCAAGAGCATTAGGATGGTGGTCAACGGCGAGACCCGTGACTTCACCCTCAATGAGCAGGGCGTAAGGGATGCTGAGACAGCTGCCCATGAGGGATTCTTCCTCGCTGCAAGATAAATGTTGGCAGATACCAACCCTTTTTAAGGTGGCCGCGAGGCCGCCTTTTTTTGTTTGGTTTTATTTCGTTTTGGAAGAATGTAAAACCATGAAACAAATGTGAATCCATTTGGCAGATTATTTGAGTCTCATTTCAGGAAGTCATACTATTTTTGCGGCATCAATCATAACTCTCAACTTATATTTATTTCAAGTTAACCTATTCAAAATGTTTTAGCAGTATGAAGAAAACCTTTACATTGTTGATGCTCTTGGTCCTGTGTGGCCTGCACCTGTCGGCACAGGAACTACTGCCGCTGGTCGGCAATTGGCGCTTCACGACCACGGGAACTCCGTCATCGGACGGCAATATCTACTCCGGTGACGTCACGCTGACCGGTCAGTGGGGCGACATGGGCGGCGCGGCCTGGGCCGGAGAGGTGGCTGCTGGTGGCAAGCACACCATCACCATCAAGGTGTCGGAACCCCTTCCTGAGGGTTTCCAGTGGAAATATAATTATGTGGACGCGTCTGATGACAACGCGCAGTACATCGGGTTTGAAGCCGGAAAGACGGAGGTGTCGTTTGTGTTTGAGCAGACCTACACCTTTTTGTCACTCCAGTGGACCAAGTCCGACCCTGTCACCATCCATGTGATAGCCGTGGAGCGCACCGTGGAAGGCGAACTGGCCAAGAAACCAGACCTCTCCTTCACGCCATCATCCGTGCGGATGGAACCAGGCGATGCCTTCACCCCACCGGTGCTCAACAATCCCTATAATCTGCCCGTGACCTATTCCTCGACGGCCACACCAGCCGGTTTCGTCAGCGTTGACAGCCAGTCGGGTGCCGTGACCATCGGCGAAGGCGAGGGCAGCGGCAAAGTGACCGCCTCCTTCGAGGGCAATGAGGAATATGCAGCCGGAAGTGCCTCCTATACCATCACCGTGAGAAAGAAGGTGGAAGGCGGCATCCCTCTTGTCTATGATGTGGAGAACACGGGAGCGAATGCCTCACCGGTGCTCCCGTCCAAGGACGAAGCCCGCAAGAACGATCCGCTGCCCGACCCGCTGGAATGGTCGGATGGTAGCGGAAGGGTGACCGATTTCGCCGACTGGGCACAGCGCCGCGGTGAGATCGCCAAGGAAATCCAGCATTATGAGATCGGTGAGAAACCCGTGGTCGATCCCTCTGCTGTGGTGGCTACGATGGACGGCAATACGCTGAAAGTGGCCGTCACGGTCAATGGACAGACCCTCAACCTCAGCGCCACCATCAAATATCCCTCAACGGGAGAGGCTCCCTACGCCTTGATGATCGGCACTAGTGGCATCTCGTTGCCCTCCGCCGTGTTCAATTTCAGACCTATCGCAACGATGACTTTCTCAGAGAGCCAGGTCAACAACTACTCCCAGATGGGATCGTCCGCAGGACGCGGCAACTACGAGTTCGACCGCCTTTATCCCGAACTGAAAGACAATGGCGCCTACAGTGAGTGGGCATGGGGCCTGAGCCGTCTGATCGACGGACTGCAGCAACTGGGTCCCGAGGTGACCAAGATCGATATGAGCCGCATTGGTGTCACAGGATGCTCGTATGCCGGCAAGATGGCCCTCTTCTGCGGTGCCTTTGACGAACGTGTCGCCCTGACCATCGCCCAGGAACCCGGTGGCGGCGGTGCCGCAGCCTGGCGCTACTCGCGCTGGATGAACGCCCAGCCCAATGCAGAGTCCGTGGAAGGTCTTGACAATACCGACTACAACTGGTTCAAGCAGAGCCTCCGCGATACCTACAACGGCAAGAATGTATCCTATCTGCCTCACGACCACCATGAACTGGCCGCCATGGTCTGTCCGCGTGCCCTGCTCATGCTCGGCAATCCCGACTATACCTGGTTGGCCGATCCTTCGGGCTATGTGTCGATGAACGGTGCCCTGAAGGTGTGGGAACAGTTCGGCATCGAGGACCGTGTGGGCTATTCCATCGTCCCGGGCCACGGCCACTGCCAGTTGCCCTCCGTCCAGTATCCCGAGGTGGAGGCATTCATCGACAAGTACCTGCTGGGCAAGGAAGACGTCAACACGACAGTCCGCATCGCTCCGCAGAGCTATTCCAAAATCGACCTCGACTGGTGGACCGGTTGGTGGGGTAATGGCGAGCCCGGTGAGTTCGGTGCCGATCCCGTGGTCTATCAGGGTCCCGACCCCGGTACGGAGACCTTCCTTCCCCTTGTGGGCAACTGGGCCAGCAGGGTCACAGGAGAGGCAGCTGCTGACGGCAATATCTACAGTGGCACCGTGAACTTCACGGGCCAGTGGGGTGAGGTCGGTGGACGCCCCTGGGGCTCCGACGTCACCGAGGGCACCAAACATGTCATCACCGTGAAGACGGCCAAACCCGTACCTGCCGGCATCCAGTGGAAATTGGGTTACAAGGATGAGTATGGCGAGCCTATCGGCGAGACCTACCCGGCCATCGAGGCTTCAGGCAATGAGATCCGCATCACGCTGACGCAGAGCTATTGGTACCTGGCCGTCCAGCGCATGAGCAGTCAGGGCATCGACCCGATGGAGATTGTCTCCGTCACCCGCGACGTCTATCTCACCGAGTTCACACCTTCCAGTGAGGACCTGCAGGTGCTCGTTGACTATGGTGCTGAGATCGAGGGCCATCAGACCAGTCCGAACGGACTTCCTGCCACCGTCTCCCTCCCCGGCAACTGGGGTGATGTGAAACTCTGGGGCGAACCGTTCAATATCAACGACTATCCGCGTTACCGCATCGAACTGGCATCGGCTCCCGGTGCAGAAGGCCTCCTGCAGATGTTCCTCCGCAACCAGGCACAGGCTGATGCCTATGGCGGTCATTATTATCCGTTTGCCGCCGACCAGACTGTGCTGGAGGGCGCTTTCAATCCCGCAGACCTCGAGAATGATCCCGTCGTCGTGCAGTTTGCCCTGCAAAACATGACGGGCAATACGGTGCAGACCGTCGTCAATGATGTCATCCTCTATAAGGCCGATGGCACACCCGTCCATACGAGCGGTCTGGTGGCCAATGGATGGAACCCCGCCACCATCATCCCGTTCGGTTCAGAACCTGTCTATCAAGGCACGGTCAATTTCACCCAACAGTATGCCTACGTCGGTCCTTATAGTGGAACGGTCGCCACGGGCACCTACCACCATTTCACCTTCCATACCGATGCCCCCATCCCCGAGGGATTCCAGATGACAACCGTCATCGGCGAAGATGTGCAGACCACGCCGGTCGTGGCCGAGGGCAATGAGTACACGTTTGATGTCTTCAGCGACTATTCGTTCCTGGCCTTGCAGTATGTGGGCGAGCAGACACCCTCCGTCCATTTCGACCGCATCACCCGCCAGGTGCTGGAAATCGACCCGACGGACATCGGTTCCGTCATCGTGGATCATGCTGATGTGCAGGTGGTCTCCACCCAGATCTATAACCTCTCGGGCCAGCCGGTCAACCAGTTGGGCAAAGGCGTGAATATCGTGAGGGAAAAATACTCAGACGGACAATATCGTATTCGCAAAATAATGGTTTATTAGGTTAGTCTTAGTAGTTTTATCAGTTGGGCATGCCGGTGGGCATGCCCTTTTTTGGGCCTGTAGCGGTATGTTGATACAGGAATGGTGGAAATGACAACGTTTTAGTAACAATTTGTCCTTTTGGCCCCTCCCAAAATGTTAATAAAGCAATTTATCTTTAAAAAATTTTTTATTTTTGCAAAAAATGTTTAATTTTGCACATTGATTGTGAAAGTACCCCTGTTTCTATGTGAAGTAGCGACCTATTTTCGAAAAGTCAGGATTCAGATATTTTATATGACATTTTGAATTATTATATATACCTAATTATTAACTAGTGAGAGAGTTTATGATTAAAAAGTTAATTCTGTTTTTTGCATGCCTGTTCCTGTATTCAGGAATGGCATTTGCTCAGATGGCCGTCAAGGGAACAGTCGTTTCCGATGACGACGGTGAGCCGGTCGTGGGCGCGACGATCCTCGTCGTGGGCACACAGACAGGAACGGTAACTGACGTTGACGGCAAGTTCAGTCTGACCATGCCGAGTGGTAAAAACATCCTCCGCATATCTTATGTCGGAATGGAGCCCCTCGAAGTGAGCGCCAGACCCAATATGAGAATCGTGCTCACCAGCGACCAGAAAGCACTTGACGAGGTGATCGTCGTGGCCTTCGGTACGCAGAAGCGCTCATCGTTCACAGGTGCCGCCGCTGTGGTGGGTGCTGACGAACTGAGCCAGAAAATCACCACCAACGTGGCCGATGCCCTCGTAGGTTCTGTCCCCGGACTTCAGATCCGTGGTTCCAGTGGCCAGCCTGGTGCATCTCAGGGTAATATCCACATCCGTGGTATCGCCTCTATGTATGCCGATACCGAGCCCCTCGTGGTGATCGACGGTGCCCCCTACAGCGGCAGTCTGTCGAATATTCCGCAGGACGATATCGAGAGCATCACCGTGCTGAAGGATGCTGCCTCTGCAGCCCTTTACGGTGCCCGTGGCGCCGCAGGTGTGATCCTGATCACCACCAAGAAAGGCAAGTCTCAGGATGCCCAGATCAACGTGGATATGAAGTGGGGCGCCAACAGCCGTGCCGTGCAGGACTATGAGACCATCACCAATCCCGCACAGTTCATGGAGGTCTATTACAAGCAGTTCTACAACTACGCCGTGGCCAATGGCCTCGACAACGCCGCTGCCAACAAGTGGGTCAACGACCGCATCATCACCGGTCAGCAGTGGGGCTTGCAGTACAACCCCTTCACCGTCCCCACCGGTCAGTATCTCATCGGTCTGGATGGCAAGCTCAACCCCAATGCCACTCTTGGACGTGCCTACACCTATGGTGGAGAGACTTATTATATCCTCCCCGACGACTGGCAGGATGCTGCCTATCATGACGGTTTCCGTCAGGAATACAACGTCAACGTGAGTGGTGGCAACACCAAGAGCAGTTTCTATGCCTCTGCCAGTTACTTGAACGAGGATGGTATCATCGACAACTCCAACTACGAGCGTTTCACCGGTCGTCTGAAGGCCGACTACCAAGCCCGTGAGTGGATGCGCGTGGGTGCCAACGTCGGCTTTGTGCACAGCAACATGGAAGAGAACCCCAACTTCTCTGTCAGTTCGCTGGGCTCCAACAACATGGCCTACTACACCTCTATGATCGCTCCGATCTATCCTCTCTTTGTCCGCACACTCGATGCTCAGGGCAATCCCGTCATCCGCACCGACCAGTACGGTCACCAGCAGTATGACTACGGTGTGCCCTCGACCAACTTCCCCGGCAACGGAACCCGTCTGTTCCTGGCCACGGGTAACCCCATCGGTGCCAACAAGTATAATGTGTCAGAGACTATCGGCAATGTATTTTCCGGTGCTTTCACGCTGGACATCGACTTCACCAAGTGGTTGAAGTTCAACTCCAACAACAATATCAATATTGGCCAGAGCCAGGGCAGTGTCTATGGCAACCCATTCTATGGTCCCTCTGCTTCTGACAATGCCAACATCGACAAGAATACCACGAACACCATGCGTCAGAACTACGTGCAGACCCTGAACTTCCACAAGACATTTGATTTGCACGATGTACAGGTGATGGTGGGTCACGAGTGGTACAAGACCACTACCAAATACCTCCAGGCCTTGGCCACCAAGGGATTCTCACCCGAAATTCCCGAAGTCAATGCCTTCTCCAACCGCTACGACTCACACAGTTATACTACGGAGTACAACGTGGAGGGATGGTTTGGCAATGCCCTCTATAACTACGACCAGAAATACTTCGGTTCGGTATCCTACCGTCGTGATGCTTCCAGCCGCTTCCATCCCGATCACCGCTGGGGTGATTTCTGGAGTGTCGGTGGCGCTTGGATGATTTCCAAGGAAGCCTTCATGGAGAGCACCCGCTCATGGATTGATGAATTGAAACTCAAAGTGTCTATCGGACAGCAGGGTAACGACGGTATCGGCAACTGGGCCTACACCGACCTCTATTCGCTCTCCAAGGGTGACACCGGCATGCTCCCCTCGTTCAACCGTCTCGGCAATGAGGACATCACCTGGGAGACCACGACCAACTTCAACGTGGGTGTGGAATGGAGTTTCTGGAGAGGACGCTTCACGGGTAACCTCGATTTCTATAACAAGAAGGTGGCCGACCAGCTCTTCTGGCTTTCCATCCCAGAGAGTTACGGAACACGTGGTTACTATGGCAACCTCGGTGACATCCGCAACACGGGTGTTGAGCTCGTGCTCAGCGGCGACATCTTCCGCTCAAAGAACATTGTGTGGAACATCACCGCCAACCTGTCTCACAACAGCACGAAGATTCTGAAACTCCCCGAGACCAAGACCAAGCTCAACGGTGGTTTCCGCGAGAGCCACTCCGGCAGTAACTCTTCGCTGTGGTATGAGGAAGGTCAGCCCCTCTACAACATCATGCTTCCTGAGTTTGCTGGACTCGACGAGCAGGGCCGTGCCCTCTACTGGCAAGACACCGACCTGTTGTATACTGATGATTCAGGCAATCTGACCATGAACACAACAAAACCTGGTAAGAATCATTCAGAAAAGACCACCGACTGGAACTTGGCCACCTACTATGCACAAGGTACTACACTGCCCGACTTGACCGGCGGTTTCTCCACCATGCTCAAGGTGTATGACTTCGACCTGAGCGCAACATTCGACTTCCAGCTCGGCGGCAATCTCTACGACAACCGCTACATGAGCCTGATGGGCAATGTGGCCACGGCAGGTAACGGACAGACCTACCACAAAGACGTGATGAAATCATGGAGCAAAGACAACACGGGCAGCAACATCCCTCGTTGGCAGTTCAATGACCTCTACACAGCTTCACGTAGCACACGCTTCCTCACCAATGCATCCTACCTCAACTTCCAGAGCTTCACGATTGGTTACACCATTCCGAAGTCTGTGACCAGCAGGATCAAACTGAGCAAGGTGCGCATCTACTGCCAGGGAGAGAACATCTACTTCTGGAGCAAGCGCAAAGGTCTTGACCCACGCTACTCATTCGCCGGCACCAACTCAGGTGGCGTGAACGCTTATTCGCCTGCACGCACCATCATGGGTGGTCTCCAGGTGTCATTCTAATCACATTATAAATAATAATAGGAAATAGAAATATGAAAAAGATATTTTCCACAATGATGGCAGCAGCCTTGATGTCGATGACATTCACAGGCTGCATTGAGGAGATTGACCCCCAGACCGACAGGGTGACCGAGCGGCAGGCCAAGGACGCGCCAGGTGCTTTCGACAACTTCGTGCAGAACCTCACGGGCAATCTCTCTGGACAGTTCATTTATGGTGGCGACAGCCATTACGTTTTCGACTTCGGCTATCCCTCATTCTTCCTCATCCGCGACGTGATGGGACAGGATATCGTGCCCGTAGGCACCAACAACTGGTTTGATACCTGGTACCAGGACTTCACTTACCTGGCTCCCAACTGGGCCCGCACTCAGTACCCCTGGACCCTCTATTTCGGATGGATCAAAGACTGTAATATCGTGCTCACTTTGGCTGGAGCCATCGACTATGCCCAACCCACCGAGGGTCGTGAGGTCGGTGTCGGTATCGCCTACGCTCTGCGTGCTATGTATTATATGGACATCGTGCGTATGTATGCAGCAGAGCCTTATATTGTCAATAAGCAGGCGCTCACCGTGCCCAAAGTCATTGAGTCAACCACTATCGAACAGGTGCAGCACAATCCTCGCATGACATGGGACGAGGCCTTCGAATTCATGCTCTCCGACCTCGATGCAGCAGAGAAACTGCTCGCCGGTTACACCCGCAAAGATGTCTATACCCCCGACGTGAGTGTGGTCTATGGTTTGAAGGCACGCCTCTATCTGGAGCGTCAGGACTGGGCCAATGCTGAGAAATATGCCAAGATGGCACAGGAAGGCTACAGCATGATGAGCCAGGAGGAATACCTCAGCCGCGACTATGGCTTCAATTCCCCCAACTCCTCATGGATGTTTGGTGTGACCTTCAAGGACAACGATCCTAATATCGTGGAGAACGACGGTGACTCCTCATGGGGCAGCGTGATGTGCCTCGAGAATGGTTTCGACTGCGGTTACGCTGCCAACTACGGTGGTCCCAATGTCATCGACCGTCACCTCTATGAGACCATCCCCGCTTCCGACTTCCGCAAGAACTTGTGGGTGGACTTCGAACTCGAAGAGCTCATCGACCCCGATGCAGAGGAGATTCCTGCAGACCTGCTTAAAGGACTGAGCGCCTATAGCGACTATCCTGAGCGCCTCTATGCTGCCGGTGTGTCGAATGCCAGTTATGGTATCGGTGGACTGTCGGTGAAGTTCCGCAATCAGGCTGGTAAGGCCAATGTGAAATACGACGCCTGGGTGGTGGCTGTGCCACTGATGCGTGTCGAGGAGATGAAACTCATCGAGGCCGAGGCTGCCGGTATGCAGAACGAAGCTCGTGGTATTGAACTGCTCACCGCATTCGCCAAGACCCGCGACCCGTTCTACAACTACGGTACCCACAAGGACGCTTACTACAACACTTCCACCTCACAGTTCCAGAACGAGGTATGGTGGCAGCGCAGAGTAGAACTCTGGGGCGAGGGCTTCGCAACCTTCGACATCAAGCGCCTCAACAAGGGTGTCATCCGCTCTTATGCCGGGACCAACCACATTGAGGAGTGCCGTTTCAACGTGAGCAGCTGCCCCAACTGGATGGTATGGTGCTTTGTCAACACAGAGGCCCAGTACAACGAGTCGCTCGTGGTGAACCCCAACCCGACCCGTCCTGCTGGCGACTCCGAGGAATTCGTCTGGTAATCAAGCTAAGTAACAACAAGGAAAACCAGTAAAAACATATAGAAAAGATGAAAAAATATTATTTTAACTTGTTTATTGCCTTGATGGCCGTGGTGGGATTCACCGCTTGTTCCAGCGATGACGACGACTACCAGTGGGCCACTGTCACAGGCAATCAGGTATATTTCAGCAATCAGCTGCCTTCAAGCTATAGCATCTCCAAAAAGACCAATTCGATCACCGTGCCCATCAACCGTGTGAAGACCGATGAGGCCATTACTGTGAACCTCATACATACGGATGGTACAGGATTCTTCAATGTTCCTTCCACAGTGAACTTCGCAGCTGGAGAGGCACAGGCCAACATCACCGTGACCTATGATCCTGAGAAGGTGGCTTATGATGAGAACCACAAGGACACCATCAAGATTGCCAGTTCTGACTACACCACCATCTATGGTGCTTCTGCATACAGTTTCTCGGCCATGATGCCTTCGCCCTACGAACTTTTGGGCAACGGTACATACAAGGACACATTCTTCGGATACACCACGACGGTGAAAATCTATCAGAACACCGAGCAGCCCAACGTGTTCCGTATCTTCAATGCCTTTGATCCCGTGGATGACGGCAATGCGGAAGAATATCTGCAGATTACCATCATGAAACCCGGACAGGAACTCGCTGGCCAGACCATCGACACCGAAGGCCTCATCTACTACGATGACACCAACTCGGGTTATCATCATCCCACTTACGATGCCGATGTCTTGATTTGCCATCCCTATGGCTTCTCCAGTACCAAAGACAAGAGCATGTGGGGCTACAACCGCGTGCTGGAGTATCAAAATGACGGCACTCCCGGTGAGGTGCAGCTTGCTCCATTCTACTACATGAATGGTGTAGGTGGCTGGAACTACAGCCAGAAAGATGGTGTCATCGATATCGTCTTCCCGGGCTTTGAGAAGAAAGACTTTACACTGGACGTGGAATACCTCGGCCGTCTCACGGATAGCAGCGAACAGGACTATGCTCAGACCCAGATCACTTTGGGCGCAGACCTGGAGTCTGTGAAATATGCGGTCACCGATGGTGATGTCAACGAACTCTATGCCGGAATCGTCAATGGAACTGTGGAGGCTCCTGAAGTCACTTCCACTTCTGTTGTCAACTGGCCGCTTGATGCCTCTGGCACCTATTACTTCGTGGCCGTGGGCTATGCCGACGGTGAGGAGAAGGCAGCTGTCGCAGAGACCATCCGCTTCAAGTCAAGCAAAGAGTTTGCTCCCACCTTCACTCCTGTGGGTACAGGTACATTCACCTACACCCAGTACTGGAAGGGTGACGATGAAGGCCTCGTGATCAGCAAGAGCAGTGCCGACAACACCTACAGGATTTCTCACTGGGGTGCCGATGTCAACTTCGACTTCACATGGGATCCTGCCACCAACCAGTGCACTGTTCCCGCTCAGTTCACGGGTGCTGTCGACGACTCCTACGGCGATGTGTTTGTGTCAGACCTCCCCAGCTATACTGATGAGGTCACCTACGCTGATTATCCCTGCGCTTATGATCCTGCGACCAGCACCTTTACTTTCAACCTCGTTTACTATGTAGGTGCAGGTTTCTTCGCTTATGGTCCAGAGACATTCACAGTGGCATGGGACACCAATGCTGAGGCACCTGCCAAGGTCGTGAAGAAACCGTCCTTCATCTATGTGCCGAAGTATACTTCGGTCAAGAAGATGCCCCAGAATATGGGTAGGAAGAATTTCACCACTGAGAAGAAAAGGCATTGATCAGAAAATGCATTGATCTTCCTCTTTGATCACAATAAAAGCCTCCGGATTTTCCGGGGGCTTTTTTGTGGGTACCACTTATCTTTTTCATGTTGAAAGGAGTTTGTATTTTGGGGAGTTTAGGAGTTTAGGAGTTTTGATTTTTGGGAGTTTAGGAGTTTGTTTTTTAGGAGTTTGGGAGTTTAGGAGTTTGGGAGTTTAGACATTACTTTTGCAAGTCATAGCCTCTACTGACGGTGATTAATCAGTTCTATTGGCTTCGCCGATTGTTCTCTCCCTTTGGGAGACACAGCAAACTTATCCCTCTCCCTCTGGGAGAGGTTAGGTGAGGGAACTATCTCAAATTGCCGTTTATCCCCCTCTCCCATCCTCTCCCTCAAGGGAGAGGGGCAGTTTCCTTTTTGAAATCAGTCCTTTTCCCTTTGGGAGACACAGCAAACTTATCCCTCTCCCAAGGGGCCCTTTGGGAGAGGTTAGGTGAGGGGATTAACAAAACTCAGTTTTCATTTTGTTCTCCGTTCGATTTGCACTATCTTTTGATAAGATAGGCTGCATCTCAGAAAAACAAAAATGAATAAATTCATTTTGTTCTCCGTTCGATTTGCACTATCTTTTGATAAGATAGGCTGCATCTCAGAAAAACAAAAATGAATAAATTCATTCTGTTCTCCGTTCGATTTGCACTATCTTTTGATAAGATAGGCTGCATCTCAGAAAAACAAAAATGAATGAATTCATTTTGTTCTCCGTTCGATTTGCACTATCTTTGTGGAAAAATACGGAGAGACCATGGATCAGAAAACAGACGAGACTTTCATGCGCAAGGCATTGGCTGAGGCGCGGATGGCCCTTGCCAAGGGCGAGATACCCATCGGGGCGGTCATCGTGTGCCAGGGACGTGTCATCGCACGGGCACACAACCTGACGGAAATGCTCCACGACGTGACCGCTCATGCCGAGATGCAGGCCATCACGGCTGCTGCCAACGAACTGGGCGGAAAATACCTGACAGACTGCACGCTGTATGTCACCGTCGAACCATGTGCGATGTGCGCCGGTGCCATCGGGTGGGCACAGTTGCAACGCATCGTCTATGGCGCACCCGACGACAAACGAGGTTACCGCCTTTATGCCCCGCGGGCCATGCATCCCCGCGCCACCGTCACCGCCGGCATCCTTGAGGAAGAATGCCGCCAACTGATGCTGGATTTCTTCAGCAGCCGGAGAAAGTAAATCTCATCAGCGGCAGAAAGTATCTATCAGCAGGAGAAAGTAAAACTCATCAGCAGCGGAAAGTATTTATCAGCAGGAGAAACTGATTTGCAGGGCCGCTTCAAAAAAGAAGGGGAAATGCTTCTTTTTTACCCTGATTTTTCCTAATTTTGCATATCGTTCATCCATCCGGATGATTATCATCAGATAGCCTATGGCGGCACATAACGAATACGGCAAGTGGGGAGAGCAGCAGGCGGTGGAGTACTTGCAGGGCAAGGGCTACACCATCTGTCACCGCGACTGGAAGTACGACCATCGCGACCTCGACATCACCGCATTGACCGATGATGGTGAGACACTGGCCATCGTCGAGGTGAAAACCCGGCGCAACACCGACTACATGCAGCCCGAGGAGGCTGTCGACTGGCGGAAAATGCGCAGCCTTGCCATTGCTGCCAATGCTTATGTGAGGCGTTATCAGGTGAACTGCCAGGTGAGGTTTGACATCATCTCTGTCATCGGCCAGGGCGACGATGTGCGGATCGAGCATCTGGAAAACGCCTTCATCCCGCCTCTCAGATAACCAGCTTATGCAAAGACACATCATCCATCTGCATCAGACAGACTCCACCAACCGTTACCTCCGCGATCTCCATGAGCAGCGTGAGGACGGCTTCTCCTCCCCGACAAACCATCCCGTCTCTCCTTGTGAGGGTCCGGGCGAGGGCATGACCGTGGTAGTGGCTGACTATCAGACGGCGGGCAGGGGACAGGGAACCAACTCCTGGGAGAGCGAGGACGGCAAAAACCTCCTGATGAGTGTCCGCATCTCTCTGTCATCCTTTCCCGCCAACCGGCAGTTCATCCTCTCTGAGGCGGGCGCTTTGGCTGTGGGCAGGGCACTGGGGCTCTATACAGGCGGCATCACGCTCAAATGGCCCAACGACATCTATTGGAGGGACTACAAAATCAGCGGTACGCTGATAGAGACCGCCGTGGGCGGTGGCGGACTGCGCTCCTGCCTCTTCGGCATCGGCATCAACGTCAATCAGCAAGTTTTCCGCAGCGATGCGCCCAATCCCGTCTCCTTGTTCCAGATCCTGGGACATGAGGTGCCGGTGGAAGAGGTGATGGAAGCGGTGCTCGATGCCCTTGACGAGGAACTGACTGCAGTCCTGCAAGGTGCGGCCGGGGAGACCCGCGAGCGCTACCATGCCTCGCTCTACCGCCGCCAGGGATTTCATGCCTATCGCGACGCCCGGGGATTGTTTGAGGCCGAGATCCTCGAAGTGGAGGACGACGGCCATCTCATCCTGCGTGACCGCAAGGGCTGCGTCCGCTCTTATGCCTTTAAGGAAGTAGAATTCATCATATCATAACCCCATACCCCGAAACCACGTCTCTCGAGAGACGTGGAGAGGTATCTAAAACATCATCTTATGCCAAGATTCAAGAGAATACTATTAAAGCTCAGCGGCGAGAGCCTCATGGGCAAGCAGGGCTACGGCATCGACCCGGAGCGGTTGGCCGACTATGCCCGTCAGATCAAGGAAGTGCACGACATGGGCGTGCAGATCGGCATTGTCATCGGCGGCGGCAACATTTTCCGCGGTCTGAGTGGCGCCACCAAGGGATTTGACCGCGTGAAAGGCGACCAGATGGGAATGCTGGCCACCGTCATCAACTCCCTCGCGCTGAGTTCGGCACTCACGTCAGAAGGCGTGGCCAACAAAGTGCTCACCGCCATCCGCATGGAACCCATCGGCGAGTTCTACTCCAAATGGAAAGCCATCGAGGAAATGGAGGCCGGCAAGGTCTGCATCTTCTCCGCCGGTACCGGACAGCCCTATTTCACCACCGACACCGGTTCCTCGCTCCGCGGCGTGGAGATCGAGGCCGACGTGATGCTCAAGGGCACCCGTGTCGACGGCATCTACACCGCCGATCCGGAGAAAGACCCCACAGCCACGAAGTTTGACGACATCACCTACGAGGAGATCCTCGAGCGCAACCTGAAGGTGATGGACCTCTCAGCCGTGGTGATGTGCAACGACAATCACCTGCCGATCTATGTCTTCAACATGGATGTGGTGGGAAATCTGAAAAAAGTGATCGATGGCGAGCCCATCGGCACTTATGTGCATAGCTGAACCGTTACTCCTCGACAAAGTCCACATACTCGCCCTCATCGTCAGAGATGATCTTGCGGCGGGCTTTGTCAGGATCCCTGGTATCGGTGATGCGCTCACCTTCCGGACCGGTGGTGGTCGTCCCTGAGGGGCGGCGGCTGCCGGTCTTCGTTTGTCCTTGTCCGAACTGCGTGCGTGCCTTCCTCACGGTCAGTACGACCCGCAATACAAAAAACAGCACGGCCAGGATGCCGATGATAAAAATGCCGAAAAACAGTTTCAGAAGAAAAAACATAGGCTATGGCTGGATGACAGTGGGATGGAGGTTATTATGAGATGGAGATGACCGTGAGACCAAAATCAGGACTTCGCCCCTCTGGAGTGGACGAAGAGCGAGAGCAGGACATACCACACGATGATGACGGCCAAACCCGACACCCGGAGGAGGGCCAGCAGCACCACGCAGGAGATGAGGAAGATGTATTTCACCTCATTGCCCTTCCATCCCCAGTGCTTGAATTTCAAGGCAAACAGGGGAATCTCAGCCACAAGCATCCAGCAGCTCAGCACCACCAGCAGCATAATGATCGGCAGGGCATGAGAGAGATGGGTGATCTGGCTTCCGCCGCCCACGATGAGCGAGCCCCAGAACAGGGCGTTGGCAGGTGTGGGCAGACCGATGAACGACGATGTCTGCCGCTCGTCGATGTTGAACTTCGCCAACCGCAGGGCGGAGAATGCCGCCACGAGGAAGGCTGCATAGGGCACGAGTTCACGATAGCCGTCGAGCCAATCGGGGTAGGGGACCTGAAAGAGCAGGGTGAAGATCATGGTGGCAGGAGCCAATCCGAACGTCACGTCATCGGCCAATGAGTCCAGTTCCTTGCCGATAGGGGAGGACACCTTCAGCAGACGGGCCGTCATGCCGTCGAAAAAGTCGAAGGCTGCTCCGAGAATGATGAAGGCGAGGGCCATCTTCTGGTCACCTGCGAAGGCAAACGTCGTGGCCACGCAACCCGACAGCAGGTTGCAGCAGGTGATGGTATTGGGAATGTTGCGTGTAATAAAATTTGACATGCCTATTTCAGTTTGGCAATGATGGTCTGGTCGCCAGTGGTCGCTTGTCCCATCTTGACGCAGACCTCCGAGTCAATGGGCAGATAGACATCCACCCTCGAACCGAGTTTGATGAAGCCCAGATGGTCGTCGATCTCACATTCCTCACCCTCTTTGGCATAGGTGACGATGCGGCGTGCCACGGCACCGGCGATCTGGCGGCAGAGCACCATGATACCCTCAGGGGTCTCTATCAGCACATCGGCATGCTCGTTCTCCTCACTGGCCTTGGGCAGCCACGCCTTGTGGTAATTGCCGTCCTGGTGCTTCACCAGTTTCACCTTGCCATCCACGGGAAACCAATTGGCATGCACGTTGAAAGGGCTCATGAAGATAGAGATCATCAGCCGTCGGTCATGGAAATACGTGTGTTCATCCACTTCCTCGACAACGACGACCTTGCCGTCGGCAGGCGCCACGACGACCTTTGTCGTGTCCTCGATGTCAAGATAGCGGATCGGGCAGCGGTAGAAATTGAGCACTACCCCATAGAGGGCAGCCGCCACGGCAGAAAAGCACCAAAATGGCACCTTCGTGTCAAACCCCCGCCAGAGTATCACGCCGATGGCAATCAGGATGAAAAGGCTGAAGATTAGTGTGTCGTTGCCTTCGCTATGTAGTCTTTGTTTTTTGAGTTTACGGATTCTGCGTCCCATTCTTGCAAATGTGATTTCAATTTGCAAAGATAATTCTTTTTCATCAACCTTGCAAATTTTTTCATCCCATTCTTTGGCCGTCTCAACTATATCATGTAACTTTGAGGGTCAATTCAGATCTATGAGAGATTTCGTCCACCTGCACGTACATACGTATTATTCCATCCTCGACGGACAGTCGAGCATCAACAAACTTGTCGATAAAGCCTTGGCCGACGGCATGCGCGGCATGGCCATCACCGACCATGGCAACATGATGGGTGTCAAGGAATTGTTTAACTATTGCAACAAGGTCAACAAGAAGCGGAAGGCCGAAGGCCAGCCCGAGTTCAAGCCGATCTTCGGTTGCGAGATGTATGTGGCCCGCCGCACGAAGGCCGACCGTAGCAAGGAGCACCATGACCAGGGTGGATGGCACCTCATCGTTCTGGCCAAGAACTATCAGGGTTATAAGAATCTCATCAAACTCGTGTCGCGCTCCTGGGTTGACGGCTTCTATATGCGTCCCCGCACCGACCACACCGACCTGGAGCAGTTTCATGAGGGTCTCATCGTCTGTTCGGCCTGCATCGCCGGTGAGGTGCCCGACAAGATCCTCAAGGGCGACATCCAGGGAGCCCGTGAGGCCATCGAGTGGCACAAGCGCGTTTTCGGCGATGACTATTATCTTGAACTCCAGCGCCATGAGGTGAAGGATCCCAACCAGCGGGCCAACCGCGAGACCTTCCCCCTGCAGCAGCAGGCCAACAAGGTGATCATCGAACTGGCCCGTGAGTATGGCATCAAACTGGTGTGCACCAACGATGCCCATTTCGTCGACCAGGACAATGCCGAGGCCCACGACCATCTGCTCTGCCTCTCCACCGGCAAGGACCTCGACGATCCCACCCGCATGTTGTATTCCAAACAAGAGTGGTTTAAGACCCGTGAGGAGATGAACGAGGTGTTCGGCGACATCCCCGAGGCCCTCGACAACACTTGCGAGATTCTCGACAAGGTGGAGACCTATTCCATCGACCATGCCCCCATCATGCCGTTCTTCCCCATCCCCGAGGATTTCGGCACCGAGGAGGATGTGCGTCGGCGCTACAGCGAGGAACAGCTTTTCGAGGAGTTCACCCGCGATGAGAACGGCAATGAGATCATGAGCCGTGAGGAGGGTGAGAAGAAAATCAAGAAACTCGGCGGTTACGACAAGCTCTACCGCATCAAGTTCGAGGCTGACTACCTGGGCAAGCTCGCCTACGACGGCGCCCGGCGGTTGTATGGCGACCCCATTCCCGAAGAGGTGGCCGAGCGCGTGAAGTTCGAGCTCCACATCATGAAGACCATGGGATTCCCCGGCTACTTCCTCATCGTGCAGGACTTCATCAACGTGGCCCGCGACCAACTCGACGTGATGGTGGGACCCGGCCGTGGTTCGGCGGCAGGTTCCGTGGTGGCCTACTGCCTCGGCATCACCCGCATCGACCCTATCAAATACGACCTGCTGTTCGAGCGCTTCCTCAACCCCGACCGTATCTCGCTGCCCGATATCGACACCGACTTCGATGACGACGGCCGCGGCCGCGTGCTGGAGTGGGTCGAAGACAAATACGGCCACGACAAGGTGGCCCACATCATCACCTACGGCAGCATGGCCACCAAGAACTCCCTGCGCGACGTGGCCCGTGTCGAGCGCCTGCCGCTGGAGGAGAGCAACCGTCTCTGCAAGGCCATCCCCGACCGACTGCCCGACGGCATGAAGATGAACCTTGACAATGCCATCAAGTGCGTTCCCGAGCTCCGCGAGGCTGAGGCCTCCTCCGACATCCGCGAGCGCAACACCATCAAATATGCCCGCATGCTCGAAGGCACCGTGCGCAACACCGGCATCCATGCCTGCGGCACCATCATCTGCCGCGATGCCATCAGCGACTGGGTGCCCGTCTCCACGGCTGAGGACAAGGCCGACCCCGGCCACAAACTCCTCTGCACGCAGTATGACGGCCATGTCATCGAGGAGACCGGCCTGATCAAGATGGACTTCCTCGGTCTGAAGACCCTCTCCATCCTCAAGGAGGCGATGGAGAACGTCCGTCTCTCCACGGGCCATGTGATCGATATCGACAACATCCCCATCGACGACCCCCTCACCTACAAACTCTACTGCGACGGCCGCACCGTGGGTACGTTCCAGTTTGAGTCCGCGGGCATGCAGAAATATCTCCGTGAACTGCAACCCTCTGTCTTTGAGGACCTCATCGCTATGAATGCCCTCTACCGTCCGGGACCTATGGACTACATCCCCGACTTCATCGCGCGCAAGAAAGACCCGTCGAAGATCACCTACGACATCCCCTGCATGGAGAAATACCTGAAGGACACCTACGGCATCACGGTCTATCAGGAGCAGGTGATGCTCCTCTCGCGCCAGTTGGCTGGTTTCACCCGAGGCCAGTCCGACACGCTGCGCAAGGCCATGGGTAAGAAGCAGATCGAGAAGATGAACGAGCTGGAGTCGCTCTTCTACAAAGGAGGAGAGAAAAACGGCTACGACCATGACGTGCTCAACAAGATCTGGGAAGACTGGAAGAAATTCGCCTCCTACGCCTTCAACAAGAGCCACGCCACCTGCTACTCGTGGGTAGCCTACCAGACGGCCTACCTCAAGGCCCACTATCCCGCCGAGTATATGGCCGCCGTGATGAGCCGCAACCTCGACAACATCTCTGAAATCACCAAACTCATGGATGAGTGCAAGGCGATGGGCATCCAGACCCTCGGTCCGGATGTCAACGAGAGCCGCCATAAGTTCAGCGTCAACAAGGAGGGCGCCATCCGCTTCGGACTGGCCGCCATCAAGGGCATGGGCAGTTCGGCTGCCGAGTCCATCATCTCGGAGCGCGATGCCAACGGGCCTTATACAGATATCTTCGACGTTGTGAAGCGCGTCAATCTATCAGCCACCAACAGAAAGGCCTTTGAGAGCATGGTGCTCAGCGGCGGTTTCGACAGTTTCGGCATTGCCCGCGAGCGCTATCTCGCTCCAGGTCCTAAAGGAGACATCTTCCTCGACACGCTCATGCGCTTCGGTCAGGTCTATCAGACCGAGAAGATGCAGGCCCAGATGTCGCTCTTCGGCAGTGAGGAAATAGAGATCACCACGCCTCCGATACCCGAGAGCGAGCCCTGGAGCAACATCGAACGGCTCAACCGCGAGCGCGACCTCGTGGGCATCTATCTCTCCGCCCATCCGCTCGATGAGTTCAGCATGATTCTCCGCCACCTCTGCAACACCCGTTGCAGCGAACTGGCCGACAAGGAAGCCCTGACGAAGAAGGAGACCATCACCTTCGGTGGGGTAGTGACATCCGTCAAGTCAAAATTCAGCCGTAATGGCAGTCCGTGCGGTTTTGTCACCATCGAGGATTTCGAGGGGTCAGGCGAACTGGCACTCTTCGGAGAGGAATGGGCGAAGTGGCGCGGCATGCTCACCGAGGCCTGTACGATCTACGTGACGGCGAAGGCCGTGCCGAAATACCGCGGCTCTAACATCATCGATATCCGCATCGGCGACATCCAGTTTCTCCAGACCGTCAAGGAGAAGGCCATCGAGCGCCTCACCGTCATCATCAACACCGACACCATCGACACCGAGAAGGTCAGTAATCTGGCAGCTGCCATCGATGACAGTCCGGGTGAAACGTCGCTCTACATCCAGCTCCACGACACGTCGGGCAACATCCAGTTGCGCAGCAAGGCCAAGAAGGTGGAGGTGGGGCACAGCCTGATACAGTTCATCGAGGAGACCGAAGGCATGAATTATTTCATCAACTGATTCTTTGGCACGGTGTTTGCATGATAGGAATCACAGACTATTATTCATCAACAAATTATACATTAATATGGAAGTTACAATCACAAGCGACAATTTCGAGAGTTATCTGAATGGCGACCAGCCATTGGTAGTTGACCTTTGGGCCACTTGGTGTGGACCCTGCCGTGCCATCGCTCCCATCATCTCGGAGTTGGCCAACGAATACGACGGCAAGATCGTTGTCGGCAAATGCGATGTGGAGGAGAATGATGAGATCGCCGCTCAGTTCGGTGTCCGCAACATCCCCACCATCCTCTTCTTCAAGGATGGCCAGTTGGTCGATAAGATGGTAGGCGCAGCCAGCAAGTCGAAGTTCGACGAGAAGTTCAAGGCTCTGCTGTAATATCGGAGATTATCGCGGCTTTGTCCGTAAGCATTGATCATTATCGGGCTTTGTTCCGCAAGCATTGATCAATATCGGGCCTTGTCCGTAAGCATGTAGAGACGTCACATTGTGGCGTCTCTTTTTGTAATTAGCCCCTAAAAAAGAGAGACGCCACAATGTGACGTCTCTACAGATTTCAATTTTCAATTTTCAATTTTCAATTTTCAATTTTCAATCTTCAATCTTCAATTTTCAATCTTCAATCTTCAATTTTCAATCTTCAATCTTCAATCTCCAATTTTCAATCTTCAATCTTCAATTTAAAATCATTTCACAACAAACTTCCTGCCATTGCGGATATAGACACCTGGTGCGAGGCCTTGTGTTGAGGCACCCTCTTTGCGCACCAGACGTCCGCGGATGTCATAGATGTCACCTGACTCGTGGCGCGGGGCAAGTACGGTGGAGATGCCCTCGTCCACCGACACCACGAAGAGGAGTCCTTCGCTCAGTCGGCTGGTGTCCCACACGAAGGCTGCCGGCAGTTCCAGCACAGGCGTGCCTGTCATCGCCTCGGCGTGCCAGATGCGGATGGAGTCACCAGCTGCCAGTTTGTTGTCGTCGGTCACGGTGACACGGATGATTCCGTTCATGTTGAGCGTGGCGATGCCCGCGATGGAGGTACATCCGTCGTAGCTCTGCAATGCGCACTGTCTTGCCCTGATTTCCAGGACACTTCCCTCATAGAAGTTCACGTTCTTGCCGCCGAAGAAGATGGTGCCTGAGTAGGCGGTGGCCGTCGAACCCGGTCTGACCGTACCGTTGATGTTGAACGAACTGTTCTTCAGCGGAGAAGTCTCCTTGTTGGTACCCGACAGGGTGGCTACTTGTGAGACGGTGAGTGAGCCAGAGCCTAATACACCCGACGAGAGGAGCAGTTCGCCCTCTGAGATGGTGCAGGAACCCGTGTTGTTGCTGTTGCCGCTGTAGGTTAGTTTTCCGCTGCCCACTTTGATCCAGTTGGCGTTGGATGTCACTTTGCCGCCCCAGGTCCAGTTTTCTTCGTTGCCCACTTTCCAGGTGTTGGGACCAGGTGTGGAACCGTTGCTGAACGAGCATGAACCGCCGAGGCTGCCGGTTCCGGCCACTTTGCCCACATGGTAGGTCTTGCCGCTGTTCTGCACTTCTATGCCAGAAGCGATGCTGAGCGTTCCCTTCGGCATGCCGTAGCTGTTGTCGAGGGTGAATCGGGTGTCGCTGCTGTGCACCTTGCAGGAGATGGTGCCCTCAAACTCCGACCAGTTGCCCTGGATCTGTGTGCGGGTGGCTGCCCATCCGCTGCCGATCACCACTGGACAATAGATGGTGAGCGTGCCCTTTCCGGTGAGTTTGTTGGTGTAGGTACCGCGGTCCACGAGGTTCCACGTTCCTTTCTTCGAGGCCGGCACATGGATGTTGTAGCTGGTGCTCGTGTTCTCCTGGAGCGTACCGTTTTGGAATTCCACCGTCTGGGCCGGTGTGGAGGAGTTGACGCACTGCACGGTGCCAGCGGAGATGATGAGCCGCTGCAGCGTGCTGTTCGACACGTTGAGTTTCATCCATCCATTGCCTTTCTTGTTGAGTACGGTGCCTGACATGGCCCTGTCAACCACGAAGTCGCCCATGTTGTTGATGACGCCGCCTTCCTCGCCTACCAGTTGGATGGCCGAACCGTTGGTCACGGCTGCGGTGGTGCGCAGTTCACTGCCGTTCTCGATGATGAAGGATCCTGCAGAAGTCTTCATTGCTCCCAGGTTGCCTTTCTCCTGGTTGGCGTTGGCCAGTGAGGAGACGATGACCGAACCGCCCGAGATGCGTGTGCCGCCTTTGTAGGAGTTGTCGGTCATGATGGTCAGCGTGCTGTTGCCTCTCTTGACGAGCGTGGTGTTGCCCGTGAGGGCACCTTGTCCGCTGAAGGTATAGGGATTGGTGTTGTTGTCGATAATCACGCTGTCGGCCTCGATGTCGCCGTTGAGCACAACGTTGAACTGGCTGGCGTTGTCATTGAAGATGACGTTGTCGCCGGAGACGAAGCAGTCGCCCTCGCCTTGAGAGTTGGTGAAGTTGTTGTCGCCGCCCACCTGCCAGTCAGCACTCTGTGTGCCGTTCCAGACGATGTTGTCGTTGGCGCGCATATCAGAGATGTCGAGGTAGAGGATGCCGTTCTCGATGACCAGTGAGCTCTTCTTCTTCGTGCCCAGTCCCTCGATGCGGATGTCCTCAATCGCACCCTTGAGGTTTTGCACCTCTCCGATGGCGTAGCGTCCCGGTTCCAGGTCACTGTCGGCATGGTTGACGAACTCAAACACGGGTGTGAGGTATTCCGGACCGTATTTCCAGTCTTTGGTCTCGACTTCCATCACTCGGGTGTTGACCTTGTCGGCTGTGAGGTCGCTGTAGATGTCGAAGACGATTCTCGAACCGAAGCCCAGGACCAGGGAGTCGGTGGTGATGCTGCCCTTCTGGTCAGCCCGTCCGGGTCTCAGGATGGAGGCATAGTCCATCTTGATGCGGCGGAACTGTCCGCCGTCGCTGTTGAGTTCGGCGAAGCGGTTGAGCCACACCGAGGAGTTGAGCATCGAACCGTCGAAGTTGACCACGCCCGCCCAGATGTCGGTGTTGCCCGTGTATTGCTGAGCCACCTTGGGCAGGTTGAGCGTGCCGTCGCCTTGCTTGACGAGTCTCATGTTGCCGCCGAAGGCTCCGCCTTCCACATCGCAGGTATAGTATTGCCGGATGATGGTCGGCTTGCCGGTGGTGACGGTGCTGTTGGTGCCCTGTATCCAAGAGGGCACGTTGAAGGTCATGATCCAGGGGCTTGCTCCTTCGCTGACGGTGACTTTCGTGTTGTTGGTCTCGCACACGATGGCATGCTTGTCGTTGAGGTCGCTGCCGATGCTGCCGCCGTTGGCCACCTCAGTGCGCCCAGTCATGGTGAGTGGAGGAGGTGCCACGGTGATATCTTCCAGTTCACCGAGGAAATAGCTGGCGTGAGGCGGTTGGTTGTATCCGATAGACTCCCACACCATGCCCTGCCGGTATTGGTGGTCGTGCCAGAGCGAGTAGTTGCGCCAGGGTGTGGCGAAGTTGGTCGTATAGACCCTGATGTATTTGTTGTCGCTGGTGCGCACGATGATTTCCTCGCGCCAGTCGCCGAGGATGTCGCCCGTGGCCGACGGCGTGTTCTTGGTCCAGTTGCAGTTGGCCGTTCCGGTGGCCGTGAAGATGACGCTGCCGTCGGCCTTCACCACGTGGCTTGCCCCTTCTCGGCTGCTGGCTCCGTCGAGGCCCTCTTCCAGGAGGTCACCGTCCCAGTAGATGCGGAAGTTGTTGGCGAATCCCGATGGAGCGCCCGGGATGGGCTTGTCGGCCACGGTGGAGATGGTGCCCGACTGCGAGGAGTGTCCGATGCACCCCGGGTAATCGTTGGAGAAGTTGCCGCAGACAGCTCGTCCGTCATCACTGGTGGACTGCAGGCGGTAGTAGATTTTCGATGTGGTGGCGTCGCGGAAGTTCATGGCCGGATGGTCTTCGTTGCAGGCGAAGATCTCCTGTCCGTGCCGGTAGGGATCCAGGTCGCTGCAGTGCTGTGCGTCGCCATGTCCCAGTCCGGTGGAGGAGAGTCCCTTGCCGTTGTCATCGATGACCATCGAACCGAAGACGATCTCGTCCCGTCCATCCCAGTCCACGTCGGCGATGCCGTAGTTGTGGTATCCCTGTCCGAAGTAAACGCCCGAGGTGCCGTTCCATTCCCAGTAGAGGTTGAGCTTGTGCGTGGCGGCATCCACGGAGAAGGCCTTCATGTGGTGCTTGGTGTAGCATCCGCGTCCGAGGAAGATGAAGGGATGCCTTCCGTCGAGGAAGGGAGCGCCGAAGTAGTGCTTGGTGGCGCGGTGTCCGTAGCCGTCACCCCAGTCGTTGACATCGCCGCGGGGCAGGGGATAAGGCATCCACAGCGCGCCGTTGTTGCCGATGGGGTAGGGTTTTGCCGTGGCACCCTCCATATAGAGCAGGTATTCCGCACCCGTGTTGGTGTAGGTCATGTTGGCGGTGTGGAGCACGGTGTTGCGTGTGTTGACATTCATGTTGCCCACGTTGGTTTTCGTGCCGTCGGCATGATAGATGATCATGTTGTCGGCGCCGCGCATGAGCACCTCGGCCTTTCCGTCGCCGTCCCAGTCATATCCCACGATGTCGTATTGCTCGTCCGGGCCGCTGCACATGTTGGGTCCCAGGTCGATGTACCACAGGCGGTCGCCCTTGATGTTGTAGCACTCGAGGAAGTTGAATGCCGAGTCGTTGGCCACGGGGCATGGTCCGGTTGCGTCGCTGTCGAGGTTGTAGTTGCGTTTCACCATGAACTCCGTCACGCCGTCGCCGTCCACGTCGGCCAGTGCGATGTCATTGATGCTGTAGTCTTTGGAGATGTCGGTACCCCTTCTGGAGAGGATCGGCTTGACCGGGAACTCCAGATACTGGGCCGACATGCGGCTGACGGCGGCGCTTTTCTCCTGTTCCACGCCTTTGATGACGGCAGCCACCTGGTAGGTGGAACCCGGTTTACCACCCGTGTCGGTGTAGTTCGACACGTTGAGCGGTGTGTCGTTCAGCTTGGCTCCGTCGCGGTAGAGGTTGTACTGCGTGCCGTAATACTCCTCGGCGAAGATTCTCCAGCTGACGAAACTTCCCGAACCTTGAGGCACGGCCACCAGACCACGGTCCAGTTTGTCGGTCGTACGCTGTGCGTTCGCTGTCAGTACTGTCATCATCAGCATGATGCAGATTAGTCTTAGTACTTTCATTTTCTGATGTTTTTAGGAAGATGTGATGTTTGATGCAAGTGTCATTTGGGCCGGGAATCATTGTCTCAGGCCCGTAGATTGTCAAGGACGTTGCAAAATTAGCAATTATTTCTGATAAAAGCCTTTTATTTCTGATAAAGGCCTTGTCATTTCTGATATAGGGCTTGCTGATTTTGACCGGGATGTTGTCTTTTTTTTCGAAAATATGGTGCTTTATTCGATGATAATGTGTATTTTTGCAGAAGACAGAGTATCAACCCAAACATAGCATATTATGAAACCAATCAGAATCCTCTTCGTCATGGCACTGTTGACGGTTCTCGTCTGTTGTGCCAACACCCCGTCGAACAAAGCGGGAGAAGCAACCGGAGAAAGTCCCTCCACGTCCGCCGAAGCCAAAAGCAATGTCGAAACCCCTCTTGATGTGAAGAGTTTCGGACTCTTGGGCAATGTGAAAGAAGTCCTGCTCTCCACCCGTGAATACGAGGTCGGTGCCGAGCAAGACGCCTGGGAGAAAACCGATGTCCTGGACCTGGCTTTCGATGAGAAGGGCAGGGTGGTGCGCGACGAGTTCGAGAACCTCTATGCGTATGACGCCAAGGGCAACTTCACCAAAGGCTTGTCGGACAAGACCGTGATGAAGCGCGACGAGAAAGGCCGCGTCATCTATTATGAGAACAGACAAGACGAGGAAGACGACGAAGGCTTCACCATGAAGTTTGAATACGACGCACAAGGCCGCATGTCCAAGGTCGAGATTGTCGGTTGGGAACACACCATCGACCATACGTTCACCTATACCGATGACCACGTCTATCCCGACCGCGCCAACATCGAGTCAGAAGACGAGGGCGACCATTATTCCACCGTCATCGACTATGATTACAAGTCCTTTGACGACAAGGGCAACTGGACCGAGCGCGAGGCCCATTCCTATGCCAAGCACACCGTGGATGACGAATTGGAAGGTGAAACCAAACTCGTCATCACGGAGAAACGGAAAATCCAGTATTATCAGTAATTGAAGTTGAGCATTTGCTCAACTTTTTGGAGTTTAGGAGTTTAGGAGATTGGGAGTTTGGACAATAGTCCGACTCCCACACTCCTTTCAACTTGAAACTTGAGTCCGTTCTATCCGACTGATCCTCCGGTCATTCCAGGACAAAGGTCTTGCTCTGCAGGTCCTCGCTGTTGGGTCCTACCATCAGCGTGAACTCCCCTGGTTCTGCGACATGGCGCAGGTCGGCGTTGTAGAACTTCAATAATTCCTCATCCACTTCGAAGGTCACGGTCTTTTGTTCACCGGGCTCGAGGTGGATGCGGCTGAAACCCTTCAGTTCCTTGATCGGCCGGGCGATGGAGGCTGCGGTGTCATGGATATACATCTGCACGATCTCATCACCCGCACGGCGGCCTGTGTTTGTCACGGTCACCCGCGCCTCGATTTTCCCGCCAGCACGCATCCTGTCGCTGCTGAGAGACAGCGGACCATACTGGAAGGTGGTGTAGGTCAGGCCATAGCCGAAGGGGAACACCGCACTGCCGTCGATGTCGGTGTAGTTGGTGGCGTATTTGCTGAACCATTTGTTGGTGGGACGGCCGGTCACCATGTGGTTGTAGTAGAACGGTTCCTGACCGGTGGTCTGAGGGAATGAGGTGGTGAGTTTGCCGCTTGGACTGGCATCACCGAAGAGGACGTCGCAGATGGCGTCGCCGCCCTCGCTGCCGCCAAACCATACGTTGAGGATGGCCGGTATGTTCTCCTTCTCCCATTTCATCACCACGGGCCGGCCGGTGAAATAGACCACCACGATGGGTTTGCCGGTGGCCTTCAGCGCCTTCAACAGCCGTTGCTGCGTCTCGGGAAGGCTGATGTCGGCACGGCTCGAACTCTCTCCAGTCATCTCCTGCGACTCGCCGATGGCGGCGATGATGACGTCAGCGTCGGCAACCGTTTGGAGCGCCTCTTGGAGCAGTTCGGTTTCGGAGCGGGGGTCGCGAATGTCGGTGCCGAAGACTTCCCAGTTGGCTTCTATCTGCGCATCCTCATGGATGTTGCTGCCTTTGGCATAGACCACCTCAGCCTGCTGGCCCAAGGCACGGCGCATGCTCTCCAGCAGGGTGGAGAACTCATTCGGGTTGGTGTTTGCTGTCGGCGCCCAGTTGCCGCGCATATTCTTCGGCGCATGAGCCATGGGACCCACGAGAGCGATTCTGCCCTTCTTCTCAAGCGGGAGAAGGGCGTTGTCATTTTTCAACAGCACGAAACTCTCTGCCGCTACCTGGCGGGCAAATGCCCGGGAGGCATCGGTGTAGAGAATGTCCTTCTGCTTCTTGGCAGTCAGGCTGCAGTAGCGGTAGGGGTCTTCGAAGAGCCCTAAGTCCCATTTCGCCTCCAGCATGCGCCGACAGGCGGTGTCAATCTGCTTTTCTGTCACCCGACCTTCCTCCAAGGATTTTTTCAGCGTACCCACAAAACCGCGGGAGCACATGTCGAAGTCGGTGCCGGCAGCCAGCGCACGGACCGAACAGGACTGGAGGTCGCCACACCCCCAGGCCTGCATCTCACCGATCGAACCATAGTCGGTCACCACGAAACCATTGAATTTCCATTGCTCCCGCAAGAGGCTGGTCAACAGCCAACGGCTGGCCGTGGCGGGTTCGTAGTCTATCGTGTTGAACGACGACATCACGCTGCCCACGCCGGCCTCCACAGCAGCTCGGTAGGGGGCGAGGTAGTCGTTGTACATCCTCACACGGCTCATGTCGGTCACGTTATAGTCCAGTCCAGACTCCGAGGCACCGTAGAGGGCGAAATGCTTCACGCAGGCCATCACCTCATCGGTGGCGTACCGCCCTCCCTGTCGCTTGTCACCTTGGTAACCGAGCACCATGGCTTTGGCGATGGCACTTCCCAGGAACGGGTCTTCGCCGGCACTCTCGGCGATACGTCCCCAGCGGGCGTCGCGGCAGATGTCCACCATCGGACTATAGACCCAGGGGATGCCGTCTGCCGTGGCTTCGATGGCCGCCATCCGGGCAGCCTGTTGCACCTTCTCCAGGTCCCATGTGCACGACATGGCCAGCGGGATGGGGAAGATGGTGTGATAGCCGTGGATGACGTCGAGACCAAACAGCAGCGGGATGCCCAGCCGTGATTTCTCCACGGCATATTGCTGCACCTCACGGATGCGGTCAACGCCCATCAGACTCAGGAAACCACCCACCTCGCCGTTGAGGATGGACTGGTCTTCCACGCCTTTCTGTCCGACGCCGGTGTTCAGCTGTCCAGCATCGAGCAGGTTGAGTTGTCCGATTTTCTCCTCGAGGGTCATTCGCGACATCAGTTCGCTGATGAACTCATCTTTGCTTTGCGTGATTTTCTTAGGCTTCTTCGCCGCCATGCCGGTCGGCAGCAGTAGCGCAATGGCTAAAGTCAATAAAGTATGTTTCATGATTTTTCCTATGTTTTTTGTCTTTGTCTCGTCTTTTGTCGTGTTCTTTCACGCCGCTAAGTTAGAAAAAAATCATGAAACGGCCAAATCTATCAAATACAGGATGGCTATAACGCCAATTACGGCCTGAAAGACCCGTGATCCCTTAGCCCAGGGCGACGCCTCGGAAATGTGCTAGATAATGGACAATCGCCAATAGCGGCCTGCAAGGCCAATGTTTTCATAGCCTAGGGCAAACCTCGGATATCTGCAAGATAATGGAAACCCGCCAATAACGGCCTGCAAGGCCAATGTTTTCATAGCCCAGGGCAACGCCCTGGGTATCGGATATCACCACCCCCAACATTCGCCCTGAAGGGGCAGAAGTTTTTTGTTGAAAAGGTTTATGATCCTCAAAGTCGCCCCGTCTTAATCCTTGTTTTAGTGGAATATGTTCATTGAGACGCGCCGATATGTGGCATACAAGCGACATGAAAGTGTCTTAATCCTTGTTTTAGTGGAATATGCTCATTGAGTTTATTTCTTTTGATATGAGTAGGAAAAAGAGACCGCGTCTTAATCCTTGTTTTAGTGGAATATGCTCATTGAGCCATTCAAGAGAACAAGGACAAAGAAAATTAACGAGATGTCTTAATCCTTGTTTTAGTGGAATATGCTCATTGAGTTGTTCTATATCTTTGCCACTATCTAAAATCGTTGAGTCTTAATCCTTGTTTTAGTGGAATATGCTCATTGAGCAGTTGCACAACTCAAATTTCATGAGAAAGATGCTGCGTCTTAATCCTTGTTTTAGTGGAATATGCTCATTGAGGAGCATGACTCTCAAGTCGTTCGACTACATCGACGGGAAGTCTTAATCCTTGTTTTAGTGGAATATGCTCATTGAGGTGGACATCACCGAGGATTGGCTTATGGCCAACTAGTCTTAATCCTTGTTTTAGTGGAATATGCTCATTGAGTTGAATAGACTTTGAATGGCCTGTTCGAATAACGGGTCTTAATCCTTGTTTTAGTGGAATATGCTCATTGAGCGGTCCACAGTTGACCGTTGCCGAAAGCGTGTTCTTGTCTTAATCCTTGTTTTAGTGGAATATGCTCATTGAGACCTCACAGTGACTGAATCGGTGTTCTTCACCACTGTCTTAATCCTTGTTTTAGTGGAATATGCTCATTGAGTGAGGTAGATGAGAAGGATGTTTAGAGTCCTTGACTCTCGTCTTAATCCTTGTTTTAGTGGAATATGCTCATTGAGTCGAGTAAGCGTTCTCGTACATCGAGTAAGGCTTCTGTCTTAATCCTTGTTTTAGTGGAATATGCTCATTGAGTGTTATAGATTTTCTTATAGGAGAAGAAAGTGAATATGGTCTTAATCCTTGTTTTAGTGGAATATGCTCATTGAGATATCTAATTTAAAAGTATCGTTAAACAAATCATAGTCTTAATCCTTGTTTTAGTGGAATATGCTCATTGAGGTGGAGTGCACTAACGACATGATTGCCATCTCGAAATGTCTTAATCCTTGTTTTAGTGGAATATGCTCATTGAGCATTGGTCCATTCAGAGAATTCCTGATGATGGTTGTCTTAATCCTTGTTTTAGTGGAATATGCTCATTGAGAATAAGATTTAGCCATGTTTGAATATATGACCCCTGAGTCTTAATCCTTGTTTTAGTGGAATATGCTCATTGAGATCAGAAGGAACTTCCACCACTGGTGGAACAGTCCGTCTTAATCCTTGTTTTAGTGGAATATGCTCATTGAGCCTATTGATTTGTCTTCAGTCGACAGGGTCATTTTTTACGTCTTAATCCTTGTTTTAGTGGAATATGCTCATTGAGGGAACAATAGCAGTGGCGTGAGTGTGAACAACAGTAGCAGTCTTAATCCTTGTTTTAGTGGAATATGCTCATTGAGGGTCTTTCTCGGTCGCATTTCGCAACGCACTTGTGGTCTTAATCCTTGTTTTAGTGGAATATGCTCATTGAGGCTGATGTTAAACCAAAAAGGACACAATCCGAGATAAGTCTTAATCCTTGTTTTAGTGGAATATGCTCATTGAGAGTCGTAGGTATTGCTATATGGCAACAAGGAACAACAGTCTTAATCCTTGTTTTAGTGGAATATGCTCATTGAGAGAAGAGGGAAGGGAGTTCTTTAAAATGGCAATAGTCTTAATCCTTGTTTTAGTGGAATATGCTCATTGAGACCCCTACAATCGTTTCCATATTCGTATATATTAAATCGTCTTAATCCTTGTTTTAGTGGAATATGCTCATTGAGAGGAAGGCCGATACCTCAAATTCAAAGTGGGGAATTGTCTTAATCCTTGTTTTAGTGGAATATGCTCATTGAGTAAAATGCAACGAGCACTACGAGAGAAAGAACAAAAGTCTTAATCCTTGTTTTAGTGGAATATGCTCATTGAGGCGACAGCCTCATAACTGAGGAAGTAACCGCAGCAATGGTCTTAATCCTTGTTTTAGTGGAATATGCTCATTGAGATTCGTCAACTTGCTGTTTCAGCATATAATAAAGGCATTAGTCTTAATCCTTGTTTTAGTGGAATATGCTCATTGAGACCCCAAAGGCCGCGGCTCAATGCTGCGCAAAGGCGAGTCTTAATCCTTGTTTTAGTGGAATATGCTCATTGAGTGGCTCAGTATCAATAACATATCCCCATGCCTATAATGTGTCTTAATCCTTGTTTTAGTGGAATATGCTCATTGAGAGTTCATACGAGAACGACATCCTCACGGCAGGCTGTGTCTTAATCCTTGTTTTAGTGGAATATGCTCATTGAGGCTTGGTCGTCCGTTTTTATATTAATTAATATTATAATTGTCTTAATCCTTGTTTTAGTGGAATATGCTCATTGAGAGTAAAGACATTAAATCCTTGTATAATAAGGCTATTATGAATAATTATTTCTTGTTTCTTTACAAAACATCTCAAAAAGAGGTCTCTATTTTGAGGCTGCAAAATTACAAATTGTTTTCAATATGTCAAAGAGCGATTTGGTTAATCTTGTTTAAAAAAACAAGGTGTTTTTACTGTGAGTGATGATGTCGAGATTGATGTTTTGACCAATGACTTTCATACTTCTCAGCAAATCCGATGATACTGGGCATACGATGATGCTATCGTGGTTCTCATAAAGAGACTGGACTTCCGCTAAGTCATTCTTGATGCTCTCGTATTTTTCAATGCTGAGATCAGCAAGAAAGATGGATTTCTGAATGCGGTGGCATCCCATACGCTCAAGGTATTTAACGACATTGTATCTTACCTTGTTGCTTTCAATATCATACATCACAAAAAACAACATGTTGCCTGCTTGTTTGATGGTTTTATTGGTTATTCCCAGTATAAATCTTATCCGCTCTTCAAGAGAGGGCATGTCATCGATATTTCCCACTGGACGATTGACCTGTGGGGAGTGCTCCAACCCGGAGGTTTTTAGTTTCCTCAGGATTTCGATGTAGTGGAGAGGAGTTTTCTTGGCCATTTTATTGTGTATCTATGAAGGCTTGGATCAGTTGGGCACTGACATCGTTGAGCTCCTCATTGGTACCACAGCGAGGTGATTTCACCACGGTGAACCCACGTCTTCCATAGAACAGGTTGATCTCCGCTTCCTTCAGCCCCATCTTGATACGTATTTTCTTGCCGTATTGGATACTGATAATCTCAGTGACGATAAGGCCAGTCTCCTTGAGGCCTGGCCTTCCCATCCTCTAAGTGTAGGTGCCACGTCGTTGACAACATCGCCATCAAGGTGGAGCACTTTGCTGCGATAGTCCTCTATACGACTGATGTTTTTCTGAACGAGTTGTGCCTCCTCGGAATTGTCGGTTTGGAGCAGGAGCATGAGGGCCTGCTGATTTTCCATTTTCTGCATGATGACACCTTTGATCCATACCAGTGCATCATGGGTGAAGGTGAAGTTGAGCTGTCCCTTTCGGATGGTAGATATGGATCCATATCGGGGACTCCATATCCGTCCGATAGGATTGCCGCTGCGGTCCATGAAAAGGACTTCTATCTCACGCTCCACTGCAAGCATGACGGCGTCGCTCGTGATTTGCGCTCCACGGCTGATCTGGATGGACTTGATGCCATCAGCAGGTATCCGTTGCCGCCCATCTTTGGACGTGATGACAAAGCCATCGTTCTCACGGTTGAGAGAAACACCGAATGTATTGAGAATTAATTCCATGATGCAATGTGTTTAATACTCCCTGAATCTCACAAAATGGAACTCGGAGGTTTTCTTACTTCCTTGTTCTTCTGCAATCCGATTTGTCGTTGAAGCCAGGCAGGTGATGCCTTCCGCTTTCAATAAAGAGACAAGAGCATAGGTGAATGTCATTTCACCCATGATGTGGACAGTGATGTTGGCGTTTCCGGCTTTCTCCAAAATCTTGTCCAAATAATCCTTGGCTATCTCCTGAGTTTCATTTTCCGTGGCATCTGGAAGGATAGCGGGGAAGGGCATATCTTCTATCTCACCATACTCCTTTGCAGCCTCGATTTGATTTTCCTCCCATTGTGAGGAAGGATGATTGCTGAGATTGAGGAATATTGAAAAACCATTGCCGTTTACTAAAGATAAATCATCTGAATTCAGAATAGAAAAACATTTTTTTATGCTGGGAATATTGTCCTTAAGCTGTTGATAGGTGAATGATCCATTACCATGGGCGAGGCTGTTTCTACTGTCTCTGATTTTCCCATAATGAGGGCGTAATTTAAGAATGATTTGTTCATTAGATAAGAAATTGCATAACTCTGGGTGAGGTTCCAATGAACACTTCCATTCTTTATTGTTGAATGCTTCATTAGGCATACCTAATAAATCAGCAAAAAACTCGCGGTACTTTTTCCCTTTTAATTGAGATGGCCTCTTCTCCTTATATTTTTCATTTAAAAAAAGACAAACATATTCTTCGGCCAGTGGGTAGGCTTGCATCAGCATCTCATGTTTGATTGTCCAGTCAATGGCGGCCTCTATATTCTTAAAGCTTTCTTTGCTGACGAAATCATGTGTTGCATCGTCCAATTCCTTCAAAATGTTGCGAATAGGAATGGGGACATGGTTTATTCCTTTTCGGAGGTTATCTCTGAAACGAATAATGTATTTACCTTGTTTGATTTCATTTAGGTTGATGGTATTAATATGTTCGTCTAGTTCTGTAATCGCTGAACTCAGGTTTTGTAACCGTCTTCCTATTTTGTTGTCTTCTTCAGAATTGACGAATTCACCAAGTTCCCTTACTCTACCAAATAGTCTCAACCCACTAGCCAACTGATTGTATTCCTGTAATCGAGCAATGTCAGTTAAATCTACTATTGGCGCGATTCGATTCTCTAATGGAATTTGTCTAACTATAAAGGCGGGTCCAAGTTTCTCAAAAGCGCCATACATGATGGATTCCAATTTCGTTGAAATCATGAATTTAGCATGATTGAACAATACAATCGAAAATAATGGTATTGAACGGAAAGCATGGGTCACATCAAAATAGATCCGATCACCGGTCTGCAATTTGTTATATACGGTATCGAAAATACTCCAAATCTCATTTTCTGTATAGCCTGTCGCAATTTCCTCATCTTCTACAACTGGCTTCAAATTGATATTTGTTTTCAATTCATCCAAGCGGTGCTTTAAGCCAATTTTCTCTTCATCTTCATAAACCTTTTCATGCCCATTGTCAAGCCAGTTGAATTCTTTAGAACCTTTCTCGCCAGATTTTTCGGAGGATGTGTAAAATATGAAAATACGGTCCTCTTCACACCAATCTTTACATAAGTTAGCAATGATGGCTTCCTGGACGAATCGGACCGGGCGAGATTGCTTGTCGCCAAATTGATAAAAGCATTTCACATAGTTGTTTGTTCCTAAAAAGGATATGAAAACTTTTCTTGCCATGATTAACTTATTTTTTGTTGATGTTTTTCATTTGATGATCTAATAAATCGAATAGAGCAGCTTTTGTCTCATCATCATTTCCATGACCTCTCCAGCAGAAAGCCATAATTTCACTGTCTGCACATTTTTGGGCAGCTTCAGGCTTCATCTGAATTGTGTCGGTGATGAAAAGCGCTTTACTGCTTGTTCCACCGTAATTCTTGACTGCGGTGCGAAATTTGTCTATGTCTGTGGTATTGTAGATTTGTGTTTTGCATTCTACAAACAAAAGTCTGCTGCCTGTACTGACAATGACATCTAATTCGTTTTTCACTTTGCCTTGAATATAAGGAAACTTGACATTGAGCCAAACTTCTTTTGCTTGGCTCCATTCTCCGAGTGCATGAGCTACCTGAAACTCCATCCATCCCGCATTGAAAAGAAGTTGGTCAATGTGAGGAGATGACAAAGATAACCGCATGGGTTGTTTTCCGTATTTCGTCAAAAACATGGTGTAGCTTCGCTTCTCTCTATCGTATGTGATGGAGGATCCTGTGCTTAACTCATAATGAAAAGAGTCATCTTCATTGGAATTTTTAAAATCTAGAACAACAGAGGATAAAGTCAATTGATTGAAGTCTTTGATCTTGAAAGACCTTAGTTGTCTGATTTGTTTCATGGCTTTTACATCCCGGGACGTATAAGTCGATAACGGAGTATTTCCAGATGGTTTTTGGTGATTATATCTCAGAATGTCCGTTATCCCCAAATGATAATTGCCAATCTGCTTCTTTTTATGAGTCAAGTCTATACAATCGTTGTTTTGGTCAATGTAGATTAATGTGACATTGCTCCTTGAAACAGATAAAAAGGTAAATGCTACGGTCCATGTCTTGATACCACCACTGACGTTGACAAATACTTCATCATCCTTGAACTGATTCAGAAGTGCTTCAGATTGGATGAGTATGTTGTCGTAATCGACGGTAGGCAACTCATATAGTGCAGCCTTTTGAATGTTCGCCTTTATATGCTTGGCTTCTTTCATGCTCTCTTTGGAGTGCACAAGTAAAGCTAAGTCATATCCTGTTGCCTGGAAACCGATATAGATAGGCATTGTCTGGCCTCCAACTAAAGAGATGTGAATTTTTCTCATGTCTTTTCAAATTGAATGAAAGGTTCTGGTAACGGATGGCTTTGGATAATACCCATGCCAACGCTTGTGCTCTTTCCAAGGCCGATGTAATTGGGCAACTCCACATTGCTGACAAAATGCATGTCGAATGCGCGGAAACGAACTTTTTTGTAATCCACTTGGTATTGCTTATCTATACTGGTGATGACACAAAGTATTTGTCTGTCAGCACAATAGCCAATTCCCTTGAAAAACGAAAGGATATTTCCCGTCAAGATTTTCTCCAACATGCAGATTTTATCTGTCAAGGCCATCAACGAATCGTATTCACATACGTTGTCCCCAGTGAGGGGGATATAACTTGTGATAGAATAGTAGATGGGATTGTCGCCTATCATCGGAATGTATTCTTGAACATCGTTTTCAAGTACATTGCATCGTCTTTTCTTGCCCTGAATGGTGAGCAGAAACGGGTCTTGTTGGGAGATGGTATGGCGAATTTCATCTCCAATGTCTCCAATAGAGATAATAGTCGGATGCTCGTCAATGATTTTGTATTGAACAAGAGGGTAGGCAAACCTTAAACCATCTTCAATATGATTGTGCATCAAGGGATGGGCTTCCGCGCCCATCGCCTTGATGACAGCTCCTCGGAAGGAAGAGTTTAGGTTGTCCTTTAACTTAATGTCGAACGATAATCGATGGATGGAAAGAGTCATGATGCCTATTTTTTTCTTACATATACCAAATAAATATCCTTCCCTTTTTTCTCCTGCTTGACAATGATCCTATTGCCTATTTTTAGTTTCTCTTTGCTTCCTCTCATATCAAGCTGTTTCGATACCGTGTCTTTTCCAGAGACAAGTTTTGCCTTATACATGCCTTTGCCAAATATGGTGACTTCAGCCTCAAGTTCTATGGGTTTATCTTGAACTTTGACGGGCTTTTTCTTCAATTCTGAGTAGTTCCTTTGGTATTCACCGTACTCTCCTTTACTCTTATTCTGATTTTTTAGTTTACCGAAAGTTTTGGGGTCTTTCATGTAACTAAGGGGCTCCACTAGTCCATTTTGTGCATAGGTCATCATTTCATTAAGCTCACGGATTTGTGGCGATGATTTGTAATTATCAACTTTTGTGCACATATGATCTATAAAAGTATTCCTTAGTCTAGAACATTCTCCAGCATCAATATTGGTAATGTCAATTTTCACTACACCATAGCCGTATGGCTTGCAAAACCCTAGAGAGTGCATGCAGTTGTCATTCAAGTGAAGGGCGTAAACCAATGCGCCTAATTCAATTTCTCGTAAATTATGATATCTAATGGCACATTCGAATTCGCTACCTGGCGATAAGGGTTTGAATGGACTTGTGTTGGGCATTTGGGCATCATCAGGAGGTAGTAATTGTGACTCGGTATTTCTCACAGGATAGCGCTTCCATCCTCTTAGCTTGGCATCATCGTCAAGAAATGTTTTAAAACTTAACATTTTCCCATTTCTGTCCTTCATCTCTCCTTCGTAACCTTGTTGTTGGGTGTATATGGGGTAATAGGTCGGTTTGGGACTTCCCATGTAGGGATATAATGTCTCATCGCTTGCTTTTCCTTTTTTGCAGAATGCATGGGAGAACTGTATTCTGCCTTTGAGAGAGGTTCCAGTGGTCGTGCCAAACATACATTCAGCAAAATCTCGCTTTTCTGATTGATGCTCAGCATTCAAAAATTCCTTGATATGCTTTTTGGTAGGTAGCCTGAAAAGATAAGATAGTCCCATATACTGAATCTTCTCATCCTCAATGGTAAAGAAAACAGGTATGCGTGATTCCCTTTTCAGATATTTCCAATCTTCAGAATCTGCATATATAAAGCAAAAATCCTGATAAACACCACCAATTTCTTTCATGTCCAATTGGTATTCTTTTTTTACTTCATCGAAAAAGACGAATTCAAACCATTTGCCAGAACTTTTCCCATAAGGATTTTCTTTTCTCTTTCCTGGTTGTCCTGTAAATACTATGGTTCCTTTTTTACCGTTAGGGGAATATACCACTTTTTTTCTTACGTCCACAGTATTGTTCTTGTCTGGAGGCAATTCTCTAAAAGTGCTAACCCGAGATTTCCCCTTGGCCAAATCATACTTGGCCTTAGCATATCGATTGGATAAAACTGTCAAATTCCCTTCTTTAACAAATCTTTCCAACCCTATGTGCATAATATTGTCAATTTCTTTTGCAGAGATACGTCTGGGGATACCATTGTCGGTAATTGTGGCAACATCTTTACTCCTGTCAATCGTCATCCAGCCGCAATGAACTTCATGATTCCTGAAATAGTTGGTGAATGCTTTCAGATGCAAATCACGCAAACTATAACGGTCGTTGGTCACGTGCGACATCTTTCCGAAACTTGCAATCTCAACAATATTTCGAATCATTCCTTTCAGTGAGGTGGCTGGTATGAAATAATGGCCATCTGGAGTTTGGCTGAAAGAGATGTATTGATCAGTCCAATCCTCCTTGTCCTGGCGAGTATGACCATTTCTGATAAAAATGGGTGTCTGGGCAGTAATTCTAATTCTCAAAATTCCAGACCTCCCGTCCCTGAAGGGTATATCATGACTGATTTGGCCTGCCCATTCGGGGAAATAGACCTTTTCGGATAAGGGTACGAAATTAAATGGTGCATGTAGCATAAGTTTTCCTCCTGTAATTATTGTTTTTTGAATCCAACAAAGACCAAAGAACTCGGGCTTAAGACCTCGAATCCTTCGCATAATGGGTCGGCAACGGGTTGCCAATATCTTAGAAATGATAGAATTGACACACCAGGAAGACGATGAGGAATATACTCTTCAATCGTAGTTTTTTCACTTCCTTGCAAATCCTCGGGCTTAATTTCCGTCTCGTAAATGTGCTGTTGCCCGTCATGATAGTCAATGCGTATGGATGTGAGAGATGCTGAATCCCAAAGCATCCCTTCGACAATATATGCTTCAGGCCTCTCCATTATTACCAAGTCCTTGTCACCTAATAATATATTGGGGGACGATTCGTCGCTATACCAAAGATATCCCTCGTATTTGGATTTCTTGATTTTCATTATATCGTTGTATCTCATAGGATTAGTTGTGGTTTAATGGGTTGTGAAAATACCATGTCCTCGGTTTGTACCGCCTCCAAGTGGAAGCATTCCTTTGCGAAGGTCATCCAATGCAGACTCAAAAGCCTTGCGAATAGAATCAGATTCATCAAGTGCGCTTTTCTTGACTATGATATGAAGTTCAATATTTAGGCCGGATCCATAACTGGCTTTCTCTGAAAACAATGCTCCATCAAGAGCTCCTCCTGTAAATCTGTCAATGGATACGTGATTAAGCAATTTGGGCTCCACTACAGGTATGAAGATGTCGTCTATGAGAATGTTGCCTCTTGTGATGCTTTGAGAATTCATACCTTCGCCAGCTTTTCCAAAAATGGCTGCAACAGCTTCGTTTTGATCTGCTGTTAAACCTTTTTTGTCATCAACGAATAATTCGTTCAGCTTATTCCAATAGAAAGCAGTGCGATGGGATAGAGCCCCTTTGATGGAAGATGCAGGGATGACAGTACCTGATTTGAACACGGGCTTTTCATTATCCCATTCAATGTAGTCTTCTGATACTGGTGTCATGTCTGCTTCATCATCGGATAATCCCGAACCAAAGAGGAAAAAGTCTTCTGCGCAAAGATGAATGTCAAATTCCTCCCACTTATCTTGACTTGGAACAAGGGAGTGCGTGTCAGGCTCATAACCTTCCCATTCTTTGCTTAAATCAGAACTTTTTGAAAGATAGAGAGAAAGGTCTTTTTCTAAATCTAAAGCCTTCTCCTTGATAGATACGCATTTGATTCTACCAAATCCATTTCGCGTACCACTACCAATCCTGAAATCTTTGCTTTGCATTTGGCTCAGTAACTTGTTGAATGCGTCTTCTTCGTTTTTCGAGGAAATCAGTTCCATTTCGAAAACAAATCGGGTTCCCTTGAAAGTAATTTGGCCATCAAACTTACCTTTGTCATCTGCTGTCCCAGTTTCTGTTATGCGAACATGTTGACGGATAGGCATGCTGAGAAAATGTGAATAAAATGCATCATGAGGGTCTATCAACTGAATTCCATCCATAGCCTTCCCCTCTTTGCCAATCATCACGGCATCGCTGATTATCAATTGTGAGCCATGGCCGGTACTCCCCTTTTGAAAACCAAAGAGAACATCCAGTTCTTCGTCTCCTGCTATAGAATGACGCAGGACTCCAGCCAATGAACTGCCTGGTATGTATGGAAGGCCATTAATATCGGTGACAACCAAAGCATCTGTTTGGATGTCGCTTTCCCCACTATGAATGGACAGCGGAGTCTCTGCTTCAATCAGGACTCTTGCTAAATGTCGGTATATGTATGTCGTCTTTTTCATCGTTTCTTACATTTTTTAGCCATTTCTGAAGCTAAATTAATGACAGCCTCAATGGTGATGGCATGGTTGATGACTTCTTCTTGTTTCACACATTCGTCAATGAAGGTGCGTAAAATTCCTCTTCTGTTTCGCTTTTTCCATTTTTCTTCTGCTATACCATGTGATAAGTATGCAATATTAATTTCTCGTTCACCTTCGTACGGATCGGTGGGCGTAGCGTAATGGTAACTGGTGATATGCTTGTCAAACAGTTCTTCGTAGAGTTGGTTATTGTCGCGGCATCTCATGGCTATTGACCTTATATTGCCCCATTGGGAGGCAAAATCAGCTCCTTGGAAAAATGTTTTGTTAAGGCTTACGAATTCGTTTGCCTTTTGGTATATGAACGCTTTCGCCTCTGATTCAGCGCGTTTCATTACCAAATAATTGAGCAATGGGCTATTGCTGGGAGCGGCCTTTGTAATTTGATTGATTCTCTCTTCAACACCTGTATCTCTTTTGAACTTATAAAGGGCTTCACCGTTGACGGCTTGCAGGCTTGTGTCCAAGAAATCTGGATTATAGATAACTTTGCCAAAGCCCACATTGTTGTAACTGCCAACATATTCTTGACCTATTGGTGCTTTGTCTTGAGTCTCAATAACGAATACACTCCCTTTTTCTATGCCGAACAGATCAGCATCACGAGTTTGTCGCTTAAAATTGTAAGGTGCATATTGAAAAGTGCGTATCTGAGATTTTTCCCAACAGATTTTACCCTTGACTCCCAAATCTTCAGCTTTGGGGCAGGATGTGAGACCTCCGTTTTCATCAAAGAAAATCAATCTTCCGTCTGCATAAACCGTGATGTAGTGGTGATTATTAATCATGAATCCGTCAGCATGGGATTCTGGTTGAAAGAAATTGGTCTTACTGATTTTCACCAGTCCATACTGAGCTGTTCTTGACCTACCTATGCGCTTTAATCCGATGAGTGATTTCTCAATTAAATCCAATTCGCTATTGTTGTCCGTTTCTACTTCGAAAAGAAAAACACTCCCTTTGTCAAGTGATTCATAGCCATACATTTGCTCATCGGCAGCTCTAAGCTTGTCCCTGTCGTAGGCGGATTTTAGTGCATAGCCTTTATGAATGGGAACTTCTACTGCTACACCTTCATGGAAAATGTAGTATCCGCTTCGGCTTTGTTTCAGTTGCTTGGGCAGTCCACCTTCTCCTTCTTTGTCATTCTCCCTTTTGTAGAAATGATGAATGTAACAACAATCGAATATGGATAAGAGTTTGGGATACATCAGTGATGCTGGAACATGCAGAGATCGGTAAGACATCTTTTCTGAGGATGTATTTGTGATATGGGCATCTCCGAATTTCACTTTCCCGCTAAACAGAAAATCTTTCTCTGTATCCGTGAATTGTTTGAAGGATGAGGCTACAATACCAAGAAAACAACTGCCTGGTATAAAGTCAAGTGTCTTTTGGTTGCCAGTAGTGGCAGTTCTCATATTGAGTACCACGTCTGTCAATAATTCACATTGAAATTGCGTTTTCATATTCTATGGTATTATTTGATTTCACTTATGGTACACCTGCCTAGACCTCTCGATCGATTTACTCCCATGCGCTTGATCATTCCAAAAGCTTTTACTATGGTTTGATAGAGACTGTCGTCAACAAAATGAATTGTGGCATAGAGTTTACAGGGAATTGTTACTTCTTTGCGGCGAAGAGAATGGTCTTTGGCTATGCCTTGATCATTAATGGCTGTTGATGAAATTGAGTTGAAAAGGTAGGATTGTAGTTGATTCTGAAGGATAAAAGATTTGTCTGATTCATCAAGCTCTGCATTTGAGAAAAAAGCTTCACCTTTTTGTATTTCATTCATCTCGTCTGAATTGGAGAAACCAAATACTTTGGGGATTAGTTCTTCAAGATTAGAGTCTGAAAAATGCACGTAATTTTCTACTGCCTCACGGATAAGACCTTTGAGTGTCTTGCCAGGTATAAATGGCAAGCCATCTTTGTCCTTGATGACGAGGGCATCAAGGTCTGCTCCAGCGCTGAGTCCTGACCCACAATGCCAAGGCGAGTGGAACTCAATTTGGTATTTGATGTCTTTCATAAAGATATTAATATTTACTTGGTAATGATCGTGTTTATGGTGTGTATGGATAGCATGTCATAAGCAGGATGATAGATGATGTCGCTATTACGTTTTATCCCATCTGTCGCTGATTTGAATAATGCACTCTCTTTATCAGAGGAAACATCACATACCCTTATGGCTTTCTGCTTGGCCTTGCCTTCATCCTCATTGAGGAGAGTCATCCATTGCCGGATATCAGACTTAATGGCGTTTCCAGATTTGCTTTCCAACTTTTTGGTTTTTTGAGCCAGGTCGCTGATTGTCCAATATCCTTTTTTCTCATTAATATAATAGGGGCCAAATTCAAAACTATGCCCTTTACAGGGGGTCAGTTCCTTTCGTGAAATCTCATCAAATGACTCGACGAAACTGCTTTGGACCTTGTGGAACATCAGACAGGATGGAGCTGGAGTTATGCCACTGCTCTTAGTGTCGCGTTTAGCCCTTTCACATAACGATTCTGCTAATTGATAGCCATAGTAGAATGGGTAAGATGATTTAATGTATGCAATCCCCGCGCATGCTGTGAGATGATAGATGGGTAAAGACGCATCATTGTTATGCATTTCTGAAATGAAAGATCGTGTTCCTTCTTCAAAGTTTTTTATGAAAATTTCGGTGAAATGGAGAGCTAAGTCTGCCCTGCAAATCATGGTCAAGTCATCTCCTCCCAAAACAATAGGCCTAAAAGGAATTGTGTCCTTGGCCAGATCAATCTTTTCCTCTTCTACTATTGTTGCGAATGCTTTCCTTGCTGCATTGGTTGTGGCTTTGTCAAGTTTTTCAGAGAAAGACTTCAGCATATCCTTGTCTTTACCAATGGATGAGACTATCATGCCCAATCCATTGCCGTCAGCATGGATGATGGCCAACCAATTGTTGTCGGAGGTCATCTTGTCAGAATCAAGAGGAATGTTCTTCGGATTGATGCTTTCAAGTCCAAAACTCTTTATATAGAGTTTGTGGGTTGTAGAAGAACCCTCCTTCATTTTCTCCCAAGTATTGTTCTGACGCTTCCTTAATGTTCCTTGGTCAATGAAATCATCCTTGTCAATCTTAACAGCAGGGAGCCCCGTCTTTCTCGATCTCTCAACGCCCATGAATCCTAAAGTCATACTCGGAAAAGGCTTGTTGCGCTGAACTCGTAAACGTTTCTCCAATTCTTCAACAGCTTGATCAAATGTCATTCCATTGGTCATGTCTACCACTGCTTCGCTGATGGTAATGCCAGGAGCAGAAAGCATCACTTCTTTAGGAAATTCTTTAACTGCTTTCCGACATTCTTCTTCATCAGTGTAAATGCATTTGATGTTGCCTGCGGCACTTACAATCAATTCTCCGTGCCCTATGTACTTCTCAAAACATTGAGTGCAAATCCATTCAACCAATTCACTCGCACCAACAATGTCTTTAAGTTCGTTGGTCTGGAAAATGAATGATTGAATCCCTTGGACAGCTGCTCCATAAAGGTAAATCTTGTGTTCTTTCATATTTATTTTAATAAGCGGTTAGTAATTTCAGATTATAACCCCAAAGGTAAAAAATAATTATGAAAGTCAAACTATTGTTCCTGTTTTTTTTCTTTTTTTCATCTTTTGTCTCCACTAAGATACTTGCTATGCAGTATGGGTATCGATGTCCATCAGCTCAAGCCCCATGATCTCCGGCCCGTGATTCGCAGCACTTGCGCATCACGACCAGAAACGACCAACATGCAGGGCTTCCAACCCGCCTTGTTAATGAAGCTTGGATTAATGGCAATGACCTTTATCTCACCCAGAAATCATAGACCAAATACAGCTCTTTGCGGGCGCGTGTCATGGCAGTGTAAAGCCACTGGTAAACATAGGGCTTCTGCATGCCTGAGAATTTGCGGGGGATGTCGATGAAGACATTGTCCCACTCCCCACCTTGTGATTTGTGACAAGTCAGGACATAACCGAATACGGCCCTCAGGGCATTGAGGAATGGATCACTCATCATCATCGACTTGAACCTATCACTGCCTTGCTCGATACCTTCTTCTTTCATCCGCCGGTAGAAATCGATATAGAGGGCTTTGTGGTCTGCCTGGGTAATATTGGTGCTGTTGTTGTACAAAATGTCAGAGATCAGTAAATGAGAATAAGACAAACCCGTGAACAGTTCCTTTACCCTCACGTTGATAAAGTTTAAACCGGCTCGTCGGTATGTGGCACCGATCTCTTCTACCACGACCAGGTCGCCATTCATGAGTCCGGTGGGGAGGTTGTTTTGTGTGATAAGCAGCAAATCGCCTTTCTCCAAGTATATACTGTGATGGCCGAAAATAGGGCGGAGAAGTTGAGTGGTTTGTGTCGCTTGGCGATTTTCAAGACATAGCATCGTCGAGGAATTGAAACCACCCTGTTTGACACTCTCCACATAACGGTTGATCAATTCGGTTTGGTTGTTCAGAATATGGATGTTGGAATATCCTTTGAGGGGGAAGGTTGCCCATTTTTGCTGCATGGGTGGATTATGATACAGCTTGCGCATCTTTTCCGCGGAGAGAATGATGTCGTTGTCACCCGTCTGCCGCATGATTTGCTTCAGCTCACACTCGTAAGCTTTGATGTTGTAGTGACTGAGTAAATAGCTGGCATCAAGGGCTGGTGAAAAATTCTGAGAGACGGGCGGTAATTGGCAGATGTCGCCGACAAAGATGAATTTGCCCATGCTGTCGTATTTGAGCAGGTCTTGCAATAGTTTTCCACTGCCGAAAATAGCTTGCGTGGCACTATGGTCTTTGGCATCTGAGATCATTGAAGCCTCGTCGACAATATAATAATAATCGGGATAGCCTTCTGATTGTTCAACGGGAGTAAGTTCGAAGTTCAGATAGAGTTGACCTGATTCGTCAACTATTTGCTGTTCCTGTTGCTTGGCCAGCTGCTCCAAATTTTGTGACAAATCGGTGTATCTGTAAATCTTGCTATGAACAGTACGGGTTTGGTGTTCTGTGATATTAGAGAGTATCTTGGCGGCTCGTCCAGTCGAAGCCAACAGTGAGAATCTGACCGCCTTTTTTCTAACTCCTTGATGAACATACGCACCAGAGTGGTCTTGCCGGTGCCTGCGTAACCCTTGAGGATGAAAACCCTGGCAGAGGAATCATTCATGAATAATTTCAAGAGATCAAGGGCTTTCTGTTGATTGGGTGTCAACGTAATTTCTTCTTTCTGAGGAAGATCTTTGGTTTCGTTTGGTTTCATATCGTGTTTTTGGATATTAGTTTTGCTATGTGAATTGTCGAAACAGAATTGATAATCTGTCTTGTCTTTCCTCGTGTTCTTTCACGCCGCTAAGTTAGAAAAAAATCATGAAACGGCCAAATCTATCAAATACAGGATGGCAATAACGCCATTGAGATGAGGAGCCCGCATACATCTATTCTGGTTTTTTTGATTCTAATCCAATCTTTTTTACGGAAAAATGGTGATAATTGCAATAAAAACGTTATTTTTGAACCTTATTTAATCATACTGAGAAACATGGGTCGGAAAGACCAAAACAGGCATTTTTAGCATAATAAAAGAATTCATGAGCATAGACGATAAACAACAGCAGACTGCCATCAACGTGCAGGAGAAGGCGAACTTGATCTGGGCGATTGCCGACAAGTTGGTGGGTGTGTATAAACCCCATGAGTATGGCAACGTCATCCTGCCGATGTGCGTCATCAAAAGGTTTGAGGACACGTTGGCGCCAACGCGCGAAAAAGTGCTGGAGACCAACCGCGAGTTGGAGGAGAAGAAGATTGAGATGAAGCGCGGCTTCCTCGAAAGGGCTGCCGGACAGAAGTTCTATAACCTGAGTCGTTTTACTTTTGAGACGCTGCTGGCGGATGCCGACAACATCAAGGACAACTTTGAGTCGTACCTCAACCATTTCTCGGAGAACGTCATCGACATCATCCACCGCATGGAGTTCCAGAAGGAGATTGACAAGATGGCCGACAATGGTCTGCTCTACCTCGTTATCAAGGAGTTCTGCACCACGAAAGCCTACCTCGGAGCCGATAAGATTTCGAGTGTCGATATGGGCTACATCTTTGAGGAACTGGTGAGGAAGTTCTCTGAGAGTTACGACGAACAGGCGGGAGCGCACTTCACCGCCCGCGACATCATCAACCTGATGGCGGAGTTGCTGATTGGCGACGACGAGGAGCGGCTGGAGGAGGAAGGCATCATCGCCACCGACTATGACATGACGATGGGCACGAGTCAGATGCTCTCGTGCCTGCACGACCGCTTCAAGCAGATAGACCCCGATGCCGAAATCACGAGTTATGGTCAGGAACTGAACAACCAGACTTTCGCCATTGCCAAGGCCGACACGCTCATCCGTGGCGGCAACGCCGACAACATGCGGCAGGGCGACACGTTGGGCGATGACAAGTTCGCTGGCTATAAGTTCGACTACATCATCTCCAATCCTCCCTTCGGCATCGAGTGGAAACCCTCACGCCAGAAGGTGGAGGAAGAGCACCGACTGGGTGGTGCCGGCCGTTTTGAACCAGGTCTGCCCGCCATCGGCGACGGCCAGATGCTGTTTTTGTTGAACGGTGTGGCCAAACTGAAGGACGAGGGGCGTATGGCCATCATCCAGAACGGATCTTCGCTCTTCAAGGGCGATGCCGGCAGTGGCGAGAGCAACATCCGTGGCTATCTGCTCGACCACGACTGGTTGGAGACCATCGTGCAGTTGCCCACCGACCTGTTCTACAACACGGGCATCGCCACCTACGTCTGGGTGGTCACCAAGAACAAGAGTGCGGAGCGGCAAGGCAAGGTGCAGTTGATTGATGCCAGCCAATGTTTTGAGAAGCGCCGCAAGCCACTCGGCAACAAGCGCGTGGAGATCACCGATTTCTGCCGCGACCTCATCATACAGGCTTACCACGGCTTCAACAACTTCGTATACAAGGGCACCACGCCCGATGGTGCGGAAGTCCAAGTGGAGAGTCGTGTAAAGGACAACGACGACTTCAAATACCGCAAAGTCTTCATCGATCGTCCGCTGCGCCTGGTGTTTGAGAATCCGCAGATGCCCGACGAGAGCGTGAAACTGTCGGAGGCCGACAGGAAGGTAATGCAGACGTTCGTCGATGCCTACCGTGAATATTTCGATGGCCAGCGGATGTCCGACACTGACTTCTTCCAAGAGATGAAGTTCAAGGCAGGGCTGAAAGTGACGAAGGCGCAGGTGAAGAAAATCCGCCAATATCTCGGCACAAAAGACGAAACGTCAGAGCCGGTGTATGAGGACCCGTTCAACCTGAGTCAGCGCACCTATGTTTGGGACACCGACCTTGCCGATACTGAAATCATCCCTTGGAAAGAAGACCAAGAACTATACCTTGCCAAGAATGTGGCTCCTTACGCTCCCGACTACCATGTGGATGAGAGCAAGACCCGCATTGGCTACGAGATACCTTTCACCCGTGAGTTCTATCGCTACACACCGTTGAAACCCAGCGGCGAGATTTTCCAAACGCTGAAGGAGTTGGAACAAAAAGAGAGTGAACTGATGGAGCGGCTGTTGCACTAAACAGATCAAATGAAACTATGGAAAAACCAAAGATAAAGTCAAAAGACAATACTGTGCTTAATGACATCCGCGGCATCATTGAGCAAGGTCGTAAAATGGCTTATGTAGCTGCTGGGCAAACGGCGATTGCTACATTTTGGAACGTTGGTCGCCGTATTGTTGAGGAAGAACAAAACGGCGAAAAAAGAGCCGCATATGGTTCTCAACTTATCCGTAATCTTGCAAGTGAGTTGACTCCTATATATGGCAATAGTTATAGTAAAAGAAACCTCGATTACTACAGGAAATTCTATCTACTTTTCCCCGATTCAGAGATTGTGAACGCACGTGTTCACAATCTGGAATGGTCTCACATTCGAAGGGTACTTTCCGTGGCGAATCCAGAAGCACGTCTTTGGTATCTGAAAAGTGCTTCCAACAATATGTGGAGTGTCAGAGAACTCGACAGAAACATTGCGACACAATACTACGAACGCCGACTGGCAGCACAGTTGCCAGCGAACGCAAGCGACTTGACATCAGACACAGACAAAGACCCTCTGGAGTATATCAAAAATCCAGTCGTAGCAGAGTTTATGGGTTTTCATCGTGATTCTATCTATTCTGAGTCGGAATTGGAGCAGGCCCTAAAAGACAATCTTGAACGTTTCATATTGGAGTTGGGACGTGGATTTGCCTTTGTTGAGCGACAGCAGCACATTGTAACAGACACAGCCGATTTCTTCATTGACTTGGTGTTCTACAATTTTAAAATGAAGCGATTTGTCATCTTCGAGTTGAAGACACACCGCCTGACACATCAAGACATTGGTCAACTTGATATGTATGTCCGCATGTACGATGACTTAGTGAAAGGAGAAGATGACCAACCAACCATTGGTGTGTTGCTTTGCACTGATACAGACAGCACCATTGCCCGCTATTCTGTTCTTCATGAAAGCGACCAGTTGTATGCTGCCAAATATATGACATATATGCCTACAGAAGAGGAACTGCGGCGGGAGATTGAACAGCAAAAACGTTTTTTCTTGGAACAGTTGAAAGATAAGGAGGATGAAGAATGATGGCAAGAGAATTCAAGGATAGTGGCATAGAATGGATTGGCAGGATTCCGAAGGAGTGGAAGGTAAAGCCACATAAACATCTAATGCGAAAGATTAAGAATATATGTCTCAAATATAATGGTGAGGATATAATTTCACTTACGATGAATGGAGTCGTAGTAAGAGACCTAAATGCTGGTGGAAAAATGCCAACAAGCTTTGATGGTTATCAATATGTTTATCCTGGCAATCTCCTAATGTGCCTTTTTGATATTGATGTTACGCCACGATGCGTTGGATTGATAAAGAATGATGGACTAACAAGTCCTGCATATAGTCAGTTTACTCTATTTGATGGTGTGTTTGGACCTTATTATAATTATTTGCTTAGATATATGGATGATGAAAAGTGCATATTGCATCTATCCAAGAATCTAAGAAGTTCTTTGACTGAAGATGATTTTGGACAAATTTTGACAATATACCCACCTTTAAATGAACAGCAACGAATAGCCGATTATCTGGACAAGAAGTGTGGGGAGATAGACGAACTGATAGCCTTGCAGGAGCAGATGATTGCGCAGTTGACGGACTATAAGCAGTCGGTTATCACTGAGGCTGTCACCAAAGGACTCAATCCTGATGCAGAACTCGTTCCTTCCGGCATTGACTGGATAGAGGATGTGCCAAAGGGGTGGAAAATTATGCCTTTGAAATGGATTCTTAAAAAGCCATTACAATATGGTGCAAATGAAAGTGGCAACACCTTCGACGAATCATTGCCAAGATATGTTAGAATTACCGATATACTAAACAATAATCTTCGCGAAGACTTACAAAAACAATCTTTGACAGAAGAACAAGCAAATGGGTATATCTTAGAAGATAATGATATTTTGTTTGCTAGAAGTGGAGCGACTGTTGGAAAAGCATTCATTTATAAGCCCAAATACGGACGTTGTGCTTTTGCTGGCTATTTGATAAGAGCACAAATAAATAATCAAAATGATTCCAATTTTGTCTATTATTATACACAATCATCAGCATATGAAGAATGGAAAAAGCAAATTTTCATTCAAGCAACAATTCAAAACATAGGTGCTGACAGATACTCTATTTTAGACATTCCAATTCCTCCTCTCTCCGAGCAGCAATCCATAGCCACCTACCTCGACACCAAATGTTTCGAGATAGACTCCCTCATCGCCATCAAGCAGCAGAAAATCGAGACGTTGAAGGACTACAAGAAGAGCGTGATTTACGAATGTGTAACAGGAAAAACTGATATTGTATGAAGACAGTTGTGGTTATAGGTAATGGTTTTGATATAGATTTGGGATGGCGTACAAGTTATAAAGACTTTTGCGTTAGTCAAAAAAAACATTGGGATATGTTCAGGACCGATGAAGATGATCTATTCCAATACGTCATCAAAAATGTAGGTGAGAATTGGTATGATTTAGAGCGTACCATTTACAATTATTGTATAGCCAAATCTAAAGAGATACCATCTGAAGAAATAATGAAGAAGGATCTGCAAGACTATAAGAGCTTTAAAAATCAACTTGTTGATTTCGTCAAACAGAGGTCGGCTGAACAAGTTAAAGAGAAATCTTATGCCTATCATTTGTTGAAGTTTTTTATAGAACAAAGATTACCACAAAGTCTTTATGATGAGATGGATTCTGAGTGGTTTTCTTTTAACTATACACCTTTGGATAAGGTGGCAGGGCAAATATATCCAAATGTTGTTTTTAATTATACCGCAATTCATGGCACTTTGGAAAACAATAATTGTATTTTTGGTTTCCACGATGACCAGCAAATAAAAGGTCTATATCGATTTATCCAAAAGTCCTTGGATGATAAATACAAACCACATGTAATTTATCCAACTCTTAATGAGGCAAATAGACTCATTTTCTTTGGTCTATCTATGGGCTTTATAGATGCTGTTTACTTTAAAGATATTTTTATGCAAATATCTAAGCCTAATGATTCTAACAACAGAACACGCAAGGAAATCATTTTTATCACAAGGGACAATGGTAGTATGCAGAATATCAAAATGAATCTTCAAGATATAGGAATTAACATACAATCTTTGATGACGAATAATGAAGTTAATTTCTTTATGACCTCAGAAGGGTTTGAAGAAAACAAAATAAATAATATGCTAATATGAATGATATCGACCTGAAGGAAAGAAACTTTGAAGCCGACATCGAGCAATGGCTCTTGAATAAAGGCGGCTACACCAAGGGCGACCAGCGCACCTACGACAAGGAACGCGCCATCGACATGACTACGCTAACCTCATTCCTGGCTCTGACGCAGCCGAAGCCCTGGGAGCGCTACGTGCGCAAATACGGCGACAAGGCCGAGGCACGGCTCTACCAGGTGTTTAAGGAGAATGTGGTGCGCTATGGTCTGATATGGGTGCTGCGCAACGGCATCGACGACTTAGGCATCAAACTCAGGATGTGCTATTTCCGTCCGGCATCGGAACTGAACGAGGAACTGATGCAGAAATACCAACAGAACATCCTTCAGGTGACACGGCAGTTCGCTTACTCCACCCAGAACCGCAACACCATCGACATGGTGCTCTCGCTGAACGGCATCCCCGTGGTGGCGCTGGAACTGAAAAACCAACTCACCGGACAGAACGTAGAGGACTCGCGCCGGCAGTGGAAGAACGACCGCGACCCAGTCGAACTGCTGTTCCATGCCAACACCCGCATATTGGCTTACTTCGGCGTGGATCTCTACGAAGCCATCATGGCCACCGAACTGAAGAAAGAAAAGACGTTCTTCATGCCCTACAACCAGGGCAGCGGTGGCGCCGGCAACGTGGGCGGGGCTGGAAACCCCGAAAGCGAGGACGGTGACTACGCCACATCGTATCTCTGGAAACGGGTGCTGCGCCGTGACATGTTGCTGAGCATCCTGCAACGTTACATCTCGCGCCAGGAAGAGGAGAAAATCAAACTCGTCCGCGACAAGCACGGGAAAATCAAGGAGAAAAAGGACATTTCTGTAAAAATCATTTTTCCACGTTACCACCAGTTGGATGTGGTGGAGAAACTGATTGCCGACACCGAGGCGAAAGGCAGCGGACGGAACTACCTCATCCAACACTCGGCAGGTTCGGGCAAGTCGAACTCCATCGCATGGCTCACCTACCGCCTCGCCTCGCTCCACGATGCCGCCCAGAAGAGCATCTTCGATGCCGTGTTTGTCATCACCGACCGCCGCGTGCTCAACGCACAGTTGCAGAGCACCATCCTCGGCTTCGACCATATCGAGGGACAGATAGAGACCATCACCGACAAAGACCCCTCGACCAAGTTGCGTGACGTCATCAACGAGGGAGCCGCCCGCATCGTCATCTGCACGCTGCACCGCTTCCCCGTCATCTACCAGGAGGTGACATCGAGGAGCGGCAAGCGCTACGCCATCATTGTCGATGAAGCCCATAGCAGCCAAAGCGGCAAAAGCGCCGAGAAGGTGAAGACGGCACTGGCCGATACCGATGAAGCCCTGCGAGAGATGGCCGAACTGGAAGAGAAGACCGAGGAAGAACTGGAGAAGGAGCGCGACAGCATGATGGAGGATTTGCTGGCACAGGGTCAGCACTCCAACCTGTCGTTCTATGCCTTCACCGCCACGCCCAAGCCCAAAACGCTGCAAACCTTCGGCGTTTTGGTGGAAAAGGGCCGTACGACGGAAGAAGACAAGTATCGTGCCTTCCACATCTATTCGATGCTTCAGGCCATCGAGGAGGGTTTCATCAAGGACGTGCTGCTGCAATACACCCCATACAGCGTGACCTACGAGATAGAGAAGCGCATCTCGCAAGACCCCACCTACGAGGAGACACCTGCCACGAAAGCCGTGAAAGCCTATCACGACAACCACCAGCACGTCATCAACCAGAAGACGGAGATCATCGTGGAGAAGTTCCGGCAAATCACCCTGAATGCCATGAAGGGACAGGCCAAGGCGATGGTGGTGACGTCGAGCCGCGCCCATGCGCTGCGCTATTTCCTGCAAATCAAGAACTACTGCGAGGAAAAGGGCTATACGGATGTGCATCCGATGGTGGCTTTCTCGGGCAAGGTAAAATACGAGGAGGAGGAATACACCGAGACCCAACTGAACAGTACCGCCGACCTGCACATCAGCGAGGAGCGGCTGCCACTCTACTTCTCCAGTGACATGTATAACATGCTGGTGGTGGCCGACAAATACCAGACGGGCTTTGACGAACCGCTGCTGCACACGATGTTTGTGGACAAGAAACTCAAGAATGTGAAAGCTGTGCAGACTTTGAGCCGACTGAACCGTGCGCACAAGGACAAGGAAGACACCTATGTGCTGGACTTCGTCAACGCCCCTGAGGACATCAAGAAATCCTTCGAGCCCTTCTATACGGCCACGGAACTGATTCGACCCGTGGATGTGAATGGCGTGTATAATTTCCGCAACGACATCGCGCAGCATCACCTGTGGAGTCCATTGGAAGAGGATGCCATCTATAAGTTGGCCACCGCCACCAAAGGCGACAAAAACAGGTTGGGCAAACTGAGCAATGCGTTCAAACCCATCGTGGACCGCTTCTTAGACCTCGATGAAGAGACACGCTTCACCGTGCGCTCACTGGTGAAGAACTTCGTGCGCTTCTATGCCTATATGGCGCAGGTGGAGCGCACCTACGACCGCGACCTGTACAAGACCTACGTGTTCTGCGACCTGCTCTATCGTCTGCTGCCCAAGACTCCCCACGAGAAGGTGGATTTGAACAAGCAAATCCAACTCATCAACTCGCGTATCGAGGAAGGTAAGACGCAACAGATTGTCTTGGAGCGCGGCCAGGGAGGCATCAAGGGCGAGAATGTGAAGGGTGGTGGCAAACCCGACGAGAACAAGGACCTGCTGTCGAACATCATCGACAAGGTGAACCTGATGTTCAAGGGCAGTTTCTCGCCTTCCGACCGTGTGATAGTGGAAGCCATCTACGACAAACTGAGCACGACGGCGGCGAAGAAGAAACTCACCAAGCAGGCCAAGAACAACGACCCGAAGCAGTTTGCTGAGAGCATCTTCCCGGAAATCTTCGAGCGAGCCGCCCAACAATGCTACGACGACAGCGTGGGTGCCTTTGACCGCCTGTTCCAGAACCGCGAACTCTACAACAGCATCATGACGCAGATGGCCGACTTGATGTATCAGAACTACCGGGCAGAGGGCGAAACGTTCATCTTCAACCCGGAGCGGTTCAAGGAGAAGATCATGCCCACGATAGAACGGGAGTTCGCCGTCTTCAGGATGATGCCGAAGAGCAAAGAACAGATTGCTGATGACCTGGTGGCGCTGATTTCCGCCCGCACCACCGATGACATCGACGGTGCCAACGACGTGATTCAGAATGCCTTCAACCGCCTGTATTGCAGTCCCGTCAAAGTGTCTCTCGTGGATAAGAAACAGCATTTCAACACCCTCGTCACCCGCTTCGAGGTGTTGCTGAAAAAGGTGTATTATCTAAAGAATCGTACGGAGATAGTCAGCACCAAAATCGGTCAGGAGGGCACCATGGCCACACTGGCCGACTGCATCTTCCAGACGCCGTGCCTGAAGCGCCTGAAATACTCCGAGAGCGATGCCGACAAGAAGTTCAGCGACTACCTGACCATGGTGCGCGACTGGCGCAACGACCAAGCCCACAAGGCCCCGACCGCCACGGAGCAGGAATGTGACTATGCTATCAACGTACTGACCACCATGTATCTTTTCGTTGTCGCTTTCGGAATCAAGCGGCGGGACATCGAGCCAGGTGTGACGAAGTATGCAGACATGCATGAGGAGCACGATATGGCTGCAGAACCAGGAGTGGGTGAATAGAAGAAAATGAGTTATAATGACCTTTTGGGGTGATTTAGAGCCCTGCAGTCTTGATGGCCTCCTTGGTGAGGAAGGGTTTGGCGGCGCTGTAGGGGATGATGATTTCGGGTTCGCCGGGCCAGAAGCATCTGCTGTGGCCGGTATGGCCATAAAAGCCATCCATAACAGGACAAATGTTAATCTCTTCATCTTTCTTCTATTTAAACACAAACATATTTTAAACACACGGACTACTTCTGATCGAGAAACTCTCTTGCCATTCGCGTAAGTTCATCGGTGTCTATCGTCTCCAAAACCACTTCCTCTGGCTCCAAATCGAGCAGGAATTGCATATATGTAGGGAGGGTCAATAGGTCTCCATCACGCCCGATGTTGTAGTCTCCAAACTTGATGAAATGCTTTATGCCATATTTCTCAGGGTGCTTCCTGATGGTAGAGATACTTTTAGCTTGAGCGCTTTTTGCTTTCACCTCTACTGGAACGCACTCGCCTTTATAACGGATAAGGAAATCCAACTCCAAGCCAGAATCTTTTTGGAAATAGTATAGGCTCTGTCCCTTTTTGATGAGTGTGTCGGCCATCAAGTTTTCAAAGATTGCCCCTTTGAATCCTCCCAGATTGCCTTGAAGGATATCCGCTCTTGTCGTGCCTCCAAGCATGGCAACCAACATGCCAATATCCGCAGTATAGACCTTGAACACGTTGTCTATGGCATTGCCCTCCAACGGAAGTCCCGTAATGATGGAGTTATAGCAACGGCGTATGATGTCGGCATCTTCTAACCATTGAAGGGAGTCTTTGTAATGCACACCACGTCCGCCACTTTCCACTTTAGACCACTGGTATTTCTTGTTTTCTTTGGCCAGTTGCTTTGGAATGGCATTAAAACAGGCCCGAATGTGAGGTTTGTCCTTGTCTTCAGCATATTTCACCATGTCTGAACGGTATTCTTTGAGAAGAGAATTCCAAACGTCATTTACCTTGCCCATGTTTTTAGTTTCTATCAGTGCATTGACAGCAGCAGGCATTCCTCCCACAGCTACATATCGATACAGGAGGGTTTTCATAGCAACATGGATGCCGCCTGGTACAGGTGTCTCTTCCTCCAGGCAGCGTTTCAATACATTGATGATTTCTTCATTCAGGTTGTTCGCCCACAGAAACTCTTCAAAGTCGAGTGGATACATCTCCTCTATTTGCTCATAGCCTACAGGGACGGAATTGCTTCCCTTTCCTACTTCGGTGGGTTTTCTTGTGCGCTGCTTCTTTTCGTCCTGACCGTAGCCTTGCACTCCAAGCAGCGATCCCGTAGCTATTATATCATAACGGCCGTCTTCCTTGAAGAACTTCAGGCTGGTGCGCGCTTCAGGGCAGTCTTGGATTTCATCAAGGATAATGCATGTCTCTCCAGGAACGAACTTCGCAGTCCTCATTTGAGCTGAAAGGTTAAGAATAATGCTATCTACATCCTTTGAGTCATAGAAGGCTTCTTTCCTTCTTTTTTGCTTGATGAAATTGATATATACCACATGCTTATAGTTCTCCTCGGCGAATAATTGGGAGATATAAGTCTTTCCGCATTGGCGAATGCCCATGATAACAAGTGGGAAATGGTTAGGTTGCTCCTTCCACTTTTTTAATGTATCAGAGATCTTTCTTTTAAGCATAGTAGATTGAATATTGTTCGCAAAGATACGTTTTTCAAACGACTTTTGCAATAATCGCTGTCGTTTTTCCAGTGACTTTTATATATTTTTATGCTTTTTTTTCAACGAAGTTTCCGAGCGACATGTTTGACCTTGCACTGCCCGCTTTCTGTGGGCATGAATCATAATTGCAGGGTGATTATGCGGTTACTTTTATCTCGTTGGTTTGGATGCTCGTTTCCATATTGGCAACAAATATACGCAATACCCTCCCAAAAACAACATAATGAGGCGGTGGAATTTGTTTTTGAGGGCATATTTTTGTCCATTTTGTAAAAAATAACTATTTTTGTGCTCAGTAAGTGTTATCCTGAAAAAAGACACATGATTTCAATCAAAATAGATATACTATGAAGAAAATCTTGATTTGTTTGGTGGCTTTAGTGGCTGTTCCAAGTCTGCTCTCCGCTCAGCGGCAGGCTGATTTCAATGTCGTGCCGTTGCCTCAGGAATGTGTGGCGCAGAAAGGCAAGCCGTTTCTGATGGAGAACCTGCAGGTCATCTGCTACGATGAAGGCGAGATGATGTGGCAGAATGCGGATCTCCTGGCCCAATACCTACGGATGATGGGCAAGGCCGTGGAATTGACCGACCAGAAAGTGAAAGCCGGTTGCATCGCGCTGCGTCTGAATCCGAAGATGACGGAACCGGAAGGTTACCGCATCACTGTGACAGAGAAGAAGGTGGTGATAGAGGGACAGCAGCCCAAGGGCGTCTTCTACGGTGTGCAGACACTGCGGAAAGCGTTGCTGACAGCCGACGGCATGGCCCAGGAGATTCCGGCCGTGACGGTGACGGATGCGCCGCGCTTCCCTTACCGGGGCATGCACCTCGACGTGAGCCGCCACTTCTTCGGCGTGGATTTCGTCGAACAATACATCGACATGCTTGCCCTGCACCACATCAACGTGTTTCACTTCCACCTCACCGATGACCAGGGATGGCGGGTGGAAATCAAGAAATGGCCCAAACTCACCGAGGTGGGGGCTTACAGGCAGCGCACCGTGGTGGGGCGCAACACAGGCCTCTATGACTATACCCGCTATGGCGGATTTTTCACCCAGGAGGAAATAAAGGAAATCGTGGAGTATGCCCGGCAGCGTTATATCACGGTGATACCAGAGATTGACATGCCCGGCCACATGGAGGCTGCCCTCGCCGCCTATCCCGAACTGGGTTGTACGGGCGGACCTTATGAGGTGGAGCCCAACTGGGGCGTTTTTGACGACATCCTCTGCGCCGGTCGCGAGGAGACATTCCGGTTCGTCGAGGGAGTGCTCGACGAGATTATGGAGCTCTTCCCCTCGGAATACATCCACATCGGCGGCGATGAGGCCCCGCGGACCAGGTGGAAGGTGTGCGAGCGTTGCCAGCGGCGCATCGCCCAGGAGGGCATCACCGCTGAAGGCAAGCAATCCAAGGAGGACCGGCTGCAGGGCTACTTCATGAAACGGGTGGAGAAATACCTCAACAGCAAGGGGCGCAAGGCCATCGGATGGGATGAACTGCTCGACTGCGACGTGAATCCCTCGACCACCATCATGAGCTGGAGAGGGCAGGAGGGCGGTCTCGCCGCCTCGGAGAAGGGGCACGACGTCATCATGGTGCCTACGTCGTGGTTTTACTTCGACTATTACCAGACCCCGGAGAACGACTATTGGCACAAACCGCTGCTCATCGGTGGGTATGTGCCCCTGGAGAAGGTCTATTCCTTCGAACCCGTGCCTGAGTCGCTGACCGCGGCGGCCAAGCAGCACATCATCGGTGTGCAGGCCAACCTGTGGACGGAATATGTCTATACGGAGGAATTTGCTGAGTATCAGGTGCTGCCGCGAATGGGCGCACTGGCTGAACTGCAGTGGTCGAGGCCTGAGAAGAAAGACTATGAGAACTATAAGGCCCGGCAGCTGAGGCTCAACAAATGGTATGACCTCTGCCATTGGAAATACTGCGGCGTGGCCTGGGAGAAAGAATAGCTTCAGGCCGCTTATTCGAAGATCTTGAAGGCATAGCCCTGTTCGCGGAGCCATTGGAGCGATGCGGGCAGGGCTGTCTGCAACTTGTCGATGCTCTTCAAGGAGTCGTGGAAGGTGATGATGCTGCCGTTGCGGGTGTAGGTCTTCACGTTGTTGACCACGTCTTCGGCCGTCATCCACTTGGAATAGTCGCGGGTGACGAGGTCCCACATCACAATCTGATAGTGCTTGCGCAGGAAATAATACTCGGTGGGATTCATCCAACCGTGGGGCGGACGGAAATGGCGTGCCCCGATCAGTTGGTTGGCTTTCTCCGTGTTCTCAAGGTAAGTCTTGGTGAGGTGCTTCAGACCTCCGAGATGATTGAATGTGTGGTTGCCCACCAGATGGCCGGCATCGACGACCTGACGGAAGAGGTGGGGATATTTCCTCACGTTGTCGCCCACCATGAAGAAGGTGGCGCGGGCATCGAAGTCGCGGAGCGTGGAGAGGATAAAGGGGGTGGATTCGGGGATGGGGCCATCGTCGAACGTGAGATAGACCGCGCGTTCGTGCTTGTTCATCCGCCAGTATGCTTTGGGAAACATCCAGCGCAACCAGAAAGAGGGTTGCTCCAGTATCATCTCTTCTTGATTATCGTGGAAAATGCAGGAGTGGAGCCTTCCGTGGCCCCACTCCTGCATGGATGATTATTGCCAGACAGGGGTCTCAACTTTCTGCCGGTAGGTGCCGTACATCAGGTTGAGTTTGTTGGTGTGGCTCTCGGCCCACTTCGGGTCGGCTTCTTCCATCGCCTCGCATACCTTGCTCAGGATGTAGAAGTGAAGCTGGCACTCGTTTTGTGAACTGGCCAGGTAATTCTGGCTCTGCATGAGATACCACTCGATGTGCTGCTGCGATACTTTCCAAACCTCCTCGGCCAGTTCGGCGGCACGTTTCTTGTTGCCCACGCCGATCCAACCGTTGACCAGGTCGAGACCGCCGCTCAGGAAGTCGATGGGCACGTTGTAGGAGGGGATCTCCTTCTCGCACTTCTCCAGTACCTTGCGGGCCTTGTCGGCCTTGCCTTCATCGATCAGGGCGAGGGCCAGCTGGGTCATCAGCTTGCGGTGGGTGGCGCACATCCTCATCACCGTCTGGTCGAGGTAGAGGCCGGGCTTGTCGAGACCGCCGAACTTAAACTTGTTCATGACGTAGTCGTAGGTCTTCTCGCTGTCGAAGCGGGCCTCGGGATCGTTCTTGGTGGTGAACGGCGTGATGCGGTTGACGAGACCTTCCTGGATGAAGTTGTCGCCCAGGTTCATGTAGTTCTCCTCACCCACGGTGATGGCCACATAGATGGGACGGGTCCAGTTGCACTGCGAGATCATCTCGAGCATCATCAGGTCGCCCTTGCCCAGACTGCGGCGGCCCTGGAGCGAGATGACCATCTGGTCGGGTATCTCCTCGTAGGCCATCTTCATGCCGCTCTTGCGGACGGCGTCCTTGTCGATGGTCATCAGGAGGGTGTCGGTGGGCACGAGGTGGGAGTCGGACTCCAGACCTACGTAGTTGAACAGGGTGTTCTTGATGTCGGCCTGCTCTTTGGTCACGTCATTGCGTACCCAGATCTTCAGCACATTCTTGAGTTCGAAGGGGTTTTCGCCGAAAGCCTTCACGGCTTCCTCAGGATACTTATCGTAGAGTTCCTTGATGGCTTCCTTCAGTTCGGGGCGCACCATCACCACGTCGTTGGTGCCTGTACAGTAGTCGATACGGGGCCAGGTGATCGGCACGCTCGGGGAGTCGTAGGCAGGACGGAGCATCTGGTCGATATACCAGTCGGTCTGCAGGTAACTGAGGTTGCAGACACGGGCGTCGGTGCGGTTGGCTTCAGTCTCCTGGTTGTACCAGAGCGGGAAGGTGTCGTTGTCGCCGTTGGTGAAGATGATGGGATAGCCTTTCTCCTGCAGCGACATGAGGTAGTTGCTGCCGAAGTCGCGGCAGGTATAGCGGCCGCTGCGGTCATGGTCATCCCAGGTCTGCGAGGCCATCTGGAAGGGTACGGCGAGGCAGGCGAGGGCGGCCACCGCACTCACGGCGGTCTGCTTGAGGCCGAGTTTCTTGAGCCAGTCGATGATGGCGGTCACGCCGAGGCCGCACCAGATGGCGAAGGCGTAGAACGATCCTGCATAGGCGTAGTCGCGCTCACGGGGCTGGTTGGGCGTCTGGTTCAGATAGACCACGATGGCCAGACCCGTCATGAAGAAGAGGAAGAAGACCACCCAGAACTGGCGGATGCCGCGCTGGCCGCGGAAGGCCTGCCAGAAGAGGCCGAGGATGCCGAGCAACAGAGGCAGGCAGTAGAACACGTTGTGGCCTTTGTTCTCCTTCAGAATATCGGGCAGTTTGCTCTGGTCGCCGAGATTGAGGATGTTGTTGTCGATAAACGGAATGCCGGTGATCCAGTTGCCGTGCTCTTTCTCGCCGTTGCCCTGGATGTCGTTCTGACGTCCGGCGAAGTTCCACATGAAGTAGCGCCAGTACATGAAGTTGCACTGGTAGGCCAGGAAGAACCGCAGGTTGTCCATGGCCGTCGGCATCTTGATGTCGGGCTGGCCGTAGGCGGAGGGCACCATGTGGCCCTTCACGTCGATGATGCTCTCGTAGGCCTGGGCATGGGCAGAGGAGTACATGCGCGGGAAGAACATGTTCTGCACATACTTGGGCTGCTGCTTCCAATCGACGATGAAGTAGCGGTCGGGCTCGTCGGGACTGGCTTTCTCACGGCGCTGGTAGATGGGGGCCGTGCGGTCGAACTTGATGTAGCCGTCGTCGCCAGCGGAGTATTCGGAGTTGTAGGCCTGGCCGTAGAGCAACGGGCGGTAGCCATATTGGTCGCGGCTCAGGTAGTTGCCGAGGGTGAAGATGTCCTCAGGTGAGTTCTGGTCCATCGGCGGGTTGGCGGAGGAGCGGATGACAATCACCGCATAGGTGGAATAGCCGATCAGCAGCATGAGCAGGCAGAGCATCGTGGTGTTCTTCACACGTGAGGAGATGAGCTGTATGCCGCCGCGCTTGATGCGCAGGAGCAGCCACAGGATGACCAGCACGACGACACCGATGATGGCGGCCTGGATGCCATAGCCGTAGAACGGGATACCGAGCATGGCGATGGCCAGTACGAAGGAGATGTTCTGGCGCATCAGACTATGGTCGGTATAGCTCTCGTAGATGGCCCAGATGACGGAGGCCACGAGGAGCAGGATGTAGATGATCACGCCCGTGTTGAACGGACAGTTGAGGACATTGACGAAGAGCAGCTCAAACCAACCGCCCACGGTGATGATGCCGGGCACCACGCCGTAGAGCACTGCGGCGATGATGGCGAACGAGGCCACCAGCACGAGCAACGAGCCTTTGAGGTTGGCATTGGGGTTCTTGCGGTAGTAGAACACCAGCACGATGGCGGAGATGCAGAGCAGGTTGAGCAGGTGGACACCGATGGAGAGACCGGTCATGTAGGCGATGAGCACCAGCCAGCGGTCGCTGTGGGGGTCGTCGGCCTGGTCTTCCCATTTGAGGATGATCCAGAACACCACGGCGGTGAAGGCCGAGGAGTAGGCATAAACCTCTCCCTCGACGGCGCTGAACCAGAACGTGTCGCTGAAGGTGTAGATGAGCGCTCCCACGAGACCGGCGGCCTCGATGGCGATGAGCTTCGATGTGGTCAGGTCGCTCCAGTCGCGCAGGATGAGCTTGCGGGCCAGGTGGGTGATGGACCAGAACAGGAACAGGATGCACACCGCACTGAGCAGGGCATTCATGATGTTCACCATCAAAGCCACCTGCGACGGGTCGCTGGCAAACTGCGAGAAGAGGTTGGCGGTGAGCATGAAGAACGGAGCCCCCGGTGGATGGCCGATCTCAAGTTTGTAACCTGTGGTGATAAATTCCGGACAGTCCCAGAAACTGGCTGTCGGCTCTACGGTAGAGCAATACACGAAGGCGGCAATCAGAAAGGTCAGCCAACCCAGTGCATTATCTACTAATCTGAACTTCTTCATTGGATGATAGGTCTAAAAATGCTATTTGGCCACAAAATTAATAAAAACAATTCATTTCATCGCCCATAAAATGGATATTTTATGCCGCGGACTCCTTTTTAGTCTTTTTTCATGGTTTTTAGAAGACCAATGCTGAGAGATAGGCTATGAGGACATACCTGACGATCTTGCCCAAAAAGATGCTGAGGGAGGAGATCCACAGGTTGGCCCGCATCAAACCGAGGGCGATGCAGATGGCGGTGCCCAGGACGGGGGCAAAAGAGAAAAAGCCCATCCATGCGCCGCGCTTGCCCATGAAGCGCTGGGCCTTCTCGAGTTTCTCCTTGCTGACGTGCAGGTAGCGCTCGATCCACTCCAGTTTGCCCATGTGTCCAACCCAATAATTGAACATGCTGCCGGCCCAGTTGCCGATGGTGGCATAGATGAGCAGGGGAAGGGGCTGGAGGCCGGCAGCGATGAGCGCCGTCATGACGGCCTCGCTGCTGAAGGGAAGGAAACTGCCTGCTATAAAGGCAGATATGAACATGCCTGTATAGCCATATTGTGTAAGAAACTCGATGAGGGCATCCATACGTTGTAGGCAATGAGGGCTAAAGTGATGACTATGATGAGGTGGAAGGCGATATTGGTCAGCCAGGTGTGCGTCAGCGTGAGGAAGTGGGCGATGAGCGGACTGGTGTTGACGATGATGATGCTCAGCAGGATGGCATAATACTGCGGTTGCAGGGCCAGGAAGAGGATGCTGACGATATCGACGGTGATGAAGATCTCATGGAGCAGGCGGGTGCGGGTCTTGTCCTGATATCCCAGTCTGCTGTAGTGGACGATGCCGATCAAGGCCAGCAGGATGACCCAGCCCGCTGTCAGCCACTCCTGTTCGCCGAGCATGGAATAGTCGCCGAGGGGGGCGAATGTCCAGAGATGGGAGAAATGCTCAGGGATGACCGAGGTGCCGCGGAGATAGATGATGACAGGACCGCCGAGCCAATAGGGTGTGATGAGTCCCAGGAGGGAGGCCCAGAAGGTCTTGGCCGTCATGGCCCTCAGGCAGGTCGCCATGAGCACCCAGAACAAGGGGACATAGTAGAGCACCTGGGGAAACACCATGCTCGACAGACCGAGACAGAAAAAGCCGTAGAAAGTCCAGCCGGGCGACTCCTTGCGCTGACGGCAGTGGAAGAGCATGTAGTAAAGCGCTATCATGCACAGCTGCATGATGCCGGCTTCAAGTTCGGGAAAGATGCCGATGGCCACAGAGACCAGCAACAGGAAAACGGCGGGCGTGCACTGGCTGACCACACGGAGCAACTGGTTGGTGTTGTTGAGTTCCACCAACAAGGCCGTCGATACCACCAGGCACATCAGCTGCACCCACCATCCGCCATCCACGATGCCCGACAGATAAAGGGCCGCTGCTGTCACCGCTATGGAGAAGGGCAACAGCAGCTTGCTCTCAGCCACCGTGTTCTGAAATCTCTTGTAAGCCATCTGCCGTCTCTACAAGTCGCTGCCGATGTCGCTGCGGAAATATTTGTCGGTGAACTGGATCTTCTGCGCTTCCTCAAAACTCTTGCGGAGAGCTTCCTCCTTGTCGCGGCCGTAACTGCTCACGGCGATGACACGGCCACCTGCGGTGACCACCTCGCCGTCGCGGAGAGCAGTGCCGCTGTGGAAGACGATGGAACCCTCGACGGTGTCGATGCCGCTGATGGGATAACCTTTCTTGTAGGCCTGGGGATAGCCGCCGCTCACCAGCATCACACAGACGGCGGCGCGCTCGTCGAACTCCACCTTGCGCTGGTCGAGGTCGCCGGCAGCCACACCCTCAAACAAATCCACGATGTCGCTCTTGAGGCGGAGCATCACGCTCTCGGTCTCGGGGTCGCCCATGCGGCAGTTGTACTCGATGACCATCGGGTCGCCGCCAACGTTGATCAGTCCGAAGAAGATAAATCCTTTGTAGTCAAGACCTTCTGAGGCCAGGCCTTCCACCGTGGGACGGACGATGCGGTCCTCCACCTTGCGCATCCACTCGGGGGTGGCGAAGGGAACGGGAGTGACGCTGCCCATGCCGCCGGTGTTGAGACCGGTGTCGTGCTCGCCGATGCGCTTGTAGTCCTTGGCCTCGGGCAACAACTGGTAGTGCTTGCCGTCGGTAATGGCGAAGACAGAGCACTCAATGCCGCTGAGGTATTCCTCAATCACCACACGGGCCGAGGCCTGGCCGAACATGCCGCCGAGCATGTCCTTCAACTGGGCCTTCGCCTCGTCGAGGGTGGGGAGGATCAGCACGCCCTTGCCGGCACACAGGCCATCAGCCTTCAGCACATAGGGAGGCTGGAGCGTCTCCAGGAAGGCGAGACCTTCGTCGAGGCTGTTGCCGTCGAACGTGCGGTAGCGGGCGGTGGGGATGTTGTGGCGCTGCATGAAAGCCTTGGCGAAATCCTTGCTGCCTTCGAGCAAGGCTCCCTGGGCGGAGGGGCCGATCACGGGGATGCCGGCGGTGCGGCTGTCGGCGGCGAAATTGTCGTAGATGCCTTTCACCAGCGGGTCCTCGGGACCCACCACCACCATGTCGATGGCCTGGTCGGCGGTGAAGGCCTTCAATGCCTCGAAATCATCCGCCTTGATATTGACGTTCTCGCCCACAGCTGAGGTTCCGGCGTTGCCGGGGGCGATGAAGAGTTGACTTACTTTCTCGCTCTGGGCGATTTTCCAAGCGAGGGCATGCTCACGCCCGCCGCTTCCTAAGAGTAGTATTCTCATGTTTGTTGAAAAGGGTTTATTTCAGATAGTCCTCGAAATATTGCGTGATGCGCTCGTGCAGGTGCACGCTCTTGTGGCCGCGCATGTTGTGCGGTTCTCCGGGATAGACGAAGAAGTCGGGCTGGGTGCCGGCCTGGATGCAGGCCTCGATGAAGGAGATGCAGTGCTGGGGGACGACGGTCTTGTCGTTGAGGCCCTGGATGATCTGCAACTTGCCCTTCAGGTTCTTGGCCTGGGCGATGAGCGAGGTCTTCTCATAGCCCTCGGGGTTGGTGGCGGGGGTGTCCATATAGCGCTCGCCATACATTACCTCATACCATTTCCAGTCGATGACAGGGCCTCCGGCCACGCCCACCTTGAAGACTTCGGGGTGATGCGTCATCAGCGTGATGGTCATGTAGCCGCCGAAACTCCATCCGTGGACACCGATGCGGTCGGCATCCACATAGGGCAGCGACTTCAGGAAGGCGACGCCCTGCATCTGGTCTTCCATCTCCACTTGTCCGAGCTGGCGGAAGGTGGCTTGCTCGAAGGCCAGGCCACGGTCCTTGCTGCCCCGGTTGTCGAGGATGAAGAGCAGGTAGCCTTTCTGTGCCATATAGGTCTCCCAGGTGCGTGACATGTAGTGCCAGCGGGCCTCCACGTTGCGGGCGTGCGGACCGCCATAGACATAGATGACGGTGGGGTATTTGCGGGAGGGGTCGAAACCGACAGGCTTCACCATGCGATAGTAGAGGTCGGTGGTGCCATCGGCGGCCTTGATGGTGCCGCAGCTGAAATCGGGCACCTCGTAGTCGGCCCAGGGGTCATCGGCGGCGAACAGCTGGCGGCGGTCTTTCTTGCCCAGGGTGAGCAGGTCGATGCAGCGGGGCACGTCGGGTTCGGTGTAGTTGTCGTAGATATACTGTCCGGACGCGGAGAGCACGGAGGTGTGGCGGCCGTCCTCCTGCCAGGTGTTGGCATGGCAGCCTCGGCCGTTGTCGAGGAGGGTGCGCTTGCCGTTTGACAGGCTCACCTCATAGAGGTTGTTCTGGATGGGACTGGCCTCGGTGGAGAGGATGACCACGCTTTTGCGCTTCGTGTTGAATCCCACGAGGTCGAGCACGACCCACGGTCCTTGTGTCACCTGTTTGAGTTGCTTGCCGTTGATGTCCATCAGGTAGAGATGGTTGTAGCCGTCTTTCTGACTCATGAGCAGGAATTTGCGGCTGTCCCACGGCAGGAAGGTGATGGGGAAGAGGGGCTCGGCGTAGCGGTCGTTATGCTCACGGTAGATGACACCGCGGCGGTCGCCGCTGAGCGCGTCATATACGGTCAGTTCGATATCGGTCTGGTCGCGGTTGAGTTCCTGGATGTAGATGGACTTGGAGTCGGGCGACCACTGGATGTTGGTGAAATAGCGGTCGGTGGGGTCGCCGGCCTTCAGATAGGTGGTGCTGCCGGTGGCGAGGTCATAGACACCGACGGTGACGAGGTGGCTCTTCTCGCCGGCCATGGGATATTTGTCGGGTTCCTCGGTGGCGATGCGGGTGAAGGTGTTGACCTGCGGGTAGTCGTCGACCATGCTCTGATCCATGCGGTAGAAAGCGAGGCGCTGTCCGTCGGGACTCCAGAAGAGACCTTTGTAGATGCCGAACTCATCGCGGTGGACACTCTGGCCATAGACAATCTCACGGCTGCCGTCGCGGGTGAGCTGGTTGACGTTTCCCTTGCCGTCGATGACGAAGAGTTGGTCGCCGTCGACATAGGCGAGGGCACGGGAGGCCTTGCTCCAGCTGCTGATGTCGAAACCGCTGGTCTGGGTCCATACCACTTTGTTCTTCTTCCAGTCGTAGAGCAGGCTCTTCTTGCCATTGTTGAGCATGACGAGGGTGGAGTCGGGGTAGGGGAACTCAACTCCGAAGAGATAGCCTACCTGGTCGCTCTCGTCCAGACAGCCATTGATGTCGCTGAGTGAGATGGTGCCTGACTCGGTGAGTTTGGCGGGGTTGAGAATCGTGCAGGTATTGTTCTCGATGCGGACCAGTTGGTCGCCCCACCAGCCATAATTCTCATTCTTGGGCTGCATCGCACGGTAGTTTTTACCGCCGAAGTTGAGATCCTCAAGCGTGAAGGATTTCTTCTGTGCCATAGTCATGGTGGATAATGCGGTGAGAAAGCACCAAACCGCCAGCCGGAAGAGGTTAGTCTTCATCGTCTTGCCTCCTGTCGTTTCGTTTCCAGTCATCCCGCTTCTTGTCGAAGGGACGGCCCTTGCCGCGGTTGCCGAAGTCTCTCGTGCCGCGGCGGTCATCGCGGCGCCCACCGAAGTCTCTCGTGCCACGGCGGTCGTCGCGGCGCTCGCCGTAGTCCTTAGGTCCGCGTCGGTCATCACGCCGGCCTCCGAAGTCTCTGGGTCCCCGGCGGTCATCGCGGCGCTCCCGATAGGGGCCGCCAGAACCTTTGCGGTCGCCATGATAGTCACCGCGGTCACCTCTTCTGCGGTCGTCTTCATCCTCCTTGCGGCGGAAGGTCTCCAACTTGTGGTGGTGGAAGGTGAAGGAACGGATGTCGCCTTCCTCATTCTCCTTCTCCTCGTCGAGGCGCTGCTTGAACTCCCGGTTTTTCTTGAAACGGTGCTTCTCGGCCATGGCGGCTTTCTCCTCCTCAGTTTTCACCGTGCCGCCCTCGCTGCGGAAAGTTTTGAGCTTGCCCTCAAAGATGGCGTATTTGCGGAACTCGCATTCCAGGGAACCGTTGAAAACAGGGTATTTGATGGAGGGGCGCAGTCCGATCTGATCGAAGCATTCCTCCCGATAGCTCAGTATCCAGGCGTCGTTTCCGACGAAGGCATGCTTGAGTTTCTCGCCGATGATGCGGTAGGTGCCCAGCAGGTCGGGGGTGGAGATGCGCTCGCCATAAGGTGGATTGGTCACCATGATGCTCTTTTCGGCAGGTTGGGTGAAATCCTTGATGTCGGCCTGTTCCACGGTGATGCTGGAGGTGAGTCCGGCAGCCCTCACATTGAGGCGCGCGGTGTTGACACTTTTCATGTCGATGTCGTAGCCGTAGATGTGGTGCTCGAAATCGCGCTCCTTGGAGTCGTCGTTATAGATCATGTCAAACAGTTCGGAGTCGAAGTCCTTCCATTTCTCGAAGGCATAGCCCTTGCGGAACACGCCAGGGGAGATGTTGCGGGCGATGAGCGCAGCCTCGATGAGCAGCGTTCCCGAACCGCACATAGGATCGATGAAGTCGCATTCACCCTTCCATCCGGTCATGAGGATCATGCCGGCGGCCAGCACCTCGTTGAGAGGGGCTTCCACCGACTCCTGACGGTAGCCGCGCCGGTGGAGGGACTCGCCGCTGGAGTCGAGACTCAGCGTGCAGTCCTCGTCGGCAATGTGGATATGCAGACGGAGGTCGGGATTGGCTACCGAGATGTTAGGCCGGTTGCCGGTGCGTTCCCGGAACTGATCGACGATGGCGTCCTTCACCTTGTAGGCGACGAACTTGGAGTGTCTGAACTCCTCGGAGAACACCACGGAATCGACGGCGAAGGTCTTGCCTTGGTCGAGGTGCTCGGTCCAGTCCACTTTGAGCACCTCGTTATAGACGTCGTCGGCGCTCCGGGCTTTGAAATGAATGATGGGTTTGAGGATTCGGATGGCGGTGTGCAACTGGAAGTTGGCGCGGTACATCAATTCTTTGTCGCCTTTAAAAGAGACCATCCGGCGGCCTATCTGCACGTCGTTAGCTCCCAGTTCGGTCAACTCTTGTGCCAGGATGGGCTCCAGGCCCATGAACGTCTTGGCAATCAGTTCAAATTCCATTTTATCGTTGTTCAATAGTGTATGTGACGCCTTGGCCATGCTCTTGCCGAAGGCGAAGATTGCGCTTTACGCATTCTCGCTGCAAATGTACATAAAAAAAGCGAATAATATGCCAGTAGTGGCAAGAAATAGTTTTTGGAGGTTTTAGATTTTTGGATTTTTTGGGGGTGGGGTAAGGTCTTTTAAGGTCTTTAAGGTCCTTAGGGTCTCTAGGGCTTCTAGGGCTTCTAGGGCCACTAGGGCTTCTAGGGTCTCTAGGGTCTCTAGGTCTTCTAGGGCTTCTAGTGTCTCTAGGGTCACTAGGGCTTCTAGGGTTTCTAGGGTTTCTAGGGCCTCTAGGAACCTTTGAGGCCCTTTAGGGCCTTTATTTTAGTCCGATGGTTTTTCGGAGGGTGAGCTGCAGGCCGAAATTGTCGCCGAGCAGTTGACCATGGTCCAGGGCTGCCGCGCCTTTTACCTGCCAGCCGCCCAGGACAGGGAGGTCGTAGGCCATCTCGACCAGCAGACTCCGGTTGTAGGCCGGGGCCAAGAACGGATCCTCGTAGGTGCCCAGTCCTTGTTGCCAGGTGCCCAGCACGCGGTAGCGCAGCCCTTTGAGCGGTTTGCCGCTCAGTCCGATATGCCAGGCCACGAAGCGGTTGTCCCTGACCTTGATCTCGCCATTGTCGTTGTAGAGCGGGGAGCGGTAGAGGGGATTGCCGAGCACCTGTCCCCAGTGCTGCCATCCGGTGTGGATGTAGTGGTTGTAGTAGTTGTCGATGCCGGCGATGTGGTCGGAGATGGAGGGTGTGCGGTCATGATAGACCGGACCGCTCTGGTGCTTGCTGTAGATGTATTCGCACACGATGGCATCCACCAGGTTTGATTTCTTCAGATGGAGGTCGGCGCCCAGCATGATGTCCTTGCAGTCATACACAAACCAGTGGCGGTCTTCCCATTTGTTGAAGTTCTCTCCCTTGCCGTAGCCGTCATAGTCGAGGAAGAACATCTGAGAGATGTCCTCGAAGAAATGGTCGGCATAGACACCGATGCGGTAGGCGGGTTGGTCGAAATTGAGGCGGAGCAGGTAACTGCCCACATGGTTGCCGCCTTTGTTCATGTAGTCGCCTTCCCCTTGGTCGCCGCCGCTGGGGATGAAGGCCTGCCACATGCCCTTGAGGCCCGACTCGTTGTGGTAGAGGACCTCATTGCCGTTGTTGAACACATGAGCCGTACCGCCAAACTGGCATCCCACTTCCAGACCGAGTTCGGCCGTGAAAGGTTTCTCGGGCTTGCCGATGCGGAGGTAGCCGGCCTTGGTGTGGATCTGTGTGTTGTCGGTGTATTTCGAGGCTTTCCCGGTGAAATCTTCCTGCCAGCGGTCATCGGTCTGGCGTCCGTAGGCGATGAAACCCTTGATGGCCACCACACCACGGGTGTAGGGCACGGTCCAATAGTCGGGCAGCGAGACCCTCACCGCAGGTATCGGCCGGGCATTGACGCCGATGGTCTGTGAACCCGTGCTCAACAACTGGTCACGCAGTTGCAGGGGCTGTTCCTTGGCTCCAATGGTGAGCACGCCTTTCAGCCACCGTACTTCGGCATAAGCCTGTTGCACGACCACCCGGCTCGTGAAATGGCTGGTCACGGCGACGTCGGCACCATAGCCGAAGGCGAATTTGTCGAGCGAGTCTTTCTCCATGGAGTGGAACAGTCCGGCCCGCAGATAACCGTTGGTGGTCTCCAGCGAACTGAGTCCGTATTTGTTGGCGTTGAGCCATAGCGGGGTATGGTCGCCCGATGACGTGGTCATCTGCAGTTCGGTTCTCACCTCAGTCTGGGCATGGACGGAAGGGGCGGCCAGCAGGAGCAGGGCCACCATGGAGACGTATCTGACATAGCGGCCGATAAACCTTTGGAAAACAGGCCACCGCATCAGCACACATTCAAACACAATGACGCCCACCAGTGCCGTGGCGATGCCCAGCAGCACATCGATGATGTAGTGGTGGCAGGAATAGACCGCCGTCCACCAGATGCCCAGGGTGATGAAGACGAAAACCGCGATGAGGAGCCGGGGCTGCCGGCTTTTCACGGCATAGATCGTGGCGATGAACATGTAGGCCGCATGCAGTGAAGGAACGGCGGCGAAGATGTTGGCATTGTTCACGTAGATGCTGGCGAAGACCGGGATGCCCACCAAGGCATCGAAGCGGCTGAGTCCGGCCACATCGCCGGGTGTGGAGAGAATGGGGTCGAAACCATGCTGGAGGACATACCATGGCGGGGCTGCGGGATGGATGTAATAGATGCAGAACCCGATGAGGTTGACGAAGAGGAACACCAGCGTGAAATGCAGGCAAACCTCCCTTTGGCGCCGGAAAAAAAGCCACAGGGCGAACGCAACGGGCACGGGGACCCAGCATAGATAGAAAAAGCCGGCCATCAAGTCGGCCACCGGGGCATTGTGGGTGTTGAAAAACGCGCCGGGAATCATGGTCTCCCCGCCCGAAGTGATGCCAAACAGGGACAGTTCGGCCTCATAGAGAGCACGGGTGTCAATGGGGTTGACCTTGTAGTTGGGATAGAGGCGCATCCAGTCGTAGCTGATGGCGAAGAGTATGAACGGCAACAGAGCCATGGCCAGCTGCCGAGTGGTGCGGGATGCGAAAATCAGACCGTCGATGAGGGCGACGAGGATGAAGTGCATGGGGGTCAGGCCCACAAACAATCCCTGGAACAGCAGGTAGAGCAGCAGGCATCCTTGTATCGTCAGAATCTCCCTGCGGGTCAGACCTCCTCCTGAAGTCATTCTATTTTCCGGCATCTTTCTTCTTGAGGACTTGATAACAATACAACAAGCGCCACAGGGCCGTGATGTTGGCCAGGACGGCAATCAGGATCATTCCGCCAGCCAACCACCACAGATTGGCCGTGGCACCGGCGATGATGGCCACCAGGGCCGTCACCACCACGCGCTCAGGGCGCTGCATCAGTCCGACCTTGCACTCTATGCGCAGGCCTTCGGCACGTGCCCTGACATAGCTCACCATCACCGAACCCATCAAGGCGAGGAAGGTGATGATGCCCGTCCACAACCATCCGGCTTTCTCAAACACCATGAAAATGCCGAAGAGCGAGACCATCTCGCTGTAGCGGTCGAGTGTGGAGTCCCATAGCGCACCGAAAGATGACGACAGGTTGCCGATGCGGGCCATGTGGCCGTCGATCATGTCGAAGAGGCCGGAGAAGATGATGACCGCGCCACCCCAGGCTATCCAGCTGTAGGCAGCGCTCTCGTGCCCGGCGCCGATTTCCAGGGCGGCATGGATGAATAGGCAGGTCGCTGCGATGTTGCCCACGAAACCGAGGAAAGTGATGACGTTGGGAGTCAGTCCGATGCGGAGCATGACTTTGATGACAGGGGTGATGACCCGGTAGATAATCTTTTGGATGAATGTCCTGTAATCCATTGTTGTTGAATTGGTTACTGATGTCGGGTGAGATGGTGGTTGCGGTAAACGAAGAAGCGTTGCATCTGATAGTTCCACAAGAAAGCCACCACCACGCTGACCACCGCTTTCGACCAGATGAAATAAGACCCGGTCAGTTCGGTCAGCAGATAAGTGCCTGCCGTGTTGAGCACGATGCTCCCCGTCCAGACAATGAGGTATTTCAGGGCCACATAACGCTTGTGCTGACCGTCGGAACCGAACACCCAGCGGTAGTTGACCACGCAATTGATGATGCCGCCCGAGAGCGCTCCGATGAAGGAGGATACCACGTAGTTGATGCCGCATACCTCGTAGGCGAACAACGACAAGAGGAAATCGACTGTCGTAGCGATAATCGCTGAGGCCTGCGCCTTGGTGAATTTCTTCACCTCTTCTCTCACCTTTCCCATGCCTAATTCACAATCAGATGGTGAGCCGCCCTGATGAAGGCCAGCACGATGATGGAATAGACACCGGCGGCAAGGTCGTCGGCCATGACCCAAAACGCCCCGTGGCGCTCGTCGAGACGGCGGATGCCCCATGGCTTGAGGATGTCGAAGATGCGGAACAGCAGCAGAGCAGCCAGGGCTGTCCACCAGCTGTCGGCGATCAACAGGGGAATCCACACACCGACCATCTCGTCGACGACCACGCGCTTAGGGTCTTCGCCCCAGAAGGGCATGAGCTCACGGGTGGCCCACGTGCCCAGTCCTGTGAACAGCACAATCAGCACCACGGTCAGCATCGCCAGCGGCAGCGCGGGCATGAAGGCAGCCAGCACAGCCCATATCACGGTGGCCAGAACGGCTCCTGCAGTGCCGGGGCCCCAGGGCCAGAAACCGGCTCCGAAACCCGTCCCGATCAACAAGGGGATAAAAGGTGGTCGTCTCATATCTGAATTGCAAAAGTAATCCTTTTCTTGGACAATCGGCTTCATTTATGATAAAAAAATAAAAAAAACGGCTAAAATGTCAGCAAGTAAATCTATTTCTCATAACAATTCAGTAACTTTGCATCTTGAAATTCAGGATGAGATTTTGAGACTTTTTCTATTATTTTTCATAACGATTGTGTCTGTGATAGGTGCAAAAGCACAAATCACCGGAGAAATAGTAGATGCATCCGATGGAGGGCCCATCCCTTACGCCAGCGCCATCTACCGTGGCAACAAAATGGCCGTCTCGAGCGACGGTGAGGGGAAATTCACCATCGAGCGCCACAATGGATGGAAACTGACCATCAGTTCGGTGGGTTATGTGCCCCAGGTCATCAATATCACGTCCTCCACTCCCCAGCACTTGGTGATCAAACTGAAATCGGACACGAAAAAACTCGATGAGGTGACCATCAAGAAAAAGCGCTCTTCGAAATACAGCCGAAAAAACAACCCGGCCGTGGAACTGATGGAAAAGGTGATCGCCCAGAAGAAGCGGACAGACCTGAGAAAGCACGACTTTTATCAGTACAACAACTATCAGAAAATCACGCTGGGCGTGAACGACCTCACCCCGGAAGACCTGGGAGGCAAGATGTTTAAGAAGCATTCCTGGCTGCTCAACCAGGTGGAGCTCTGCCAATACAACGAAAAACTGATCCTGCCCGTCTCGGTGGAGGAGACTGTCACGCAGAAACTCTACCGCAAGGCGCCGCACAGCGAAAAGAGCATCATCAAGGGACAGACGTCAACAGGCATCAACGATCTCTTCCAGACCGGTGATATCCTCAACTCCGTCCTGAAAGATGTCTTCACCGATATCGACATCTACGACGACCATGTGAGACTTTTCCAGTTTCCTTTCCCCAGTCCGCTGGGCAAAGAAGCCATCCAGTTCTACCGCTTCTACATCACCGACACGCTCTACGTCGAAAACGACAAGTGCTACCTGCTTGACTTCACACCCAACAACCAGCAGGACTTCGGATTCCGCGGACAGCTCTATGTCATGGCAGACTCCTCCTATCAGGTGAGACGGTGCGAACTGACCATCCCGAAGACCAGCGATGTCAACTGGGTGGAAAACCTCAAGTGCATCCAGGAATTCACCAAGCTCAATACTGGGGAATGGGTGCTCAGCGTCGATGACATGATCGCCGAACTCAAAGTGGTCAAGTTCTTCTCCAAATTCATCGTCATCAGGACGACACGGCGCACTGACTTCGACTTCAACGAGATCGCCAAACCGCTCCTCAGGGGAAAGAAAACCGTGCTCAGAGACGCCTACGCCGACATGCGCGACGATGACTTCTGGCAACAATACAGGCAGGTGGAACTGACGGAGAGCGAGAACTCCATCGACAACCTGATCAAACATATCGAACAGCTCAAGGGCTTCAAATACATCATCTTCGGACTGAAGGCCCTGATAGAGAACTTCGTGGAGACCGGATCGAAGGAACATCCCAGCAAGGTGGACATCGGACCCGTCAACACCATCATCTCGCAAAACTTCTATGACAAGTGGCGACTTCGGGCCAGCGGGCAGACCACTGCCAACTTCCATCCCCACCTCTTCCTCAAGGGATATGTGGCCAGGGGCATGGTCTCGAAGCAAAACTACTATGACGCGGAGGTGATCTATACGTTCAACAAGCCCGGATACCTGCCGAGAGAATTCCCCAAGCAGGCCATCTCCTTCCAGTCGATGCGCGACGTGGCACTGCCTTCCGACAAATTCATCCAGACCGACAAGGACAACATGTTCACGTCGTTCAAGGTGACCGAGATCGACAAGATGTATCTCTACAACCGGCAGGCCATCAACTTCGACTTTGAACAGGAATGGGGACTGAAACTGTTTGCGGAGGCCAAGACCGAGAAAGTGGAGCCCATCGGCAACATTGCATTCGAGCGGCTCTCCGACCACAACCAACTCCCGTCGCTGCGCTATACCGAAGCCACCGCAGGAATCCGCTATGCCCCGGGTGAGACCTTCATCAACACCAAGCAGCACAGGTGGCCGCTCAACCTCGACGCCCCCGTCTTCCGGTTGCAGCACACCATGGGATTCAAAGGACTCCTGGGCGGACAGTATTCCTACAACTTCACCGAGGGCGAGATCTATAAGAGGGTGTGGGTGCCGATGAGTTGGGGAAAAATCGACCTGCGCCTCAAGTTCGGCGCACAGTGGAACCGGGTGCCTTACCCGCTGCTCATCATGCCGGTGGCCAACCTGGGATATATCCTCGAGGACCAGACGTTCAATCTCATCAACAACATGGAGTTTCTCAACGACCGCTATGCGTCGCTCATGATCGACTGGGACCTCAATGGCAAGATCTTCAACCGCATCCCGCTGCTCCGCAGACTCAAATGGAGAGAATGGATCGGAGTGAGGTGCCTGTGGGGAAGGCTGACAGACAAAAACAACCCCTATCTGGCTCAAAACCAGGATAGTGGAGTACTCATGACATTCCCGGAGGGATGCTACATCATGGACTGGAAACGTCCGTATTGGGAAGCTTCTTTCGGCATACATAATATTTTTAAACTTTTACACGTTGAATATGTGAGAAGGTTCACCTACCTCGACTTGCCCACCGCCAACAAATGGGGCGTCAGGTTCACGATCCGCACCACATTCTGACAACAAAAGACCATTTTTAGTCATGCGCTTGTCGTTAAAATATCTCTTGTCGCTGATGGCCTTCCTCTGCTGGGCCAACATCCTGCATGCGCAGTTGGCCGGTATCGTGGTCGACCGCGAGACAGGCGACTCCATACCCTTCGCCAGTCTGATCTACAAAGGGCATCACGTGTCGGTGGCCGGAATGGCAGACGGAAGATTCTCCATCGAGCGCCATCCAGGATGGGTGCTGACGGTGAAGGCCGTGGGCTATAAGACGCAGAACATCACCATCAAGGACAACACCCCCGACTTCATCACCGTCGAACTGCGGTCGGACACCAAGCGGCTGGAGGAGGTGGTGGTGAAATCCAAGAAGAAAAACAAGTACAGCCGCAAGAACAACCCCGCCGTGGAACTCATGAAGAGGGTGGTGGAGGCGAAAAAGCGCACCGACCTCAGCAATCACGATTTCTACAAATACGACAAATATCAGAAAATCACCCTGGCTGTCAATGATGTGACCCCCGATGAGTTGGAAACCGTGCAGCAGAAAAACCAGCAATGGCTGCTCAATCAGGTGGAGATGTGCCCTTATAACAACAAGCTCATTCTCCCTTTGTCGATCGACGAGACCGTCTCACAGCATATCTACCGCAAAGACCCCAAGGCTGAGAAGGATATCGTGCTCGGACAGCGGAGCAAGGGCGTCAACCAACTTATTGAGACGGGAAATATCCTCAACACGTTGCTCAAGGACATCTTCACCGATGTCGATATCTATGACGACCAGGTGCGTCTGCTGCAATATCCATTCACGAGTCCTATCGGTAAGGATGCCGTGGCTTTCTACCGCTTCTATATCGAGGATACGGTCTATGTCGGACGTGACAAATGCTATCACCTGCAGTTCACGCCCAACAACCAGCAGGATTTCGGATTCAGGGGTGAGCTCTTCATCTTGGCCGACTCCTCGCTGCACGTGAAGCGATGCAATCTGACCATCCCCAAGCGGAGTGAAGTCAACTTCGTGGAAAATCTCAAGATCGAACAGGAATACACCCAGCTCGACAATGGAGAATGGGTGCTCACCGTAGACAACATGATCGTGGAGATGATGGTGTCGAAACTCCTCAGCAAGGCGGTCGTCATACGGTCAACCTACCTGCATGACTATGCCTTCGATCCCTTGCCCAAGAAAATGTTCAAGGGAAAGGCGGCGACCAAGGTGGATGCCTCGGCGAGAATGCGCGATGACTCGTTCTGGGAAGAGAACCGGGAGGTGGAACTCTCCAAGAGTGAGTCGTCGATGGACAACTTCATCAACAGTATGAAGCAGATCAAGGGCTTCAAGTACATCCTCTTCGGTGCCAAGGCCCTCATAGAAAACCATGTCGAACTGGCCAAGCCTGGCCAGCACAGCAAATTCGATATCGGACCGATCAACACCATCATCTCGCAGAACTTCGTGGATGGACTGCGGTTCCGACTGAGCGGACAAACCACGGCCAACCTCCATCCGCACCTCTTCTGGAAAGGATATTATGCCTACGGAAAGGACACCAGGAAACATTACTACAGCACGCAGTTCACCTATTCGTTCAACCGAAAGAACTACCTGCCGGCGGAGTTTCCCATCAAGTCCATCGCCTTCACCAGCGCCTACGACGTGATGTCTCCTTCCGACAAGTTCCTCTATACCGACAAGGACAATGTCTTCACCGCTTTCAGATGGAAAAAGGTGGACCAGATGTATTTCTACCGCCGTCAGGAACTGAAGTTTGACTGGGAGACCGAGGGCGGATTCCGCACCATCTTCGACGCCAAGGTGGAAAGCAACGAACCGACTGGAGAACTGGCCTTCAACCGTCTGTCGGACGGGTCACCCGTCAATAAGTTGCGCACCACGGAGATGACCCTGAGTCTCATCTACTGCCCCGGCAGGACCTATGTCAACACCAAGCAGCACCGCGTGGCCATCAACTTCGACGCACCGGAATACTCCATCTCCCATACCATGGGATTCAATGGGTTGCTGGGCGGACAATACAAGTACAACTTCACCGAGGTGGGTATTTATAAACGCTTCTGGCTCAACAGTTGGGGAAAATTCGATATCAGGCTCAAGGCCGGCGCTCAGTGGAACAAAGTGCCCTTCCCCCTGCTGATCATGCCTGCTGCCAACCTGTCGTATATCCTTGAGGAGGGCACCTTCTCGCTGATGAACAACATGGAGTTTCTCAACGACAGATATGCCTCCATTGACATCAACTGGGACATCAATGGCAAGATCTTCAACCGGATTCCCTTCCTCCAGCGGTTGAAATGGAGGGAAGTCATCGGTGTGAAGGGAATGATGGGGCACCTCACCGACAAAAACAATCCCTTCCTTGACTGCAATGCCGGTTCGGATTTCCTCTTCCAGTTCCCCGCCGACAGCCATCTCATGAGGAACAATGAGCCTTACTGGGAGTTTCATGCCGGCGTTCACAACATCTTCAAGTTCTTCCAGGTGGAATACGTCAGACGACTCAGCTACACCGGACTTCCTGGTGTCAGGCGCGATGGCGTACGCCTCACGTTTGAATTCTCGTTCTAATCCCTTCAACCTATATATAATATGAGAAGAATCAAGAACCCATGGCTTCACAAAGAAGGTTACGACTGTTTCGGATGCGCCCCGGAGAATCCCATCGGACTTCACATGGAGTTTTTCGAGGACGGTGATGACATCCTCTGCTTCTGGAGACCGCAGGAACATTTCCAGGGCTGGATCGGCGTGCTTCATGGCGGCATCATCAGCACGCTGATTGATGAGACTGCCGGATGGGTGGTCATGCGGAAGATACAGGCCGCCGGCATGACCGCACGGCTCAACGTCAGTTTCCACAAAGCCCTGCACAGCGACGAGGTGCAGATCACCATCAGGGCGAAGATACAAGACCGCCGGCGCAATGTGGTGACCATCCACGTGACCGTGGAGAATGCCCATAACGAGGTGTGCGCAGAGGGCGAGGTGTCCTATTTCGTCCTCTCTGAGGAAAAGTCCCGGGAAATGGGCTTCACCCACTGCGACGTGGAAGGCGACAACCTCTTGCCCTTCTGACCGGCTGAAGATATAGAAAGAGGAAGGTCTTCATTGAAATAACTGGAATCAAGACTTACAGATTGTAAGGAGGAAACAAGAAAGGCCAAAATGTACATAGCCCAGGGCGTTGCCCTGGGTATAAGGGGGAATGTCAAAGTCGCTCTGAAGGGGCAAAAGCATTGATTTCCTGCGCTTTTGCCCCTTCAGGGCGATAATTGTTGGCTAACATAAAGCCCAGGGCGTTGCCCTGGGCTATGTTCTCGCAGGCCCTTCAGGCCGGCATGATGACTTTCAACTTGAAAGTCGGGTTATTTTCCTTTCGGGTCGATTCTCCAGTCGCCATTGGGCAACTTCTTCAGCCTAACTTTCTGAGTATCACTTTTGCCGGACGAGAACGAGACTTCCATCTTGACGACAGCCGTACTGTCCTGCACTTCCTCATTCAGGAACTTGAAATCCTTGATCGTGCCGTTTTGCTGCACCGACATGTTGTATTTGTTCTGCATCAGTTCCTGCATCGACTCTTTCTTCTCTTTCAGCAAGTCCTTGTCGCCGTTGATTTCCTCCTCGAAATACAACAGATCGACATACTTGTCAAACTTCTTGTCCTTCAGGCATTGCAGGGATTTCTCAGCCACGTCTCTCGGCGTATTGCCGCCACCACAGCTTTGCAGGAAAACAGCAGCTGCAAAGCAGATCAATGCGAATAATGCTTTTCTCATGAGATGCTGACTTTTAGATGTTGAGACGCTTGCGTAGTTCCTCCCATTGCTTCTGGACGGTCTCAAGGCCGCTGCCCATCAGTTCCTTGGCTTTGTCCAGACCTTCCTCAATGTTCTTGCGGGCCTCGTCGATCTTCTCGTCGTATTTGCCCTCCTCATAGTCTTTCTTCAACTCCTCGATTTTGTCTTTGGCTTTGCCGATGCCTTCTTCCACCGTCTCGCGCATGTCGGAGATTTTCTCTTTCATATCCACCTGGCTCAGTTCCTCCTTGGCCTTGCCCAGTCCTTCCTTGGCAGAGGAGGCTGCCTCGTCGGCCATCTTCTTGAAGTCGCCCTTGATCTGCTCAGCATCGTGGGAGTCAAGATATTCCACCAGTTCGTTGTACTTCTGCTGGGCGTCCTCAGCCATCTGGCCGAGGCCTTCCCTCATCTTTTTCAGGATGTCATCAAATTCACTCATTGTTCTTTAAGGTTAAAAATGTTATTGTTCTTGGTAGATTTCATGCCGTTGTCTTTTCTATTGGTTAGATAAGGATGGCATGACGTGCCAAATTTACGATTTTTTTCGTGAAAAATCATCTTTTTGAATGAAAAAATTGAACTTTTTTAAGTATGTTTGCAGATTGATAACGAGTTTGTAGAGAATGAGTATGACTGATTTGATGAGATTTGACCATGACAACGACCTCCTGATCATCCCAGATGTCCACGGACGTGGATTCTGGCGTGAGGCCGTCAGATGCCGCCGTCACACCCATCTGGTGTTTCTCGGCGATTATATTGACCCCTATCCTCACGAGGGTATCTATCCTGACGAGGCACTTGAGGAAATGAAGGCCATCGTGGATTATGCCAAGGCTCACCGGGATACCACCACGCTGCTGATCGGCAATCACGATATGCACTATAAATCAACATTCTTCCGCCGGATGGCCGGAGGAACACGCTACAACAGCCATCTCCGTCCGGAAATCTACCAGTTGATGAGCGACAACGCCGACCTCTTCACGCTGGCCTTCGAGGCTGAATGCGAGGGCGTCCATTGTCTCTTCACCCATGCGGGCGTGGCCACGGGGTGGCTCAACCAATATTCGGACCTCGTGGGAGAGCCTACCGCGGAGAATATCAACCGGCTGCTTGATTCCCCCGATGGCATCATGGCTCTCGCTGATATCGGATGGTGCCGGGGTGGGGGAGCACTTGTCGGCGGACCGCTCTGGGCCGATTATTCAGAGATGGCCAAGGAACAGCCGTTGCCGGGCATCTTCCAGATTTTCGGACACACGCAGAAATTCGGCAGTCAACCTTGGGTGACGGAACATCTCGCCTGTCTTGACTGCCACCGCGCTTTCCTGCTCACCGAAGTGCTTGAGATGGCTCATCTCCTTGATTCCGCAAGGGGCTGAGCTGCTCATCCTGCAGCCTTCATGGCTTGCCATAAATCAAGAAAAACCAAAAAAAATGCTCCAACTTTTTGATATGCGGTTGTAATGTGCTACCTTTGCAGCTATAATTCAGCATTTTCAAGAGATCAAGTAATTTTTTCACGTTATGGGTGGCTTTTTTGGTACAATCTCCACGGTCGATTGCGTCAATGACTTGTTTTATGGGACTGACTACAACTCACATCTCGGCACACGCCGTGCAGGTATGGCGACATTTGACCCCGAAAAAGGATTCAGCCGCAGCATCCATAGCCTCGAAAGAGATTACTTCCGCTCCAAGTTTGAGGATGAACTCGAACAATTTCACGGAAACCAGGGCATAGGCATCATCAGCGACACGGATCCGCAACCGATCATCGTCAATTCGCATCTCGGGCGCTATGCGGTCGTCACCGTAGCGAAAATCAACAACCAACGGGAAATTGCCGACCAACTGCTCGCACAGAAAATGCACTTCAGCGAGATGTCGGCCAACAAGATCAACCAGACCGAACTGGTGGCGCTGCTCATCAACATGGGTGCTACCTTTGTCGATGGCATCAATAAGGTTTTCGAAAGGGTTGAAGGCTCGTGCTCGATGCTCATCCTGACAGAAGACGGCATCATCGCCGCCCGCGACAAGTATGGACGTACTCCCATCGCCATCGGCAAAAAAGACGGGGCTTTTGCAGCAACCAGCGAGACTTCCAGCTTCCCCAACCTTGATTATCAGCCTGTCCATGACCTGGGACCAGGTGAGATCGTCAGGCTCCGTGCAGACGGCTTTGAGGTGCTGAAACCCGCTGAGGAAAAAGAGCAGATCTGTGCTTTCCTCTGGGTGTATTACGGTTTTCCCTCCAGTGACTACAACGGCATCAATGTGGAGGCCATGAGAGAGCACAACGGTTACCTGATGGGCAAAGAGGATGATACGGAAGCCGATATCGTATGCGGCGTGCCAGACTCCGGTGTGGGCATGGCCATCGGCTACGCTGAGGGACATGGCATTCCTTACCGGCGTGCCGTACTGAAATATACCCCGACATGGCCCAGAAGCTTTACCCCTGGCAACCAGTCGAGAAGAGACCTCGTGGCGAAGATGAAATTGATTCCCAACCGCGCCATCCTCACCGGCAAACGGGTGGTCTTCTGCGATGATTCCATCGTCAGAGGTACTCAGTTGCGTGACAATGTCCGCACATTCTTCGATTATGGAGCCAAAGAGGTGCACGCAAGAATCTCATGTCCTCCTCTGGTCTATGGTTGTCCGTTTATCAACTTCACCTCTTCGAAGAGTGATTTGGAACTGATCACGCGGCGCATTATCCAACAGTTTGAGGGCGCTCCCGACAAAAACCTTGACAAGTATGCCACGGCGGGAACTCCGGAATATCAAAACATGGTGAAGGAAATGGCCAATCAACTTGGCATCACATCTTTGAAATTCAATACAATAGACAATCTCGTGCAATCTATCGGAATGTCGAAATGCAGCATCTGCACGCATTGTTTTGATGGCTCTGGATGCCCGAAAAAGTGACTTTTTCAGAATTTTTGTCAAAAAAGCACATTTTTTTGAGAAAATATTTGCTGTATTAAATACAATTATTTAATTTTGTCCCCGAATGGTCCATGTTAGCTCGTTATGAGACATCATTTCCATGCGGCTCATTGGCTGTTCACCACACCATGTGAATGGTGTCTTCAGAATAACATACATTCATTTTACAGTCACTTATCATTCGCTTATTATGAAAATATATCAACAACCGATCACGGAGATTCACGTTTCTCTCGATACTGAGTGCCAGATTCTTCTGACTTCTGGTGATAAATTAATAGATCCCAATGGAGGTGGCACATCGGCAGACTATATACATACCATGCCGGTGAGTGGAGACTATCTCTCCGATCCGTCCTTCAACGTGAGAAATATCTCCGGTGAGGCCAACTGGGATTAATCCAGGTTGTCGGTTTATTCTTTTGGAATTTAGATCGCAGTATATCCACGGTGCCCTTTCCGGTTTGGGGCATGTGGAAACTCCTATTTTCGTTGCAGCACTTCGGTGCTGCTTTTTTTGACCAATTTTTTTAGAATTCAGGCACTTAGAACAATATTTTTCGCTAAAAAACTGAAAGTATGAAAAAAAAATCGTATCTTTGACGCGATTTTTGGAAATGGTGCGTTTTTGCCCGCAATTGAATAGAAAAAATGATAGATAGTACAAAATGCCCCGTCTGTGGGCGCAAGGATATCCCTGACTATCATCAGGGGGATGTCAGATGTCCTGAATGCGGCAGCAATCTTAGAGTTTACCGCTTGCTCGATAAGATCGAGGAGGACAGCAAATCGAAGGCCACGATATGGAAACCTGTGGCCATCATGGCTTTGGTGGCAGCTGCACTTTTTGCCATCTTGTTCTTCACCAAAGGTTCGTCGGCAACCGTTGATAAGGAGCGCATTGCGCTTCTGGAGGATTCCATCGCCTCGCTCAGAGACAATATGGGCACTCAGAAGAAACCTGCTGTTGCCATGGCTGAGGTGACTGAAGCCAAGGATGACGTGAAACCCACCGAGACTGCCACTGAAAAGGAGGATGCCAAGGTGGATGAACCCAAGGAGGAAATCACTGCCCCTGCCGGAAAGGTTGTCGAGAAAGACGGCAAGAAGATTTATACCGTGCAGAAAGGTGACTCCTGGTGGAAGATTTCACAAAAGCTTTATAAGGGCAAGATCAAGGATGTGGATATTGCCCGGATGAATGGCCGCAAAGCCAGCGACCAGTTGGAGATCGGCGAGCAGTTGATCGTCAAATGATGAACAAAACAACGGAAAGATTATGAGCAAGTTTGATGAGATAAGAGAAGAAATCAAAAGACTATACGACGACAACCTGCAGCTCAACAACTGGATCTCTTCCCAGGAGCAGGCAAGTGACAACCAGGTGGGGGAGATCTGCAAGGATTTCCTGCAGGTGCTGGAGGCTTTTGAGTGGGCTGAGACCACCATTCATGAGCGTGGACTCGACCAGAGCAGGATTTCCACCAGCGCCATCGCCAGAATGCTTACCGCCAAGACCAAACTGCTTGAGGTGCTGGAGCATTATGGTGTCAACAAAATCGACTTCCCTGAAGGTGAGTTTGATGCTGTCAAAGGCAAGGTCGTAGGTACTGAGGCTGACGAAGAAAAAGCTGACGGTACGGTGCTGCGTATTGTTCGTGACGGCTTCCAACGCAAGGAGAAGCTGTTGCGTCAGGCTGAGGTCATCCTTGTGAAAAACAGTTGATTTCAGTATCCGAAGCCCTGATCAGGGCTTTTTTGTGCGCTCTCCTTTGGCGTCACTCCCTTTATTGGTATTCCCCTTATCTGCGCTCCCTTTAGCAATGCTGCCCTTGGCAGCATTACTTTTGTCGGAGCGTTCTTTATTGTTGTTGCTCTTGGCGGTATTTACCTTATCAGTGCTCCCTTTGGCCGTGCTGCTTTTTTCTGTGCTCTTGGAGGTCTTACCCTCATCGTCGTCCTTGAGACCACCATATTCCTCCAAGAACCAGGACATCTCTTCTGACTCGGAGACCACATCGCCATCAGAATACTCGAAGATAAAGTCGTCGATCACCCAGCGTTCATCCTCAAAAGCCAATTTGCAGATGACCTTTTGTCCTGGATATTCCTCTCCGATGTTGAAGAGCACATCGACGTAGGCCGATTCCGGCGCGATGTAGTAGATATGGGTGATGCTGTCGGAATAGATATGGATATCCTTGCCCATCAATCCTTTGAAACTGAAAGAGCGGAAGATGGAATCGGCTTCCTCGTCGCTGTAGGCCAGTACGTTGTCGCATTGCTCACGCAGAATGCAGATACGCTCCGACCAGTTGCTGCCTGCGATGCGGTTGCGGCCGCTCATCATTTCCTCAGAGATCATTTTCTCCGCTATGGCCCTGATCACCTGGGGCGAATGGGTCTTCTCGTATTCTGCCAGCGAGTCGCGGTGTGCTCTTTCCAAAGCGGCTATACGGGCATTGTTGAGTTCCCGTGCAAGCCTCAGTGAATCGTGGGTGGCTTTCTCTGCTGCGATGCGTTTCTGCTCGCGGTCGTAGTAGTAATAGCCTGCTCCTCCACCAATCAGCATCAGGACTACAATGATGATGAATGCTTTTTTCATGATGCTTTCTTTAGGGTTCTGTGAGGTCACCGTGAATGCGGTTGATCAGTGCGGGTATCTCATCAGCAATATCCTTGTATTTCACAGCGAAACTGTCGATGGACATTGCCGTGCCTGTCTCGTCGAAGGCTTGCAGCGTGTCGGCGGGAGATGCCATTGTGAAGGCGGCGGCGCCATTGGCATGATAGAGTTTGAAGGCGGTCATGCGACCGTCCTCGACAGTGAGGCACCAGAGGCTATCTGTACTCCACACCTCACCTGTGTATGGACTACCCTTGAAGTAAACCAGGGAGTCTCTGAATTCCACCTCATCCACATGGATGGATCCATTCCCCACGCATCCCGCCAGTGCCATGAGGAAAAGGATGGCATAAATAAGGTTTCGTAAGTTCATTTCCAGTCAATTTGCTTTCATTTCGCAAAATTACAAAAACATCATTGACCTTGCAACTTTTTAAGAAAAAAAATACAAGCATCCACCTGATTTGCAAATGGATGCTTGTAAATGCTGTTTGATATGCTCTTATTGATAATTTCGTAGTTCCTTGCTGTAAACCTCAAAAAAGTCGAAGTTCAATATCTTCGAGATTCTCAATAGATCATAACTGTCGATGGACTGCTTTGAGAAAATCTTGTAGACATTTGTGCGACTGCAAGACAACTCACCGGCAAACCATACCACCGATTTGCGCCTCTGCTTTAAGGTCTGTTTGATTAATTCTCCTATGTGTACCAAAATGCTAAAAATTAGAGTTTTAAATTGTAAGAGTGTGGCTCTTGTCCATCAGCGTTAACTGCAATGCAAAAATAATTAAAAAACCATCAAGCCGTTATAAAAATTTGTTAAAATCATCTAAATGCAAACATAACAGCGACAAAAACTTACTGATTGTAAATCTATTACTAACAATATGATAGTTGTATGATTGTCGTTATTTCAAAAAGTGTGCTTTGTTGGTGTGCTGTTGTTAAAATGACAGCATTCATTTACTCTTGTTCTCTATCTTTGCATCAAAAAAGAGAAATGGGAAATATCAGAAAAGAGATGGCTTTGCTCTGCGAGGTGAGGTGTCATTGGGATGGCATGGCTGCCTTCCGTCAAGAGCGGGACAGATGCAAGCGCTATTGCTATGGTGATCAATGGGGTGACTTGATCAAAGTTGATGGCACATGGATGCGTGAGGAGCATTACATCAGGATGCATGGTAGTGAACCGCTTAAAAACAATTTGATCCGCAGGTTGGTCAAACAGGTACTGGGACTGTTTCGTTCCGAACATGATCTGCCCCAGCCTCAGTGTCAAAGGAAGAGAGAGGCGGACTGTATGGTGGAAATCCTGTCAGACATTGACAAACTCAACTGTGTGGATGAGTTGAATGTCAGGGCCTTGGAGGAATTCCTGATCTCTGGTATGGTGGCACAGCGGAAGACTTTTGGGTGGCGGCAAGGCCATTGTGATTGTTGGACGGACAATGTGGCCCTTGACTATTTCTTCATCGACAATGCCATGATTGACTGCCGGGGATGGGATGTGGGTTGCGTGGGAGAAATACATGACCTCTCTTTCGACAAGTTGTGCTGCGAGTTTGCACACTCGGAGTCTGATGTGCAATGGTTGCAATCCATCTATGGCAACGGGCAGTATGAAGACCGGGTGCGGCAGATGCTCTCTGATTTCGGGATGGATACAGGTGGACCGACGGATTTCTTCTTTCCTGGCAAACGGCATTTCTGCCGTGTGTATGAGGTCTGGCGGAAAGAACTTCATTGGGGATGGCTCTGCCATGACCGGACACAGGGACGGCTTTTCTGGTCGGAAGAGGCACCTCCGAGGGACGTTTCAGGGAAATGGACACCCAAGGAAGAATGGCATTTCTATTACCTCACGCCGTTTGGTGATGTGCTGGCGGAGGGACTGACGCCCTATTCTCACCAGGGTCACCCTTATGTTTTCAAGGCTTATCCGTTTATTGATGGAGAGGTGCATTCCTTCGTGTCCGACATTATTGATCAGCAGCGCTACACCAACAGACTCATCACTTTGTATGACTGGGTGATGCGCTCTTCTGCCAAAGGAGTTCTGCTTGTTCCGGAGGAAAGCATCCCTGACGGCTATACCCTGAGTGATGTGGCCGATGAGTGGTCGCGGTTCAATGGGGTCATTCCCGTACGTACCCGTAATGGCGAGTCGCTTCCTCAACAAGTTTCAGCCAATGCGGTCAATGTGGGGATCAATGAATTGCTGCAGACCCAATTGGGGTTCATGGAGGACATCTCCGGCGTTACAGGGGCACTGCAGGGGAAGGCTTCCAACGCCGGAGTGAGTGGCACCTTGTATGAGCAGCAGACCCATAACTCCGCGCTCTCGCAACTCGACTTGTTGGATTCGTTTCGCCATTTCCTCACTGAGGGAAGGAGAAAGGACATGAGCAATGTGCAACAGTTTTATTCCGATGAGCGGTTGGCGGAAAGGATGCCGGCTTCACATGTGATGGCGTTCCGGCAGGCCAAGATTTTGATATGACCAATTATCTTTACAAGGGATTTGATTCTGCGAATAAAGCGGAATCAGAAGGAGTGTTAATTTGTTTTAAATAATGGCCCTCTTGATGACAATGAATGGAAGAAAATACTAATTTTGTCCTGTTAATGAAGCGTTTCGCATCTCAATGAGTACATGCCACTGGTGTTGGCACATTGAAAGAAAAAGTGTTTTTTTTTGATAATCCTACGTCGGATAGGATTAATTCTGGGGGGTGGCCTTTTTAGGCTGCCTCCTTTTGGCTAACATAAAGAGAGTGTGTCAAAATTGAAACAACTGGAATCAAGACTTACAGATTGTAAGGAGGAAACACGGCCTGAAAGGCCAACATGTACATAGCCCAGGGCAACGCCCTGGGCTATGTACTCGCAGGCCCTTCAGGCCGGCATGATGACTTCTTATCCTTTGCAGGGAGCCCAGGGCTTTAACTGCTTGAAGAAGTCGTTGCCTTTGTCGTCAACCAGGATGAATGCGGGGAAGTCTTCCACCACAATCTTCCAGATGGCTTCCATGCCCAGTTCGGGATATTCCACACACTCAATCGATTTGATGCTCGACTGTGAGAGGACTGCGGCCACGCCGCCGATCGATCCGAGGTAGAAACCTCCATGTTTCTGGCAGGCATCGGTGACAGTCTGTGTGCGGTTGCCCTTGGCAATCATCACCAGAGATGCGCCATGATCCTGGAACTCATCAACATACGGGTCCATGCGGTTGGCCGTGGTGGGTCCCATCGAACCGCAGGGATAGCCCTCCGGAGTCTTGGCCGGACCAGCATAGAGGATGGGATGATCCTTGAAGTAGGCGGGCATCTCTTCGCCGGCATCCAGACGGGCTTTCAGTTTGGCGTGGGCGATGTCGCGGGCCACGATGATGGTTCCCTTGAGGTTGACACGGGTGCTCACAGGATATTTTGTGAGTTCAGCCCTCACGGAGTCAATACCTTTGTCGAGGTCGATCACGATGTTGTCGGTTCCCTCACCGGCCTTGCAGAACTCTGCCGGAATCAGTTCGCTGGGATGGTTGTCCATCTTCTCCAGCCACACGCCGTCGGCATTGATCTTGGCTTTGATGTTGCGGTCGGCGGAACAGGAGACACCCATGCCGATGGGGCAGGAGGCTCCATGGCGGGGCAGACGGACGACACGGATGTCGTGGGCGAGATGCTTGCCGCCGAATTGAGCGCCAAGACCGATTTTCTGTGCCTCGACGAGGAGCTTTTTCTCCAGTTCGACATCACGGAAGGCACGTCCGGTCTCATCACCAGTCGTGGGCAGTCCGTCATAGTATTTGATGCTGGCCAGCTTCACGGTGAGCAGGTTCTTCTCGGCAGAGGTACCGCCGATGACGAAGGCGATGTGGTAGGGAGGACAGGCTGCGGTGCCCAGCGACTTCATCTTCTCAACGAGGAAGGGTAGCAGTGTGCCCTCATTTTGGATGGTGGCCTTGGTCATCGGGTAGAAATAGGTCTTGTTGGCTGAACCTCCACCTTTGGCAACCATCACGAAGCGGTATTCCATACCCTCTGTGGCCTCGATGTCAATCTGGGCGGGAAGGTTGCAACGGGTGTTCACCTCGTCATACATGTTGAGTGGAGCGTTCTGTGAATAGCGCAGGTTGTCTTGTGTAAACGTGTTGTAAACGCCCAGGCTCAGGGCTTCCTCGTCTTCGAAACCGGTCCATACCTGTTGTCCTTTCTCTCCATGGATGATAGCAGTGCCGGTGTCCTGGCAGAAAGGAAGGACTCCCAGGCAGGAGACTTCGGCGTTGCGCAGGAACTGCAGGGCCACGTATTTGTCATTCTCGCTGGCCTCAGGGTCGCGGAGGATGGCTGCCACTTGCTCGTTGTGCTCGCGGCGCAGCATGAATTCCACGTCGTGGAATGCCTGTTGTGCGAGGAGCGTCAGGGCTTCCTTGCTCACTTTCAGGATGGGATGCCCTTCGAAATCGCCCACGCTGACGCCTTCCTTGGTCAGCAGGCGGTACTCGGTTTTGTCTTCACCCAGTTGAAACATGGGTGCGTACTTGAATTCGGGTGTTTTTGCCATAATGTTTTAGAATTAGTGTTATTGGGTATAGTTTAATATCCGAAGATCTGTTCGGTGCTGAGTCGGTGGATGGGACCGATTTTGCCCAGGGCCTCCATGTCGAGTTCTTTCTCATCGCCCAGGATGATGTATTTGTAGGTCTTGTTGACCATGTTCTTGCGCTCGAAGTTGACGATGTCCTGGAGGGTGACATTGGGCAGAGCCTTATAGATGCGCTCGTTGATGTCGAAGTCAAAGCCGCGCTTTTTGGCCATGTAGTAGTTATTGAGAATCCTGAATTTGGTCGTGCGAGCCGTTTGGAAACTCTTCATGGCGCTCTGCTTGGCGATGTCGAAAGCTGACTGGCTCTGGGGGATGGTGTCGAGAATGTTGTTGAACACCTTGATGCAGTCCATCATCTTGTCGTTTTGTGATACGATATAGGTGATGTAATACTCAGGATGATTGGTGCGGAATGGAGTGCTGTAACTTGCCGCAGCGCTGTAGGCCAGTCCGCGGCTCTCACGCAGTTCCTGGAAGACGATGGTGTTCATTCCGCCGCCGAAATACTCGTTGAACATGCTCTTGACAGGCATCTCATCGAGGCTGAATGGCTTGTTCTCATTGTGATACTGGATCATGTAGATGTTCTTGGCCTCGTAGGGGGCGATATACACCTCGTTGCGCGGAGTGGTCTGTTCGGTGTATTCCCGTCCGGGGATGACGGGAGCGAGTTTGCTGGCCTTGGCGGTCTTATGGGTCTTGGTGACCAGTTTGTCGAGGTCTTTCAGCTGGCGTGGACCATAATACATGACCGTGTGCTTGTATTTCTTCAGGCCGGCGATGAGGTTGAGAAACATCTGCGGGTCGGCGCTGCTGAGTTGCTGGGTGCTGAGGATGTTGCGTGTGGGGTTGTACTCGCCATACATGACATAGTTGCGCAGGGCAGAGAAGTTGGAACTCTGGTTTTTCTTGGCGTCCTCACGCGACTTATTCAGCAGTTCCACGAACTGTTGCCAGGTGTCAGGATCGGCTTTGGCATTCTGGATGAAGTCTTCCAGCAGAGCGAGTGCCTCTGGCAGTTTCTCGTCCAGTCCGGTGAGTGAGATGGTGGTCATGAAGTTGTCAACGCTGATGGAGTAGCTGCAAGCCAGCTCATAGAAGTCTTGCTTGATGCGGCCGACGCTTTTCTTGTCGGTGCCGACATACTCCATGTACGAGGGTCCGTAGTCGAGGTTGACGTCACTTTCCTCACCCATGTCGAAGACGAAAGCCAGGGTGAAGAGCCCGTCCTCATCGTTGTGCTTGTAAAGCAGGGGCAGTCCGCGCTTCGTGGTGGTCACGGTGAGGTCTTTCTGGAAGTCGAGGAAGCGTGGCTCGATGGGTTTCACGTAAGCGTTCTTGATGTCGTTGAGGAACTGGCTGCTCAGGTCACGGTTGGTGGGGATGGCCGTGATTTCAGGCTTGTCGATCTTCACCTGTGTCAGGTCGGTTCCTGTGCGCTTATAGACGCAGACATAGTTGTTGCCGAAATACTTGTTGGCGAAATCCACCACGTCTTTTTTCGTGATTTTCGAGATTTTATCCACACGGTTGGCCACGTCTGCCCAGTCTTTCTGGTTGATGAAGGCATCGACCATCATGCTCGCCCGCGAACGGTTGTTCTGTATGCTGCGGTAGAAGCTGAGTTTCTCGTTGCTCACAACGGCAGGGATCAGCGCATCGTCAAACTCGCCTCTCTTCAGCTTCTCCATCTCTTCGAGGAGCAGTGCGCGCACCTCTTCGAGGGTCTGGTTTTCCTTGGGATAGCCGTAGAGGATGAAGGGGGTGTAGTCGGTCATCTCGTCGGTCATTGCGCCGGCGCCCATGAGTTTCATTTTCTGTTCGAGATCCACCTCAAAGAGTCCGCATTTGCCATTGGCGAGCACGCTGCTGATGATGTCGAGCGTGTCGCATTGTCCGAGATTGGCCTGTCCGAAGCGCCATCCCATCATCAGGTATTCTGCCTCTTTGCCCACGACGGTGGTGTCCTGAGGTGACATGATGGGTTTCAGTGGAGCGAAATCCGGTCTGGAGAGATTGGCGTTGCGGCGCCACGAACCGAAGTATTTGTCGATGATGGCGATGACCTCATCGGGATCGAAATCACCGGCCATGCAGATGGCCACGTTGTTGGGCACATAGTAGCGGTTGAAATAGTTCTTGATATTGGTGATCGACGGGTTTTTCAAGTGCTCCTGGGTGCCGATGGTGGTTTGGGTGCCATAGGGATGTGTGGGGAACAGTTTGGCATAGATGGCCTCCCACATCTTCCGCTGGTCTTGGGCCATGCCGATGTTCTTCTCCTCATAGACAGCTTCCAGTTCGGTGTGGAAGCCGCGGATGACCATGTTCTGGAAACGGTCCGACTGCACGCGTGCCCAGTTTTCGATCTCGTTGCTCGGGATGTTCTCCACATAGCAGGTCACATCGTTGCTGGTATAGGCGTTGGTGCCTTCGCTGCCGATGGCAGACATGAGCTTGTCGTATTCGTTGGGGATGAAGTAACGGGCGGCCAACTGCGATACGCTGTCGATCTCGTGGTAGGCCTTCCGGCGTGCCTCCGGGTCGGTCAGCGTGCGGTAGACTTCATAGCGGGCCTCGATGTCGTCAAGGTAGGGTGCCTCGGCCACGGGGTCGGTGACGCCAAACTGTTTCGTACCTTTAAACATGAGGTGCTCGAGATAGTGGGCAAGACCCGTCGTCTCGGCGGGGTCGTTGCGTGATCCCGTCCTCACGGCGATGTTGGCCTGCAGGCGGGGTGTCTCCTTGTTGACCGACAAATAGACCTTCAACCCATTGTCGAGGGTGTAGATGCGTGTCTGAGTCAGGTCTCCCGGCACGGTGGTGTATTTGTAGTCCTTGGCTGAGACGGCGAGGGTCATCGTCGCCATCAAAGCGGAAAAAAGCAGTTTTTTCAACATAGTATGAAGGTTTTTGAACTGAAATTATTCAAATTTGTTTTCGTTCTCAAAGGCCATCTCCTGGTCGAGCTGGTGGAGGAAGTTGTCGAGCACTTCCTGATCGACATCGCCGAGGGTGAATTCCTTCTCGGCGTCCTTGCGGATTTCCGAGATCCACTTGCGGCGTGCGATGATATAGTCCTCATGGATACGCTTGGCATCTTCTTCAGTGAGAGTCTCCAGTCCATAGTAGTCGAGGATCATGCGGTAGGTCCAGGTCCAGCGGTATTCAGAGTAGTTGCGGTCAATTTCTGCGAAGCGGTCGAGGATGTCGTAGATATCGATGATGACACCGTTCTTGATGTCGTCGATGAGCCGCAGTTCCTCGGTCTCGGGGAGCAGGAGTCCGGAGAGGTCGTTCCACTTTCCAGTGCCGATCGGACTCTTGGGCAGTTCGAGCTTATGGCGCTTGAGCACGGCTCCCATGTAGATGCGGAGGGCCATGTCATAGAGTTCGATACCGAGCCTGAGGTGGTTGGCCTTGATGACGTATTCGTGGTAGTTGTATGTGGACACCCGTTCACCGGAGGCTTTGCGGAGCCGTTCGAGCACCTTCTTGCCCTCGAGGATCTCGCCGGCGGAGAACGGACTCAGCCAGTCGAAGTTGACGATGCTCTTCTGACCGCTGTGTGGACGCTTGTCGCGCTTGGGCCATTTGCGGATGTCGCGGTAGAGACCCACGGTGGTGATGTTGCGGGCGGGGTTGAGGTACATCGTGTCGCCGTAGGCGATGAGGTAAGAGAAGGGCAGGTTGCGGGTGTCGGGGTGATACATCAGTTTGCCGAAGCACACGGAGAACGTGCCGATGGTGGCGGGCATGAGGATATAGGCTCCGCTGGCGGTCTTCACGCCTCGTTCCAGTGTGCCGTAGTGCATGGGCCCCATCTTGTAGGCGTGGTTGCTGAAGTTGGTGGCCGAACCTGCGTTGTAGAAGGAGAACATGCCTCCGATGAGCAGCGAACTCTTGTGGTGGCTGGCGGAGAACGGACCGCAGAAGGCGGCGCAGGCCTCGCCGTTCGACATGAAACTGTTGGCGAAGAAGATGCTGTTTTCTGCAGCGAAACCGTTTGTGATCTTGCAGGCCTCGCCCACGAAGCAGTTCTCGAGTTTCACGCTGTTGAGGATTGAACTGCCGTCATAGATGATGGAGTTCTCACAGATCACACCCGACCCGATATAGACGCTGGCCTCGGGTATGCTCTTGATGGAACAGTCGCTCAGTCGGCAGGCCCCGTTGATCTCGCAGTCGTCGTTGATGTGGGTGTTGGTGATTTCTCCGGTGTTGATGACCTTGACATTGTCGCCGATGGTGCCTCGATCGGGCACGCTGGCCTCCACCTCCTTGCGGATGAGGTCGAGGATGATATTCATCAGTTCCTTGTCGCGGTAGTATTTCACCATGAAGGCAGCCAGCTGGCTGGTCAGTCCGTCGAAGAGCATCACGTTGCCGTCGCCCACCTCGTTGAGCACGGAGATGAGGTTGCCTTCGCCGAAAGTGGCTCCCTCCGTGGTCTCGATGGTGTTGACGTTGCTGATATAGCAGTTGTCACCTATGGTGTAGTTGTTGATGAAGTTGCCGATGTTCTCAATCAGGCAATTGTTGCCCATCGTGACATTTCTCAATGTGGTGTTCTTGATACCGCAGTGCTTCACGAAACCTTTGCTTACTTCGATTTCCTTCTCGAAATAGCCCATCCTTACATCTCCATAGAAGGATGTGTTTCTGACGTAGTTGGGGTCGAATCCTGGTGCCACGGTCACCAAGTCCCAGTCTTCGGCTTTGCAGCCTCTTGCTTCGAGGATTCTGATCTCCTCTTGGGTCAATTGTCTGTATTCCATAAACTATTTATATATTTAATGTGTATTTTTCTTTGAAGCAGCGGATTGGGGTCAAATAGAAGTTGGCTGTCAACGGCTGGAAACACCATCCGCCTGTTGGGTCAATCTTCATCCCCCGACGGATAGAGAAAATCGTTGTAGGGGTATTTCTGCACATGCAACTCCCTGACCTTGGCGTAGAGCGTGCTGCGCAATTCCTCGATGTTGATTTTCTCCTTCGCGGAGATAAAGAGGCAGTTCTCATTGAGCTTGGCCATCCAGGTGTGCTTGAGTTCCTCCAGTGTGATGTTCTCCTTGGTGGGTGGTGTGAGGTCATCGGGCTCCTTGTCCGTCCAGTGATAGGCATCAATCTTGTTAAACACGATCATCATGGGCTTGTCGCTGCATCCCAGTTCGCCAAGGGTCTTCTCCACAACTTGTATTTGTTCTTCGAAGTCGGGGTGGGAGATATCAACCACATGCAGCAGCAGGTCGGCCTCGCGGGTCTCGTCGAGGGTGGATTTGAAGGAGTCTACCAGGTCGGTGGGCAACTTCCGGATAAATCCCACGGTGTCGGCCAACAGGAAGGGAAGATTGTCCACCACCACTTTGCGCACGGTGGTGTCGAGGGTGGCGAACAACTTGTTCTCCGCAAACACCTCGCTCTTCGACAAGAGGTTCATGATGGTCGATTTGCCCACATTGGTATAGCCCACCAGTGCCACGCGGATCAGCCGTCCGCGGTTCTTGCGCTGCGTGGTCTTCTGCTTGTCGATTTCTGCCAGGCGCTGCTTGAGGAGAGTCATGCGCTGCAGGATGATGCGGCGGTCCATTTCCAACTGAGTCTCACCTGGTCCACGCAGTCCCACACTGCCTTTTCCACCGCCGGAACCTGATCCGCCTCCTTGACGCTCAAGGTGTGTCCACAACCGCTGCAGGCGCGGCAGCATATAGCGGTACTGGGCCAGTTCCACCTGTGTCTTGGCATTGGCGGTCTGGGCGCGCATGGCGAAGATGTCGAGGATGAGAGAGGTGCGGTCAAGGATTTTCACCTTCAGCACCGATTCGATGTTGCGGATCTGCTTTGCTGAAAGCTCATCGTCGAAGATCACCATGCCCACTTCGCGTTCCGCGTCTTCCTCGGCCTGGATATAGTCTCTGATTTCCTCCAGTTTTCCTTTTCCGACGTAGGTCACCTGACTGGGACCGCCCACGCGCTGCGTGAAGCGCTTCACGGTGACTGCGCCCGCGGTGTCGGCCAGAAACTCCAGTTCGTCAAGATACTCCTTGGTCTTGGCTTCATCCTGGTCCTTGGTGATGAGACCGACAAGGATGGCAGTCTCGGCTTTTACTTCTGAGATAATGAATTCTTTCATACAATGTTGTGATCCGTATATATCAACTGCGAAAGTACGAAAAAAGTATTAAATAAGGTGCATTTTTGACAAGAAAATGCTCGGAATGTATCAAACTTTTTTCTATTTGTCTCATTTCAGTGTATTCCATTGTAAACGTTTACGTTGATTTTTGGGCCAAAAAGAAACAAATATTTGATTTATATCAATTTTATATCTATTTTTGCAGTGCAAAACGATTTTCAGAATAATGACTACATAGACTAACTGCTGAAACATTCAAAAATGGGAAACCTCGACGTGATGTCGAGGTTTTTTTTGTGCACATATATGTTTTTTTTGTCTTTTTTCTTGTTTTTTTTTGAAAAATATTATTTTTGCAACCAAAATTTGACAAAAGCAAACGTTTTGCTGCCATTTCCTTGGATAATCATCATTTTAAATAAATCATACAACAATGAGAGTAATTATTGAGAACAACTATCAGAACATGTCGAAATGGGCTGCCGAGCATGTCATCGAGCGCATCAACGCCGCCAATCCGACTCCCGAAAAACCGTTTGTACTTGGACTTCCCACTGGTTCATCGCCCGAGGGCATGTATGCCGAACTGGTGAAAGCCAACAAAGAGGGCAGGGTGTCTTTCAAAAACGTGCTCACCTTCAATATGGATGAGTATGTCAACCTGCCGGAAGACCATCCTGAGAGCTACCATTCATTTATGGCCCGCAACCTCTTCGACCACATCGACTGCCCGAAAGAGAACATCCATATCCTCAACGGCAATGCTGAGGATTTGGCTGCAGAATGCGCCCACTATGAGGAGATGATCGCCGAGGCTGGCGGCATCGACCTTTTCATCGGCGGCATCGGCCCTGACGGCCATATCGCTTTCAATGAGCCGGGTTCCTCTCTTTCTTCCAAGACCCGTGTCAAGACCCTGACCACTGATACCATCATCGCCAACTCCCGTTTCTTCGACAACGACATCAACAAGGTGCCCAAACTCGCCCTTACCGTCGGTGTGGGTACAGTGATGGCTGCCCGCGAGGTGATGATCCTTGTCAACGGCCACCACAAGGCCCGTGCCCTTCAGGCAGCAGTCGAGGGCAGTGTCAACCACATGTGGACCATTAGTGCGCTCCAGATGCATCAGCATGGCATCATCGTCTGCGACGAGCCTGCCACTGACGAACTGAAAGTGGGCACCTATAAGTATTTCAAGGACATCGAGAAGGACAATCTGATTTAATCCGCCATTTTTTAGTGCATCATATTGTAGAGACGTCACATTGTGGCGTCTCTATTTTTCGCCCATGACTTTTGAGACGCCACAGTGTGACGTCTCTACTAAATCAATTCCTGCATGAATCAGCCGCAAAAAAGAATCGCCATTCATTTTGTTTTGTGTTCGCCTTTCACTAATTTTGCACCAAAAATCAGGCGTTATGAAGAAAGTATTGTTTTTACTGCCGTTATTGGCAATGATTCTGACTTGTTCCAAAGCCATGGCTGTCACCCATACTGTGAAGTCACCCGACGGGAAATTGGCGGTTGATGTGAAACTCGATGAAGGAAAACCTTCCTATGAGGTGCTTTATGAGGGAGTGCAGATGCTGATGCCCTCCGCCCTGGGTTTCCGCTCCGATGTGGGCGATTTCACCACGGGCCTGTCAATAGAGGCCACACGGTTGTCGAAGGTGGAGAAGGATTATACGATGGCGCAGACCAAGACATCCCATGTCCATTTCGTGGCCAACCAGCTGGAAGTGGATTACACCAATGCCAAAGGCTTGCGCATGACGGTCACTTTTGTGGTTTCCAACAACGATATCGCATTCCGCTACGCTATGCCACGGCAGAAAGACGACAACCCCAAGTGCGCCATCATCCAGAGCGAGGCAACCTCATTCCGCTTCCCCGATGGTACGACGACCTTTCTCTGTCCGCAGATCGGTCCGTTCACTGGATGGGAGCGCACCAAACCCTCTTATGAGGAGGAATATACCGCCGATGCTCCGATGACGGCTAAGTCGCGGTTTGGCCTGGGCTACACCTTCCCCTGCCTCTTCCGCATAGGCGACCAGGGATGGGCCTTGGTGAGTGAGACTGGGGTGTCGAGTGATTACTGTGGTTCGCGCCTGAGCGACTACAACCCTGCGCAGGGTTATACCATCGCCTTCCCCGAACAAGGTGAGTTCAACGGCATCGGCACTTCTGCTCCGGGCATCGCACTGCCCGGTGTCACACCATGGCGCACCATTACTTTGGGCACCTCGCTCAAGCCCATTGTCGAGACCACCATACCATACGATGTGGTGGAACCGATCTATGAGGCCACGCAACCTTTCCAGTCTGGCCGTTACACCTGGAGCTGGCTCATCTGGCAGGATAATTCCATCAACTACGACGACCAGGTGGAGTTCATTGACCTGGCCTCGGCCATGGGATTCGAATATTGCCTTGTCGATAATTGGTGGGACCGCAACATCGGCCGCGAACGGATGGCTGAACTGTCGCGCTACGCCCAGTCGAAAGGTGTGCGCCTCATGTTGTGGTATAACTCCAACGGACACTGGAACGATGCCCCGCAGACCCCGCGCGACTGCATGTCAACGGCTTATGCCCGGGATAGGGAGATGAAATGGCTGAAAAGCATCGGTGTGGCCGGCATCAAGGTTGATTTCTTCGGCAGCGACAAACAGGAGACCATGCGTCTCTATGAGGATATCCTGTGTGATGCCAACCGATACGGACTGCAGGTGGTCTTCCATGGATGCACCATACCACGCGGATGGGAACGGATGTATCCCAACTATGTCGCCAGCGAGGCGGCACTGGCTTCAGAGAACCTCTTCTTCACCCAGCACCACTGTGACAAGGAAGGGTTCGAACTGACCATGCACCCGTTCTCACGCAATGCCGTGGGTGCCTTTGACTGGGGAGGCATCATCATGAACCGCCGGATGAGCCGCGACAACAAGAGCCGCTTCTACCGCCGATCGTCCGACACCTTTGAGATGGCGACGGGCATCGTCCTGCAGACTGGCGTCAACTGTGTGGCCATGCAGCCCAACAACCTCAGTGAACTGCCTGAGTTTGAGCTCGACTTCCTGCGCCAACTGCCCACAACCTGGGATGAGACCCGCTTCCTCGACGGATACCCCACACGTTACGCCGTCCTGGCCCGTCGGCATGGATCAGACTGGTATGTGGCCGGCATCAACGGCACTGACCAGCCTATCACCCTCACCCTCCAACTCCCGATGTTCGCCGGACAGACCGTGAAGTACTATACCGACCGACCTGCGGCAAAGACAGAAAATGCCATTGCCGAGGCTGAATTGCGCACACTCAAAGTGGATAAGAAGGGTAGGGCAAAAGTGACCCTCCAACCCATGGGCGGCGTGATTCTCAGATAAGGTCCGATGCGGAAACCTGAGGCATAGAACCACGCAAAAACCCTGAGACAGACGACTGATGCAGAAACCAGAGACAGACAACTGATGCAGAAACCAGAGACAGACGACTGATGCAAAAAACCTGAGACAGACGACTGATGAGGAAACCTGAGGCAGACAAACAACACGGCGGATGGTGGCAGTCCTTGATCTCCTTCCTCAAGGAGTGGACGCTGCCTGTGGCGATGCTCCTTGGCACTGCCCTCTATTTCCTGTTCGCTTTTACGCCATCCTTGGAACGGGCGGCTGATTTCTTCGGTCCTATCATCGACGTCATCTTCCCGTTGTTCATGTTCCTCATCCTCTTCGTCACATTCTGCAAAGTCGATTTCCGCTGTTTGCGCCCCGTGGCCTGGCATTTCTGGGTGGCACTCTTCCAGGTGCTCCTCGTAGCCCTCGTGGTGGGCGTGATCCTGGTTTTTCATGTCCAGGGAGACAAACTCATCCTCCTCGAGGCGGTGCTGACCTGCATCATCTGTCCCTGCGCGGCGGCAGCGGCCGTGGTGACCAGCAAACTCGGCGGCAATCTGGAGGAGATGACTTCCTATACCTTCATGTCCAACTTCCTCACGGCACTTATGGTGCCGGTGTGCTTCCCGTTGATCGATCAGTCGGTGGGCATGGACTTCTGGCAGGCGTTTGTCCTCATTCTCTACAAGGTGTTTATCCTCTTGGTGGGTCCCATGCTCCTGGCCTTCATCGTGAAGCACTTCGTCAAACCCCTCCACCGGTGGATTGTGAGTGTCAGAGACCTCTCGTTCTACATGTGGGGGTTCTCGCTTGCCATCGTGTCGGGCACTACGGTCAAAAACATCGTCCATGCCGACAGCACACCGGCCTTGCTGGTGCTGATAGCCCTCATCGGACTGATGTTCTGCTTGGTGCAATTCGCCGTAGGCCGCTATGTGGGCCATTTCTTTCAGCGCACCCAGGAGGCTGGACAGGCACTGGGACAGAAGAACACCAACTTTGCCATCTGGATTGCCTACACTTATCTCAATCCTGTTTCTACCGTCGGTCCGGGGTGCTATATCCTCTGGCAGAACGTGATCAATAGTCTGGAAATCTGGGAACATGACCGCAGACAACATCAATCATAAAATAGAACAAAGAAAATGAAAATGAAGAAAACCATATTGGCCGCGATGGCCCTGACCATGACCGGACTTCATACCCCGGCCCAGGATATCCTCGACAGCATCGAGGTGGTATATAATAAGGTGCTCCAGGGAGAGACCATCCAGAACGTGGAGACCGACCCGGACAACACCACGTCCAATCACCACATCCTGCTCTTCGGTGACTCCATGCTCGATGGAGTGGGGAGGAGGATGAACGACTATGCCAACCAGAACGGCCATACCCTCTTCACCTCCATCTGGTATGGTTCCACAACCAAGAGTTGGGCTTACACCACCGAACTGCGGCGGTTGATCAACAAGGTCAACCCCACTTTCATCATCGTCTGTTTAGGCACCAACGACCTCGGCTATCACGATATCTCGGCGCGCTCCGAGGCGGTGAAGGAAATCATGCATGAGATTGGCGACATTCCCTTCGTGTGGATTGGTCCGGTCACCCTGCGCACTATCAGCCGTGATCCCGGCATCGTCAATATGATCCGTCAGAATGTCGGAGCCGACCGCTTCTATGACAGCTATAACCTCCGTATCTCCCGAGCTGCAGACGGCATCCATCCCACTTTCGACGCCGCCGCCCGCTGGGTCGATGGCATCGCCAAGTGGATGAGCGGCCCCGAGACGGCCTGTCCCATCCGTACGGACCGCCCCTCCGTCTCCGTTCCCTTCAAAAACTACGAGACCCACAAGACCAGTTATAAAGGAACAAAGAAATAGCACGACAGGCTCCCTCATGGGAACCTGAAATGTAGAGACGTCACATTGTGGCGTCTCTCGGTCTTATAAAAATCCTCTCCCTCGAGGGAGAGGGGCTGTTTCCATTTATGAAATCAATTCCTATCCCTCTGAGAGATCAATACCAACTTATCCCTCTCCCTCTGGGAGAGGTTAGGTGAGGGCCGTTATTTCTTGCACGCTTGGAAATCCCCCTCACCCATCCTCTCCCTCGAGGGAGAGGGGCAGTTTCCTTTATGAAATCAATCCCTCTCCCTCTAGTAGAGCAATACCAACCTTTCCCTCTCCCTCTGGGAGATCAATACCAACTTATCCCTCTCCCTCTGGGAGATCAATACAAACTAATCCCTCTCCCTTTGGGAGAGGTTAGGTGAGGGTCTTTCGGGAGAGGTTAGGTGAGGGTATCCCAGAGGAGGCTGATTATTTCTTCGAAACCTTCGTTGCCCAGATGAAGTAGAGGATCAGCAGGATGTAGGCCACAAGCGACAGCACCTCGGAGAGGTGGTTCTCCAGCCACGCCTCGTTGATCAGGTTGACACCGGCGAATCGGAGCAGGGCACTGATGACACCCATCAGCGCGCCACCTGCGATGAAACCGCTGGCAATCAGCGTTCCCTTCTCACCGCGCGCCTCATTCTCAGCCTTGTCCTTGCTGCGTGAAGTCACATACCAGTTGACCGCACCTCCGATGAGCAGCGGCGTATTCAGTTCGAGCGGGATGAACATGCCCAGTGCGAAGGCCAGGGCCGGTACTTTCATCCACGTCAGGATAATGGCGATGACCGCTCCGATGGCATACAACAGCCAGGGAGCTCCCACACCGTTCATCAGCGGATCAATGACGGCGGCCATGGCATTGGCCTGTGGTGCGGCGAGATTGCCGCTGGCGAATCCGTAGGTCTCGTTGAGCAGGATCATCACACCGCCCACAGTGGCTGCAGACACCAGTGTGCCGAGAAATTTCCATGTCTCTTGTTTCTTGGGCGTCGTTCCGAGCCAGTAGCCCACCTTCAGGTCGGTGATGAACGCACCGGCCATTGACAGAGCTGTGCACACCACGCCGCCCATGATCAGGGCTGCTACCATGCCTGCCGTGCCTTTCAGTCCCACGGCGACCATGACGACTGAAGCCAGGATGAGTGTCATCAGTGTCATGCCAGAGACGGGGTTGCTGCCCACGATGGCGATGGCGTTGGCTGCCACGGTGGTGAACAGGAAGGCGATGACTGCCACGAGGAGGATGCCCATCACGGCGAAGAGCAGATTGCCCTTCATCACACCGGCCCAGAAGAACACGAATGTCAGGAGGATGGTGATGATGCTGCCGATGGCGATTACCTTGAAGGAGATGTCGCGGTTGGTGCGCTCCACTTCCTCCAGTCCGGCTCCCTTGCCTTTCATTTCCTTGGCGGCCAGGGATACGGCGCTCTTGATGATGCCCCACGACTTGATGATGCCGATGATACCGGCCATGGCGATGCCTCCGATGCCGATACTCTTGCCATAACTCTTGAAAATCTGTTCGGGTGTCATGTCACCCACGGCAGTGGTGATCGACGGATCCCACTGGTTGAGCACCTGATCGCCGAAGAACAGCGACAAGCCGGGAACGATGAGCCACCATACTGCGAAAGAACCCAGACAGATGATGAAGGCGTATCTCAGTCCGATGATGTATCCCAGACCCAGGACGGCAGCACCCGTGTTGACCTTGAACACCAGTTTGGCTTTGTCGGCCACCTGCTCTCCGAGACCGATGACGCGGGTGGTGAAGTTCTCGTTCCACCATCCGAAGGTCGCCACGATGAAATCATAGAGACCGCCCACGATTCCGGCGATGAGCAGCGGTTTGGCCTGATTGCCGCCCTTGGCTCCGCTCACCAGCACCTGTGTGGTGGCTGTGGCCTCCGGGAAGGGATATTTTCCGTGCATCTCCTTCACGAAATATTTGCGGAAGGGGATGAGGAAGAGGATGCCGATGACACCGCCCAGCAATGAGGAGAGGAACACTTTGTAGAAAGAGGCGGTCATCTCAGGGTCGTTGGGATACTTGGCCTGCAGGATGTAGATGGCGGGCAGGGTGAAGATGGCGCCTGCGACGACGGCACCCGAACAGGCACCGATGCTCTGGATGATGACGTTCTCTCCGAGTGCGTTTTTGCGCTTGGCTGCGGTGGAAGCCCCCACGGCGATGATGGCGATGGGGATGGCAGCCTCGAACACCTGACCTACTTTCAGACCCAGATAGGCTGCTGCTGCCGAGAACAGCATGGCCATCACGATACCCCATGTCACCGACCACCCGTTGACTTCCGGGTAGTTGCGGTCGGCCCGCATGATGGGTTCATAGCTTTCGCCTTCTTTCAGTTCCCGGAACGCATTGTCGGGCAACTGCATCAAATCTTTTTCCTTTTCTTCCATATTCTTATGATTGGTTTTCTCTTTTTCTCACGCATGTATTTCCACCATGCATAGTGCTTGCGGTGCTTCAGGTAGTCCATGTCGGCTTCATGGCGGTAGGCTTCCCGCTCGAAGGAGATGCGGAAGTAGGCGTTGCCGCGGCTGCACAGTTTCACCATCCATTCTCCCAGATACCACAGGTAGAAGAAGATGACCCCCATCTCCAGGATTTGCGCCGTGTGGATACGCTCATGATTGATCAGCCTCTGCGAGAGATACACGTCGTGATGGCAGAAGAGCACACCGCAGAGATTGATGGCGGCAAAATGCGGGAAGGGTATGTATTTGTTGCGCACAATGATCATCTGTGCAAAGATAGACAAAATTCGGGAATTATGTGCCAATCAGGAAAAGAATTCCTCAATAATAACCGCCGTCACCTGTGTGAAGATAGGAGTCGATCTCCTCGTAGCGCAGGCGATAGGGCGCTCCTGTATAATGGTAGGCCTGGCCGATGACAATCACCCATCCATCGATGAAACCTGCATTGACAGGAACCAATTCCTCGGGCGAATCCACACTCATGGGCAAATCGCCACGATAGGCCCACATCAACTGTTGGATGTCGCTGATGTCGCAGCGGAAGATCTCATCCAACCGGATGCGGTGACCATCACGCTTGCTGAACGAGGCACAGTCGGCCCATCGCCAGGTCTCGCTGCCCTTGTCGGTCACCATCGACTCAAAAGTCACGCAGTTGGCATCCTCGTATGAGCGTTCGATGACGATGCTACGGTCTCCACCCTGGCCGCTCATGGTGAACGTGTCGCAGCTGGCTTGCAGCATCCGCTGATAATCACGCTTGAAATCGGTTTCAGTATCGAGCACGAAACCGATCCACTTCATCACGCTTGACACCACACGGGCATCACCCTCGGTGGGGAATTCCACCGAAGCCTTGAATGAACTGCCTTTGCCTGATTTGTTGAAGGTGACCGTCCGTGTGGACAGGAAATCCTGGGCACGCGTCATCGACGGCAAAGCAAAGAGCATCGCGACTATCATCCAACGGGTGAGAGGTTTGACCATGATTCTTTCCATTTCCACTACAAAAGTAAGAAAAATCCTTTAATCCACAAACGGATGGCCATTTTTTTGGCAGTTCACCCGTTTTAAAGATTGAGAGACGCCACAATTGTGGCGTCTCTACATTTCTTAAGGTCTTTAAGGTCCTTAGGGTCCTTAGGGTCTTTGGGCCCAAAGGCCCAAAGACCGCTAATTCCTGAAGATCAGTCCTTGACCGAACTCATCGATGATGATGGGCTTCTCGCGGCTCACCTCCTCGGCGAGGATGCGGCGTGAGAGGTCATTGAGCACATGGTGCTGGATGGCCCGCTTCACAGGCCGGGCACCAAACTCCGGGTCATAGCCCACTTCGGCGAGATACTCCACGGCGTGGGGTGTGATCTCCAGCTGTATGCCCTGCTGCTCAAGCATCTTGCCCACAGCTTTCATCTGCAGTCTCACCACATCGGCGATCTCTGCCTTCGTCAGCGGCAGGAACATGATGGTCTCATCGATACGGTTGAGGAACTCAGGCCGGATGGTTTTCTTGAGCATCTCCATCACCTCGGCCTTGGTCTGCTCGATCACTTGCTCACGGTTGTGGTCGTTGAGCTGTTCCATCTGGCTCTGGATATACTGGCTTCCCAGATTGGAGGTCATGATGATGATGGTGTTCTTGAAGTTCACCGTTCTTCCCTTGTTGTCGGTCAATCGTCCGTCGTCGAGCACTTGCAGGAGGATGTTGAACACATCGGGGTGAGCCTTTTCGATCTCGTCGAAGAGCACGACGGAGTAGGGCTTGCGCCTCACGGCCTCGGTGAGTTGGCCGCCTTCGTCATATCCCACGTATCCCGGAGGTGCGCCGATGAGGCGCGACACACTGTATTTCTCCATATATTCGCTCATGTCGATACGGGTCATCATGCTCTCGTCGTTGAAGAGGTATTCAGCGAGGGCCTTGGCCAGTTCGGTCTTTCCCACGCCCGTGGTGCCCATGAAGATGAACGATGCGATGGGTCGCTTGGGATCCTGCAAGCCGGCTCTCGAACGGCGCACGGCGTCGCTCACGGCGCGGATGGCCTCATCTTGTCCGATGACCCGTTTGTGCAGTTCTTCTTCGAGGTGGAGGAGCTTCTCGCGCTCGCTCTGCAACATACGTGTCACGGGGATGCCGGTCCAGCGGCTCACCACCTCGGCGATGTCGTCGGCGGTCACTTCCTCGCGCACCATCGACTCATTGCCTTGAGCCTGCTTCAGTTCTTCCTGTATCTGACGGATCTCCTGTTCGAGTTGCTGCAGTTTGCCGTACCTGATTTCGGCCACTCTGCCGTAGTTGCCTTCACGCTCGGCGCGGTCGGCCTCGAATTTCAGCGTCTCAATCTGCTGCTTGTTCTGCTGGATACGGTTCACCAGTTCCTTCTCGCCTTCCCATTTGGCCTTGAAGGCCGTCTCCTGGCTGCGCAGTTCGGCGATGTCCTTGTCGAGCTGGGCCAGTTTGGGTTGGTCATCCTCCCGCTTGATGGCCTCGCGCTCGATTTCCAACTGTGCCAGTTTGCGGGTGATCTCGTCGAGTTCCTCAGGCACGGAGTCGCGCTCCATACGAAGTTTGGCGGCAGCCTCATCCATCAGGTCAATGGCTTTGTCGGGCAGGAAGCGGTCGCTGATGTAGCGTTCGGAGAGTTTCACGGCGGCGATGCACGCGTCATCCTGGATACGCACCTTGTGGTGGTTCTCATAGCGCTCTTTCAGTCCACGGAGGATACTGATGGCGCTCATCTCGTCGGGCTCATCGACCATGACGGTCTGGAAGCGTCGCTCCAGGGCCTTGTCTTTCTCGAAGTATTTCTGGTATTCGTTGAGCGTGGTGGCGCCGATGGCCCTCAGTTCGCCCCTGGCGAGTGCAGGCTTGAGGATGTTGGCGGCATCCATGGCTCCTTCGCTGGCACCCGCACCGACGAGGGTGTGGATCTCGTCGATGAAGAGGATGATGCCTCCGTCGCTCTTGACCACCTCGTTGATGACACTCTTCAACCTTTCCTCGAACTCACCTTTGTATTTCGCTCCTGCGATGAGCTGTCCCATGTCGAGCGAGTAGATTTGTTTGTCCTTGAGGTTTTCAGGCACGTCGCCCCGCACGATACGTCCGGCCAGTCCTTCCACGATGGCCGTTTTGCCCGTTCCCGGTTCACCGAGCAGGATGGGGTTGTTTTTCGTACGGCGTGAGAGGATCTGGAGCAACCGGCGGATCTCGTCGTCACGTCCGATCACAGGGTCGAGTTTGCCGGCCCTGGCGGCCTCCACGAGGTTCTTGGCATATTTCGACAGGCTCTGGTAGTTTTCGTCCGCCGACATGCTGTTGACCTTGTTGCCCTGGCGCAGTGCGGCGATGGCGGCCTGCAGTCCACGGCTGTCGACGCCGGCGTCCTTGAGGATGCGGCTGGCGGTCGAGGGCACGTCGAGCAGTGCGACGAGCATCGGTTCCACTGACACGAACTCATCGCCCATTTTCTTCGCTGCGTCGAGGGTGCGCTGCAAGACGGTGTTCGTCTCGCTGCTGTAGTAGGTGCTGCCGCCCTGCACGCGGGGCAGGTGGCTGATCTCGCTGTCAGTCACTTTCTCCACCTGGGCGCCGTTGACACCCATTTTCTGGAAGAGGAAGTGGCAGATGTCCTTGCTTTTCACAAGGATACCTTTGAGCAGGTGCACAGGTTCCACATATTGCTGTCCGCCCTGCTCTGCGCTGTTGACAGCCTCCTGGATGGCTTCCTGTGCCTTGATGGTGAATTTGTCGAAGTTCATGATATTTTCTCCTTTCTTATTTTGTTTTTTTTGATTCTACCTTCCTTGGCGCAAAATCCATACCATGAACAGCAGCGTGACAAAATGTCACATTCCTGTCAGCCACCCTCACCAAAACCGTGAACGCTTTTTCCCGCCTTTTCCCCGACGGGGAAGGAAGCGGGGCAGGGGCATCTCGTGAAAACAGACATAGAGGCCGATGGCGCGTGTCATGAGCAGGTCGTCGTGCTTGCCGTCAACGGCTCCGTAACTGCCGTTCTGCCGCCTGACATAGGTGAGGAACTCGTCGAGGCACCGTTCGTCACGTTCCACGTAGAGATGCTCCCTGACCACCTCGATGAGGGTGGAGATGATCAGCGGTTTGGTCTTCACGTTGGTGTGGAACCCGAATTTCACGGGTTCGTGGAGCCGTATCTCCTCCGCGCTCTGCCGCCGGGCGTAGAGGTGGGGGTAGATGCTGCGGATCTCGTTGAGGATGTAGGTCGATTGGTCGCCGCCTTCCAGCCAACGGTCATCGTCGTGGGTCTCCAGGGTGTTCGACTCGATGATCAACAGCGCATCGTCGTAGTAATGGGCAATCTGCACGGCTTTCCAGGCCAGCAGGTCCATGTCGGTGTGGCCGTACCACTGGGCGCACACCTCAGGCCGCTCGCCCTCTCTCATCCAGTAACGGTCGATGACGCACACCACCGACCAGTCTGACTTCGCGCTGCGCCCTCCGATGTCCACCACCACGAGGTAGCGGTCGGTCACGCGGCTGTCGTCAAACCGCTCGGGATGCGCCCAGATCCAAAGTTGTCCGCTGCTGTCATCGGTGAAGTGGAGGTTGACGAGGGCCTGTTTTCCTTTCACGGCCTCCCCGGCAAGTTCACCTTTGTATTTAGGCGGACGGCAACCGCCCCGGAAGACTTCGACGCGGTAGGGGTCGAAGACGTGCGAGCCGGAGTTCTGGAAGGCCTCGATGTCATCCGAAGGAAACTCCGCCGCCATGTCGCCGTGGTCGTTGTATTTCCGCCGCTCCGTCACATACCAGTGGATGGCCTCCAGCGTGGCACCCATCTCCCACAACCGCCAGAGGTAGCGGCCCGCTTCCTCGCGCGCGCTGATGGTGCTCTCCTCGTGGCGGTGCTCCCAGAGGCGGAGGGCGAAGGCAGGCGCATCGTCGAGGGGCAGGGCATACTGCTCGATCTGCCACCAGGCGACGAAGACAGCCTCAAACTGCGACTCCCCGCGCTTGGCGGCGTCATATTCCCGTTGGAAGAAATTGCCCGTGCCGTTGGCGGTTGATTCATAGACAATCATCGTCATGGGTTTGTAGGAAGCCCCGGCGCAGGCCGAACGGATGATCTCCTCCGGCGTCTTGTTGTCGGTTTTCTTCCAGAACGCCACCTCCGTGCAGTGCACCAGCGCGGAGTCACCGCCTCGGGCGGAGTTGGGCGTCTCTGCCGATCCCACCTTGATTTTGCAGTTGCGTGCGGGGATGTAGCGCAACAGCCTTGTGTTGCGGTCGCCGACAATCTTGGCTGTCGTTTTGGAGCAACTGCCCTTTCCCGGACCTTTCTTGGTGCCGTTTTTCTCGTCGAGGAACTTGGCCATGTCGTCCGGCCCTTCCCCTTCCAATTCGAAAACCGGTCTGTCATCAACTCCTCCGCCATCAACCTTTTCCTCTTCGTCAGTTTGCTGGGCACGTTCCAACAGCCTCAGGGGATAGCGCTCGATGACCTTGTCAAACATGCTGCTCACCTCTGCCGAGGCCGCTTTCACATGTCCCACAATCAGTGAGTTGAGACCCTTGCGGTGGATGAGTTGAAGCCAGGCCATGTAGATCTGCGTGACAGTCGAACCGCCCCATTGCCGCGCTTTGAGCACAATCACGCGGATGGGTTTTCCCGACATGCGCTGTCGTTCGAAGGTCTCCACCAGTCTCCGCTGCGGTCGGTTGAGGGTGAAGGGGATGTCGTCGCCCCCGTCTTTGGGTTTGATACGCACGTAGCGCCAGGCCCAGTAGAAGAAGTCATTCCGGCAGCGCAGCACCTCAAACTCCTCCAGCGCTTCCTGCTCCGTCTGGCGTGACAACCGTGCGTAGGCCGCCATGTCGCCGCAGATGACGAGTTGTGCGATACGCTCATCGTCCATCATCCTGTCAGGCAGGAAGATGGACGATGGCGCATATCCTCGGATGTTCACCTGCGTGCGGGGTAGGGGAGCCCCCTCTCCCGTCACCGGACGGTAGGGCTTCCCGATCACCGCGTTCCTCCGCTGGTTCTCCTCAATGATGGTTGTGATATCGTGTTGGTCTTCCAAAAGCATCTCTTTTTCGTTTCGCCCGCAAAAATAATAAGGTAAAAACGAAAAAGCCTGCCATTTTCACTCCTGTAAAGGGAACTTGATACTGAAAACGTATCAAATTCCCCGTCCCCGTGATAGGTATTTTTTTATGGAATATTTGGACATGTGCAAGGAGTTTCGTATATTTGCGAAAAATTTCGCAACGAAAAATTTCGCAACGAAAAATTTCGCAATATGAAAAACCCCTTTAGATACGGCACAGTCGTCGATGGAGAATACTTCACTGACCGCTTCGAAGAACTGCAATCTATCAGTCGGCTGCTTGATAGCGACAACCATCTCTATCATTCTTGGCAGCCAAGAGTCCATGATGCAAGAGATATTCGAGCGCAAGAAATCCCCCTTCTATCATTTTGGTCTGCTTATGCGTCTTTCAAAAATTCCTTATTCTGATTTCCACCTTTATATCACGCAGAGGCTATCGACTGTAATGGGATCTGCTTGTGAGGCCACCGCCGATGAGATATTGTCTTTTACAAACCTTCATCCCTATTACACTCAGCAGCTTGCAAGTCAAGTTTGGGAATTGGCCTATTACGAAAAAGCTCGCGGCAATTTGGTGGAGAGAGCCATTGAGAAACTGACACTCTCGCATGACTTGGATTTCGAGCGGCTATGGGTAAACTTCAACAGGATGGACAAGAGAATTGTTATTGCGCTTTGCAGCGGTAAGAACCCTCTCCAAGACCGGATGATAGCTACCAGCACCGCTTATAGCAGCATAAAAAGACTGATAAAAAAGGGATTTGTCATCCAAACCGACCATTACGAGATGGAAGACCCATTCTTCGCGCGATGGATACAGCGAAATGTGTTGTGAGAAATCAAGTTCCGTCAACGGCAGCCTGAAAGGCCAGATTGCTATCAGCCCAGGGCTCCCAAATATCCAACCAAGGTGATCCAATATTCCAACAACCTGTTACTTGTGGGCATCAACTACGACCGCGGGCAGAAGAAGCATGAGTGCTATATTGAGAGACAGAAATCCTAAATGAGTCAAAACCAACCATGCTTTGGTCCTAAAACGTATCAAATTCCCCGTCCCCGTGATATGATTTTTCTTTAAAATCCAAAGTGCTACTTTGGATTTTCTTTTAAAATCGAAAGTGTTACTTTGGATTTTTAATCTTAATGATGCGCAAAGATAACGTATTTTTTGCTGTCATGCAAAAGAATTCAGATTTTTTTATTGTTTTTAGACCGAAACTCAAACGTATCAAATTCCCCGTCCCCGCGATACGCGTCCCCGCGATACGTGATATCGATATGTCTACGAGCCGTTTTTATCTACAGGGCCTGAAATATAAGGTGCACTACTATTCCTATATAGAGTATGATAATTGATTAAACTTGTGTATTGAGAAGTAATATTATTACCATTAGCGTCAAAAAGCTTATAATTATTCTGAACGGTAATTTTGTAATATCCACCACTTAAGTTTATTCTTACGACAGAGGGTTGTTCATTGAACCAAATAGTCTGTCCTCCATTAAATTGCAAATCGCCATTATTGCCATTAATTGCCTGAAGACCTTCTTCTTTGCCATTTTCAATCCATATAGTCTGGTAACTACATGATATATAATATGTTCCTGGTTGAGTACATCCCGCCACAAACTCTTGAGGGATAAACTTCTCTACCACCATGAATGGCTTTAAATAGTTTCGCTTTTCCATAAACAAATCCACAAAATTAGAATAAATCTCTATCTTTTGAATAAGTCAACGAAATGGGTATTGTTTTAATATTTTACTAAGAGGTTATTCTCGGATACTATTCATGCCAAAGGTATTCTCTTATTGAAAATGGACCTTTCATGAGTTGCTACAATAATTTCAATTTTAAGTAATGCAGAGTTTCTTAACTGATGATCCCCCATTTATCTTTCAGGCACTCCCACAGGAGTGCCTGAAAGGTTTCTTTTCAATTTTCATGTTTCAACAGAGCCAGCAAACTTCCGCAGTTTCACTCCAATTGATGAGAATATACTTTATGAACGATTCACAGTATCTCGTTCAAAACCCACATTGTTACAATAATAGATATTATTGTCAGTTGCTTCTATCATCCAATATTCCCTTGTTACACTTGTTGTCTTAACAAGAGCAGGATACCACGAACAATCAGAAAACCTTACGGGAAGCTTATTTGTTTGTATATTCGACCATCCTGTAGATTCATCAGGGTTAATTCTATATTGCCCGTATTCCAACGCATCAAGATGACCTGCATCCCTTGCACTTTGAATATATGGTTCGAAAGCTTCATTAGGATGACTGCTGCTATTGGGCGCTACTACTACAGCTGTTTCTTGAAGACCAGGTACACCGTTTGCTTCCTTCCAAAGAGTTAAATCAGTTTTCCAGCATAGAACACAATACTCCTGCGGTGTAAACCTTTCTGTTAACATGAACGGTTTAGAATAATTTTTTCTTTCCATAATTGTATAATATTTTGTTAATTTTGTCGTTTTTGCATATAATTACATTCTTGAAGCATGGCCTAAGCCAATACTTATCGCCGCAAATAATTGCTGAATTTAATTGCCCATTTTTTTTCAGCCATTGGGGTATAGTAGTGTGTTTTTTATCGTATTATCGAGGTTGTCGAGAAACGAATAATCATTTTTCTTCCAATCCTTTGAGTTCGATGAACCTTTTCAAGGTATTCCTATCTACTTTGCTGATTTTCGCTATTTCTCTCTTGGAAATTCCCTTCTTCAACAATTCAGAAATGAGTTTTTCCTTACCCGATAACTTGTATTTGTTTGGGGCACTCTTGCGACCTTTCGGCCGACCGAGAACGACGCCTTCCGCCTTCTTCCTCGCCAATGCCTTTTTGGTCCGTTGACTGATGAGGTTGCGCTCTATCTCTGCAGAAAGACCGAAGGCAAAAGCAAGTACCTTGCTTTGTATATCGTCACCCAGACGGTAGTTGTCCTTGATTGTCCACACCCGGCACTCTTTCGTCATGCAGATATTCAGAATTTCCATGATCATGAAAAGGTTTCTGCCCAAACGAGACAGTTCGCTGCAAATGATGATGTCGCCCTTGTGGACTTTGCGCAAGAGTCGTCCTAATTCCCGTTTGGTGTAGCTTTTAGTGCCGCTAATGGTCTCTTCTATCCAGCCGTCGATTTTCAACTGGTTTTTCTCACAAAACCTGTTGATTTCAAAGCGCTGGTTTTCAACCGTTTGCTTGTCACTACTTACTCGAATGTAACCATAATTCATTTTTCTTGGGAATTTGCTCAATAATTGGAGATGAATGCTGTTACCTAACTTGAAAAAATATCTCCACTTTCATCTAAAAGTTTCAAATACACATCACTTCTTTCGGTTAATCCCTACCTGTACCTTGTACCTGGTAAATTTGGAATCTATGTAGCCGATTTGTGAATGCCCTTGTTTGTTCCTTAGAACCGCAAAAAAAACCTAAAATCTGTTAATTAGTTTAAATATTGACATGTTTGTTTATACATTATAAAATGTATATCAAAAGAAAAGCGTATCTTTGTACATCATCATGCTGCAATTAATCGGGCATTTTTTTTCAGCTAGTTTTTGTGGTTGGTGGAGAGGTCTATCCAAATTTCAGGCGACCGTATAAAAATGCAAGAAATCATATAAAAATATACAATTATGGAAAGAAAAATTTACAACAAGCCTTTCATGGTGAAAGAGCAGTTTATGCCTCAGGATTATGTGGCAGCATGTACTGTGTTTATACCTGCAGCAAATGTAGGGCAAGCTTTTTGGATTGACCTTGTGCATTCTAATGGTTCAGGTGGTTCTGGTTATACTTATTCTAAAGGTCCTGACGATATTGTCGATGAGGCTACTGTTGAATCATGTTTAGGTGGTGCAATTGGCCCTGCCAATACTCATTTTCACAATACATGGTATGAAAATATGACAGTATGGAAGAAAACAACCTCAAGTTCAATTCCCTCAGGTTGTCATTACTCTACTGGTTATAATGGTACAAAATATTTTGAGCCCATTGCTGGTTTATCAAATGTCGCCATTTATGTTGGTAGAGATAGACATATTTGGATATTTAATGGAAACGATGGATTAAAGCCTGATAATCCGCAATTCTATCCAACAGTCAACAAGACCTATTCGTAATAAAAACATCATAGATAATTGTGGGTGATAACCAGATCAGATGTGGTTGTCACCCACATATTTCTGCCTAACAATATAACAATATGAAGAAAAAAACTTACGCCAAACCCTTTTTTGTCGTGGAGAAATTCACGCCCAATGAATTCGTGGCTTCATGTGATATATGGAAAGGAACATTCAATTCTTCATCGGCTTCAGCAACTTTGTATTATGATTCAAAAAGTCCCTATGGGTACTATAATAATGGTGAAACTATAGGAAGTTATAATGTAAAAAAAAGCATAGAGTTCAAGTTGGGAGACAATACAACTTACATGGAAAAAAAAGATGATGGGTCACCTAAATTAATTAACCATGTTGGAAAAGATACTTATAAATTTTATACTTCATATAATCATAGCGATAAATATGGAAACGAGAAAAAATATGTGTATTCTATTATAGACATTTCAGGAACACAATACTGGTATGATTCCACTAATTTTTCATACACCAAGCTGTCCTCATGAATCTATGGGAAACGATACACTTTGAAAAATAGACGAAACAGGGAGTAACATCAAAAATGTCATAATCACTGCAGCAACCAAATTTATTGAGAGTTGCTGCAGTGATTTCTTTAATTCATCAACAAAACTCAAAATTATGGGTCAGCGGACAAACCAGCGCATTGTCATTCTTTTGTAAACAAAAGTGTAAAACAGTAGAAGACATTTTTGCTGTCAATACAATGTTTTTAATTAGTGTAATAAAGTGATAATTATTGATTTACATTTTCACAAAAAGCAATTAAAAAGCTATAAATAATAACCATTTTTCATAAAAATTATAAATATTTATTTGTAGATACATTAAAAGTTGTAATTTTGCATGCCTTTTAATAAGACATTAACGAATCCATGCGTTATGTCATTATTAAACAAATTAGAGCCTATTCGATAATGGCATATTTGCATGAATCTTGCCATTATTATAATTGAATAAAAATAATTACACTTCAATATTTTATGAATAAACGTTTTTTTTAAAATCTGTACGCTAAACCTGTTCTTGTGATAGAGACATTTGTGCCGCAGGAGTATTTTTCCGGATGCTGGTATGTAGAATCTGGCAATTGTTACAACAATCTTGTTCAAGATGTCTAAGGACCTTATGTACTGGGATATATTGTCCCCAGCCGGTTAATCCATTTCTATAATAGATGTGACAACTTTTTTTTATAGACATAGATTCTAAGCGACACCAAATCGGCATCACGAAAGCATAATAAATTTCATTATAAATAAGTTGGGAAAATTTCGGTAAGTCTAGTTTGGTTGGAGGAACACCTCATAAATACATATTTTCTTCTTGCTCAGCTTTCCGTTTGAAAGGCTGGGTGTTCTTGCCCGTGAGTAACGGGCTTATTAATCGGTCTTTTCATCGCTTTAGTCAACAAGTGGCGGCAATGCAAAAACGGATTAATCTGTGATCTACACAGTATGATAACTCGTTAACAAATCAATCTTTTCAATAAGGCGAGATCAGCGCAGGAAATCCCTTTAAGATTCCTGCCGCTCAATCTTGCATTCATGCGTCTTCTGCTCGCGGTCGTAGTTGATGCCTACGAGCAGCAGGTTGTCTGAATATGGGGCCACCTTTGCGGGGTATTGGCGGCGGTGGATCTGGTCAATCGCCGAATCGGCGTCGCGGTTGTATTTCAGTTCCACGATGATGGCTGGGGATTCCACATTTTTGCGTGGGATGAGCACAAGGTCGGCAAAGCCCTTGCCAGTGGGCAGTTCACGGTGTATGACATAGTCGTTGCGGGCATAGAAATAGGCGATGGAGAGCACGCAGGCCAGTGAATTCTCGTTGTTGTAGCTGAGGATGCTCGTGTTCTCGTCATGCGCCGTGTCGATGAAGCGAGCCACGGCTTCCTCGTCACCGTCGAGGGTGGCTTGCAAGAGTTGTTTGGACTGTTGGATGGCTTCTACCACATTTGCCCAGTCCGTTTCCTCCACAGCGTTTGACAGCTCGCCCGCCACTTCGTAGTTGGGCACATAACATTCCTTCTTCCGTCTATCGTAAGACAGGTATCCCAAATGAATGAGCACTGTCAGCACATCATCCCGGCTTTGAATGACCGACATGTCGTTTTGGAATTTAGTGGTGTTTACCGAAACCCTTCCTCCGCTGAGCAAGAAAAGGATGTCATCCTTCAGCCCCTTGAAATTCATGCGGATGTACGCTGAAACTGAATCCAAGGCTCCAGTTTTCCCCCAATAACTCTCACACCATTGTGATATGACAGCCTGCATCACGGAGTTGGGGTTGAACATCGAAGGCTCATCTCCGATCTGGTAACCGTCATACCATTTTTCCAGTTCCTCGAAATCCATGCTGTATTTCCCGGCCAACGTTTTCACTTCATCTTTAGTGAACCCAAAGAATCTGGACATTTGCCTTGGTTGCACCATGGAGTATTCAATGAAGTTGTTGAGGGCAGACTCCGTCTTGTATTTCTTAATGGGCAGGATGCCGGTCATATAGACACCGGCGAACACCCGACTGGCATTAACGCCTTTGAACATACGCCGCAGCCAGTTGACATATCGGTCCATGGCTGAAGAATCCGGCCTGAACTCACGGCAGATGGCATCCCACTCGTCGATGATGAAGACAAACCGTTCACCCGTCTTTTCTGCAATGTTGATGAGACAATCCATCAGGTCATCTTCCGCTGAGACCTTTTGTCCAGGATATGCTTCCAGCACGTCTTCTTTCAGACTTGTGTCAAGAACACTTACGATACCTTCATCGTGGAAGCGTGTCACGAACTCCGTCATGTCAAGGTAGATGACGGGATATTTGTTGAGGTGCTCTTCAAAGGACGGGTCTTTGGCTGCCTCCAAATCAGCAAACAGGCTGCGTGAGTCACAGGAATGGTCGTAGTAGGCACAGAGCATCTTGGCGGCCATCGACTTGCCGAAGCGGCGGCAACGGGAGACGCAGCTAAAGCACTGTTCCGTGAAGAGCGTTTTGTTGACAACGGGAATCAGTCCCGATTTGTCCACATACTCACTGTTGCGTATCCTTCTGAATCCCTCGTTCCCGATGTTGATGTATTTTCCCATGGCTCATTTTATGACAATTGATTTGCAAATATAATGAAAGCTGAAGACAATGCAAAAAGAATTCATTCTTTTTTGTTGGAGTGAGCTTTTCAGCATAAAAAAGAATGTAATTCTTTTGTTCTGCCTTCGATTTGCACTATCTTTGCACGAAAAATGTGCGATTCGTGGAGAAGAAGATGAAATAACTATATTCAAGACATGAGAAACCTTAAACTTATTGGTATTAGATTTTACCTTTTAGGCATGGCGCTTCTGGCTATGCAGATGGTGAGCGCACAAAGCGTGCGCGAAGTGACAAGACTCGATGATGGTTGGAAGTTCGCCTTTGGACATGCTGCTGATCCTGTGAAGGACTTTGGCGCCGGGACGGAGTATTTCAATTATCTGACGAAGGCCAACTCCATCCACAACGAAGGCCCCTATGCCCAGAAATTCAACGACTCCCTGTGGCAGGAAATCCGCATCCCTCACGACTGGGTGACGGTGCTGCCTTACAACGGGGTGGCCAGCCACTCGCATGGCTACAAGACCGTGGGCTACAAATATCCCGAGACGAGCGTGGGCTGGTATCGGAAAACCATCAACATACCTGAGTCGGACTTGGGCAAGCACATCGCCTTGCAGTTTGACGGCATCTTCCGCAATGCCACGGTGTGGTTCAACGGCTTCTATATGGGCACCGAGCCCAGTGGATACGCCACACAGGTGTATGACGTGACGGAATATGTCAACTACGGGGGCGACAACCTCATCTGCGTGCGCGCCGACGCCACTTTTGAGGAGGGCTGGTTCTACGAGGGTGGCGGTATCTACCGCGATGTGTGGCTCGTGAAGTCGGCGGCTGTCGGCGTGGCTCCTTTCGGCACCTTTGTCTATGCCGACCTGAAAGCGCCCTACACCTCTGCGACCATCCATGTGGAGACGGAGGTGAACAATCATTCCCTGGAGACGCAGACCTGCACGGTGGAACAGCGGTTGTTGGATGCCACTGGCCGTGAGGTGGGCAGGACCGGCATTGAGACGCTGAGATTGAAGGGGAAGGAGACGTCGGGCTGCAAACAGACCCTGACGTTGAGTCAGCCTCACCTGTGGAGCACAGCAGATCCGTATTTGTATCAGATGGAGACCACCGTGAAGGTGGACGGCAAGGTGACGGATGTTTACACCACGACCACGGGCATCCGTGACATCGCCTTCGACGCCGACAAGGGCTTCCTGCTGAATGGCAAACCGCTGAAACTGAAGGGGGTGAACATGCATCAGGACCATGCCGGGGTGGGGGCGGCCATCCCTGAGGCGCTGATGGCATGGCGGATCCAGAAACTGAAGGAGTTCGGATGCAATGCCTACCGTGCCTCGCACAACCCGATGACTCCCGCACAGCTCGATGTCTGCGACCGTGAGGGAATCCTCGTGATTGACGAAAACCGCTTGTCGGGCATTAACACAGAGCATTTGAGATTGCTGGAGCGGATGATCAAGCGCGACCGCAACCATCCGTCGGTGATACTTTGGAGCGACGGCAATGAGGAGTGGGGCATGGAGAACACCGTGCAGGGTAAGCGCATCGCCGCCGCCATGCGGGAATATACCCGTCTGCTGGATCCCACCCGCCATTCCACCATCGCCAACGCGGGAGGTTCGGAGATGATCAAGGGGCTCGACGTGGTGGGCTTCAACTATATCGTGCAGAACGATGTGGACAACCGCAAGAAAGCTAATCCGTCGTGGAAAATCGTCGGTACGGAAGAGACGACGGGGTGCGGCACGCGCGGTGTCTATTTCAATACTCCGGATCAGCCGGGACACATGGCCAGCCTGAACCGTGGCACGACGCCTGGCGTGGAGAATGTCATCGAACGGGGATGGCAGTTCTATGCTGACCGTCCCTGGGCTGCGGGATTGTTCTACTGGACTGGTTTCGACTATCGCGGTGAACCCAATCCGCTTTCCTATCCTGCTCATGACTCGGAGTTTGGCATTCTCGACTACTGCGGTTTCTGGAAGGACGAGGCCTGGTATCTGAAGTCGTGGTGGACGGAGGAGCCGACACTGCACATCTTCCCTCACTGGAACCTGCAGGGGCATGAGGGCGAGGAAGTGGAGATATGGGCTTACAGCAACTGTGACGAGGTGGAACTGTCGGTCAACGGGAAAAAACTGGGCCGCCAGCAGATGCCCAAGAATGGCCACCTGAAATGGAAGACGGTCTATCAGCCGGGCAAGGTGGTGGCTACAGGCTATAAGAACGGGCGGCGCATACTCTCTCAGACCATAGAGACCACCAAACCGGCTGCGAAGATTGTGCTGAAGGCTGACCGCTCAACCCTCACTGCCGATGGCCGTGACGTGGCGGTGGTGACCGTGGAGATACAGGATGCCAGGGGACGTGTCGTTCCGGATGCTTGCCCCATGTTGACCATCTCGTTGGACGGTGAAGGCCGCATCCTGGGTGTCGGCAATGGCGACCCCTCTTATCCAGGGGCTGACCATCCGAAAGAAAAAGACTGCCATCAGTTCCAAATCGCCGCTTTCAATGGTTTGGCGCAGATCCTTGTTCAGAGTGATCGTGTTTCATCCACACTCCAACTCAACTGTTCCAGCGATGGTCTGAAAACGGGAAATATGGTCATCGCAGCGCAATAAGGACTGAGTACGTGTGGTGGTTATATACTATAAATCCCACCGGCGAGGGTAACCTGCCGGTGGGTAATTTTTGTGCAAAACTGGTTTAGTAATTAGTCTTCCCAGACGGAATTGCCATTGCCAAGGATTTCATCTCCACTCTTGATGACGTCTTCTGTCTCATCAGTTTGACTGTTGTTTTCATTGAAGATAGGAAGGCTCTCATCCAGAATGTCCTCGGACTCAATGGGCTGCACCTTGATATAAGGTGTCTGGTAAATTTTCTTCATATCAGTAAGCATATTTTATTATTTTTATTTTTCCAACGCAAAATTTTCCACAAAATTACTGCTTTTTTTCGAAATATGCTCTCCGTTCCACTTTTTCTTATAGAGGTTAACGTTTTTTAACGTTGCGGGTCCGGCTTTCGGGCAGCGCCTTCCGTGCCCATGGCAAGGCTTTTCCCCCCACCTGTAAACAGTAGAGACGCCACATTGTGACGTCTCTTTTTCCCTCACCTAGCCTCTCCCAGAGGGAGAGGGATAGGTTAGCGTTGCTTCCCAGAGGGAGAGGGATTGATTTCATAAAGGAAACTGCCCCTCTCCCTCGAGGGAGAGGATGGGAGAGGGGGATGAACAACAATCTGAGCTATTCCCTCACCTAACCTCTCCCAGAGTGAGAGGGATAAGTTTGCGTTGCTTCCCATAGGGAGAGGGATTGATTTCAAAAAAGGAAACTGCCCCTCTCCCTCGAGGGAGAGGATGGGAGAGGGGGATGAACAACAATCTGAGCTATTCCCTCACCTAACCTCTCCCATAGGGAGAGGGAATTAGGGTTGATGCTGACGTTGGGCGTATAAACGCCCGTGTCAGGTTGCCTCCGAAATCGGGATGGCTTTCATGGCCGAACCAGTCGAACGTGCCACCCATGTAGAGTTCTTTCTCCGTCGCCAAGAGCGTCAGGTCAACCGTTAAGCCGGGTGTGGCCGCTTTTAGAGCAATAAATGAAGCAATTTATAGCGATTCTCCAGCCAATTCTCTTAACACATTCTCAAGAATATATTGGTCACTCATCAAATGAAGACCGTATTTCGGATTTGTAAGTTGCAGGTATGTATTTGTAGAGTAGAAAATGTTCAAAGCTCTCTCAGCATCGATTTGTAGTTTCTCGGCCAGCAACCATATGATATGGCTTTGTTTTCGCCACAAAACAGTGTCTCTCATGCTTTTTCCTCCTCTTTATCTAATGAAATACTTCCTGAAAAATGCAGGCATTTGTCTATAACGGATTGATTGAGAATACATATTTGATGATTCACTTTTTTGTAACGTAATTGACCGAGAGCTTGTTCTGCAGTGATAACACCTTTTTCATAATCTTCCACAGTGTCGATCACGTTATCATTGGCAACACCACCTTCCACCACGTCAAAATCAAAAGTGTTCGAATTTCCTTGTCGGCAATTTACCACATAGTCTAGCCAATCCAAGTCATACGAATCGTAGGTTTTTATACGAAAGCCTTCAGATCTTGCTCTTTCATAATCAAATTGGTATATGCTTACAACGGGTATTACATTACGCCCTTTTCTGCTGGCAATAATGCTTGCCCACGCTTCTGCCTGTTCTTTGATTTTGGTAAGATAGAACCCATGACCAAAATCAAGATTTAATCGTCCAACTTTTGACAATGGTTGTGGAACCGCAATATAAGAGCCATGGTATAGTGTAATCATGATTGAATCTCCCTTTCTTCTTTTTCCCAATTAAGTAGTGTTTCGATGGTATCATCTACAACCCAATTGAGACTTTGCGTATGTAACTGTTCATAGTATCTGAACAATCGCTTGTGAATGAGTCCTTGATGCAATAGACGATCGTGCATATCACGACCGGATATATTGGCCTTCCTTGCACTTGCTTCTATCGCCATTACTGCAAAATGAATCTTCTTATATGTTTCGTTTGCGTATAAAGAGACCATATCTTTCTTCCTATTTTTTGGCAAAAATACACAATATTTTTCAAAATTGCAAATTTGCATAAACAATCTAACATAGTCTTACGATACCAATCCTGAAGGGACGGCACGTATCATGGGAACGGGGAATTTGATACGTGCTCTCCGTTCCACTTTTTCTTATAGAGGTTAACGTTTTTTAATGTTGTAAGACCGGCTCTCGGGCTGCGCCTTTCGTGACCATGGCAAGGCTTTTTCCCCCACCTGTAAACAGTAGAGACGCCACATTGTGACGTCTCTTTTTTCCCTCACCTAACCTCTCCCAAAGGGAGAGGGATAGGTTAGCGTTGCTTCCCAGAGTGAGAGGGATTGATTTCATAAAGGAAACTGCCCCTCTCCCTCGAGGGAGAGGATGGGAGAGGGGGATGAACGACAATCTGAGCTATTCCCTCACCTAACCTCTCCCAGAGGGAGAGGGATAAGTTTGCATTGCTTCCCAAAGGGGAGAGATTGATTTCAAAAAAGGAAACTGCCCCTCTCCCTCGAGGGAGAGGAGGGGTGAGGGGGATATTCGTGTCGAATATGAAACATAGGTTAGTGGCGGACGCGTTTTTCTCTGCCTCTTTCCCAGATGGTTTGGCGGTCAGCGGCGGAGAGGCCTCCGATGCGGCTGTAGGGTGGGGTGGGGCGAGAAGGTGAGGGGGCAGTCATGGCCAACTGATGAATCTGAGATGTGGCTTGTTGTTGGGCGAGAAGTTGTTCAATCCGCATGTTGCGGCCTCGGATCTCAGCTTGTGCGACATCGCGCTCATAGCTGATGGCATGGGCTATCTTCTGCAGGGTCTCATCGCTCAAGGAACTCCCCGATAGTTCATCGGCTATGGTTTGCAGGATGGTGAAGAGATTTGCACGTTCCGTTTCACCCATGTTGTTTCGTTTGCAGAATGCGTCGCAGGTCTCCATGACCGATTTGAGATGCAGGCCTCGCTGTTTCTCCGGTTGACGCTCAGCAGCTGCTGCGATGGTTGTCTTCTTCACAGCTTCGGATGCCTCTTCTGCCGCTTCTAATGTCTCTTCAGCTGCTTCAAGCATCTCTTCTACCGCTTCAGGCTTCTCTTCAGCCGTTTGTGGCATCTTTTCTGCCACTTCTGATGTTTTCATCACCGCTTCTGATGTTTCTACTGCTACTTCAGACCTCATTTTTGCTGCGTCTGAAACCTCTTCTGTCGCTTTGGGCATAGCTTCTGCCATTTCAGATGCATCTTCAGATGCTTCATTCGTCTCTCTTGTCGCTTTGGACATCGCTTCTGCAGTCTCGGTGATCGTTTCCTCAGAAACGGTTCGCAGCTCGTTTCGCTTCTCTACAACTTGTCCTTTTGCAGTCTGTCCTTCAACAGCTTGTCCTTCTACAGTCTGTCCTCCTACAGCTTGCCCTCCTACGGCTTGCCTACGACGCTGCTGCCCTTCAACAGCTTGCTTTTCAACAGCCGGCCCTTCTGCAGCCAGCCCTTCAACAGCTTGCTTTTCTGCATTTTGCTTTTCTACATTTTGCATTTCTTTTTTCTTCATGGTTTGAATGATTTGGTCGGTGCAAAGATAGCACGGCTACCGCAGTATGGCCTGTCATTTTAGTCGAAACGAATTCGACCGGCATGGTTGGAATTGGCTAAGACGACCTGGGATGGTTATTGATGCATGATCTCCCAGGGCGTTGCCCTGGGCTATATACATCATAGCCTTTCAGGCTGTTACTTCCTACGCTTCCTTCATTTCCTACGTTTTCTACGTGTTTTTATGGGCTTTTTCTTGGTTGGGGGCAGGTCTCGCTCAATTTCTACCCTAAATCGGTATAGGCCAATGAATGCGCTGATATATAGGCTTTTACATGAATTTGACATGTCATTTTCGGATGAAGTGATGGCCTTTCATGGCTAAAAGGTTGCATTCGCTTTCTTTCGTGACTATCTTTGCCGTGAACAATCGAATTTTCAGGATAACACTACCATGGGAAAAAACAAAAAAGTGTCCCGTCGTACCGCCTTTGAATACCGCGACGACAGAGGACGAGATCTATTGGAGGTATTCAACCAAGAACTCGGAAAGCATGATCAGGAATTGGTGGAGGATGTGGTGCGCCGTACGGTAAACCGTCCTGCACGGCGTTTCTGGGTGAGTGAGGAACGTGCGATGCGCGTGGTGTCGGAGATGCAGCGCAAGCCTCTCTCCACACGCTGCCATCCCCTGAAGCGGGAGATGTATGAGGAAATCAACCGCCGCAGTCAGGCCGTCGGACGGAAGCATCCCAAATGGACGTTGAACAGATGTGTGTTTTGGGTCGTTAACCAGCCGGCTCCCAAATTCTTCCTATCGGTGAGCAGTGCCCATGCCATTATTTTAGAGGAGAGAAAAAGATGCGCCAGAGAGAATATGCGAAGACTGCGGCACTTGCTGTCGGAATGATAGTCCTGGCCGTCCAGGCGCTGCGCTCCATCGGTTTGCTGCCGGGAGGCGTGTGGGTGAGCGGACTTGCCGTGGGCGCTCCTTGGTGGGCCCGCCTCATCCATCCCTTCATCCATGCAGGGATGGGACATGCGCTGCTCAATGTATATGTGCTGTGGCAGTTGGTGTTTTTCTTTCACATCCGGCTTCGCCACCTCTTTTTCGCCTATGTAGTGGCGTGTCTATGTCCAGCAGGATGGGCAGGATGGAGCATAGTGACCCTCCCCGCAGGAATCCCCGTCGTGGGATTGTCGGGCATCCTCTACGTGCTGATGGGAGGAGTGATGACGAGGTTAGAGAGAAAAGCTCGTTTCAACGCGGTCATCATGGGATGGACGGCCTTCGCCACAGTCATGGGTGGTGTGGCTGTCGGCCTCCATCTCTATGCTTATGTGGTGGGTGCGCTGTCGGCTATGCTTGTCCGCCGCCGCTGAGTTGGCGCACACCCTCGGCGTAGTCTTGCTCGATACTGGCCATGGCCTCGTCAAATTCCATGCCGAAGACCTTCACTTGAAGGGGTTTGATATCGGTGTACATGATGTCGAGGATCTCGTTATGAGCCTTGTTGAGAGCCTCCATTGTCTCGGCCTCGGCCATCTTGTCCATCAGTGCCTCCACCTCGCTGATGTATGCCTTGGCCGAGGCATTGCTGGTGCGTGTGGTGCCCGTACTGGTGCGTGAACTGCCGGTTTTGGTCGTCGTGCGGCGTGTACTGGCGGTGCGCTTGGAGATGGTCTTCTTCTGGCTGCTTCTCCGTGTCGGGCTCAGGTCTTCCATTTCTTCCTCATCCAAAACTTCCGTCGTCGTCTTGTTGAAATGCTTGGAGATGAGGAATGCTGCGATGGCGGCAGGGATGGAGGCGATGCACATCCCGACGAAGAGGTTGAAGTTCTGGAGCCAGATGCCGAGCCCATAGCCGGCGGCCACCATGGCGACCAGGGTGAAGAGTGCCCACAGCAGGCTTGATCCCACCTTGGTCTTGTTATAGACTCCGGTTCCTCGGATGTTGGAGTTGAAATACACGCCTTTCTTGCTGATGTTGAGTTTGGCGCCTTTTGGTCCGATGGAGAGACTCGCCCCCGACTTGTTGAGGTTGAGAGTCACCCAGGGCAGCAATTTGATGGTCTTTCTGAAATAGGTGGGCATGGTATTGGGGAGATTGAAGATTTAAAATTGAAAATTGAAGATTGAAGGCGGCCTTTCGGCCGATTGAAAATTGAAGGCAGCCTTTCGGCCGATTGAACATAATATTCAATATTTAATATTCAATATTCAATATCATTACGCTTTCCCGTCTTCGCCGAGGTAAGAGTCTTTGAATCCGAGGAAGTAGAGCACTCCGTCGAGCCCGATGGTGTTGATCGACTGTCGGGCGTTGGCCACCACGCGCGGTTTGGCATGGAAGGCGATACCCAGTCCAGCCTCAGAGATCATCGGCAGGTCGTTGGCACCGTCGCCGACGGCGATGGTCTGCGCCAGGTTCACTTTCTCCACTTGGGCGATGAGCTTGAGGAGTTCGGCTTTCCTGTGCCCATCGACCACCTCGCCCAGGTAGCGGCCGGTGAGTTTGCCGTCTTCATCCACCTCCAGTTCATTGGCATACATGTAGTCGATGCCGTAGCGCCGCTGCAGGTATTCCCCAAAGTAGGTGAAACCACCGCTGAGGATGGCGATTTTATAGCCATAGCGCTTCAGCACGGCCATCAGCCGGTCCACGCCCTCGGTGATGGGCAGCCGTTCGGCGATTTCGCGCATCACGCTGACGTCCAGACCTTTGAGGAGCGCCACCCGTTGGGTGAAGCTCTCTTTGAAGTCGATTTCTCCTCTCATAGCCCGTTCGGTGATGGCTTTCACCTGGTCGCCCACGCCTGCCCGCATGGCCAGTTCGTCGATGCACTCGGTCTGGATGAGGGTGGAGTCCATGTCGAAGCAGATGAGGCGTCGCATGCGGCGGAACATGTCGTCGTTCTGGAGTGAGAAGTCGAATCCCATCTCCGAGGAAAGGCGCATGAGGTTGGCTTGCATCTTGTGGCGGTTGGGGGTGCCGCGGAGTGAGAACTCGATGCAGGCGCGGCTCTTCTGTTGGGGGTGCCTGATGCTTTGGCGGCCGGTGAGGCGTCGGATGGAGTCGATGTTGACCCCTTCGCTGGCGATCACTTTGGCGGCGGCCTCGATCTGGGCTGCCGTCAGCCTGCGCCCGATGAGGGTGAGGATGTGGCGGTTTTTCCCCTGCCTGTTGACCCACTCCTCGTATTCGTCGTCGGTGATGGGCGAGAAACCGATGTTCACACCCAGTTCGTTAGCCTTGAAAAGCAGTTCCTTGAGCACCTGTCCAGAGTTCTTCTCCCCGATGCGGAAGAGGATGCCGAGCGACAGCGTGTTGTGGATGTCGGCCTGGCCGATGTCGAGGATCTGAGCCTCGTAGTGGGCGAGGATGCCCATTACCGACGCCGTGAGTCCGGGCCGGTCCTGACCGGTGATGCTCACCAGGATTTGCTCTTCGTTGTTATTTGTTTCCATGATAGTTACCATTGTTTCGGCAAAAGTAATGATTTTTTCAAAATTGCGCAATAGTCTGGGCGGTTTTCTGACTTCGCGAGGGTGATGGCGGGTGATTTAGCCTTTGAGCTTGAGGCGGAGGCTGTTGAGGACTACGCTGAGGCTGGAGAATGCCATCAGGGCACTGGCCCAGGTAGGGGTGATCTGCATGTCGATGCCTGCCAGACGGGGGAGGCCGGCGGCCAGGGGGATGCACACCAGATTATAAATAAAGGCCCAGAATAAGTTCTGGCGGATCATGCCCACCGTGCGCTGGCTGAGGGTCAGAGCCTCGGGGATGCGGCGGAGGTCGTCACCCATGAGGGTCATCTGTGCCACATCGATGGCCACATCGGTGCCCCTGCCCATGGCGATGCTGACATCTGCCAGGGCGAGGGCTTGGGAGTCGTTGATGCCGTCGCCCACCATGGCCACACACTTTCCGGAGGCCTGCAGGTCTCTCACCAATTGCTCCTTGTCCTGGGGCTGTACGCGGCTTTTGTAATGGGTGATGCCCACCTTTGATGCCCAGTAGGCGGCGGCTTCTTCCTTGTCGCCACTCATCATGTGCACTTCGACGCCCATTCTGCGCAATTCCTCCACGGCCTCGCGGGCATGGGGCTTCAGCGTCTCGCGCTCCTCGAAGGGGAGGTCGTCGGCTCGCGTGAAGTCTATGGCGGGATTGGGGATGGTGAGCGTGCCGGTCTTGTCGATGACCATGGCATCCACTTTCCGGATCCGCTCGAGGGCGGTGGCGTCTTTGATGAGGATGTTGTGGCGTGCGGCCTGACCGATGCCCACCATCAGTGAGGTGGGGGTGGCCAGTCCCAGTGCACAGGGGCAGGCGATCACCAATACGGCGACGGCCGACAAGATGGCGTGGGGTAGGGCGGCGCTGCCTCCGATGGCCCACCAGAGGAGGAAGGTCAGCAGGGAAAGAACTGCCACGACGGGGACGAACCACCGTGAGATGCGGTCGACGGTGCGCTGCACGGGGGCCTTGCTTCCCTGTGCTTGCTCCACCATCCGGATAATCTGCGAGAGGGCGGTGTCGCTGCCGGTCTTCGTGGCGCGCAGGCGAAGCCTTCCTTGGCTTACGATGGTGCCTGCGAGCACCTCGCTGCCGCCAGACTTGAGCACGGGAGATGGTTCGCCGGTGATCATCGACTCATCGACGTAGGCTCCGTCGGCTGTCATGAAACTCGTGGCCCATCTCACTTTTCCATCGACGGGGATGTGGTCGCCGGCCTGCACCTCAATCTGGTCGCCGACGGTGATGGTCGAGATGGGCACTTCCTCGATGACAGGTGTCTTGGTGCCGTCGTCGGCGGTTTGCTCACCACGGTAGAGCCGGGCGGTCTTGGGGGTCATGCCCATCAGTTGACGGATGGCACTGGCGGTGCTCTTGCGGGCATGTTGCTCGAGGAGCCGGCCGGTGAGCACGAAGGTGATGATCATCACCGAGGCATCGTAATAGGTGTGCCATTCGATGCCGCGGCTGCCCCACACCTGGTCTCCCCAAAAAGTGTTGAAGGCGCTGAAAATGAAGGAGATTCCTGTACTTAAGGCCACGAGGGTGTCCATACTGGCCGTGCGGTGGGTCAGCTGCTTCCAGGCGCGGACATAGAATTCTCGGCCGCAGTAGAGGAGGATGGCCAGGGCTACAATCAAGGCTGTCTGGTTGCTCGAGTCGCGCCCGCCGAGGTTGATCCAGCCCATCGTGATGGCCATCACGAGCAGGGAACCGGCCCATGAGAGGAGAACTTTGCGGCGCAGCAGGGTATATTCACGGCGCTCGATCTCCTCCACACTGCGGTCGGCTTCCACCACGAGGTCGAAGCCGATGGCGTTGATCTCACGTTTCATGTCCTCGGGAGTGACCACGGTCTCGTCCCACTCCACCAGCGCTGTGCGGCTCGGAAGAGATACGGAGGCGGAGGCGACACCGGGGATGGCGTTCAACTTCTTTTCCACATTGGCGGCGCAGGCGGCGCAGGCCATACCTACGACGGGGATGTTTCGGGTTTGCATGTTGTGTTGGTCGTTCGGTTGTTGTTTTCTGCCCATGCCGTGAGGGCCACGCTCAGCATCACGAGTGTGATGCCCACGTAGAAGGCGGCGTTCAGTTCGCGGGCCTCGCCGAGGAAGAGGAAAGCCCAGAGGATGGAGTAGCAGGGCTCGAGGTTGTAGGTCAGGTTGACGGTGAAGGCCGACAGGCGTTTCAAGGCCATGATCTGCAGGATATAGAGTCCCACGGTGCAGAAGAGGGCATGGCAGAGCATCAGCCAGAGGTTGGTGCCGTCGGGGATGACCATCACGGGTTGGTCGCTCGGATAGACCGTGAGGTAGAGCGGTATGATGAGGGTGACGCCCACCAGTCCTCCGGCCATCTGCCAGAACAGCACGTCACGGGTGCGCAGGTCGCGGCTGATGTCCTTGTTCTTTATTATATATAAGGTGCAAATCACCGAGGACACCAGACCGATGCCGATGCCCAGACGGTAGCGGGCGTCGAAGGAGAAAATGCAGGCGATGCCGGCCAGGGTGATGAGCGACAGAGCCAGTTGGCGCAGTGAGACGCGGTGGTGATGGAGAAGGGGCTCGAGCAGTGCGGTGAAAAATCCCACCGTGGCGAAGCATACGACACCGATCGATACGTTGGAGGCTTTGATGCTGGCATAGAACAAGATCCAATGGATGCCGAGCAACGTGCCGCAGCCCGCCACCTGCAGGGTCTTTCGCAGGCCCAGCCAGGGAATGCCCGTGAAGACAAGCAGGATCATCGTGGTCAGCATCATGCGATACCACACGATGTCCACTTCATTGAGCGTGATGAGTTTGCCGAAGAGACCGGTGAAACCGGCCAGGAAGACGCTCAGATGAAGATGAATCATGCCTTTGCGCTGTTCGCGAAGGCTGGGGGAGGGGAGTGAGGCTGGATGGCTGTTGGTTGTCATGGATGACCCGTCATGGTTGAACTTAGGAGGGAGATGGAGCGGAAACCTCCTTTTGGCTGCGAAAGTACAAAAAAAATCCCAAATCGTTTCTGAATTGGTGAAAAATCGCTATCTTTGTGGCGAAACTAACACACACATCACGTGCACATCGTCATCGCTGGAAATATCGGGAGCGGGAAGACCACACTCACCACCTTGCTTGCCCGCCACTATGGATGGATTCCCAAGTTTGAGGCCGTCGAGCACAATCCTTATCTCGACGACTATTATAAGGATATCCCCAGGTGGTCGTTTGCCTTGGAGGTGTTTTTCCTCAAGCAGCGCTTCAAGGATCTGCTCGACATCGCCAGTTCGGAGAAAACGGTCATCCAGGACCGCAGCATCTTCGAAGGGGTCTATGTCTTCGCGGCCAACAACCACAGGATGGGCAACCTCGACGACCGCGACTTCGAGTGCTACATGCAGCTCTTCGAGTCGATGATGACCGCGGTAAAAGTGCCTGACCTGATGATCTACCTGAGATCATCCATTCCGCACCTCGTGGAGAATATTCAGAAAAGGGGCAGGGAATATGAGCAGCAGATGCAGCTCGACTACCTCAAGAACCTCAACCAACTCTACGATGACTTCATCTACCAGCATTATCAGGGAAAAGTGATCACCATAGAGGTTGATCAGATCGACTTCCTCCACCGGAAGGCTGACTTCGCGCGCATCACCGACCGCATCGACGCCAACCTCTTCGGACTGTTTTCGCAAACTTAAATCATTTGATATCATGCACATCGCCGTAGCCGGAAATATCGGGAGCGGAAAAACCACGCTCACCAGAATGCTCGCCAAAAGGTATGGATGGGAACCTCGTTTCGAGCCCGTTGACAATAATCCCTATCTCGATGACTTCTACGCCGACATGGAGCGGTGGTCGTTCAACCTGCAGATCTATTTTCTCAACAAGCGCTTCAAGGAGGTTGTCGAAATCTCTAAGTATGAGGGCTATATCATCCAGGACCGCACCATCTTCGAGGATGCGCGCATCTTCGCTCCCAACCTCCATGACATGGGGATGATGAGTGACCGCGACTTTGCCAACTACAGCGATCTCTTCGACTTGATGATCTCGCTCGTAGGACTCCCTGACCTGATGATTTATATACGGTCGTCCATCCCCAATTTGGTGGCGCAGATCTCCAAGCGGGGCCGGGAATTCGAGAAGTCCATCCGCATCGACTACCTCCAGGGCCTCAACGACCGCTACGAGAACTGGATTGCCGGCTACAAGGGCAAACTCATCATCGTCGATGGCGATACGTGCAAGTTTGAGAGCCAGCCCTCCGACTTCAAGCGCATCACCGACAATATTGATGCCCAGCTCTACGGACTTTTCCCCTTCTGATTTTTCCCCTCAGCTAGTGTAGGGCAGCTTTTCTTGCCCGCTGGGAGATCCCCCTCACCCCTCCTCTCCCTCGAGGGAGAGGGGCAGTTTCCTTTATGCAATCTTATCCCTCTCCCTTTGGGAGACCCAACAATCTTATCCCTCTCCCTTTGGGAGACCAGAGGGGCAGTTTCCTTTATGCAATCTTATCCCTCTCCCTTTGGGAGACCCAACAATCTTATACCTCTCCCTTTGGGAGACCCAACAAACTTATCCCTCTCCCTTTGGGAGAGGTTAGGTGAGGGCAAAAAGATTAATAAACTTTCACATGTTTTTTTTTCTTATTCAAAGAAAAAGTGTTAACTTTGCACCCAATATTTGTGTATCGCTGAAAGATTGGCAGTATGTGTCTGACATACAACGAGTAACATGGTGAGATATCTGATTGTATTTTTATTCCCATTGATCACAATGACCAGTGCTTACGCCCAGCCCCAAGGGGAAGGGTGCGACTCTGTCGTTGTTGACCAGAAACCTGCAAAGGTCGCTGCCGCTACCGATCCCCTCCTCAATTATGATGTCAATGGTGACAAGGTGGTGAACGCTGTCGATGTGGTCGATATCGTCCGATACACCAAAGGCACGAAGCGTTCGGTTTTCGTTGTCTCCAAGGCCGATGTCAATGGCGATGGGAAAGTCAGCATTGAAGATGCCTCATCTCTCTCCGACCTCGTTGCCGGCGGAGAACTGCCCACAGCATCCAGCACGCCCCTTCAGGGTGACGCCGTAGCTGATCCTCAAGGTCCTACCCCTTGATGCGTTTCTTAAAACTTGTTATATCTTGTTAATTTTCCTGTATTTCAAGCCTGTTTTTGGGAAAAATCCACCTTCATGGAAAAAGTTTTTGAGGAAAAGTGCTTGATTTGAAAATAATTTCATAATTTTGCACATTGGAATAGTTGGGCGAAAGATGTTCGGAATCTTGGTGCCCGTTCTCTTCAATAGCTTTGGCTTAGGCCAAGTTCATTTTTCGAAGCTTAAATAGATAATTGATTGTTAGGAGATATTAGACGAACGAATATTCAACAAATGCTGAAAAGTAGATTGATTTCTTGTCTTATGGCCATCCTTGGCTTCACCCTTACTGTGGGAGCCAAGTGTGTCACTGCGTCCCCTTTATCCATTGCTGTCGGTGAGACCGCTGAGTTTTATGTATATCTGGAATCCACTTCCGACAATATCGTCTCCTTGCAGATGGATATCCAATTACCTGAAGGCTTGACGCTCAATACCGAGAAATGTGTGCTCACCGACCACGTTGCCGATACAGAGCAGCAGGTCTTCGTGGGTAGTGTTGGTGTAAGACTCTATCGCTTGGTCACCACCTCCTACAATTTCATCCAGTTCCCGCGCGAAAAGGGCACTTTCCTGAAAATCTCCGTAACTGCCGACAAGAACTTCAAGGGCGGAACCGTCAATTTGAAAAACATGATTGCTGTTAACACCAGTTCAAAGAGTTTCACTCTGGGTGATGAGAACATCACAGCTAATAAAATCACCATCAAGGAAGGTGACATCAATTGTGATGGACTTGTCAATATATCGGATGTGATGAAGATTGTCAACTATCTCGTAAGTCCTAAGAATAACCTCTACACCAGTAGGATGGACCTTAACAAAGACGACGTCGTCAATGTCACTGATGTGATGACTGTAGTAAATATACTTTTTGAATAATTAATAATAACATAAAACTATTCACATTATGAAAAAAATTTATCTTGGACTTGTAATGCTTTTGGCTGCAGCCAGTACTTTTGCTTTCGACCAGGACTATGTCACGCTGACAACCTATTCTGCTTATGATGGCGAAGAGTTCAGCAATGAAGTCAATCTGACTGACATGAAAGCTGGCGATCTGGCTTATGTAGTTTGCACACTTGAGAACAAAAGCGATTCCACTTATCATGCTTTTGAATTTGAAATCGCTTTGCCCGAAGGATTCGTTCTTGAGCCAATCTATGATGAGGATGAAGAGGAATACTTTACCTCAAAGGCTTTGAATGAGTTGAGCCGTTCCAACCACTGGACCTATAAGGACACTTACAACGAGGCAAAGAACACGTTTAAGGTTGTGCTCTTTACACTGAACCCTGACAAATATGAATTCCCTGCAACTACTGGTAAATATGCTGGCCCAGAACTTTTCTACTTCAGCATCAAGGCCACCGATAGTTCAAGGAATGATTTTGCACCTATCAGTGCTACTGGTATTATTTTCTCCAAGTCGATTGATACGGGCGAAAAGGATAGTGAAGGCAAACCTATCCTCACAACAGAAGATCACTTTTTCCCCAACATCTACAACCTCTACTACAAAGTTAGTGACTATAAGTACAACACCTTGTGTTATAATGGTAGCCTCGACTTCACAGGTAGTTCTTTGAAAGCCAATGTGGCCAAGGATGGTGGTGACGGATATGTTGATCTCACTCCCGTGGAGATTGTGCCCGCAGGTGCTCCTATCGTTATCACAGGTGAACCAGGTTCCTATATGCTCAACGCAAAATATGGCAAAGTCGAAGCTGACGCCGCATTCGAAGGTAATGAGTTGAAGGGAACCCCTGACGGTTCCTTCAAAGTGGAAGATAACAAAATATTTGCCATGGCATACAAGCAGGGCAAGGGTGTTGGCTTCTACCGCTGCGACAACGGTGTCGTTATCCCTCGCTACAAGGCATATCTTGAATCAGAGGCCAATGCTGACGCCTTCCTCTTCGAGGAGACCACCGGTATCAGCAACGTGGAGGCTACCGCTGACAATGCAGAGGTTTACACCATCTCTGGCGTGAAGGTCGAGAAAGCTGCCCAGAAGGGTATCTATATCGTCAATGGCAAGAAGGTTGTGGTGAAATAACCTTTTTATACTCCTGAAAAATCCCTCCTTCGACCATATTTATACGTAGGTCAGGGGAGGGATTTTTTAAGACAAAATGCCTGTCACGGCCAATGGGAAGGCCATTGCCCTCCTAAGGCCTGTCTAAAATCCGAAAATCCATATTACAATCATTCATTTATGAGACATTTAAGATTTCTGTTCACTCTTATGTCAGTCTGTCTGACAACCATCGTCTCCGCAGCAGGATTCATTGTGAATGGTATCCGCTATACCATTACTGACAACGCTGCTCAGACCGTCTCTGTCACAGGCTGGACTAATGAAATTAGCGATCCCATAAACCCCCCCGTCGGGAATAACGATGAGGGCGCTGTCGACCTCGTGCTGCCTTGGCGCGTTCTCTATAATGGGATCTATTACAAACTCACCGGTATAGAAGAAGAGGCGTTCTCTGGATGCACAGAGATTAAGTCTGTCTCTATCCCCAATACTGTAGAAAGCATCGGTGATTATGCTTTCCAGGACTGTGAGAACCTCAAGACCGTGAAAGTACAGTGGATAACTCCTCTGCCAATTGATGAATCCGTATTTGAAGGCGTTGACCTCAAAGGTTCTGAGGATGACCCTGATTCGGGTGTGACACTTGTCGTGCTCCAGGGCTATGCCGACACGTATCGTGCTGCTGATGTCTGGAAGGACTTCAAGAACATCAACGAATACTATGACCTCGACGTCAACATGATCTTCAAGGACGAGAATGTGAAGATGATTTGTCTGGCTTGGGATACCAACAAGGACGGTGAGCTCTCTTACCGTGAGGCCGGTGCGGTGACGGATCTCGGTGCAGCCTTTGTCGGCAACACCATGATCACCAGCTTCACGGAACTCAGGTCGTTCAGCGGTTTGCAGAATATTGCCGCATCCACCTTCAAGGGTTGCTCCAACCTTGAGGAGATTACCTTCCCACGTAATCTTGTCAGCATCGGCCAGGAGGCATTTGTGGGTTGCACGAATCTGAAGACCGTATATATGCAAGAGAGCCTGAAGACTATCGGTGACTACGCTTTCCAAGGTTGCGCCAACATCAATTCGATCAATTGGCCTTCTTCACTGACCGATATCGGCAACTACGCCTTCCAGGGTTGTGCTGCCATCACCACCAATCCTTTCCAGACAGGTAATGCTAATAAGGTTGAGACGATAGGTGCGCATGCGTTCGATGGTTGCGCCGGTATCCCGAGTCTGAATATCCCTGGTTCGGTGACATCCATTGGTGAAGGTGCTTTTGCCAACTGCACCTCTTGTGCCACGATCGATGTGTCGAGTACGAACCAGACTTACAAGTCATTCGTTCATAAGCGCAGCGCTTCCACCTATATCAGATGTGGTATTCTCGACAAGGCTACAGGAACCATTCTCTATGCTTTCGCTTCAGGTGCCAAACTCTTGAACAATACATTTGACAATGAAAAGGGCACGACGACTCCCGTCAAGGAGATCAAGCCCTACGCACTCGCTGGTGCCAAATTAGTCACCGCTCTCAACCTGACGGGTGTCGAGACACTTGATGCACATGCTTGCGAAAACGTGCAAGGCCTGACCTCTCTCACCTTCCCCGAGTCGGTGAAGACCATCGGTGAGGAAGCTTTCCTTAATTGCAAGAACCTCTACACCCTGGATATTCCTGCCACCGTGCAAACCATCGGGCAGAAGGCCTTCAATGGCGTGGCTACCGGTATCCGTGTCCAGGTGGAGCGTACTTCACCGCTTTCCATCAACAATAATACGTTCAGCACTTTTGAGGAAGTGGAAGCAGGAAACCTCCGCGGCCGCCTCTTCGTGCCGACGGGCACAAAAGATGCCTATCAGTCAGCTCCAGGCTGGAACTGGTTCAACTTCATCGAGGAGGGAACCATCGCCGACTACGCCCAGAAGATCATCAAGTTCGCCGATGACAAAACCGAAGCTGCCTGTGTGGCTGCCTTTGATACCGACAACGACGGTTACCTCACTTATGCTGAGGCTGCTGCCGTGACTTCCCTCGGCGAGGCTTTCAAAAACGCACAGATGGGTTCCTTCGACGAGTTCGTCTATTTCACAGGTCTCACTTCTGTTGACGATGGTGCCTTCAGTGGCAGCACGCTGACCCAGATCACATTGCCTGACAAGGTCACCACCATCGGTGATAATGCCTTCGCATTCTGCAACAGCCTGACCACCTTCAACGTGCCGGCAGCTGTGGATTATATCGGTTATGGTGCCTTCAAGTCCTGTGCTTCTCTCACCAAAATCACGGTGGATGAGAACAACGCCTACTATCACGCTGGTGCCGCAGGCGTACTTTTCAGCAAAGACCTCTCCATGCTGCTGCAGTTCCCGGCCAAATGCGCCCTCACCACCATCACCCTCCCCGAAGAGGTGACCACCATTGCTCCTGAGGCCTTCCTCGGCGCAACAGCTCTCACCACTGTCAACATGAGTGGTTCCATGGCCACTATCGGCGAGAAAGCGTTCGGCAACTGCTCTGCTCTGAATTATGTGAAGGTGACTTGGGTGAATCCGCTTTCTGTACCTGCCAACACCTTCGAGGGTGTCGATGTGGCCAATGCCACACTGGCTGTGCCCAGTGGAGTTGAAAACGCCTACCATGCTGCCCCCGTCTGGAAAGACTTCGGCAAGTATGAGACCTTCAAGGCCTTCATCATCTTCGAGGATGAAAATGTGGAAACCATCTGCTTGGAGAAATGGGATACCAACAAGGATGGAAAACTCAGTTATGCTGAGGCTGAAGGCGTCACTGCCCAGGATTTCGGTACCACTTTCTCTGGTAACACAGATATCTTCTCCTTCCAGGAACTGCAGAACTTCACAGGTCTGACCGCCATTCCTGACAACGCTTTCAAGGGATGTGCCTTCCTCTCCGCCATCACTCTCCCCGCCACCATCACCACCATCGGTGAGAGTGCTTTCGAGGGATGTTCTGTGCTGTCTGCCCCCACCTTCTCCAGCAAACTGACCACCATCGGCAAGAAAGCGTTCTTTGGTTGCGACGGTTTCACCAAGGTGACACTCAGCAGCAATGTGACAAGTGTGGGCGACGGTGCCTTCGGCAACTGCCAGTCGCTGACCAGCATCGCTGTCGGCTCTTCCAACACGAAATACCAGAGTCTCAACGGCATCCTGTTCACCAAGGATGAGAAGAAAGAGAATCCCGTCGTTGTGGCTTATCCTGCAGGTTTGAAGAATACGGAGTTCACTGTCACCAGGGACTATGTCAAGGAGATCAGACCGTATGCCTTCAGTGGCGCCTCCAACCTGAAGACCCTTAACCTGCATAAAATTGAGACCATCGGTGACTATGCCTTCGAGCACTGTCTCGGTCTGATGAAACTCGAACTCTCCCAGTATGTGAAGACCCTCGGCGAGGGAGCCTTCTACTTCTGCGAGAACCTCCAGGATATCACAATCCCCGCCAACGTCACATCCATCGGCGAGATGGCCTTCTATGGTATGCCAGCTGCCGTCATTTGTGAGGTACACTGGAGTACGCCGCTCGTCATTCCTGCTGCCACCTTCTCCAATGCAGATCCTCTTGGTGAGAACCAGATTACGGGTATGCTCTTCGTGCCAGAGGGCACAAAGAGTCAATATGAGAAGGCAACGGGATGGGACTTCTTCTCTTTCATCGAGGAGGGCGATAAGTCTCAATACCTGATATCACTCATTTCTTTTGCTGACCCGCTCGTGAAGAATCTGGCTGTCGCTGCCTGGGACAAAAATGGTGATAATCAGTTGAGCTATGAGGAAGCTGCTTCCGTGACTACACTCGGTACGGTGTTCACCGGTCAGGATATCAAGACCTTCAATGAGTTGAAGTGGTTTACCAAACTTACCGAAATCAACGACAATGCCTTCAAGAACACCAAGCTCACCAGCATCACGCTGCCTGAAGGCATCACACGCATCGGGAACTCCGCTTTCATGGGCACCGCCCTTAGCGCACCGGCCACAACTCCTAATCTGGTTGAGATCGGTGACAGCGCCTTCGCTTACAATACGGGTCTGACCGGTTTCACCCTCAGGGCTGAAATCACCAAGATCGGTACGGGTGCCTTCAAGGGATGTCCGAACCTCACTGCTATCGGTATGCAGACCAATAACCCCAATTACTCCGCATACAATGGCGTGCTCTACAACAAGGAAGGCAATGTGCTCCTGCAGTTCCCGGCTGGTAAGGCCGTCAGCGGTGACTATGTCATCAGCGACAAGGTGACCGAGATTGGTGAGGACGCCTTCACCATGGCCAAGAACCTCACCTCTGTGACGATTCCGCTTGGCGTGACCGCTATCGGCGAGAACGCTTTCCGTGCTTGCAAGGCGCTCAACAAAGTGACCGTCGAGTGGCATGAGCCTTTGGCTGTACCTGCCAACACCTTCGAGGGTGTCGATGTGGCCAACGCCACACTCTTCGTGCCCAAGACCACTGATGCCCTCTATACCGCAGCTCCCGTATGGAAGGACTTCGGCCTGATGGAGATTTATCTCGACGACGTCGCCGTCATCGACTTCGAGGATCCTAAGGTCAAGGCTCTCTGCGTGGCAGAGTGGGATACCAGTGGCGACGGTGAACTCACCGTGGGCGAGGCCAAGGCCGTCACATCACTCGGAACAGCCTTCGCCCTTAACGCCGGTCAGAATATCACGAAGTTCAACGAGCTGAAGTACTTCACTGGTCTCACCGAGATTCCTGTTAGTGGTTTCAAAGGCAATGCTGCCCTCGAGGAAATCACGTTGCCTGCCAGTATAAAGAAGATTGGTTCTAGTGCCTTCGGTGACTGCTCAAGTCTAAAGATATTCCAAGTGCCAGCTGCCGTGACGAATATCGGTGACGCTGTGTTTGCCAACTGTTCTGCCCTCGAGGAAATCACCGTCGAGGAGGGCAACAATACATTTATCTCAGAGGATGGGGTTCTCCTAGACAAGAAGAAGACCTACCTCTATGCTTATCCTGCTGCCAAGGTCGGCGAATATGATGTGCCTGCCACTGTGATAAAGATGAGTATATACGCTTTCAGCGGTGCTTCGAAGCTCACCAAGGTGAGACTGCCGAAGTCGTTGACAGTTCTCCCCAGCGGAGCCTTCGCTCATTGCTCGTCGCTTACCTCCATCAATATTCCTGCCAGTGTGACGACAGTGGGTACCTTCGCCCTGTATGACTGTACCTCACTCTCAGTCATTAAAGTAGGATGGCAAACCCCACTTTCGATAAACAAGAATGTCTTCAACCAGACCTTCATCGAAGATGTGCGCCTCTACGTGCCGCTTGGCTCAAAGGGCGATTTTGAAAAAACTCATGAAAACATTCCTGAGACCATTCTAGAATGGAACGTGGTGAAGGAAATCATCGAATATCCCAACTGTGACGTCAATGCTGACGGCTACGCCGACATGCTCGACGTGGTTGATATCGTGAAGTTCATCCTCGGCACTCCATACACCAGCTTCGACGAATTCCTGGCTGACTTCGACGACGACCAGCACGTGACCGTGGCTGATGCCGTGGCGCTGGTCAACAAACTGGCCAATGGCCAGGCTGAGGTCAACCTGGATGCAAACTCCTACGTCATGGATGATGAGGAGACTGTCACCCTGACCAAGGACATCAACAATGTCATCTCGCTCTGCCTCAGCAGCAGTCAGCGCTATGTTGCCTTCCAGTTCGATCTCACTCTTCCCGAGGCTTCGGATGTGGAGCAGGTGCAGTTGACCGCACGCCGCCAGGGCCATCAGATGCTCTACAACAAGGTGGGTGAGAATACTTACCGCTTCGTGGCTTTCTCCATCCAGAACAACTGCTTCCAGGGTGTTGACGGAGCTGTCATCAATATCAAGGCCGGAAATCCCGACTGCGAGGACATCACCGCCTCCAATATCCGTTTCATCACCGCCGACGGCGCCATGCATCTCTTTGACGCAGTGGCCGCCGCACAGCCTACGGCTATCGTCGAGGTGATGGGCAGCGACAAGACCTACGAGGATGGTGTCTACTACAACCTCAATGGTATGCGTGTTGACCGTCCAGGAAAGGGTGTCTATATCCTCAATGGCAAGAAAGTAATTATCAAATAATCTTCGAACAATGAGAAAGAAAATTATATTCCTGGCTATGGCACTGATGTGCTTCGCCAATTTCTCCAAGGCAGAGGATATGGAGAATGTGACGATTGATGATTTCACCATCACGCAGGGCGAGAGCATGCAGGTGGCTGTGAAACTGGTCAACTCACATGCCAATCTCACGGCGTTCAGCATGCAGCTCACACTGCCTGCAGGTTTGACGCTCACCGGCGTGGAGGCTACTGATAGATACAAGGGAGAGGTGACCTTCGGTAATCCTGACGCCAATGTCTATAATATCTGTGGATTTGACAGCGAGCTGCGTACCATCACCGGTACGACAGGCGACTTCCTCATCCTCACGGTAGAGGCAAGCCCGCGGTTCAAGGGCGGCAATGGAAAGATCGACAACATAGACTTTGTCACCCCCGGTCGCCAGCATGTCGGCGCGAATCCCGACGATTTCAAGGTGGACTACATCAAGAGTACGGCTGCCTTCCTCGGTGATGTCAATGAAGATGAGCAGGTCAACGTGTCCGACATCATGGCCATCGTCAACTACATCCTGGGTTCCACTCCCGCAGTATTCAACGAGTTGAATGCTGATGTGAATGAGGATGGCAACATCAACGTGTCCGACATCATGGCTATCGTCAACATGATCCTCAGCAACTGATACTTTTAAACCCTCTCCCCTGGCGGGAGAGGATTTCCTCACAAACTTATCCCTCTCCCTTTGGGAGAGGTTAGGTGAGGGGGCAACCAAAAATGCGAGGAGCCTGGATTTCGAAATCCAGGCTCCTCGCATTTTGCATTCTCCCATACGAAAATGCCATGCCGCCGCGCTTTTCCCGTGTTATCTTTGCAAGCGTATTCAGTTTATAACGTTTTCAAAACCATTACACAACATGAGAAAAGCAAGAAAGTTGATGCAGCGGCTACCGGAGCTCATCCTCCAAGGTGTTGCCATGGCAGCAGGAGCTGATGCCGGCGTGCTGATGGCGGCAGCCGGAGCTCTGCCCGAAGCAGGACAGACCATCGGCGGTAACGAACTCTACAAAGGCACCACGGAGCCACACACCACGGCAGGTGCCTCGGCACTCTATCCCAACAATCCCGATGGCATCGCCAACGAGACCCACGGAAGGCAGGAAGGCGACAGTGACATGTATCAGAAAGACATCGATGAGCGGATCACCAAAATCCGTCCGATGGCCACGCCGATTGACCAGATCTCACGCTATGCCAATGCCCAGAAGGCCAATTCCTTTGAAGTGAAGTACTACAGTGTGGGTACACGTCCGGTCAAGACCACCCTCGCTCAGGCGGTCACTGCCTCCACCGGTGTTTCCACGGCCATCCGTGTGACTGACCCCGACATGTTTACCCTCGACGACACCATCCGCGTGGTGGGCGTGAAGGCCCTCTTCAACCACAAGGGAGGCCGATACAATGCCAACGACCCGCGCACCCCAGACCTCGTGCTCTGCGTGTGTGGCAAGACCTCGGAGGGCAATCCCATCGTCTATGCCGTCAACGGCGCCATGGTCAGCGGACAACCCATCGGCCTTCCTGCCATAGAGGCAGGCACCGTGCTGATCCGCATGGGCAAGTCGTGCGGAGAACTCGATGTGCAGACCGGGCGCTTCAACAACCTGCCCTCCTCAGAACTGCAGTATTGTCAGAACTTCATGGCACAGATCGAACAGTCCACGCTCGACAAGATTGCGGCCAAGGAGGTCAACTGGGGCTTCTCCGACCTTGAGGAGGACAGCATCTACGACATGCGTCTCGCCATGGAGAACTCCTTCCTCTTCGGCGACATGAACGTCATCAACCACTCCGTCAAGGACGGCATGTCGCAGTGGTTCACCAAGGGCATCTGGTGGCAGGCCGGCAAGGACATCGAGGTGGGAACCTGGAATGCCGAGAAACAGACGGCGGTGATCACCGACGAAGACCTCGTCGATATCTCCAAGGACCTTTTCGTGGGAACGGGCATCGGCAACAAGCGCAAGGTGCTGCTCTGCGGTTCCGACTTCTTGGCTGCCCTGTCGAAAATCGACAGCGACAAGTTCCGCCTCAAGGACACCGTGGAGATCTGGAACCTGAAATTCAAGTCATGGGAGACCGATTTCGGCGAGATACTCGCCATGCACGACGAGTTGTTCGACCTCAACGGCATGTCTGACTGCGCCTTCGCCCTCGATCCCGAGTTCCTCACCAAGAAGACGCACCTGAGCTGGAGCCGCAATATCCTCGACCTGAAGAAGGCCGGAGTGCGCAATACCGACGCAGTGGTGATCCAGGAGATCAGTTGCCTCTATCTGCGCTATGCGAAAGCCCACGCCCGTCTCCAACTGGCCAAGGAGTGAGCCCCGGTGTTGATGTCTTTGTTCCTGATACTTGTCTACACATGATCAAGACCTATACTTCACCCAGTGCGCTCAGCTTCAACGTGCGCCTGGCCGACGGCTTCGCCCACCTGACCTTCATCCCGCACACTCTCGGAGGTTCATCGTTCACCACGGCCGATACCCGGCTGCAGGAGGCCATTGAGAACCACCGCTATTTCGGGACGATGATCCAGATGGAGAAACCTTTGCCCCTGCCGCCCTTGAACTCACGAGACCTCTTCAATCCAGCAGCCGGTGATTCGTCACCGGCTGCACCCAAGGAGATGGCCTTCTTCTCGCTGGCAGACGCCAAGGACTATGTCGCCACGCAGTGGGACGTGTCGCGCACCAAATTGCGCACCCGGGCACAGATAGAGGAGGCTGCGCTCGAACATGGCGTGATCATCAAGATCCAGTCCTGACCTCGCGGCATTCAAACCCTACGGATATGACATATTCCATTCACGACATCCTCCGCGACGCCCGGATCCTGCTCGACCGCAATGCGTACGACCGCCCGCTCATCCCGACGTGTGATGCCGACAGCCGTTCGTTCAACGAATTGATCGCCTCGAAAATCCTGACGGCTGCCAGACAGGTGATGGAGGAAGCCCCACCCGCCCTCCTCGCTCCTGGAAGACCGGTGCGCAGCCGGTTGACCTGGCCGGAGGGGGTAGGGCGGGGGATGGCAATCCTTCCGTTGCCCGATGATTTCCTGAGACTGTTGTCGGTGAGACTCTCCGACTGGCACAGGCCGGCCCGGATCATCACCGACACTGACCCCGACTACCGGTGGCAGGCGTCACCCTTCGCAGGATTGCGGGGAAACCCGTCGAGGCCCGTGGCTGTCGTCTGCGCCCAACCTCAGGGGCATGTGGCGAAACTCTATTCCTCGGCAGCAGGTCCTGACGTGACCCTCACTATGGCGCAATATGCCGCGTTGCCGCAGATCATCGACGGGGGACTTGAAATCCCCCGTCGGCTCTACGATGCTTTCATCTCCCGTGTGGGAGAACTGACCCGTCTATCATTCACCTATTAATACCATGAACATGTTTTTTCCACATCGACTGAACTATCTTCTGGGCCACTTCACCTCCTTTACCGAGGTGTGGCGGTCCTTCCCGGCAGGTGGACACCGGGGTGAATACCTGTATGTCCTCCAGGATCTTTATTGTTGGGATGAGGGACAGCGCAACTGGTTGAGAGAGGACCATCACGCTGCCCGTCATCTGCCGCGGCCTGCGGCTGACCTCGACATCATGGGTGACCTGAGGGTGGGCGGAAGGGCCGTCTTTCAGCAACCTGCTGTCTTCAAGCGCGACGTGAGGGTGGAGGGGCGCTTGCTCTGCCGCCACCTGCAAGGACGCGACTGCGGTTTGTATGCCACACCAGAGAAGCTGTCTCAAACCGTTCCTTCTCCCCATAAAGGTTTCTGGGCCTTGGTGGGACTGACGGCCTCGCCCCAATTGTGGATCTGCGAGACGGAGGGTGTCTGGTCAAACTCCATGACGACCGTCGCTCTGTCGGAGTCGTTCAGCCTTGAGGCTTACAACGCAGCGCGTGACATCGTCGATGACATCGCCTCGAAGGGTTATGTGTTTTGTGGCGTAGCGGATCCGGCCACCATTCCCCACACACCTCTCGACCACCAGGTGTTCTACCTGTCTTCCGACGAGGGCGTGTATATTCATTTCGGTGGACTCCACGTGAGGTATCTCACGGCCCTGATGTGGAACATCGACCCGCGGTTGGACGGGGGCGGGGAATGGACCGCGCAGGTCGTCCTCGGACATGCCTTCATCCAGACGGAAAACATCGCCGACGGGGCGGTGACTCCGGAGAAGACCACGGGTATCATGACCGAGATTTCTGCACTCAGGGAACAGCTGGAGGAATGGGCGCGGCAGTCGGCCTCGCCGATTGATCTCACCGATGTGCGAAATGATATCAATGGTCTTCAAGAGGATGTGGGCAGTCTTCAGACTGATGTCGCCGGTCTTCAGAGCGATGTCGCCGGTCTCCAGAGTGGTGTTGCTGGCCTCCAGAGCGATGTTGCCGGTCTCCAGGGAGATGTCAGCGACCTTGACGACAGGATGGACACGCTCCAGCGAACCGTGGCGGGCATGGAAATCCAGCAGGGAGCCAAGTTCATCCCTATCGTGGCTGTCCTCAGCGAGTCACCCCTCATCGAGACCTCTTCCCTGGCCACGCACGATGACAGTTTCTCCTATGCCTATGTATGGGACAACGTGAGGAAATTGCCTCTCCTGAGGGTGCTGAGGGGCACGTCCATCCAGGAGGATGACACCTATCTCTATTACCTGTCGTGGAACGACCAGCCCACAGGTCTCGCCAGCAGCGATATCGACAAATGGAAGGATTTCTTCTATTTGACCACTGGATCGCTGCTCACCATCTACCACTGGCATGGACGGGAGGACACGGGCAATATCGTGCCTACGGGTTCGCAGGAGACTGCACCATCGGGAGATGACCCTGTCCAGCCGGTTCTGCCCGACGCGGTGAAGGATTATTCCGCCGACCCGCAATATCCGGAATACTATGGCGCCAAGGGCGACGGCATCGCCTACTTCGACTGGCCGCTGGCGTGTTTCGGGGGTGCCATCTCCAACATCGGCATCGTCATCGACCCCGAGGGGGCAGTCATTGAAGTGTCTGCTCCGGAAGAGCGTATCGTCAACGACTACGGACTGACGTTTGCGGCAACGGCGGCCGACGTGCGGTACTGTGCGCCGCTCAAGACTTTTCTGCTCAAGATGGGGACGGTCTATTACAAGACGTGGCTCAACGCCTCGCTTTGGAACAATCCCGTGACGGGTCTCGCACGCACCGACACAATCTACTCCGACATCGGTCTCATCGAGGGTGAGACAGAAAAGGCTGTCCGCAACAGTTATCTCTTCAGACCAGCTGAGGGACTGGTGGATATCCTCTCCACCATGACCGACGATACCACAGCTGTCGGTCAGTGGTTGGCAGCTAACAGCGGTGCAGGCCATACTGCGCGCCTGGCTCCCGGAAGGGTCTATTTCATCAACTCGCTCAACACCTCCTCCGCTTGTTGCACGGTGGCGGCCAACACCACAATAGAGGGCAACGGCGCCACCCTGTTCTGCCGCACGACAGACGGCGGAAGACCCACGCCGGGCTCGGAACTCGTGTGCGTCTGTCTGCGAATCCGGAATGCGCCGGACGTCACCATCAATAATCTCTGCATCAAGGCCTTGAAGGACAGGGACGGAGGCACGCCGGCCGCTTCCTATAGCCGGTTGTCATCCTCGGAGAGCAATGTCTATGGCATGACCATTGACAATTCTCCCAACACGCATATCAACAATCTGGAATGCAAGAACCTGCACTGCGATATCCGTTTCGTACAGGGAGAGAAGGTCTATGTTGACGGGTGGAAATCCACGGGTGTGCTCAACAACGGACTGGGAACCACGAAGACCTACATCAACAACGCCGACCTGACGACGGCGCCTTATTCAGCTGCCGGTTTCCATTTGTTCTATGGAGGGGCTGTCAACGATGAGGTCTATTTCTCCAACTGCAGGTTCAGGAGCGGCAGTGGCTATCAGGAGGTCATGCTCTCCTTCCATGCGGCGCAGGGCGGCACGCCGGAGGCTGGAACCACACGGCATGTCTATTTCGACAACTGTACGATAGAGGCGGGTGCCATGCTGCGGGGAAACAACTATGGCATGCATGGCAGACAGTGGATCCATTTCCACAACTGCGTCATGAGAAAGACCTTCGAGACACAGTCCAATGCCAATCAGATTGTGGCGAGGAATGCACTCCTCGGTTTGCAAACCAACAGTTTTGAGTTCGACAACTGCCTCATTGAGATCGGCTATGGTTCCTTCATCGGAAGTGTCTCGGGGGGAACGGAGAACAACCTCATCATCCGCGACACGTCCATCTACTCCAAACTGGCCTCGGCCTCTGTCCCGCTCGTCGCTGGCTATTCCGGCAGCGTGGACACCCAAAGGGTGTGGACCAACTACCCTGGACCTATCGGGTTGCCGCTCGACAATGACGCTGTCCAACTGCGGATGCGCTCAATGGAAGACAATATCGCCAATATCTTCCTGCAACTTCTGGGGACCGATGATCCCATGCCGGCCTATCCGTCGGCTCCTTCAACTCCCGCTGTCGGCGACAAGTACTATGACACGGCTGTGGGAAAAGCCTATGAATGCACGGCAACCGGCACACCTACCCGGGTGAGCATCAGATGCAACTACGCGCTCAGCGGCGCTCCGTTCACGGCGCAGCACACACTGGCGTTCAATCGTCTGGAGTCGGTCACCTTCGATTTCTCCAACGTGACTTCTGTGGAGGAGATGGAGACCGTCATCACCACCACGCTGGAGGAGGCTGGATACACCGAAGGTACAGGGAGACTGTCCTCTCCCGGAGTCTATGTCCTCTATGCGTCAAGCGACGCCCATTTCCTGTTGGTCACCTCTAAACAACAAGGAGATTTCGCCGATTCCCTGTCGGTATCCGGGATGGGTGATGACAAACCCTTTCTGCGGCTTTACGCCACATGGGGCAGCAACGCCTATCAAAACGGCCATGGTTCAGCTCCCTCCTGGCAGGAAATATCCACGGGTGGTCTCACCGCCCAGGTGGCTGACCTCATCGACCGTGTCAACGCACTTGAAAACAACGCATGACCATGAGCAGAGCATTTCACGTTTCCTTCGGAGAGATGAAAACGGATGTCTTCGAGCAGGTGGCCATTCTGACGGCCTACCATGCCGCCAAGAATGACCGTCAGGAGGAATGGTGCGACAGGATTCCAATGATCGCAGAGGACCAGAGCATGTTTGACCTCTTCTGGCAAAACAGTGTGGCAAAGGCCACCCGGGTGCTGGACATCAATGCTGCCCGTCATCGCCCACGCCACATGGTGCCGGTCCATGTCTCTATCGTCCTCCTCCAGTCTCTTGTTCGGATATTCCTCATCAACGACATCACAGCACAATGGTTTTCCGTCACATTGCCGGAGGCGGAAAACAAATATTCGTCATCAGCTGAAGCTGCCCTGGGGCAATGCAGAAAACTTCTCCAACTCTCCCATGCCCACAAGCATCTCGATCCCCTATAATATGCCCCCTCACCCATCCTCTCTCCCTATCCCCCTCACCCATCCTCTCCCTCAAGGGAGAGGGGTAGTTTCCTTTTTTGAAATCAGTCCCTCTCCCTCCGGGAAGCACTACAAACTTATCCCTCTCCCTCTGGGAGAGGTTAGGTGAGGGCTCCCATTCAGCCCATTTCACCCATTCACCCCATCTAGCCCATCCACCCCATAAAAAATCCCTCTCCCTTCGGGAGAGGTTAGGTGAGGGCCAGTAGAGGCGCCACAATTGTGGCGCCTCTACTAAAAAGTGCAGAGGATACGATCTCTCTGCAAGAATGATTTTACGTCGTTTTGAATCCTTTGGTGCTGATGCTCTTGATGACATCCTTGATGCTCAGCTCATGGAAGCCGTTTTTGTGGAGTGACTGGGCGAGTTGCTCTTCCACTTCCTCTTCCTGTTGATTCTTCTCATAGACGCAAGTCTTGCCTTTGGCCTCGGCGATACCCCAGCCGATCAAGGCGATGATGGCGAAAGCCACCAAACCGATTAATGCTGTGAACATATCTATTTTGTTTTTTAATAATGATTCTATGGGACCACATTCCCTCCCTGTGTGGGAGGTGTGGCGGGTTTTTGACTATTCGGCGCCATAGGACTGCTGGGGACTTTAGGCGTGCTCATGGTGCCGTTCCCCTGACGCAGGGCATCTCCTGTGGGCATCAGTCTCTTCGACAATTCCTCATACAACTTCTCCACGTCAAGGGAGTTGTGGTCTGAGGTGATCACTTGCTCAAACACTTCCTTCGCAGCCTCGCTGTGGATGTTGTTGGGCACAATCACTTCGCGCCAAACCATCTCCCACCAGGGGTTGGGGATGATTTTGCCGTTGTAGCCTTTCATCTTGATCTCGCTCAGACGGCCGTTGAAGATGGTGTTGACGATATCCTTGTATTTGTTGCTGCGGATGGAGTCGCGGCGCCACACAGAATTGTTCTGCAGGTAGGAAAGATCCATGTTCTCAAGGGTCACTTTGTCGGTCTGGTCGGTGATCAGGCCGCTGTTCTCCTCCTCATCCGCCACGGTGGTCACCTCACCTTCCTCGTTGACGCGGTTGGTCTTCTTCACCTGTTCCGTGGCAGGGACATTGCGCTCGATGGGCCATGGCCAATGCTGGGTCACCAACCATGTGGCCAAGGCATAGGCTGCCAGGGTGAAAGCCACCATCGCAACGAATTTCATGAAACGGAGGATGTTCTTCGACGCGGCGGTCAACTTCCGTGGGATGAACATGCGGAAGTCTTCTCCTTCCTTTTTTACCGGATAGCCTTTCACCTTGCCTTCGTTGAGCTGATGAAACAGCCGGTCGTTGGTGCCGATGTCGATGCGCGCTTCTATCGGACGGCCGTCGCCGAAGTCAAAGGTGATGCGGGTCATGTCGTGCATGGGCTCGGGGTTGAAGACATATTCCTGCTGTTTCACGATGCCCGGCGTGACCTGGATGCGGGCATCCTTCAGGTTCTCGCCCGTAAATTGGATGTAGCCGGCGTCATTCACCTTGTCCTCATACACCTTGATGAGGTAGCAGCCGTTGCTGTCGGGCATCACTTGCTCACCGTTGTAGCGCACGATGCAGCTGCGCAGACGGCGCTCGTTGTATTTCACGAAGAACTTCAGCTCGTAGTAGAACTTGATGGTGCGCTCATCGACGCGTATCGTACTGGTGGCACTGTCGTAATAGCCGTAGGGCGTGGGTTTCGACACGTCGCCGCGCACGTCGGTCGTCATGGGCAGCATGCCTTCTTTTCCCTTCAGGTTGATGCGGACTGTCTCGCCTTCTTTCACCTGGCCGTACTCGTAGCCCTCGGGCGACTTGATCTTGAAGGTGCGGAGCACCAGCGAGTGGATATGCTTGCAGGCCTGCGGACGGGTGGGATGCACGTTCTCGTCCACCAGGTAGATGTTTGTGGTCTGGTGGAAAAACGCCTGATCGGGATATTTGATGAGGGTGAGGATCTCACCCTCCGTTTTGTAGTTCATGTAGAAGGTCAGGGCATTGTCCTCCTCTGACTTGCAGACGGGGAGGGGGAGGGGATAGCCCGGAGTCGCCTCGGACAGCAATTGCTGATGCACCTGGGCGACGGATTTCTGGAATGCCTTGTTCTCGATGGGCTTCGCCTCATTGGCCACGGAGGCATAGGCCTTCTCCAAACTGTCGAGGGCATCCAGCAGTCTGCGGCCATCGACGGTGCGCTGATGGAGGTCGGTGAGCACGGAATACTCGATAAAGCCATTCTCCGTGCTTTTGATGAGTGACACCTGCATGTTGCTGCCGTCGGGATACATGGTGATGTGGTAGGCTTTGTCGGTGGAGAGGTTGCCCATGTCCTCTTTGCAACTGCGGAGTCTGAAATCGTAGGAGGATTCAGCAGGATACGTGATGACTGGGACCAACCCCTCGCGGCCCAGTTGCTTGTTGATGTTGATTCTGATGGATTCCATATTCGTAGTTTGGCTTGCGTTCCAATCTGTTGGAATGCCGGGCAAGGCCTGCATTCATTTTGCAAATTTACAAATTATTTTTGATAATGCCCGCACTTCTTCTGAATTTTGAGACGGTATGAGGACAATTTCGTCACGTTTACCTTTCATTTTGTTTCATTGGAACATTTTTTTATGCAACTTTTTTAATGCCTTGGATAAAAATTGTAATTTTGCGCAGTTAACAATTGCTCACCATACCCTTAATCCGTCACTGTGTATGAAAACAAAACAAAGATTTCTGATGCTCTTCATGGTGCTCGTCCTTACTGCCAATGGATGGGCCGCTGACCGTTTCGTCAACTTCGAAGGCCGTGGCCTCTGGCTCAATGAGGGAGGCAAAGTAATCATATTTGTGGATGGAAGTGCCGACAAGGGTGTGCAACGTGCCGCACTTGACCTCTGCAACGATATCCATCAGGTCTGCGGGGCAGAATGCTCGTTGACCAGCAGCCGAGAGGGGGCGCGCATCACCGTGGCCGTTGACCCGAAGATGAAGGCTCGCGAGAAGTTTGTCATCCGCATCGACGGACAGTCGGTGGCCATCACGGGCAGCGACAAGCGTGGTGCCATCTATGGCATCTATGAGATATCCCGGCAAATCGGCGTCTCACCGTGGTATTATTGGGCCGATGTGCCCGTAGTTCGGCACGACCGCATCGGCTTGGCTCAGGGAGAATATACCGACGGCGAACCGGCTGTCAGATACCGCGGACTTTTTCTCAACGATGAGGCACCCTGCCTCACGTCATGGGTCAAGAATACCTTCGGCACCAACTATGGCGGACATGACTTCTATGCCAAGGTTTTCGAACTGATCCTCCGCATGAAGGGCAACTTCCTTTGGCCGGCCATGTGGGGATGGGCATTTTATGCCGACGACCCGCTCAACTCGAAGACTGCCGACGAGATGGGTGTCATCATCGGAACGTCGCACCATGAACCGATGGCACGCAACCATCAGGAATGGGCCCGCCACCGCCGCGACTACGGAGCATGGAACTACCAGACCAACAAGGAGGTGCTCGACCGCTTCTTCCGTGAGGGCATCGAGCGGATGAAGGGCACCGAGGATATCGTGACCATCGGCATGAGGGGTGATGGCGACGAGGCCATGAGCGCTGAGGCTGACACGAAACTCCTGCTCGACGTGGTCAAAAATCAGCGGAAGATCATCCAGGAGGTCACCCGCCGTCCTGCCAAGGAGACTCCACAGGTGTGGGCATTATATAAGGAGGTGCTTGATTACTACGACAAAGGAATGCGCGTGCCCGATGATGTCACGATCCTCCTCTGCGACGACAACTGGGGCAACGTGCGCCGCGTGCCCAATGCCAAAGAGCGGACTCACAAGGGCGGATGGGGTCTCTACTACCATGTGGACTACGTGGGCGCTCCCCGGAATTCGAAGTGGCTCAACGTCACCCCCATTCAGAATATGTGGGAACAACTCAACCTGGCCTTGCAATATGGCATCGACCGCATCTGGGTGCTCAACGTAGGCGACCTCAAACCCATGGAATATCCCATCCAGCTCTTCATGGACATGGCCTGGAAGGGTGGGGAGGACATCCCGGAGCATACCCTCGGCTTCTGCCGCGAGGCATTTGGTGAGAAAGAGGCTGAGGAGGCTGCGCGCATCCTCAATCTCTGCTGCAAGTACAACGGACGCATCACCGCGGAGATGCTCGACCGCCGCACCTACAACCTGGAGACAGGAGAATGGGCCAAGGTGGTGGCGCAATACAATCAGTTGGAGACGGAGGCACTGCGGCAATATGCCGCACTGAGTCCGGAATACCGGGACGCCTATCAGCAGATCATTCTCTTCCCCGTGCAGGCGATGGCCAACATCTATCAGATGTATTATGCCCAGGCGATGAACCATGCGCTCTACCGCGAGGGCAATCCCGACGCCAACCTCTGGGCCGACAAGGTGGAACAGACCTTCCGCCGCGACTCCGTGCTCTGCGCAGCATACAATCATGACATCGCCGGAGGAAAGTGGAACGGCATGATGACACAGAAACATATCGGATACCGCAGTTGGAACGATGACTTCGGACCGCATGATGTCATGCCGGAAGTCAGAAGGCTCGCCGTCAAGGAGGGTGCCAACATCTTCACTGAGCGCAACGGCATGGTGGCGATGGAGGCGGAGCACTACTATCAGCGCGAGGATGCCGCGGAGGCTGCCTGGCGGGTCATCCCGTTCATGGGTCGTACGCTCAGCGGATTGTCGGTATATCCTTATGACAAGAGTGTCGGGGGTGCCTCACTCACCTACCGTTTCGATACTTCGTCGGAGGTAAAGGGCGCGCTCATCGTCGTGAAATCGACACTCGACTTCCTCAACAAGGGCGGACTCTGCTACCGGGTGACGCTCGATGACGGCGAACCGCAGACCATCAATTTCAACGCCCAACTCAACGAGAATCCTCAAAACATCTACAGCATCTATTATCCTACCGTGGCACGACGCGTGGTGGAGACCAAGGTGCCTGTCACGGCTCCTGCCGGAAAACATACCCTGCGCATCGAACCGCTTGACCCGGGCATCGTCTTCGAGAAAGTGGTCATCGACTGCGGTGGATACCGCCCGTCCTATCTCCATGGCGATGAGTCGCCCCGGCACCAGGAGTGACGCGCGGACACCTTTTAACCTCATTTCATGAAAAATAACTGTAAAATTTCACTGATGATCCTCACATGTCTCATGACGGTGCTGCCGTCATGGGGCGATGGCGTCAGGCTCTATAATGCCGACATGCTGTCGAGCAGCATGGTCGACTTCGTCGTCCAGGATCACTACGGATACCTCTGGGTGAGTACCCAGTATGGCCTTAATCAGTTTGATGGCTACCGCTTCACGCAGTTCTTCAACGACAAAAACGACTCGTCCTCGCTGCAGGACAATGATGTCGCCCGGTTGCTGGTCGATAGCCGGCACCGCTTGTGGATTGGCGGAGCCAAGGGATTGTGCCGCTTCGATGACCAGCGCAACTGTTTCGTGCAGTATCATTTCCCCAACCGCCTGAGAACCAGGGTGGAGTGCCTCTTCGAGGATTCCGACGGGAATGTCCTGATCGGAACAGCCGGATATGGCCTGTTTGCCATCCGGGCGGGCAAAGACGTCATCACGGCAGAGAAAATGCTGACGTCCAACACCGGCAACGACTTCTTCATGGTCGGTTTTGAGGATGACCAGCACTCCATGTGGAAGGGAACACAGACTTCCACGTTGTCGAGAATCAAACTCAGCAATCTCCGTCCGACAGCCACCAAGAATTTCACTTCGCCCTACGGACCGGTGACCTCCTTCCTGAAAACGGACAAGAGGGGCTTCCTGGCTGTGTGCCTCTATGGCATCCTCAGATATGACTACGCCACCGGAGAACTGACAGACGCGGGATATGACCTCGGCAACATGGTGGAGAAAGGATCGATCCGAACAGCGCTCATCGACCATGAGGGAAACCTCTATGTCGGTACATCGGGCAACGGACTTTTCGTCTTCCCCAAAGGCAGCAAGACACCGCAGAAAGTGGAGGATAACCGCTACGGACTGGGGTCCGCCAATGTCAACTTCATTTTTGAGGACAAAAGCCACAACCTCTGGGTGAGTTGCTACAAGAAAGGACTGATGAAAATCAGCAAGGGGCCGGAGATCTTCAATACCTGGAAATTCTCGGCGCAGAACTATGTCCTGGGAAGCGGCGTGTCGAGCGTGGCTGCCGGCGACGACGGCTGCGTGTGGTGCACCGTACAGAAAAGCGGTATCTACCAGTTTGACAAAGTGGGACACATCACTCCGGCTCCGGCTACTCCCGCTGGTGCCAACTGCATCTACCGTGACAAGCGAGGCCAGTACTGGGTGGGCAGCGAGAACATGCTCTACAGCTACAACCCTCTCACTGGAAACAGTTCGCCACGGCTGAAGGTGGACGGCTGGGGCATCAACTGCATGACCGATGATGGTGAGGGCAACCTCTACATTTGCAACTACGGGAAAGGCATCTGCGTGCTCAACACCGAGAGCGGACAGTCCTATCAGTTGAGCATGTACCAGAAAGACCCCAAAAAGGGCGCTTTGTGCAACGACTGGGTGAAGGCAATGCTCATCGACAGCCGCGGACTGCTGTGGGTGGCTACCATGAGCGGTCTGTGTGTCATGAATCCCGCTGACCGCAGTTTCCTCCATTTCGGATGGAATGTGCAGCTCAAGGACATGAAATGCTTCTCGCTGCACGAGCAGCGGGAGGGAATCATCCTCATCGGTACGGAGGCTGGACTTTACTGTTATGACAGGTCCGACAACAAGGTGAAACCTTTCCCGGGGTCTGAGGATATCGCCAACATACCGGTATACACCATCCTCACAGCCCGCTCGGGCAATCTCTGGATGAGTACGGCGAAAGGCATCTGGCAGTATGACCAGAACAAGAAGCGCATGGTCAACCACCTGCACGGCAATGGCCTGGAATTGAGGGAGTTTATCCTCGGTGCAGCAGTCCATGCAGCGGACGACAGGGTCTTCTATGGCTCGAATGAGGGCATCGTCTCCTTCTATCCTGATAACTTGCAGGGGAGTGTCAACCAGAAAGGGAAAAACGTCTTCCTGACGCGCTTCCTGATTGACGGAAAACCTGTCAGCGTTCATCAAAAGCGGTTTGTCATTCCTTATGAGCAAAACTCCATCACCATGGAGTTCTCACTGCTTGATTTCCAGAATACAGACAACATCGTATTCGAGTATCGCTTGAACAAAGGTTCATGGACAGCCCTGGATGAGGGGTCGAACAGTGTGTCGTTCAACAGGATGCCGCCGGGAAAATATGTCTTCGACATCCGGTTGCCAGACCTGGAAGAAGGCAATGTCACGCCATGCAGCGTCACCGTCGTTGTCAAGGCGCCCTGGTATGCCTCCACTTGGGCTTATCTCATTTATGGACTGCTGGCCCTTGGCGCTGTGGCTCTGGCTGCTTTCTATATCGAAAGGAAGCGGAAAGCGGATCTCGATGAACAGAAAATGAGGTTCCTCATCAATGCCACCCATGACATCAGGTCGCCGCTGACGCTGATCATGGGACCGCTCCACAAACTCAAGGACCGCATCACCGACAAGGAGAGCCTCAACGACCTCGACACCATCGACCGAAATGCACAACGGCTCCTGCTTCTGGTCAATCAGATCCTCGACGAGCGCAAAATCGACAAAAACCAGATGCACCTCCATTGCTCGGAAACCGACCTTGTGGGATTCATCTCGGGCATCTGTTCTCTCTATCAATACAATGCGCAGCAGCGTGATATCCACTTCGAATTTGTGCATTCCGACGAGAAGGTCATGGCGTGGATCGACCGTATCCAGTTTGACAAAGTGGTCAGCAACCTGCTTTCCAATGCCTTCAAATATACCTTCGATGGTGGAAGGGTGACCATCTCTCTCTCCCAGGACAACAACCATGCCAATATCAAGGTCATCGACAACGGCATCGGTTTCAAGGAGGAGAATACCGAAAAACTCTTCGAGCGGTTCTATCAAGGCAACAACTCCAGCGATTTGCACATTGAAGGTACAGGCATCGGACTCAACCTCACCAGAGCCATCGTGCAGATGCACGGGGGCACGGTGAAAGCCTATAACCGCACTGACGCACAACGGGGCGCATGTCTTGAAGTGGTGATTCCATTGGGCAAGGCTCATCTGCGCCCGGAGGAAATCGTCGATGAGGAGGAGAAAAAGCAGAAGGCCTCGCGTAAACAAGCTTCACGCAACTTCCGGCTGCTGGTCGTCGATGATGATCAGGAGGTGGCGCAGTATATCAAGAACGAACTGAGCGACTGGTACAGGATTGATACGGCTCCAAACGGGAAGGAAGCGCTCAAGATGCTGCTCACCAACAATAACTATGACCTCGTGATCAGCGATGTGCTGATGCCCGAGATGGACGGACTCGCCATGCTGAGGCAGTTGAAGGCCAACCCCAATATCAGCCACATTCCCGTCATCCTGCTGACTTCCAAGACGGAGATCAGCGACCGTCTTGAGGGTCTCAAGAAAGGGGCGGACGCCTATCTGGCCAAACCATTCAACATGGAGGAACTGCATATCCTCATCGACAACCTCGTAGATAACATGCGAAGGCTGAAAGGCAAATTCTCCGGAGTTCAGCAACAGAAGGAGAAGGTGATGAACGTGGTGGTGGCCGGCAACAACGAGGTCTTGATGGAACGGATCATGAAGGTGCTCAACCAACATCTCATGGATCCAGACTTCAATGTGGATATGCTCAGCGAGGAGGTGGGCCTCAGCCGCACGCAGCTCCACCGGAAGATGAAGGAGATCACGGGCATCTCAGCCGGTGAGTTCATCCGTAATCATCGTCTGCAGCAGGCGGCGCGTCTCATCCGCGAGCGGAAAGTCAACATCTCCCAAGTGGCCTTCTCCGTTGGTTTCAACAACCAGACTTATTTCTCCACCGTCTTCAAAAAGCATTTCGGCATGACACCCTCCGAATATGCCGAAACCCACAAAGACCAAGATCCCGCATAATCCCATCAAAAAAAGCATACCCTCTCCCTTTGGGAAACAATTGTAATCTACCCCCTCCCTCTCAAAAGGGAGCGGGGTCTTTTGGTTTGGATGAAAGTAGAGACGTCACATTGTGGCGTCTCAAAGAAGTATAGCAAACCTATCCCTCTCCCTTGGGAGAGATCTTACATACTTATCCCTCTCCCTCTGGGAGAGGTTAGGTGAGGGCCAATATTTCTTGCACGCTGGAAATCCCCCTCACCCATGAGACCCCCTCACCCATCCTCTCCCTCAGGGAGAGGGGCTGTTTCCTTTATGAAATCAAACCCTCTCCCTCTAGGAATCAATACATACTTATCCCTCTCCCTTGGGAGAGATCTTACAAACCTATCCCTCTCCCTCTGGGAGAGGTTAGGTGAGGGCAAAAAATACCCTTACCCAACATCACGCAATCCACCACAATCCCCCTCAAAAAATCCACAAAAATCACAAATACTATGAAAAATGTAACCTTTTACCTCTAAAACTCCCTTTTTTTACGCATGAAACAATTTTTAATTGCGTTGGAACATTCTTTAACCCCATGTCACATTTTTTAATATACCTTTGCGGCATGAAATCATAATGAAAAAAACGAAACGTCCTCATCAAAATACATTCTGATACTATCCAGTTGCAATAAAAACTACTGAATTTTACATATTACTATCAACTAAAAAGAAATGCTATGCATGTAAACTTGAGAAAAACAGTTTGTTTTGTGGGGCTTTGCTCATTTTTCGGGCTTGCCGCACCACAGGCTGCCATGGCTGCTCCTGAATCCAATTCCGTGAGCGAAGTGCAGCAGACCAAGAAAGTGACCGGACGGGTTAGTGACTCCGAAGGCGAACTCATTGGTGCCACCGTTTTGGAGAAAGGTACGTCAAACGGCGTGATCACAGATTTCGATGGAAATTTCTCCATCGATGTCAAACCGGGGGCTACCCTGGTTGTCTCTTATGTGGGATATGTCACCCAGGAAATCAGGGTCGGCAACCAGTCCAACCTCAACATCGTTCTTGAGGCCGAAGGCGGCAACCTCAACGAGGTGGTGGTCATCGGTTACGGTACACAGCGCCGTGAGGCCGTCACTGGTTCTGTGGCTAATGTCAATGGAGAGAAACTCAACCAGATCGCCGCTACCAATGCTGCTCAGGCTCTGCAGGGTCGTGTGGCCGGTGTGCTCATGACACAGACCTCTTCCAAACCAGGTGAGGAAATGCAGATCCGTATCCGTGGCCAGCGCTCTCTGAGTGCCAGCAACGACCCGCTGATCGTGCTCGACGGTATCCCCTTCATGGGTCAGCTCTCCGATATCAACCCCGCTGACATCAAGTCCATGGATATCCTGAAGGATGCTTCCGCCACTGCCATCTACGGTTCCCGTGGTGCCAACGGTGTGATCATCATCACAACAGCCAAGGGCTATCAGGGTGCTCCCGCCAAGGTGTCCTACAACGGATATGTCAGTTTCAAGAAGGTCTTCCACAAGTATCCTATGATGGACGGCCCCACGTTCTCTGAGTTCCGCAAGTATGCTGGTCTCTACCAGAACTCCCTCGACGAGAATGACAACACCAACACCGACTGGCAGGATCTCTACTACCAGACAGGTGTGAGCCACAACCACGACGTGAGCGTGGCTGGTGGTACCAATGGCGGTAGCTATAGCTTCGGCGCTGGTTACTACCATGATGAGTCTGTCGTTCCAACTGAGGGTTACGACCGTATCTCCGTACGCGGTAACTTCGACCAGATGGTCGGCAAATGGTTCCGCTTCGGTCTGAGCACCAACAACAGCTACCGCAAGAACCAGGGTGTCAATGATATGTATGGCGTGCTGAGCAAGAGCCCCTTGGCCAGTCCCTACGACGAAAATGGCAACCTGAAGCGTTATGTCTCTCTTCCTGCCGACGACCAGAGCGTTGTCACCAAGGAAACCGTGAAGCGCGACAAGAATGTGTGGCTGAATGAGAACAAGGGTATCGGTTCTTACAACACCCTCTTCGGCGAGTTGAAGTGCCCGTGGGTAGAAGGACTGAGCTACCGCATCAACATTGGTTTGAACTACCGTTCTTCAAAGAGCGGCAACTTCACCGGTACGGGTGTGAACAATAAGGACCAGAACGCCATCAACGGTGGCGGCATTTCCGAGAACCAGACCTACAACTGGGCTGTGGAGAACCTCGTGACCTACGACCGCATCTTCGCTGAGAAGCACAACCTGAATATTGTCGGCATGTACTCTGCCGAGCAGACGACCTACGAGTCAACAGGTGCCAGCGCACAGGGTATCCCAGCTGACTATTTCCAGTACTATGCACTCGACAAGGCTACAGGCCAGGCCAACCTCACGGGTTACAACTACTGGCAGAGCGGTCTGATTTCATGGATGGGCCGTGTGATGTACTCCTATGATAATAAGTACATGGCTTCTGTCGCCCTCCGTTCTGATGCTTCCTCACGTCTGGCCAAGGGCCATCAGTGGCATACCTATCCCGCAGTGAGCGCAGGTTGGAACATCTCCCGCGAGAGTTTCATGGAGCCCATCACTTGGGTCGACAACCTCAAACTCCGCATCGGTTACGGTGAGACCTCTAACCAGAGTATCAACCCGTATTCCACACTCGGTGGACTCGCCGTGCGCAACTATAACTTCGGCAGCACCTACAATGCAGGTTACTATGTGAATGCACTGCCTAACCCCGAACTGGGCTGGGAGTTCTCCAAGACATGGAACTTTGGTCTTGACTTCTCATTGTTCAGAGGCAGACTGAATGGATCTTTCGAGTACTACATCCAGAAGACCAACGATATCCTGCTCGACGTTTCTCTGCCTTCAACCTCTGGTGTAAGCAGCTATACGGGTAATATCGGTAACACCGAGAACAAGGGATTCGAGTTCACCCTCAACGGTATCATCATCGACAACAAGAACGGTTGGAACTGGGAGGCTGGTATCAACCTCTATGCAAACCGCAACAAGCTGACCAAGCTGACAGGTGCTCTTGACGAGGACGGCAAGCCTGCTCCTGACGAGGGCAACCGCTGGTTCCCCGGCCATCCCATCGACGTGATTTACGACTATGAGTATGTTGGTCTGTGGCAGGCAGGTGAAGAGGCTGCCATGAATATCCTGGAGCCAGGTGGTAATGTAGGTATGATTAAGGTGAAATACACTGGCGACTACGATGCAAATGGTCTGCCTACCCGTCAGATTGGTGCCGAAGACCGTCAGATCATGAGCATGGAGCCCGACCTCATTGGTGGTTTCAATACAACCGTGGGTTACAAGAACTTCGACTTGACCGTGATTGGTGCCTTCCAGATTGGTGGTAAGCTGATTTCAGCCATCCACTCTGCCAATGGTTACCTCAACTTGCTGACAGGCCGTCGCGGACAGCTCGACGTGGACTACTGGACCGAGAACAACACGGGTGCCAAGTATCCGAAACCCGGTGGCATCCAGAGCGGTGACAACCCCAAATACGGTTCCACTCTCGGTTATTTCGACGCTGGCTAC